>NZ_JBDUUF010000003.1:0-455445 GCF_039939235.1 Gordonia aurantiaca | reverse complement strand
CGGCGGCCATAGCGGAGGGGAAACGCCCGGCCCCATTCCGAACCCGGAAGCTAAGCCCTCCAGCGCCGATGGTACTGCACCTTAACCAGTGTGGGAGAGTAGGACACCGCCGAACACAATTTCCACTGTGGCCCTTCACGAAACCTCGTGAAGGGCCACAGTGCATTTCCGGGTCGGTGCTCGCTGTGCCCGGAGGTTCGGGAGCGCCGGTGGGATTCAGGGAACCGGTAGCGGGGCCAGACTGTTTCCACGCGGAAGTGAACCGCAGTTGCTCCTCGTCGGGAGGCCGGCGAACCTTTCGGTCAGGTAGGCCACGGCCAACGGTATGAACGGAAGAAACGCCTCTCGGTGGGCGTAACCGTTGAGTTGGTGATAGGTGACATCGACACCGCGGGAACAGTATTCATTCGCCAGGGCGATGACGTCACCGGTGATCATCAGGGTGTCTCCGATGGCGTTCTTCTTGCCCACGGCGAGGAACATCCTGGTGCTCGGGGTCCCCTGGCGACCCATGATGTTGTCGTTGATCGCCCGCACCACGCCCGGGACGTCCAACAAGCCCGTGTACGGCGGAGACACCATCGCCGCACTCGTGAGTCCCGGATAGTTGTTCGCGAACTGCGAGATACATTGCTTGTCCACTGCTTTCGTCACCCTCTCGCCGAGCGACGAGAGGAACTCCGCGGTGTCGAGTCGGTAGGTGCGTTGATAGGCGACCACCAGTGCCGGGATGACGCCGGCCCACTTGGGACTGCCGTTGATGTAGGGAAGATTGTGGGCGAGATCGACCGGCAGTCCGCCGGCTGCGGCGCCGACGATGTTGAGTTCGGGTGCGTATCTCGGGGCGATCTCCGCACCCACTGTGTCGGGATGGACCCGCCCGAGTAACCGACCAGACCCACCGGCGTCGACGTCGGCAGGCGGAGGAATGACTGTGCCGCACGTACACCGTCGAGTGCGGCGTACCCCGACTGTCGTCCGATCGTCCACTGCAGGTCCTCGCCCTCGTAGTCGGGGACGACGTCGGTGTAGCCGGCCGCGAGGTAACCCGCGATGACGCCCTGCTCTGTGGTTGCGGTGCCGTTCGTGTAGCCGCCCGACAGGGTGTAGGACGGGTCGCACTGGGCGCCCAGCGCGTCGTAGGCCATGTGATACGAGACGAGCCTCGGCGGGCCGGGCACCAGCGGACGCAGCACGGTCGCAACCGTTGCGCGTGCCTCGCCGAACTGATCGGTGGTGCGGTAGAGGACCTGGGTGCCGGTGATCGGCGTGGGTTGATCCGGTGTCCGGAAGGTCATGGGGCGTGTGCGGAGAACGGTCCCCGGGGCCACCCCGCGCAGCGATCCGTCCCAGGCGTAGAACGGGTCCGCGGAAGGCAGTGGTGAGCCCGGTCCCGGAGCGGCGTCGGCAGGGGCGGGGAGCGCGAACCCTGCCACGACGCCGGCGGCGATCATGATCGAACCCACGCCTTGCAGGACCTTCTTGACCAGCCCGTTCCCCATGGCTCATTGAAACACCGATGATGCGGCTCTGGCGGGGTTCTCACCGTACCTCTGTCGGGCGGCGCTACCGGATGATGAGTGTTAGGTTCAGAAACGATGTCTGAGACGATGATTCGGAGCGCCCCCGTCTCGGTGCGCCGCCCGTGAGCACCCCGCGTATCGCGCTGACCGAGGAGTCGAGCCCGCGCTCCACCGCAGCCGTCGTCCTCACCGCCGTCGGCGTCATGCTGGTCGCGGCGAATCTCCGTCCGGCCGTGGTGTCGGTCGGTCCGTTGGTCGGGGCCATCTCCGACGACCTCGGATTCAGCAGCGCGGTCGCCGGTCTGCTGACGGCGCTCCCGGTGCTCTTCTTCGGGATATCGGCGCCCGTCGCACCCCGTCTCGCCAACCGGTTCGGCATCGAGCGGACGATCTTCGGGGCGCTCCTGGTGCTGATCGTCGGCTTTCTCGTCCGGCTCCTGGCGTCGTCGGTGGCGTTGTTCGTCGGCTCCGCGGTCATCGGCGCCGCGATCGGCATCTGCAACGTCGTTCTTCCCGCACTGATCAAGCGGGATTTCGCACACCGATCCGGGCTGATGACCGGCCTCTACTCGGTCACCTTGTCCGCCGGCGCGGTGGTGGCGTCGGGCGTCATCGTGCCCATCGATGATGCGCTGGGCGGCAACTGGCGAATGGCGCTGGCCTCCTGGGCGCTCCTCGCGATCGTGGCCGTGCTCGTCTGGCTGCCGCAACTGTCCCATGCGCACCGCGTCGGCCCGGCCGCGGCGGCGACCTCGTTGCTGCGCAACCCGATCGCCTGGGCCATCACCGTGTTCATGGGCACGCAATCACTGATCTTCTACACGCTGGTGGCGTGGCTGCCGCAGTACCTCGTCGACGACGGGATGTCCCGGGCAGGGGCCGGTGCGGTCGTCGCGGCCGCGCAGTTGCTCGGGCTGGTCGCGTCGTTCGTCGCGCCGGTGTTCGCCGGCCGCTTCGCCGACCAGCGCGCGGTCACCTTCGTGACGCTCGGTGTGTCGGCGCTCGGCTTCGCCGGACTCCTCGCCACCGACTTCTGGCCCGGCTTCTGGGCGGCGTGCGTGATGGTGGGCCCCGGCGCCGGCATCAGCCTGTCCCTGCTGTTCATGGTGCTGCGGAGCTCGAGCCCGGAACAGACCGGGCAGGTGTCCGGGATGGCCCAGTCGGTCGGCTACCTGGCCGCGGCGGCCGGTCCGATCCTCATCGGCGGCGTGCACGACCTCTCCGGGTCCTGGACCACGGCGATGGCCGTCCTCGCCCTCTTCGTGGTCCTGCAGGCGCTGGCGGCACTCGGCGCCGCGAAAGACGTCAAGATGACGGACTGAACCCGGCCACGTGTCTCGCCTGGTGAGACCATCATTGCAATCTGTCTCACATCGTGCACTTCCGGCGGCTACGCTCATGCGCATGCATTGCGTGGTCGTGGGTGGGGGTCTGGCCGGATTGGCATCGGCGGTCTGGCTTTCCGAGGCGGGCCAGCGGGTGACGCTGCTCGAGCGCCGCGGATCGCTCGGCGGACGCACCATCTCGATGCCGTTGGCCGTCGTCGACGACGTCCCGGACAACGGGCAGCACGTCTTCGCCAGCGGCTACACCGACCTGATGCGCTACCTCGACAGCGTCCGTACCCGCCGGCACGTCGAGTTCCCGGGGCACATGACCATCCGCATGCCGGGTGGTGCCACCCGGAAGTCGGCGTTCGGAGGACTGTCCGGCCTGCGTGCAGCGCTCGGTGACCTTCCCGGCGTAACCGGCCTCGACCGACTCCGGACCGCGCGTGCCCAGGCGAAGCTCATCCGCCAGGCCTTCCGGCAGCCCGAGTGGCTCGACAAGGTCACCGCCGACGAATGGTTCCGCCGCATCGGCATGCCGGCGTCGGCGCGGAAGGCATTGTGGGACGGCATCGTCATCGGCCTCACCGGCGACAAGACCGAGATATCGTCCGCCAAGGTACCCGCCGACCTGCTCGTCACCGGCGCACGCCGAGCGCTCGCGACGCGTACCCCGATCTCCATCGGGTTTCCCACCGTCGACCTCGACACCCTGTTCATCGCGGGCGCGGAGAAGAGGTTCGCCGATGCCGGTGTCGACGTCCGCCACCGCGCGGTCGTGTCGTCGATCGACGTCGCCGACGCCCGGGTCACCGGGGTCACCCTGTCCGATGGGCAGAAGGTCGAGGCCGACGCGGTCATCTGCGCCGTTCCGGTGTGGAACGTGAAGGGCCTGCTCGACCGGGTACCCGGTCACGAGAAGATCTACGAGGCCGTCGAGAACCTCACCCCGGTGCCGATCGTCAGCGTCAACCTCTACCTCGACCGGCCGATCGGGATGACCGACTGGGGCGAGATCCTCTACGGCGGGGAGGGTGTACTCGAACAGGTGTGGGACCGCCAGCGCATGCACGGTCGCGAACCCAGGGACAACTGGTTCTACTCGACGACCGTCTCGGCCGCCTACGAACTCATCGGGAAGTCCAACGCCGAGATCACCGACATCCAGATGGACATGCTGCGCAGGTACTACCCGAGCGCCGCCGACGCGCAGGTGGTCCACAGCCACGTCGTGCGGATGCCGAAATCGACGTTCGCCCAACGGCCCGGCACCGCAGGCATCCGCCCAGACCAGCGCACCGCCATCGACAATCTGGCCCTGGCCGGCGACTGGACCCGCACCGACTGGACCACCACGATGGAAGGCGCGTGCCAGAGCGCGGCGCGCGCCGTCGAGGTGATCCTCGAGTACGCGCGAACCCGGTCCCGGGCCTAGGCAGACGGGTTGGGTTCGTCTTCATGCCCACGACGTCTGTCTTCTTCATCGGTGGTCCCGAGATCATGTTGCGCGTCGGCGACATGGCGATCACCGCCGAGCGCGGCGCCGGCCGCATGCAGACCGGTCCGTGGCTCGCCGATCCCGACGCGGGCGTCACGCGCGGCGCACTCGGGGTCGCCCTCGACGACGTGACCGGGTATCTCGTCGACGCCGGGAGCCCGGATGGGCAGTGGCCGGTGTCCCTCGGCATCCGCGTCGATTTCATCGCCGACCCGCCGTTGGACGGTTCGGCGCTCGAGCTCACCGGCGAACTCGTGGCCCGCTACGACGGCGGCGCCATGAGCAGGGGGATGGTCACCGACGCGTCGGGCGCGACGATCGCGACGATGATCCAGCGGTCCCACCTCGTCTCCGCACCCGGATCTCCCGGCGACCACGCCACCCCCGATCTACTGGCAGCACCCGAGGGTCCCGTGCGTGAACAGTTGGGGCTCGTGGCCACCGCGCCGGATGTATTCACCATGCCGCCAACGCCCTTGTCCGCCAACGGCATGGGTAGCGTCCACGGCGGAATCCTGGTCTGTGCCTCGGAACTCGCCGCCATGACCGCGATCGAGGCGGGTGGAGGGTTCCGGACGACCAGTGTCGACATCGCCTACGTCCGACCGTGTGTCGCCTCCGAGATCACGACCTTCACCTGCGATATGGTGCATCAAGGCCGTTCGATGTCGGTGGTGCGGGTGGTCTCGGCGAATTCGCCGGGCAAGCCCTCGTCGATCGCCACCGTCATCCTTCAACGGATCTGACGTCTCTCCCGACCGCTGTCACCTGCACGGTTGCGATGACCCGCGGTCGGCTGGCAGTCTGCACACAGACGGCCGTCCGCGGGCACGTGCAGATCGACGCGTGTCGGGTTCGGCCGCATTTCGCGCGCCGGCGCACCGGAAGTCATCGCGTCGGCGTTCGCGCACAACACAATCATTTGCCTGCCGCTTCGTAATCGCCTTTTCTATCAAGCGGCCTGCCGGATGAGGGAAAGGATCGCAAGATCGTGGTAACTCAAACAGCAAGCCAGAACAACCAGGTCGCCGACACCACGACCCGTGTCTCGGGTGCCGACGCCGCAACCCCCTCGGGTGTCGACGTCTATCGAACCCGCCTGCCGCATCGCGGTCAGATCGAACCGCGCCCGCACAACACGGTGTGGGGCAGCATGAACAGCCCGGGACCGCTCTCGCCGCCCGAACTGCGCCAGTACGCCGACCGCGGCTACCACACCGATCGAAAGGTCTTGTCCCCCGAGGACATCGAGGCGTGCCTGAACGAGGTCACGGCGATCACCGACCGTCTCGGGGAGGACGACCGGGTGATCCGCGAGCCCTCGAACGGCGACGTGCGGTCGCTATTCGCGGTGCACCGGCTCAGCGACGTCATCGCCGAGATCGTCGACCGCGAATCGATTCGCGGTGCGGCCGAACAGATTCTCGACGACGAGGTCACCATCCACCAGAGCCGGATCAACCTCAAGCCGGGGTTCTCCGGAGGCCCGTTCTACTGGCACTCCGACTTCGAGACCTGGCACGCCGAGGACGGTATGCCCGCCCCGCGGGCATTGAGCGTGTCGCTGGCGCTCACACCGAACCTGTCGATCAACGGGCCGCTGATGATCATCCCCGGCTCGCACCGCCGCTTCGTCAGCTGTGTCGGGGAGACGCCCGGTGACTACCATCGCGAGTCGTTGACCTCCTACCGTCCGCCGTTCGGCACGCCGGAGGAGGAGGACGTCGCAGCGCTCGCCGACGAGCTCGGGATCGACACCATCACCGGGCCGGCCGGATCGGCGCTGTACTTCGACTCGAATTGCCTGCACGCGTCGGGCGGCAACATCACGCCGTACCCGCGCAGCAACCTGTTCGTGGTGTTCAACGCGAAATCCAATGCACTGCAGGAGCCGTTCGGCGGCACCCCGCCGCGGCCGGACTACCTCGCGCATCGGTGACACCCGGCCGCATCCAAAATCACCAGTTCGCAACAGAATCGCGACTTTCGAGTCGCGATTCTGTTGCGAGAGTGCGATTTCGCGGGTGCTCGGGTTCGGCTAGAATCCGGTCGACGAGCCGAGTTCCGGGGCGGGGCCGGTGAAGTAGTGCTCGCCGTCGAACGACGCGGGCAGGCCGGCCGCGAGGTATTTGCCGAGCCCGGGTTGATCCAGCTCGGCGAACAGCGGATTGCGCTCCAGCACGCCGGATTCGACGACCTCGTCGAACGTCCGGTACCGCCCGGACAGCACCGAGCACTTCGCCAGCGCCTGCTCGACCTGGGCGGTGGTGTGCCGCTCGAACCATGAGGCGAACAGCGGTGTGACCACGCCACGATGGGTGAACCGGTCGGCTTCCTTGGTGAAGTCCGCGCCCAATGCCTTCTCCACGGCAGCGACGGCGTCGGCGGTCCCGGTCATCGCGACCAGATCCCGCCAGTGCCGCGGCGTCAGGGCCACGATCATGAACCGGTCGCCGTCCGCGGTCACGAAATCCGTTCCGTACGTGCCGTACACATCATTGCCGGTCGCCGGGCGGCTGCCCGAGCCCAGTTGCGGTTCGGTGAGGTAGCCGAGGGTCCCGGCGATCGCGAGCGCGGTGTCCTCGAGCGGCAGGGTGATCTGCGCGCCCTTGCCGGTCCGGTCGCGACGCCGGACCGCAGCGGTGATGGCGAGCGCGGCGTACAGGCCGCACGCCACATCCCAGGCGGGCAACACGTGGTTGACGACGCCCGCGTAGTCGGTGGGGCCGGTGATGGCCGGGAAACCCAGTGCCGCGTTGACGGTGTAGTCGACGCCCGGCGTGCCGTCGGTACGTCCGAGCAGTTCCAGGGTGATGACGTCGGGGCGCTTCGCCGACAACGTCGCGTGGCTCATCCACTCGCGCCCACCGGCGTTGGTGACCAGGATGCCGCCGCCGGGCCCGCTCTCGGTCACCAGGTCCCGGACGAGTCGCCGGCCCTCGGGTTCCCGGAGGTTCGCGGTCACCGACTTCTTACCGCGGTTGAGTCCGGTCCAGTAGATCGACGTGCCGTCGGCGGTCACCGGCCACCGGTTGGTGTCGGCGGCGCCGCCGACCGGGTCGACGCGGATGACCTCGGCGCCGAGCTGGGACAGCGTCAGACCGCACAGCGGCGACGCCACGAAGCTCGACACCTCGACGACGCGCAGGCCCTCGAGTGGGCGCGGGTTGGTGCTGCTCATGGAAAACCTCTCGGGGGAACGATTCTGGGGTCAGGCCATCAGGACGTCGAAGCGCCAGTCGAGGACCTCGCGGTCCTCGGCGTCGCCGTGTGCGACGACCTTCGACCGCAGCTTGAGCACACCGCCGCCGGACCCGAGCGGGGTGGCGGACTCCACGGTGATCTCCGAGCTCAGGGTGTCGCCTTCGTGAACCGGTCCGGTGTGGTCGCAGGAGTCCCAGCCGAGCACGGTGACGAGGTTCGGCAGCGCCCGGTTCGCCTGCGCCAGCGCGAGTCCGATCGTGTGCCCGCCGTACACCAGGCGGCCGCCGGCGGCCTTGCCGGCCACCCGCTCGTCGTGATGGGTGGCGGCGATGTTCAGTGACAACCGTGCGAGTTCGGGTGCGCTCGAGACGACATCCGCGCTCGACCGGAACACCGTGCCCGCGAGGTCGGTCGAGAAGTGCCGGCCGCGAACCGATTCGCGGAACGCCTGCAGATCCCAGTCGGGGAGTTCGTGCTCGGCGTCGCCCTCGGGGCCGATGGTGCTCAGATCATCCGAGTGCACCGTTCGTCCCGGATCGGCGTCGGGGCTCAAGGGCAGCATCGCGCACCGGTAGAAATCGAGGACGGTGTTGCCGTCCTGGTCGGTGGTGACCATGTGCAGCGCCGCGAGACCGGTGGGCGCCCGGCCCGGCTTGGGGCTGTTCTCCCGAAGCCCGACTACCTCGGTCACCGTGGCGAGCGTGTCGCCGATCCTCGGATGGCTCAGGAACCGCAGGCCGCGGTAGAAGAGATTCGCCTTCACGTGGTGGGTCGCCAGCGTCGACTGACCGATCGCGACGTCGGTGACCAGCCCAGGATGGGCCAGCACGCCCTCGCCGAGGACCCGCCGCGACAGATGCGCGTCGAGCGAGAGCCGCAGGCGGTCGCCGATAATCGCCTGATGATGCGCGGCGAGGCCCGAGGTCAACGTCATCGACGGCGCGTCGTCGAAGACCTGTCCGTGCCGCAACTCGTCGAAGTACGGTCCGCCGACGGCGATCACGTCATCCATCGACGCCGGCCTTCGCGAGGGTCTTGCGTGCCGAGACGGCCAGGGCCTCGTCGAGCATCCGGCCGTCGAGTTCGGCGGCGCCCGCGCCGGCGGCTGCGGCCTGCTCCAGTGCCGTGAGCACCCGCCTGGCGTCCTCGATCGCGTCGGGATCGGGGGTGAAGATCTCGATGGCCGAGGTCAATTGGGCCGGATGGATCACCCAGGTGCCGTCGAAACCGAGGTCGCGTACCCAGCGCTTCGCCGACCGGAATGCCTCGTCGTCGGCGATGGTCAGGTGCGGTCCGTCGATCACGTCGACACCCGCGGCCCGCGCGGCCAGCAGGACCGAGTCCTGGATGACGTGCCAGGTCTGCATCGGCAGTCCCGGGGCGCGGCCGAGCGCCGCGCCGAGATCGGCGTACCCGATGAGGACGGCATCGAGACGGTCTGTCGCAGTGCATATCTCAGCGGCGTCGCGGATTCCCCGGGGCGTCTCGAGTAGCGCCTGCAGCCGGACCGGTGAGTCGCCGAGTCGCCGGTCGGCCTCCCGGAGATCGCCCGGGCTGTCGGCCTTGGGCAGGACCACCGAGGTCAGGTTCGTCATCGTCGCACATGCTGCGAGATCCGCTTGTGCCCAAGGGGTGCCGATGGCGTTGATACGCAGGGAGACGGCGCGGTCTGCGCCGAACTCCGCGACCAGCTCGCCGGCCGCGGCACGGGCGGAGTCCTTGTTCTCCGGTGTCACCGCATCCTCGAGGTCGAGGACGACCTCGTCGGCGATGGAGGTCAGCGCCTTGCGGGCCTTGCGGTCGTCTGAGGCAGGCGCCACCAGTACGCCTCGTCTTCTCTGCACCATCTCTCCCGGTGATCTCCTCGGCCCCACGGGTCCGACAAATGTGCGGCCAAATAAACGTCCTCCCGGTTCTAGCAGACCATCCCGGAGCTTGTGAAGGGTTGACTTGGCTATGCCTCGGCAACAAAATGGCCGTACATATCGCCATCTCCGAACCGTCAGGTGGGACCAGTCCATGAGCACGCTGTCAGCCGAAGAAGCATTCCTCGTCGAGACCGTCCGGTCGTTCATCGACCGCGAGGTCAAGCCGGCGGTGCAGGAGGTGGAGCATGCCAACGAATACCCCGAGAAGTGGATCGAGCAGATGAAGCAGATCGGGATCTTCGGCCTGGCGGTTCCCGAGGAGTACGGCGGCTCGCCGGTGTCGATGCCCTGCTACGCACGGGTCACGCAGGAGCTCGCGCGCGGCTGGATGAGCCTGGCCGGGGCGATGGGCGGGCACACCGTAGTCGCCAAGCTGCTCGCCCTGTTCGGCACCGAGGAACAGAAGCAGGCGTACCTGCCGCGGATGGCCACCGGTGAACTGCGGGCGACCATGGCGCTGACCGAACCGGGCGGCGGCTCGGACCTGCAGGCGATGACGACCGTGGCGAAGGAGGACGGCGACGAGCTCGTCATCAACGGCGCCAAGATGTGGATCAGCAACGCCCGACGCTCCGGGTTGATCGCGCTGCTCTGCAAGACCGACCCCGATGCCGAGCCCCGACACCGGGGCATCTCGATCGTGCTGGCCGAACACGGTCCCGGTCTGACTGTTTCACGAGACCTTCCCAAACTCGGTTACAAGGGTGTGGAGAGCTGCGAACTGGCTTTCGACGGCTACCGCGCACCGAAGACGGCGATCCTCGGCGGGGTGCCGGGCAAGGGATTCGGCCAGATGATGAAGGGCCTGGAGACCGGGCGCATCCAGGTCGCCTGCCGCGCCCTCGGCGTCGCCACCGCCGCTCTCGAGGACTCGCTCGCCTACGCGCAGCAGCGCGAATCCTTCGGCCGGCCGATCTGGAAGCACCAGTCGATCGGCAACTACCTCGCCGACATGGCCACCAAGTTGACGGCGGCCCGCCAGCTCACCTGGTACGCGGCCGAGCAGTACGACAAGGGTGATCGGTGTGACATGGAGGCCGGCATGGCCAAGCTGTATGCCTCCGAGGTCGCGATGGAGATCGCCCTCAACGCGGTCCGCATCCACGGCGGATACGGTTACTCCACCGAGTTCGACGTGGAGCGCTACTTCCGCGATGCGCCGCTGATGATCGTGGGCGAGGGCACCAACGAGATCCAGCGCAACGTGATCGCCTCGCAGCTGGTCGCGCGCGGAGGGATCTGACGGGGATCCGACGGGCGAAGACACGAGGGGACTGGCGATGAGTGGGGCCGGGCAGTCCGAGCCGGCGTACAAGGTGCTGGCCGCGGAACTGCGCTCGCACATCGCGCAGGGGCGCTACAAGGGCGGGGTCCGGCTGCCCACCGAATCCGAACTGTCGCAGGAATACGGGCTGAGCCGTCAGACCGTGCGCCGCGCCTTCCTCGAGCTCGTCACCGAGGGCTCGGTGTACCGGGTGCCGGGGCGTGGGACCTTCGCGACCGAGAACGTCGGGCAGTACCTGCGTCAGCTCGGCTCGATCGAGGACCTGATGAACCTCTCGGCCGACACCGAGATGCAGGTGCTCGAAGCCCCTTCGCGCCGTGTCGATCTCGAGGCGGCGGGACGATTGCGGCTCGACACCGACGTCGTGTACCGGATCGTCTTCCAGCGTTTCCACGACGGTGTGCCGTTCGTCGTCACGAGCGTCTACTGGCCCGAGCCGGTGGCGCGCCTCGTCATCGGCGCGCCCGAGCTGCAACAGGGTGCGACGAGCGCCTACACGATGATCGGCCTGCTCGAACCCCACCTGCAGTATCCGATCGACGAGTGCGCGCAATCGATCACGGCCACCACCGCCGACGCCGAGACGGCCGCGCGCCTCGGCTGCGATGTCGGGCACGCGGTGCTGCGTGTCGACCGCCTGTACACCGACTCGCGGGGCCGTGCCGTCGAGCTCGCGGTGAGTCACTTCCTGCCCGAGCACTACACCTACCGCGTGACGCTGCGCCGCAGCAGCCCGTGACCCGGTACCGATGCCGAACCGGCGGAAACGACGTGGCCCGGCAGTCGATGATTGCCGGGCCACGTGTCGTGCGCGAAGCGGTGCGTCAGTGCTGACGCGCCTTGACGGGCTCCGCGACGACGAGGTCCGAGGACTTGCCCTTGCTCGGGATCAGCAGGGTGATCGCCACGCCGATGAAGGCGGCGGCCGCGGCCACCAGGAAGCACCAGGTGAAGGTCGATTCGGCGGGGATCTCGGCACCGCCCAGCGACAGGGTCGAGCTCGCCAGGATCGCGGCCATCACCGCGGAGGCCACGGTGGTGCCGAGCGAGCGCATCAGACCGTTGAGGCCGACGGCCGCGCCCGCTTCCGTGATCGGCACCGACCCCATGATCAGCGTCGGCATGGCGGCGTATCCGATGCCCACGCCGATGGCGCAGATGATCGACGCCAGCATCAGCTTCCATGCGGCGTCCATGAGAAGGAACGCGAACAGGTAACCGACGCCGAGGATCGTGGCGCCGATGGCGAGGGTGTACTTGGCGCCGATCTTGTTGATGAGCAGGCCCGAGATCGGGGCGAAGATCATCATCATCAGACCGCCGGGCGCCAGCCAGAGACCGGCCGCCAGCAGCGTCTGTCCGAGCCCGTATCCGGTGGCCTCGGGCATGCGCAGCAGCATCGGCAGGATGATCGACTGCGCCATCATGCCGAAACCGATCGCGGCGGCGGCGATGTTCGTCAGCAGGACGGCGGGACGCGCGGTGGTGCGCAGGTCGACGAGCGGGTCGTTCTGCCGGAGTTCGAACACGCCGAACGCGATGAGCACGGCGATGCCGCCGAGTCCCAGTCCGAGGGTGGTTCCCGACGTCCAGCCCCAGTCGTTGGCCTTCGACACCGCGATCAGGAACGCCGAGAGTCCGATCGCCATCAAGACGGCGCCGGGGACGTCGAGGCGTCCGCCCGAGGCGTTGTTGACGCGCGGGACGAGGAGCAGTAGCGCGGCGATGATGACGAAACCGAGACCGGTTGCCACCCAGAACAACGCGTGCCAGTCCCAGGTCTGGACGATCCACGCCGACAGGGGCAGGCCGATGGCGCCGCCCACACCCAGGGTGGCCGACATCGCCGCGACCGCCATCGACGTGATCTTGGGCGGGGTGACCTCACGGATGAGGCTCATGCCGACCGGGATGAACCCCATGGCCAGGCCCTGTACGGCGCGACCGATGATCAGCGGGACGAGGGTGTCGCCCAGCGCGCACAGCAGCGAACCGGCGGTCAGCAGGACCGCGCTGCCCACCAGGACGCGCTGCTTGCCGAACATGTCGCCGAGACGACCCGCGATCGGCATGGCCACCGCGGCGGCGAGCAGGGTGGCGGTGATGACCCACGACGCGTTGCCGATCGACGTGCCCAGAAGGCGCGGCAGGTCGGGCTGGATCGGGATGATCAGTGTCTGCATCAGCGCGGCGACGAGACCGCCGAAGCACAGTGCCACGACGCTGCCGATGGCTCCCGCCGGCACGTTCTTGTCGGCGACGGCCGCCGGTTGGGGCGCCTGCCCCTGTGCATGGCTCATGAATTGAGACCTCCTTCGAGGTATGCAGCATACATATGTAACCTACATAGCCAAAGCGGACAGTAGATTGTCCTGGTCGAATGTGATGGAGGAGACATGTCCGAGGACCACGCGCCGTGGCAGACGCCGGTGCACCGGGATCTGGCAGCGGAATTGCTGCGCATGGCCCGGCGCCGGGCACTGGTCCATCCGTCGGCCGGACTGGAGAAATCGGCATTCGCCATCCTCTGGGTGCTGTCGGACGGGCGGCCGCGCACGCTCCGGGAACTGACCGAGGCCCTCGAACTCGAACAGTCCACGGTCAACCGCCAGGTCAACGCCGCGATCAAACATGGCTACGTCGAGCGGTTCGACGTGGAGGGCTCGCTGTCCAAGCAGATCCGGCCCACCGCGAAGGGCCTCGAGGCATTCAAGCGCGACGGACTGCTGCGGGCCCGGCAGCTCGAACAGGTCTTCGCCGACCTCGCACCCGGCAGCCCCGAGGCGCTGCTCCACGAATTGCGGGCGTTCAACGACGCCTACGAACGGACGCAGAGCCGGCACGCCGCCGGTGAGCGTGACGAGAAGAACGACCAGACGTACAAGAGAGGACTGGGATGACCACTGGGGGCGGTACGTACGCGGTGACCGGATCGGCGTCGGGAATGGGGGCGGCGGTTGCCGACTCCCTGCGCAAGGAGGGGCACACGGTGATCGGCGTGGACCTGAAGGACGCCGAGGTGGTCGCCGACCTCTCGACGCCCGCGGGTCGCGCGACGGCCGCCGCCGAGGTGCTCGCGAGGGCCGGCGGCAGGCTCGACGGCGCCGTCCTCGCGGCCGGCATGGGCCCGGCCCGGGGACGTGAGCGGATGATCACCGAGGTCAACGTCCTCGGTGTCACCGAGCTGCTGACCGCCTGGCGCCCGGCTCTCGCCGCTGCGGACAAAGCGAAAGTGGTTGTCTTCGGTTCGAATTCGACGACCGTCACGCCGATGGTACCGAGCGGCGCGGTGCGCCGGCTGATCAACGGCGACACCGAGCGCGCCACGAGGCAGATCCTGCGCCGACGTGGCGTGACCGCGCCGGTCGCCTACGCGGCGTCGAAGATCGCGGTCACCCAGTGGTGCCGCTGGCAGGGCACCAAGCCCGAATGGGCCGGACAGGGCATCCGGATCAACGTCATCGCCCCCGGCCCGGTGATGACCCCGCTGCTCCAGGCGCAGCTGGACAGCCCGCAGGCCAAGGCCGTGACGTCGTTCCCGGTCCCGGTGCGCGAGTTCGGAACCCCCGAGCAGCTCGCCGCCTGGGTGATGACCATGCTCTCGCCGGCCGCCGACTTCATGGCCGGTTCCATCATCACCGTCGACGGCGGCACCGAGGCC
The DNA here is from genome assembly GCF_039939235.1 of Gordonia aurantiaca. Classification (NCBI taxonomy): domain Bacteria; kingdom Bacillati; phylum Actinomycetota; class Actinomycetes; order Mycobacteriales; family Gordoniaceae; genus Gordonia; species Gordonia aurantiaca. Next base: position 441,018 of record NZ_JBDUUF010000003.1, on the reverse strand, counting down.
CTCATGCGCACCCGCGACTGGCCGAAGCCCCTGCCGTTCAAGCGGATTCCGAAACTCGTATGGAAGATGTACCGCGCACCGAAAGAGGGGCAGGTCGCCCGGTACCAGGCGGCCCGCCCCTCATCGGGAGCGTAGTCGTCAGTCGGCTCGCTCGGCGGCATCGAGTTCGCGCAGCACCTTCTCCGCGTTGCGGAATGCCTCCAGCGCGGCCGGGACTCCGACGTAGATTGCGGTCTGCAGGAGGGCCTCCTGGATCTCTTGGTCGGTCACGCCGTTGGCCCGCGCACCGCGCACATGGGTGGCGAACTCGGTCTGACGGTTCAGCGCGGTCAGCATGACGAGATTCAGCAGACTGCGGGTTCGGCGGTCGAGGCCCTCACGGGTCCAGACGGCGCCCCAGCAGTACTCGGTCACCAGATCCTGCATGGGCTGGCCGAACTCGGTCGCCGTCGACAGGGCCTTCTCCACGTAGGCCTCGCCGACGACCTTCTTGCGCATCGCCAGGCCGGCCTCGTAGAGAGCCGAGCGTTCGGTCGACGTCGTTGTCATGGGATGTCTCCTTGGGATGGGGGGGATCTCGGGTGTCACATCGCGGGGCCCAGCTGGGTGCCGGGTGGGGTGCGGGCGAGGACCCGCTCGATGTCGTGTGCGGTGTGGATGAGTTGTTCGGCGATCTCGGGGACGCGTTCCTCGGTGAGACGATAGGTCGGGCCGCCCACCCAGATCGCATATGGCACAGTGCCGTTCACGCGAACCGGGCAGGCGACCGAAGCCGCTCCGGGCTCGAGTTCGTCGCGCGAGGCCGCGAAGCCGCGTTCCGCGGTCAGTGCGAGTTCGGAGAGGAACCCGTCGATGTCGCCCCCGCGGGGCGACTCGCGGAACTGCGGGTCGGACTCCAGGTTCTGGCGCACCGCCTCGGGTTCGAGCAACGAGAGGAACACCTTGCCGGTGGAGGTCGACCACGCCGGCTGCAGGCGAGGCACCGCACGACGCCCGAGCCCGATGTTGTGCGGGGAGGCGGTCTGCGCGAGCACCATCACGGTGTTGGTGCCCTTGACCGGCTGGTCGAGCCCGCAGGTCTCCATCGCCTGGGTGGCGAGGGCCCCGAGCAGACGGTTCACGTAGGAGAGCGCCGTGTCCCGGTCCGACGTCGGACTGAGCATGAGCAACACCGACAGCGACATGTGGAACCGCTTGGTGTCCTCGTTGAGCACCACCCAGTCCTCGGCGGCGAGGGCCAGCAGGATGCGGTGGCAGGTGGCCTTGGGGATCTCGGTGAGCCGGGAGACCCCGGACAGTCCGATTCCGTTGGGGCTCGCGGCGACCGTCTGCAGGACCCGGAGGGTCTTTTGTACAAGTCCGGCGTCGGCCACGGTTTCTCCTCAGATCGGTGTCACATCGGGAAAAGCGGGGGTCGTAGGTGTCATTTGTATAGGTCGAACCGGCGATCGCGCAGAAATGGACGTCCGAACGCGCGCTTGGCCGGCAGTTGGCCGAGGTCGATGTCGCCGACGACCAGCTCGTTCTCGCCGTTGTCGGTGGCCGTCGCGACGGTCTCGCCGTCGGGTCCGTAGATGGAGCTGCCGCCGAAGTACTCCTTGGGGCCCTCGACGCCGATCCGATTGCCGGCCAGGACGTACATGCAGTTGAATACCGCGTGCGCCTTGAGCTCGAGGTCGAAGGTCTCGCGCTTGTACCCGTTGCCGGACGCGATCGGGATGCCGAGCACGGTGGCGCCCTGGACCGCGGCGGTGCGGGCGAGCTCCGGGAAGTGACGCTCGTAGCAGATGATCGTCGAGACCCCGATGCCGTCGGCGTCGACCACACCGGGCGACTCGTCACCGGGCCGGAAGTACGACTTCTCCGGGAAGTTGTACGACAGCGGAAGGTGCGACTTGCGGTAGTCGAGCCGGCGTTCGCCGTTCACGAAGATCGTGGCGGTGTTGTGGTAGACGCCGGTGGCCGCGGTCTTCTCGAAGATCGACGAGATGATGGTCATCCCGTGCTCGCGGGACTTCTCCTGCACCATCGTGTTCGACGGGCCGTCGAGCGACTCCCCGTAGACCAGGTAGTCGGGGTCCGGCGGCATCGGCTTGACGAAGGGGACCGAGAAGAGCTCGGGCAGCTGCAGTATCGCGACCCCGCGCGCGGCGGCCTGGTCGATCAGGTCGGCCACGTCGGCGAGGTTGGCATCGCGGTCTGCGGTCGGGCGCAACTGCAGGACACCGGCGGTGACGATGCCGGTGCTGTCGGTCTGGATGTTGTCGGTCTGGATGTTGTCGGGGGCGGTCATGCGGAAACCTTTGCGAGAGAGCGGACAGTGTCAACGGGGTTGGCGCCGAGGGGGAAGAGCACGGGGACGCGGACCCCGGCCGCGCGGTACTCATCGATCATGTCGGCGGTCTGCGCGGTCGTGCCGTAGGCGGTGACGCGCCGGACCAGGTCGTCGGGGACCAACGGCATCGCCTTGCGGATGTCCTCCGGCCGGGCGGGCCATCCGGCGATCTCCTTGAGCCGGTCGACCAGGCCGGGCTCGACCCCGCAGTGCTTGCCGATGTGCGGCTGTTGCATCAGGTACATCGTCAAGAACGCCTTGACCGCGTCCTTGGCGTCCTCGGGATCGGTGTCGTCGATCGAGCAGCAGATGATCTGGGTGATGTCGATGTCATTGGTCAGCGTGCTGCGCTCACGGCCGCGCTGAAGCGCGGCCACGGCCTCACGCGTGTAGCTCGTCGGCATCAGGAAGTCGAGATACACGCCGTCGGCGATCTCGCCGGACAGTTCGAGCATCTTCGGACCCACCGGGCCCGTGTAGATGGGGATGTCGACGGGCTTGTTCTCCGCGTACATCCGGTCGAAGCGGATCCTGTCCATCGAGAAGTGCTCGCCCTGGAAGGTGACCTCTTCGTTGGCGAACATCGTTCGGCAGATCGAGATGAACTCACGCATCGTGCCCAGCGGCTTGCGGATCGGGGCCCCGACCTTCGACGCGATCGGCTCCCACCATGCGCCGACGCCGAGAATGATTCGGCCGGGGGCGATCTCGTCGAGCGTCTTGAAGGTGACCGCGGTGAGCGCGGGATTGCGGGTCTTGTTGTTGATCACGCCCGAACCGATGCGCACGTTGTGGGTCCGGTCGGCGAGCAGGGACATGATGCTGATCGCGTCGCGGGTCAGCCGGCCCTCCGCGACCCACAGGCTGTCGAAGCCGGCTTCGTCGGCGACGTCGGCGATCGCCTTCGTCTCTTCCAGGGTGAAGCGTTCACCGAGGTGAACGCCGAGAGGAATTGTCACTTCACACCTCGCGGTTTCTTGGGTTGGCGATTGCGGATCGGTTGCCCGGCCGGGGATTCGGAGCACGGTCGTGCAGCGAGGTCCGGGGCAGATAGGTGCCGTGTCCGTGGCGTTCGATGAGCTCGCCGTCGCGGACGAGCTGCACGCCGCGGGAGAAGACGTGGCGCGGCGCACCGCGCATGGTCATTCCCTCGTACAGTCTGTACCCGGCGCGGGAACGGTGCCCGGTGGCCGGGATCGTGTGGTCGGCCCGCGGATCCCAGATCACGACGTCGGCGTCGGAGCCGGGTGCGATGGTGCCCTTCCGGGGGTAGAGACCGAACGTCTTGGCCGGGTTGGTCGAGGTCATGTCGACAAACCGGTTGACGTCGAATCGTCCTGCGGCGACTCCGTGTTCGTAGAGGACCATCATCCGTTCCTCGGCGCCGGGAACGCCTGGGGGGATGTTCGGGAAGTAGCCGCGGCCCTGCGGTTTCTGCGGCGGCAGATCCTCGGGTTGATCCATCGTGTATGTGGCGTGGTCGGTGCCGACCGACCCCAGGACGCCGGCGGCGAGCGCGTTCCACAACGGTTCCTGGTGGACGCTCTCTCGGATCGGTGGCGAGCAGATGTACTTGGCCGCTTCGAAATCCGTGTCCGAGTAGTCCTCGTATCCGGTGACCAGGTAGTGCGGGCAGGTCTCGCCGAACACCGGGCGTCCGCGATTCTGCAGGGATGCGATCTCCTCCACTCCATCGGCCGAGGAGACGTGGACGATGAACAGCGGGGTGTCCACCCACTCCGCGATCGTCGCCGCGCGGATGATCGCCTCGCGCTCGGCGGCGACCGGATGGCCGTGCATGTGATGGTGTTCCTCGGTCTTGCCCTCCTCGACGAGCGCATCGACCGCGGCGTTGATCAGGTGGCCGTTCTCGGCGTGCACCATCGGCAGGACCCCGAGTTCACGGGCCAGTGTGAAGCCGCTGATGAGGACGTCATCGCTCACCATGAGCCCCGGGTAGGCCATGAAGAACTTCCAACTCGTCGCGCCGAATTCCTCGGTCAGCCGACGCAACTGGTCGAACGAGTCGTCGCTGTTCGCGGTCGCCGGCACCATCAGGTGGAACCCGAAGTCGATCATGGACCCGGTCTCGGCCGACGCGCGGCGCCGGTGGAAGGCATCGAGAAGGCTCTCGCCCGGCAACCCGCGGACGAAATCGACGAAGGTCGTGGTGCCACCGGCCGCGGAAGCCGCACTCCCCGTGCGGAAATCGTCGGCGGTGCGGGTCGTGCCCGTGAGGTTGTGGTGCTCGAAATGGGTGTGGGTGTCGATCCCGCCGGGCAGGACGTAGTGGCCCGTGGCGTCGATGACACGGTCGGCGGTCCAACCCTCGTCGATGCCGAGGGCGGCGATCCTGCCGTCGGAGATCAGGATGTCGGCGCGGAAGGTGTCGGTGGCGGTCACCACGTGTCCGCCGCGGATGACGAGGGTCTCGCTCATCGCGACGCTCCGACGGCGTTGTCGGCGTGGACCAGCGCCTCGTCGAGGATCGACAGCGCGAGGTCGATCTCCTCGGCGGTGATGACCAGCGGCGGCGCGAGACGGATGACACTGTCCTGTCGGCCGATCCACAGCCCGCGGTCCTTTGCGGCCTTGACGACGGCCGCGCCCGGCGCGGCCTGCTCGGGGGTTCCCTTGAACGGGATCAACGGGTTTCCGTCTGCGCCGACGAGATCGATGCCCCAGATCAGGCCGAGGCCGCGGATGCCGCCGGCGCTCGGGTGGCGCTCGACGAGTTCGTCCAGGCCGCGCTTGAGGCGATCGCCCTGGACGGCGGCGTTCTCGACGACCTTCTCGTCCTTCATGATCTGGATCGCTGCGACCGCGCTTCCGCAGGCGAGGGGGTGCCCGGCGTAGGTCAGGCCGGTGGGCAACGGGATCTCGCGGAGCGCGTCGCGGATGTGTTCGCCGACGATCGTCGCGCCGAGTGGGACGTAGCCGGAGTTGATTCCCTTCGCGGTGGTGAGGATATCGGGTACGACGTCGAACTGCTCGATGCCGAACCAGGTTCCGAGGCGGCCGAATCCGACCATGACCTCGTCGCAGATCAGCATGATCCCGTACCTGTCGCAGATCTCGCGCACGGCCTTGAGATAGCCGGGCGGCGGTACGATCGGACCGTTGGTGCCGGTGACGGTCTCCATGATCACCGCTGCGACGCTGCCGGGGTTCTCGTACCGGAGGATCTCTTCGAGATGTGCCGCGGAGAACCGGGGGTCGTCGGCGTTGCCGCCGCCCGGCACGTACGGATCCAGCATGCGTACGACGCCCGGGGTGGTGAGGGGCTCGAGTCCCCAACGGCGCGGGTCGCCGGTCAGTGTCATCGCTCCGGCACTGGCCCCGTGGTAGGAGCGGTACCGGGCGATCACCTTGTGCCGGCCGGTGACGGCTCGGGCGATGGCGATGGCCGCCTCGTTGGCGGCCGCGCCGCCGGTGGTGAAGAAGCTGGAGGTGAGGTTGCCCGGCGTGAGGGCGTCGAGTTCGAGCGCGAGGCGGCTGCGGGCCTCGTTGGCGAAGGTGGGGCCGATGAAGCACGACGTGCGGGCCTGGTCGGCGATGGCCTCGACGAGTTTCGGATGCTGGTGTCCCAGATTCATGTTCACCAGCTGGGACAGGAAATCGAGGTAGCGGTTGCCCTCGCTGTCGGTGAACCAGCAGCCGGCGGCGTCGACGACGGTGATCGGCATGGGGCCCGACTGCTTCGTCCACGAGGTCAGCACGTGGTCACGATGCGCGCGGGCGATCCAGTCCGTTCCCTCCTCCGTCGTGGCCGGAAGTGTGCCGCTGCTGGTCATGGGATTCCTCCAAGGGGGGTCTGGTTCATCTAGTGAACCGATGTCTCAGTCGGATTGAGAGCAGCTTTCCTCGCACCGGTTTCCTTCTTGTTACGCAGTGGTTTCCATTTCGTTCGAGACGAGGATCACTGTGTGGCAACGGCTTCCGGATGTGTCCTGACCTGGGCTTCCGGTCTTGAAACCCAGTGTTCACATTTGGGCAATCTCCGCTAAACGAGTGAAACGTTGACTCATCCAGCGAACCGAGATTGCGAAGAGCGAACCGCAGGTCCGCCCCAACGGTGGGCCAGTGATCGACCGCTCGGTATCTCCGTCACCGTCCGGTGGACATCGGGCGGACCCCTCTGACAGAAGGACTACGCGATGAGAAAGCTTCCTCTCCGTGCCATGGTTGCCGTGTTCGGCGCCGCCCTGGCCCTCAGCGCCTGCTCGGCGAGCGACGAGGGTGACGGTGACGTGGTCACCGTGGCCACCTCCGCGAACTACGCACCGTTCACCATGGTCGAGACCAACGGCGACCTCACCGGCTACGCCATCGACATCGCCAAGGAGATGGGCGAGCGCATGGGCGTGACCGTGAAGTTCGAGAAGGTCGACTACAAGTCCCTGCTCCAGGGCGTCACCACGGGCCTCTACGACATGTCCGACGGCTCGGTGGTCTACACCGAGGAGCGCGCGAAGCAACTCGACTACACACATCCGGTCGCCTCGAGCGGTTCGGTCGCGATGATCCGCACCGGCGACAAGGGCATGATCACCGGTCTCAACGCGACACTCGAGGGTCGCCGGATCGGTGCCGTCGACGGTAGCGTCCAGCAGCAGTGGGCCCTGGCCAACAAGGACGAGCTGAAGTACTCGGAGGTCGTCGCGTACACCGGTCCGTCCCAGGCGATCCTCGACCTGAAGAACGGTCGCATCGACGCGATCGTCTACGACACCATCAACGCGCTGTACTTCGCCAAGAAGAACCCGTCGGACGGCGTCGCGCCGGTCGGTGACTCGGTGAACCCGTCGATCGTCGCCGCGACCACCAAGAAGGGCAACACCGAGTTGCTCGATCGCGTGAACAAGGCCCTCGACGAGATGTACGAGGACGGCACTCTCGGTGCGCTGCAGGTCGAATGGTTCGGCGAGCCGCTCGCGACCCCGGCCTCGGTGGACGCGTCCAAGCCGTACCCGCTGGCGCCCACCAAGTCCGAGCACTAGGCCACAGACACAGACCGGGTTGGTGACGATATGACATTCGACGCGCACGTCTGGGGTGAGTACCTCGGCGCACTTCTGGACAGCCTCTGGGCGACGATCTGGTTGTTCCTCGGGAGCATGGCGATTGGCACGGTCGGTGGTGCGCTGCTCGCGTTGATGCGCACCACCCCGGTCTGGCCGCTCCAGGCCGTTTCGATCGCTTTCACCTGGGTGTTCCGCGGCCTGCCGCCACTGGTGATCCTGTTCTTCACGTACTTCGGGTTGCCGGCGCTCGGCATGTCGCTGACGCCGATTGCGGCGGGCATCCTGGGTCTGGGCCTCACCGCGGCGGCCTACACCGCGGAGATCTTCCGCAGTGGCCTGTCGGCGGTCGACCGCGGGCAGTGGGAGGCGGCCCAGGCGCTGGCCATGACGCCGACGCACTACATGTGGCGGATCATCGCGCCCCAGGCGTTCCGCGTCAGCATCCCGCCCTATTTCAGCAACGCAATCACCGCGCTCAAGGCGACCTCGCTCGCGAGCACGATCACGGTCGCCGAGATCACCGGCACTGCGAACCGGCTGATCAGCACCACTTTCCAGCCGCTGGAGATCCTGACCATCGTCGCGATCATCTACCTGTTGTTGAACACGGTGCTGGTGGGTCTGCAGTTCGCGTTCGAGCGTGCGTTCGCACTCAAGTGATGGACGCCGCGATGAATGGCGCCGTGACGAACGCCGACATGACCAGCGCTGCAATCCCGCTCACCGAAGGAGCCCAGTCATGACCACACCCATCATCGAGATCTCCGGCCTCCGAAAGAGTTTCGGAGGCCGGGAGATCCTCCACGGCGTCGACCTCACCGTGAACCAGGGCGAGGTGGTGGCCCTGATCGGACCGTCGGGCGCGGCCAAGACGACGCTGCTGCGGTGCCTGAACCTGCTCGAGACCCCGAGCGGGGGCACGATCGACATCCTCGGGCGGCGTGTGTCCGGGCCGGACGGGAAGGGTCGGCAGCGGCACCTGCGTGGCCGGGCGCTGCGGGAGTTGCGCCGGGACGTGGGCATGGTGTTCCAATCCTTCAACCTCTTCCCGCACATGAGTGTGCTGGAGAACGTGATGGACTCGCCGGTGAACTCGCTGGGACAACCGAAGGACGAGGTGCGCGCCCGCGCGATGGAACTGTTGGGCGAGGTGGGCCTCGCCGATCGTGCCGACGCCTATCCCGGCCAGCTCTCGGGTGGTCAGAAGCAGCGTGTCGCGATGGCCCGGACCCTCGCGATGCAGCCGCGCGTGGTGCTCTTCGACGAGGTCACCTCGGCGGTGGATCCGGAGATGAAGGCCGAGATCCTGCTGGTCATGAAACGCCTTGCGCGAAAAGGTCTCACCATGATCAGCGTCACGCACGAGATGGGTTTCGCCGAGCAGGTCTCCGACCGTGTGGTGTTCATGGAGCAGGGCCGGATCGTCGCCCAGGGCGGTCCGGAGCTGATCCGCCGACCGCCCACCGAGCGGTTGGCACACTTCGTCAATGCGGTCGTGGACCCGGTGGGCGTGGCGGTCGAGGCCGACGGGTCACATCCCGACGGGAAGCCGGCCGACCCGGCCTAGCGGCCGGTGCGCAGGTGGAACCGGTCATCACCACGGATCGTCAGCGCCGCGAGGACGATTCCGATGGCGACACCGATGAGCGTGTCGCCCACGCGAGCGGCCGCGACGCCGGGGCCGACCGGATCGCCGAGCGCGGTGAGCAGCAGCGCCATCCCGGTGACACAGGTCGTCGCGGCGGCGTAGTTCCTCGTGACGGTCAGTTCCGCGCCGGTCTGGCATGCGACCGCGGCGGCGATCAGCGGCCAGTATCCGGGATCGGTGGCCAGGAACGCCCCGGCGAGTACCGCGCCGGCTGCGTTGCCGAGGAGACGCTGGATGCCACGCTGCACGGTGTGCGAATAGTTCACGCCCTGCAGCGTGGCGATTGCGCCCAGGATCGCCCAGAGGGGGTGGGACAGGCCGAATGCGGCGGCCAGGCCGCCCGACAGGAGAGAGGCGAAACCCACTCGGGCCGCTCCTGACCAGAGTCGTCGATCCGCGGCGGGCCGGCGCAGTTCCCTGGAGTGCGACGCGGGGAGCCCGACGGCCGCCGGATCGACACGTGGTGTCCGGATGTCGCTGCGGGCCTTGCGAAGTGCGGCCTCGATGCGCGCGAAATCCTCCCGTTCCGTGGCCTGCGGGCCGCGCCCGTCGAGTGCGGTCTCCGCCGCGTCGACCAGGGCGATCAGCTCGAGCACATGTCGGTCCAGGCGACGTGGGGGAGTGCATGCCAGGGTGTCCCGGGCCCGGGCGATCGCCTCTCGTGCCGCCGGGATCGCGTCGGAGCCATGCTGTTCGACCGCCGAGACCGCGGCCAGCGCGCGTGCGACGGCGACCCGGGACGGGCCGTGCGGGTGGGTGAGCATCGGGGCCATCGCCACGAGCCAGCCCACCAGTCCGCCGACAGCGGACGCCGCCGTTGCGTATCCGGCGTCGGCGACGGTGTCGGCGTAGCCGGCGGCACCGGTGGCCGCGAAGATCATCACGACCGGCCCCGGGCCGGTGACTCCGGCGACCTGGACCACCCAGTAGACGAGGGCGGCCGCCACCGACACCCCGAGGACCTGTGTCCAGATGCCGGCTCCGGTCACGCCGAGCATGGCCCCGAACGCGGTGTGGGCGACGATCAGCCCGGCGACCCCGGCGAGTCGGCGGGCGAGGCGCGGGTAGGGCTCGTAGCGCAGGAACGCCGACGCCAGCGCGCCGAGGGCGGCGAAGCCCGCGACCTCGGTCTGTCCGGACAGACCGCCCGCGACCAGCACGATGAGGATGGCCAGTCCGACGCGGAGGGCCACCGCGGTGGTCGGGTCGGCGCGTCGCACCTCGAGGGCGCCCCGCCAGGCGGTCGCAGACACCGAATGCGCCAATGCGCTGCGCGAGTGCCGCAGGCGGGTCCGGACGCGGTCTGGGGAGGGGACGATCATGGAATCATGATAGTTTACCAATAAATTATATGTGAAGCACTTGTGTGGGGATACACTTCCCGCATGTCGGAGGGGCGTGAGGTGTCGGACTTCGTGGACAAGGTCCGCGGGGAGTGGGCCACGCGCTATCCCGATCTCGACCTCCGCCCGGTCGATGCGATCGGCCGTATCGTCCGGATCGGCTCGCTCGCTCTGTCCCGGCTCGAACACGACCTGGCGCCGCTGGGCATCACCCGCACCGAATTCGACGTCCTCGGCGCCCTCGCCCGCAGCGACATACCGCTGCGGGCCAGCGAGGTCACATCGGTCACCGGGATCTCCGGGGCGTCGACCACCAAGAACGTCGAGCGGCTGGTGTCGATGGGGCTCGTCGAACGGCGGCGCCTCGAACGCGACGGCCGGGTCGTCCTGCTGTCGCTGACGGAGAAGGGCCGCACCCTCGTCGACGAGCAGTTCCCGCGTCGCATCGCCGCCGAACGCCAGATGCTCGACGGTCTCGATGACGACGAGATCGCGACGCTGACGGATCTGCTGCGGCGGGTCGCGCGGAATGTGGAAAGGCGGTTCTAGAGCCCCGCCCGCTCGAGCGCCTCGTCGAATTCCTCTGCGGCTTCCTTCTCGGTCCTGCCCGCGGCGATCGCCTGCTGATAGACCGCGAACAACTCGGCGCTGCGCTGTGCATAGGCCTGCGTCCACCGCTCGCTGTCCTGGCGCCAGTAGCCGAGGATGTCGTAACGGCTTCGGTCCCAACCATGTTCGTCGCGGAGATGCTTCCGGACGGCACGGGATTGGGCCGCCTCGCCGGCGAACCAGCAGTAGCCGCCGGTGGCGGGGAGGTCCAGTGCGCGCATCGCCTCGGCGAGCCCGCTCGCGGTACGGCCGTTGCCGCCGACGAGGGTGATCGTCTCGATCCCGCTCGCCGGCAGGTACCCCAGGTCCGTCGGGGTCGGCACCTCGACGATCGTCGTCACGCGGGGGGTCCGCGCAGGGTCGGTCGTGTGTATCTCCTCGACGATGCGGGCGAGCGCCGGCAGTCCGGCGAGGTCGGCGGCCAGCACGAGATGCCGCGTGTCCGACGGCGGCGCGAACCAGCTGCGCGCGTGGGACATGACGACCTCGTGCCCGGTCTCGGCGCGCTGTGCCCAGCTCGTCGCGGGGCCCGCGTCGTGGATGACGAAATCCACGACGACCCGGCCGGCAGGTTCGTCGACGGCCCGGATCGAGTAGTTCCGACCGTCCGGAGCGGGGTCGACGTCGTGGTATCCCCAGGTCCCGTCCCGGCACTCCATGTCCGGGGCGGCGGTCTGTGAGGGGGCCGGGAAGTAGATGCCCACCGCCTCGTCGGCGACCCCCGGCAGGCCGAGTCCTGGCAGGTCGACGGTGTCGAAGATGATCCTGCGCAGGTTGGGCGTCAGATCGGCGACGTGTGCGACGCGTGCCCTCGAGTAGCCCATGCGGCCACCGTAGCGGCCGAAGGGTCCGCGATCGGGCACTGGTTTCTATTACTAGGATATGCAACCATCTGTGGAGGCCTGTCGGTGTGGAGAGGAGTTCGCTCGTGTCGGAACAATCAGTGCTGGTCCCGTCGGTCCTGGCGGAGGAGAACGGGTCGGCGCGGTCGCTGATCCTCAACCGTCCGAAATCGATCAACGCCATCGACCACGAGATGGTCACCGAGATGGCCACGCTGCTCGATGCCTGGGCCGCCGATGACGCGGTCGACGCCGTGGTCCTCTACGGCGCCGGTGAGCGCGGACTGTGCGCGGGCGGCGACATCGTCGCGATCCACCGCGACGCGGCGGCCCTGAGCGGCAACCCCGACGCCACCGACCTCGACGCGGAGAACTCGCCGTCGGCGAAGTTCTGGTTCGACGAATACCGTCTCAACGCCGCGATCTCCCGCTACCCCAAGAAGTATGTCGCGATCATGGACGGCATCGTCATGGGCGGCGGCGTCGGTGTGTCCGCGCACGGCAACGTCCGTGTGGTCACCGACCGCACCCGCCTCGCCATGCCGGAGGTCGGAATCGGCTTCGTGCCCGACGTCGGTGGCACGCATCTGCTCTCGCATGTGCCCGACAACCTGGGTGTCTACGCGGGCCTCACCGCGGGACAGCTCAGCGGCGCCGACGCGATCGCGCTGGGCCTCGCCGACCACTTCGTCCCCTCCGAGTCGCTGCCCGAGTTCATCAAGGCCGTCGGCGATAGCGGAGTCGACGCCGCACTGGCGCGGTTCGCGTCCGACGCCCCGGAGTCGAAGGTGGCCGCGCAGCGCGAATGGATCTCGGAAGCCTTTGCCGCCGAAACGATCTCGGAGATCATCGACCGCTGCCGGGCCGTCGGCGCCGAGGAGGCGACCAAGACCGCCGACACCATCGCCGCGAAATCGCCGACCGCCCTGGCCGTCACCCTGCGCTCGCTGCGCGAGGCCGCCGGTGACGCCACCCTCGAGGAGACCCTGGTCCGTGAATACCGGGTCTCGCTGCGCTGCCTGCTGCACCCCGACATGGCGGAGGGAATCCGCGCGCAGGTCATCGACAAGGATCGGAACCCGAGTTGGGCAGAATTCTCCGAGGCGAGCATCGAGAAATTCTTCGCGCCGCTGCCGCACGACCTGACATTCGACGCCTGACCGGGCGTCCGAGCACGAGCACCGAAGCCCAGAAACCGAGAGAAGGAAGACCGTGACCGAATACCAGACCATCCTCGTCGAACGCCGTGGCCGCGTCGGCATCATCACGCTGAACCGTCCGAAGGCGCTCAACGCGCTGAACTCGGAGCTGATGAACGAGGTCGTGGGCGTCGTCAAGGAGTTCGACGTCGACGAGGGCATCGGCGCCATCGTCATCACCGGTTCGGAGAAGGCCTTCGCCGCCGGCGCCGACATCAAGGAGATGTCCACCAAGACCTACGCCGAGGTCGCCAACCAGCAGTTCTTCGGCGCCTGGGACGAGCTGTCTCGCACCCGCACCCCGATCATCGCCGCGGTCACCGGCTACGCCCTCGGTGGCGGCTGTGAGCTCGCGATGCTCTGCGACACCATCATCGCCGGCGACAACGCCGTCTTCGGTCAGCCGGAGATCAACCTCGGCGTCATCCCGGGCATCGGCGGATCGCAGCGCCTGACCCGCGCCGTCGGCAAGGCCAAGGCGATGGACATGATCCTCACCGGTCGTCAGATGAAGGTGGACGAGGCCGAGCGCCTCGGTCTCGTGTCGCGCGTCGTTCCCAAGGAAGAGGCCCTCGCCAAGGCCATCGAGGTCGCCGAGGTCATCGCCTCGAAGTCGCTCATCGCGTCGGCGCTTGCCAAGGAGGCCGTCAACCGCGCGTTCGAGTCCGGCCTCACCGAGGGCGTCCGCGCCGAGCGTGCCCTGTTCTACTCGACCTTCGCCACCGACGACCAGACCGAGGGCATGGCCGCGTTCGTCGAGAAGCGGGACCCGAACTTCACGCACCGCTGATCGCTGAAAGACGCTCCGACCCACCCTTTTCGGTACTCTCGCCCAGCTACGGGCGGTGTTGCCGAAAAGGGTGGGTCGGTGCTTTCACGACAATGTTCGCACCACCGGCAGCACCCGCTCGATCAGCGGCGTGCGACGGTCCTCTGCGAAGGCGACCGTGAGGTCGAATCCGGCGGTGGTGTCCTCCAGCCGTCGATAGACCACGCCGGCGATGCCCAGCGCCGACGTCGGCTCGGGCACGATCGCGACGCCGAGTCCGGCGGCGACCAGCGTGACGAGCGTCGACGTCTCCTCGACCTCGTGCCGGATGCGCGGAACGAACCCCGCTCGTTCGCACGCTGACGCAAGGACCCCGCTGCTCACCGACTTCCCCCGGCCGACGTGGGCGACGAAGTCGTCTCCGCTCAGATCGGAGAGGTCGATCGGCTCGTCCTCCGTGGTGGCGGCGAGTGGATGATCGGCGGGCAGTGCGGCGATCAGACGGTCCCGGCGGATCGACTCGACGTAGAGCCCGGTCGTGTCGACGGGCATCCGCAGCAGCGCCAGATCGATGTCGCCGGAGGCCAGCGCCTCGACCTGCGCGGGCCCGAGCATCTCGCCGCGCACGCTGACGTCGACGTCGGGCAGCTCGTCGCGCAGCGCCCGCACGAGCCGGGGCAGCAGTGAGTAGGTGGCCGACCCGACGCAACCGATGGCGAGATTGCCCTGCCGTCCCTCGGCGATGCGCTGAGCGCGACGGGCCGCGGCGTCGACGGAGTCCAGGATCGCCACCGCGTGCCGGAGGTAGTCCTCGCCGGCAGCGGTCAGCTCGACGCGGCGGGTGGACCGCCGGAGGAGCGCGACCCCGAGCTCGTCCTCGAGTTGCCGGATCTGCTGGGACAGCGGCGGCTGGGCGATGTGGAGTCGCCGGGCCGCTCGGCCGAAGTGCAGCTCCTCGGCGACCGCGCGGAAGTACCGCAGATGACGCAGCTCCATGGGTTCGATGCTACCCATTGATATCCCTAGAGTATCAAAAGTGGAGAAATGGATACTTCTCCATATCGACGGTGGTCCCTAGGGTTGGTGGCATGACCTCGACCAGCACCGCGGACACCGACATCGTCATCTGCTCACCTCTGCGAACCCCCGTCGGGCGCATGGGCGGAACGCTCTCCTCGGTCCAGGTGACCGGCCTGGCGACGGATCTGCTGCGCGAGCTGACCGCACGTACCGGTCTCGGCGAGGGCGACATCGACGACGTCATCCTCGGCCAGGGCTATCCCGGCGGCGAGTCGCCCGCGCTGGGACGCATCGCCGCACTCGACGCGGGACTCGGTGTCGGAGTGCCCGGCATGCAGGTCGATCGTCGCTGCGGCTCCGGACTGCAGGCGATCCTCACCGCCGCGTCGGCCGTCGCGACCGGAGGCGCCCGTCTCGTGGTCGCCGGCGGTGCCGAGTCGATGTCGAACGTCGAGCATTACGCCCTCGGCCTCCGCACGGGTGTCAAGCAGGGCGGCATCCAGCTGCTGGACCGCCTCGACCGCGGCCGCCTCACCGCGGGCGGCGAATCGCATCCGGTGCCCGGCGGGATGATCGAGACCGCCGAGAACCTCCGCGCGAAGTACGGCATCTCCCGTGCCGACCAGGATGCGTTCGCCGCGCAGTCGCACCGTAGGGCCGTCGCCGCGCAGGAGCAGGGCCGGTTCGCCGACGAGATCGTCTCGGTCACCGTCCCGGGGCGACGCGGCAGGCCGGACATCGTCGTCGACCGCGATGAACACCCGCGTGCCGACGCCACCGAGGAATCGCTTGCGGCACTGCGCCCGATCCGGCTGAAGGTCGACCCCGAGTCGACGGTCACCGCGGGCAACGCCTCCGGCCAGAACGACGGCGCCGCGATGTGTGTCGTCACCACCCGCGGGGAGGCCCGTCGCCGCGGACTGGATCCGCTTCTCGCCCTGCGCTCCTGGGCCGTGACCGGCTGTGAGCCCGAGACCATGGGCATCGGCCCGGTCAGCGCGACCGCCGCCGCGCTCGACCGGGCCGACCTGACCCTCGACGAGATCGACCTGATCGAACTCAACGAGGCCTTCGCCGCGCAGGTCCTCGCATGCCTGGCCGAGTGGAAGATCGAGGCCGACGACGAACGCCTGAACCCCAACGGTTCCGGCATCTCGCTGGGGCACCCGATCGGGGCCACCGGCGCCCGCATCCTCGCCACCGCGGCCCACGAGGCACGTCGGCGCGACGCCCGCTACGTCCTGGAGACGATGTGCATCGGCGGCGGCCAGGGTCTCGCGGCGATCTTCGAGGCCGCCCGATGACCGCCGGGTCCGCGTCGGTGCAGGTGCACGCCGTGGTCTCGGGTCGTGCCGAAGGGCCTGCGATCGTGTTGTCCAACTCGCTCGGCTCGACGCACCGGATGTGGGACGAGCAGGTGGCCGCCCTCGAGGAGCGCTTCCGGGTGGTCCGCTACGACACCCGCGGTCACGGGCTGTCCCCGGTTCCGCAGGGGCCGTATACGATCGACGATCTCGCCGATGACGTGGTCGCCCTGCTCGACCGTCTCGACATCGACCGCGCCCATCTCGTGGGACTGTCGCTGGGCGGCATGACCATGATGCGCGTCGCGGCGCGCAACCCCGAACGCGTCGACCGGCTCGCCCTGCTGTGCACCGCCGCGTACCTGCCACCCCGTGAGGCATGGCTCGACCGCGCCACGATCGTCCGCGCGAACAGCACTGCCGCCGTGGCCGAATCGGTGGTCCAGCGGTGGTTCACGCCGGAGTTCCTCGCGGCGCACGACGCGGCGCGCAGGTCGTGCGAGTCGATGGTCGCGAGCACGTCGGCGGAGGGCTACGCGTCGTGCTGCGAGGCCATCGCGGAGATGGACCTCCGCGGCGGCCTGCCCGCGATCAGCGCACCCACCTTGGCCGTCGCCGGCGCCGACGATCCGGCGACGCCCCCGGCGATGCTGGCCGAGATCGCCGACACGGTCCCGGACGGTCGCCTGCTCGTGGTGCCCGATGCCGCACACCTGGCCCCCGCCCAGCAGCCCCGCATCGTCAATCCCGCACTGATCGAACACCTGGAGTCCTAGATGAGCCACGAGAAAGTCGTCGCCTCCGCAGCCGACGCGGTCGCCGACATCCCCGACGGTGCGAGCCTCGCGGTCGGCGGGTTCGGCCTGGCCGGCATCCCCGGCTTCCTCATCGACGCGCTGCTCGCGCAGGGGGCGGAGAACCTGACCATCGTCTCCAACAATTGCGGTGTCGACGGCGGCGGC
Source organism: Gordonia aurantiaca (assembly GCF_039939235.1). NCBI lineage: Bacteria > Bacillati > Actinomycetota > Actinomycetes > Mycobacteriales > Gordoniaceae > Gordonia > Gordonia aurantiaca. Next base: position 423,963 of record NZ_JBDUUF010000003.1, on the reverse strand, counting down.
CTGGGCCTGCTGCTCGAGGCCCGCAGGATCTCGAAGGTGATCGCCTCCTACATCGGCGAGAACAAGGAGTTCGGCCGGCAATTCCTGTCCGGCGAGGTCACCGTCGAACTCACCCCGCAGGGCACCCTCGCCGAACGCATGAGGGCCGGTGGCAGCGGCATCGGCGCCTTCTTCACGCCCACCGGCGTGGGCACCCTCGTCGAGGAGGGCGGCCTGCCCTGGCGCTACAACCCCGATGGCACGGTCGCCGAATCGTCGCCGCCCAAAGAGGTCCGCGTCTTCAACGGCAAGCCGATGGTGCTCGAGGAGGCGATCGTCACCGACTACGCGCTTGTCCGCGCCGCGGTCGCCGACACCGCGGGCAACTGCCGGTTCCACGCCGCCGCTCGCAATTTCAACCCGCCCGCCGCGATGGCCGGCCGGATCACCATCGTCGAGGCGGAGAAGGTCGTCGAGGTGGGCGAACTCGGACCCGACGAGATCCACCTGCCGGGCATCTTCGTCCAGCGCATCCTCGAACTGACCCCGGAGCAGGCCTCGCGCAAGGGGATCGAGAAGCGCACCACCCGTGGCGAACGACCGGTCGCCACGACCGCCTAGGAGACCCTCATGACCTGGAATCGCAACGAGATGGCCGCCCGCGCGGCGAAGGAACTCACGCGCGGCGACTACGTCAACCTCGGGATCGGCCTGCCGACGCTGATCCCCGACCATATGCCGGAGGACTCCGGGATCTTCCTGCACGCCGAGAACGGCATCCTCGGCGTCGGGCCGTTCCCGTACGAGGACGAGGTCGATCCCGACCTCATCAACGCCGGCAAGCAGACCGTCACCGTCCTGCCCGGCGCGTCGTATTTCGATTCCTCCACCAGCTTCGCGATGATCCGTGGCGGCCACGTCGATGTCGCCGTGCTCGGCGGGATGCAGGTCGCGGTGAACGGCGACCTCGCCAACTGGATGGTGCCGGGTTCCCTCGTCAAGGGCATCGGTGGCGCCATGGATCTGGTGAACGGCGCCGACAGGGTGATCGTGTTGATGGAGCACGTCACGAAGAAGGGCGAACCGAAGTTGCTCGACGCCTGCTCGCTGCCGCTGACCGGTCGCGGGGTCGTCAGCCGGGTCATCACCGACCTCGGCGTGTTCGACGTCGCCGGAACGGGTTTCGACGTTGTCGAGCTCGCACCCGGCGTGGACTTCGAGACCGTCGTCGCCAAGACCGGAGCGCCGGTGGCCGATCAGCGTCGCGACGCCGCCAGTTCCGCCCTCGACCGCAGCCCGAGCTTCGCGTAGATACGGGTCAGGTGGTACTGCACCGTCTTCGGTGAGATGAACAGTTCGGCGGCCACCTCGCGATTGGAGAGGCCGCGGGCGACGAGCGCGCTCACCGCCTCCTCCTGTGGGGTGAGTTCGCCGGCATCGCGCGGGGCGCCCTCGGGCCGCGAGGTGATCACGCCGCCGGCCTTCAGTTCACGTTCGCACCGTTCGACATATGCGGTGGCGCCGAGTGAGAGCCAGAGGTCGCGGGCGGTGCCGATGACCGTGTCCGCGGCGCGTCGCTTGCCGGCCCGGCGCAGGGTCTGCCCGTAGGCGAAATTCATCCGGGCCCGGTCGTAGCGGAGTCCGAGACCGTCGATGAGGTCGAGTGCCTCCTCGAAGACCCGGCGGGCGCCGTGGATGTCGCCCGTCGCGCCGAGATACCGACCGCGGGCGTACTTCAGCCGCGCCGTCGACGACCGGTGTCCGCGCTCGGCCGCCCGCGCCTCATAGCGGGTGAGTAGCAGGTCGGCGTCGTCGAGTCGCCCCTCGATCACCAGCGCGTTTGCGAGGACGTCGACCCACGGCCACAACCCGGGTTCCGACAGGCCGGGTACGGTGTCGGCCATCGTGATCAGCGGTGTCAGGGTGCGCCGCACCTGCGCATGGTCCGCGGTGGATTCGGCCAGGTCCGCGCGTGCGAGCAGATCCGGGATGCGCATGATCTCGTAGTCCCCGATCGACGCGGAGTTCTGTGCGAGCAGGGCTTCGGCGCGTTCCCACTCGCCACGCGCCGAATGGATCTGGCATGCAGTCCAGTTCAACAGCGGGGTGGCCAACTCGATGCCGCTGGTACCGGCGAGGGCCAGGCCCGCGTCGACGCTGCGCATGGCCTCGTCCCAGTCGCCGCTGAGGAACTCGACCCGCGCCAGCCAGCCGTGCGCCCACAGCGAGATGCGTGTCGACCCACCGAGCTGGGCCATCGACACCGCAGCCTCGAGATCGGCTCGCGCGGCGTCGATCTCGTCGAGGCCGAGCTTCAGCCAACCGCGCCCCATCGTCGCCCGCTGGGCCTGCGCGCCGAACGGGATCCGTTCGGCGACGGCGTCGTATTCGGCCCGTGCCTCGTCCGGTCGTCCCGACCAGGCCAGGCCGAGACCGCGGATGACCGCCGCCTCGATCCGGGCGGCGGAGTCCTCGGCCGCCATGTCGATCGTGGTGTCGGCCCAGCGCACGAGGGCATCGCCCTGGAGGCGGACGAGATCGTGCAGGACGTGGCGCTGCGCGATCAGGGCGGCGGTGTCGGGTTCGCGCTCACGGTTGACGATGGCCCAGGCCCGGTCGAGTCGCAGCTGCGCCTCCGACGACCGTCCACGCAGGATGGCGAGATAGGCGAGAGTCGCGTTCCGCAAGGGGGTTTCACGCAGGCACTCGACGGTGGGGACCAGTGCGCCGGCTCCCACGCAGTCGCCCGCGGCGAGCAGCGAGTCGACCGCGAGGGTGATCCGGGTGTCCCGCAGGAGCGGATCGGGGGTGAGGCGACCGGCCTGCCGATACAGGCGTGCGGCCTGCGCCCACGCGCCCTCGGTGCCGCGGGTGCGGGCGAGTTCGGCGAGGTCGTCGGCCAGCGCCGCGTCCGGAGTCGGGGCGGCGGCGACCCGATGATGCAGGCGCCGAGCGGGATCTGCGACGATCCGGGCGGCCCGGCGATGGGCCTCGCCGACCGCCCGCATCCCCATGAGCTCGAGGACCGCCGCGCGGACGAGAGGACTCGCCGGCGCCGGTTGTGCGTCCGCGGGAGTCAGCGCCCCGGCGGTGGAGACCAGACCGGTCCGGCGTGCCTCGTCGAGCGCTCCGAGCGGATCGTCGACGCCTGCGAGTTCGATTGCGGTGGAGAGGGGTTCGTCGGGGTCGAGGATGGTCAGCGCCTCGATGAGCAGCCGTCCGGGCGATCCCGGTCCGGGGAGCCGCCTGCGGACGTCGGCGATCACACGACGCGGCGCGGGCAACGCGGCCTCGCTGCCCGACCACGTCGAGGGCGGGACCTCGTCGAACAGGTCGGTGATGTCACGCGGGTTGCCCGCGGTGTGCGCGATCAGCGCGTCCCGCATGACCGGGTGCAGGACGAGGCCGCGGTGCACGGCGATCTCGGCCGCGGAGTCCGCGCCGATCCCCGGGAGGCGGATCTCGTCGGGTGTCACCCCGGCCAGTGTCGTGCCGGGGCGCGTCGTCGTGACCACCATCAGCACCCGCAGGTCCCGGTGCTCGCGGAGAAGCGTTACGAGGGCCCGGAGAGAGGGCTCGTCGGCGAGGTCGGCGTCGTCGACCGCGATCAGGGTCGGGGCCGGGGCGCGCGGTGTCGGCCCGGTTCGGTGGACCGCGGCGAGGAGGCCGTCGACGAGCTCGTCCGCCGGGAGGGCCGGATCCTGCGTGAGCTGCCGGATCAGGGCGCCCGGGGTGTGCGCCTGCCACGCGGAGACCTGCGCCCGAAGAGTGTGCCCGGCGCCCCCCGAATCCCGATGACCACGGACCAGGCGAGCGAGGAACGAGGTCTTCCCGATGCCCGGATCACCGGTCACGGCAACGAGATCGACGCCCCGGACCGCGTGGAGCCGGGACGTCAGGTACTCGATCTCGCGGTCGCGTCCTGCGCACAGGGTCGAGGTGACCATGCGCACGCGATCCCGGCCGACGACCGTCATCGTTTCATCCTAGGACCGCTAACCGGTGTCGCCCCCTGCGACGGGCAGAACGCTACCGGTGATGTACGAGGCCTCGTCGGAGGCGAGGAAGCAGATCGCCGCGGCCTGCTCGTCGAGGGTTCCGTACCGGTGCATCAGCGACGACGCGAGGGTCTGGTCGATGTGGGCCCGGAACCATGCGGACTCCACCTCGGTGCGGGGCTCGGGGGTGCCGCGCGAGATCCGGCGCGGCGGCGCCTCGGTACCGCCCGGCGCCGTCGCGACCACCCGGATGCCGGCGTCGGCGTACTCCATCGCCAGCGACGCCGTCAGCGCATTGACCGCGCCCTTCGCCGCCGAGTACGGGATGCGGTGGATACCGCGGGTGGCGGCCGACGAGACGTTGACGATCACCCCGGCGCCCCGCGCGACCATCGCCGGCAACGCCGCCCGGCACGCGTAGAGCGTGGTCATCAGAGACCGATCGATCTCGGCGCGGATCTGCTTTTCGGTGAACTCGGTGAACGGCTTGAAGTTGATCGCCCCACCCACGTTGTTGACCAGCACGTCGACCCGCCCGTAGGAGGCGACGGCCTGCCGCACGACCGACTCGGCGCCCTCGTAGGTCTCGAGGTCGGCGATCGCCGTCACCGCGCCGGGGCAGGTGGTCGCCAGATCGCGGGCGACCTCGGCGACCAGGTCGGAGCGGTCGGCGAGGACGACCTTACCGCCCTCCGCGCTGATTCGGCGCGCCACCTGTTCACCGATGCCCTGCGCCGCGCCGGTGATCACCACGATCTTGCCGGCGAAGCGGCCCGGACTGACGTGGCGGGGACGGCGGCCGGCCCGTTCGGCGGCCATCGCGCGCCGCATCGTCTCCTTGGACCGTTCGGCATGCGCCGAGATCAGCGCACGCGCGCCGTCGTGGTCGCCGGACTCGAAAGCGGTCACGATGTCCAGATGATCCTGCGCGCAGCGAGGATGGCACCACGTGGCGTGGCGTAAAACCTCGGTCATCCGACCCTTCACCCCGAGTGCCCGGTAGGCCTCGAGGAGGTGGTCGTTTCCGGTGAGCCCGAACAGATAGTCGTGGAATGCCGCGTTCGTCTCGGTGTACTCGGCGGCGTCGACGAACCGGTCGCCGTCGACGTAGGGCACGGTCGCCTCGGCGAGCAGTCGGTATCCCGCCAGCTGCCCGCTGGTGAGGCGGCCGAATGTCAACTCCAGGGCGCCGAGCTCCAGGGCTGCACGAGCCTCGAACAACGCGTCCGACTCACAGATCGCGGGATGCTCCTCGCCGATCTGATAGCCCTGCGAACCCACGACGGGTTCGTCGGTCGCGGCCGGCGGGGTGGCCGGTCCGGTGTCGGGGATCGAGTTCTCGCTCCGGTGCCGGTGCAGGGGATCGAACTCCGCGACCGTGAACACCGCCTGCCCGGCGATCCCGCGTGCCGCGCCGACCGGAAGGAGCTGTCCCGGGTCGGGATCGACGGTGGACGAACCGGTGTCGCCGGGCCACACGCGTTGACCGGCGACGCGCAGGATCGTGTCGTCCTCCGTGGCCGGCGCCGCCGCCCCGGTCGGGGCGGCCGGCTCCGCGGGCGTTTCCTCGGTGGACTGCGAGGAGGGTGCGGAGTTCGCGGCGAGCGCGAACTTCTCGTAGTAGAAACCGGTCGGCTCGATGCCAGCGTCGGCGACGTGCCGTCGAACCGCCTCGACCATCGGCGGAGGGCCGCACAGGTAGATCGCGACGTCGCCGTCGTGGAGGTGGTCGGGACGTATCAGGCTCGTCACGTAGCCCTTGTTGACGGCCGCGCTCGTCGGGTCCGAGACACAGTGGTTCCAGGTGAATCCCGGCAGTTGGGCCGCCAGCTGTTCGATCTCGTCGAGGGCCACCAGGTCGACGTCCGTCGACACGCCGTAGATCAGATGGACGCGACGGACGCTGTTGTCCGACACCAGTTTCCGAAGCATGGACAGAATCGGCGCCAGGCCCGTGCCGCCGGCCAGCAGCAGTACGGGACGCGCGGCCTCGCGGAGGAAGAACGACCCGTGCGGGCCGGTGAACGAGATCGGTTCGCCCAGCGTGGCACGATCGGTCAGATAGGTCGACATCGCACCGCCCGGGGTCAGCTTCACCAAGAAGACCAGTCGATCCTCGTGGGGGCCGTTGGCGAACGAATACGAGCGCCGCACCGGCTCCCCGGCGCCGTCGTCGGTCCCGGGAACCTCGATGTTCACGTACTGACCGGGCAGAAACGCGAGTTCGCCGCGGTTCTCGACGCGGATGCCCAGGCGCATGGTCGACGCCGACAGCCGTTCGAGTTCGACGACGGTCCCGGTGAACCGCGACGCCTGGGTCTTGGCGATGTCGGAGGTCGCGGGGATCTGCAGCACGAGATCCGACCGCGGCTTCATGCAGCACGGCAGCGCATATCCCTGCTCGGACTCGTCGACGGACAGCGCGTCCTCGATGTAGACGCCACCGTCGAAATCGCCGGACTCGCAGAACGATTTACACGTTCCGCAGGCGCCGTCGCGGCAGTCGAGGGGGATGTTGATCCGCTGCCGGTACGATGCGTCGGCGACGGTCTGGTCCTCGCGGCAGGTGATGAACCGCGTGACCCCGTCCTCGAAGGACAGGGCGACCTGGTGGGTTCGCGCGGAGGAACCGGTGGCGGCTTCGACGCCGGGGTCGGTGGTGACAGTCATGGGCCGGTCCTAGAAGTGGTAGATGTCCACGACGTGGTGGATGTAGTCGTTCTTCAGCACGACCGTCTTGCGACGGATGAGGGGCTGCTCGCCGGAGTAGTCGATCGTGTAGAAGGACGTCCCGTAGTAGGGGTCGACCGTGTGGTACCGGAAATACATGGTGTGCCAATTGAATCGGACGTCGACGAGGTCCCCGCGTCGGCCGATCACCTCCACGTTGCTGATGTTGTGGCTGGTGCGTGGCTCGGGCAGCGAGGTCGCCGACGACCGTTCGGTCCGGATGCGGAAGACCCGATCCTCCAGTCCGCCCTTGTTGGGGTAGTAGATGAGCGAGATCTCGCGCTGCGGGTCCTCGGTGAGGCGATCATCGTCATCCCAGGACGGCATCCAGTAGACGACGTCGTCGGCGTAGCAGTCGAGCCACTTCTCGAACTCGCGATCGTCGAGGTGGCGGGCCTCCCGGTAGAGGAACTGCTCGATCATGTTCTGGGTGATCAGCTTCCCGCCGGCCGAATCGGTTCCGGCCGAATCGGTTCCGGCGGACGGGGTGACGGGTGCGGTGGTCATTTGTTCGCGCCTTCCTGCTCGACGGTCGCTGCCTGCTCTTCACGGGCCAGGGCCGCCCGCATGGTCTGCAGCCAGTAGCCGTGCTGGACCGGATAGAGGCCCTCGTCCTCGTTCTTCAGGCCGGAGGAGATGACGCCGGTCATGCCCAGCGACGCGGCCACCGGGTCGGGGCCGGAGAGCCAGTGCTTCGCCCCGCGGCTCATGTCGTTCCACGGCGCGGCCTGTGCGCGGAAGGTCAACTGGCAGGAGCGGAATTCCTCGAGATCGTCCGGGGTGGCCATGCCGGAGGCGTTGAAGAAGTCCTCGTACTGCCGGATGCGTTGTGCGCGTGCGGCGTCGCTCTCGCCCTTCGGGGCGATGCAGTAGATCGTGACCTCGGTCTTGTCCGGCGCGATCGGCCGGAAGTGACGGATCTGGGTGGAGAACTGATCCATCAGGTACACATTCGGGTAGAGACACAGGTTGCGGGAGCCCTTCACCATGAACTCGCCCTTGGCGTCGCCGTGGATCTTCTTGAGCTCGTCGATCCGGTGCCACAGCGGGCGGTCCTGCGGGTTGGCCGCCCACGTCCACAGGCACAGGTGGCCGTTGGGGTAGGACCAGTAGCCGCCACCCGACTTGCCCCAACTGCCGGCGTCGAGCGCCTTGGTGTCGTTCTTGGACTCACCCGTGGTGCGACGCGAGGTCGTTGCCGCGTAGTTCCAGTGGGTCGCGGTCACGTGGTAGCCGTCCGCGCCGTTCTCGGCCTGGACCTTCCAGTTGCCGTCGTAGGTGTAGGTCGACGAGCCGCGCAGCACCTCGAGACCCTCGGGGGACTGGTCGACCAACATGTCGATGACCAGCCGGGTGTCGCCGAGGTGCTCGTCGAGGGGCAGCACGTCGTCGTTGAGGCTGCCGAACAGGAAACCGCGGTAGTTGTCGAACCGCGCCACCTTGGTCATGTTGTGCGAGCCGTCGACGTCGAAGGTGTCCGGATAGCCGGCGCCCTCGGGGTCCTTGACCTTGAGGAGCGTGCCGTCGTTGCGAAACGTCCAACCGTGGAACGGGCAGGTCAGGGTCATCCGGTTGTCGGCCTTGCGCCGGCAGATCATCGCACCGCGGTGGGCACACGCGTTGATCAGACAGTGCAGCTCACCGTTCTTGTCACGGGTGATGACCACCGGCTGGCGGCCGATGTAGGTGGTGAAGTAGTCGCCGGGCTTCGCGATCTGACTCTCGTGGGCCAGGTAGATCCAGTTGCCCTCGAAGATGTGCTTCATCTCCAACTCGAAGATGTCCTCATCGGTGAAGATGCGGCGATTGGCGCGGAAGACGCCGGCCTCCGGGTCGTCGATGACGGCGTTACCGAGGACGGCGTTCACGTGGTTCAGGTGTTCTGACACGGAAGCGGTCATGTGGGGTCTACCTCCAGGTGTGGGCTGTGTGAAGAACTGTGACATCACGTGGCGGCGCTCACACCAGGGCATTGCCCAGTCCTGACCAAGCATTCGATTGATAAAGAGCGACGCTCAATCCACCCAAATCAAGTCTTTGCTTTGTATGTATTCCTGGTTCTACGGTGTGAAACACGTGGCCACGGTCACACCAGCCCGACTTCGGGTCCCCGGTTACAGTTCCCGAGAGAGAAGACGCACCATGGAGCTGAGGCACCTGCGCTACTTCGCAGCCGTCGCCGAGACCTGCCATTTCGGGCAGGCCGCGGCCGCGCTGCACGTGGCCCAGCCGGCCCTCTCCTACGCGATCCGGCAACTCGAGGCCGAACTCGACGTCACGCTGTTCGTGCGGACCACCCGGCAGGTCTCCCTCACCCCGGCCGGCGAGTATCTGCGTGAACACGCCGAACGCATCCTCGCCGCGGTCGACGAGACCGTCGACGGCGTGCGCCGGATCGGGGCCGGCCGCAGCGGCCTCGTGCGCCTCGGCATCACCGGCATCGCCGCGTTCTCGCATCTGCCGCGCATCGCTCGGGTGGTCAAGCGGGAACTCCCCGACGTCGACCTGCACATCCGGTCGGACATGCTGACACCGAGCCAGTGCGACGCGCTGCGCACCGGCGCGCTCGACCTCGGCGTCCTGCGTCCGCCGGCGGTCGGGGAGGACATCGACACCCGGGTCATCGACGTCGAGCCCATGGTGCTCGCGGTCTCGGCCGATCATCGGCTCGCCGTCGAACCCGTGATCTCCATGTCCGACCTGCGCAACGAGCCGTTCGTCATGTACGACAGCCGCGACTCCGCCGTCAACGAGGCCGCGCTCCGTGCCTGCCGCGCTGCAGGTTTCGTGCCGCAGCGGGCGCATCAGGCGCCCGGCACCGCGGTGCTGCTCGCGCTTGTCGCCGCCGGACTCGGCGTCGCGGTGCTTCCTGCGTCGGTGCGCTCGCTGCCCCTCGACGGGCTCGTCGTCCGCGATCTCGTCGACTCCGACACCGTCGAGATCGCGCTCGCATGGCGATCGGGTGACGACAATCCGGTCGTCGCCGCGGTCGCGGAGGCCATCGCCGGCGCCTTCGAGTCGAATGGCCTCGCGCCCAGCGCATCCCAACCCCAACCCGACCCGCAGGGTCCATTCCCACCCCAACCCGACCCGCAGGGTCCATTCCCACCCCAACCCGACCCGCAGGGTCCATTCCCACCCCAACCCGACCCGCCCGGTGCTTCCCTGCTGCCCGCCCAGTTCGGAGAACGTTCATGAAGATCACTCGCGTGGAGGCGATCCCATTCGCCATCCCGTACGTGAAACCGCTCCGCTTCGCCTCCGGCGAGGTGTACGAGGCCAACCATGTCCTGGTGCGCGTCCACACCGACACCGGTGTGGTCGGCGTCGCCGAAGCCCCGCCGCGGCCCTTCACCTACGGTGAGACCCAGGACGGGATCATCACCGTCATCGACACCATCTTCGCCCCGGCCATCGTCGGACTCACCCTCCTCGAACGGGAGACCGTCCTGGCCCGGATGTCGCGAACCATCGGCAACCCGGCTGCGAAATCCGCGGTGGACATGGCCATCTGGGATGCGCTCGGCAAGTCGCTGGGTCTCCCGGTCGGCGACATACTGGGCGGGTTCACCGATCGCATGCGGGTCAGCCACATGCTCGGCTTCGACGAGCCCGCGGCCATGGTCGCCGAGGCCGAGAAGATGATCGACACCTACGGCATCCGCACCTTCAAGGTGAAGGTCGGCCGGCATCCCATCGCGCTCGACACCGCCGTCGTACGCGCCCTGCGTGAGCGGTTCGGCGACGAGATCGAGCTCTACGTCGACGGCAACCGCGGCTGGACCGCGGCCGAATCGGTCCGGGCCATGAAGGAAATGGCCGACCTCGACCTGCTGTTCGCCGAAGAGCTTTGTGACGCAGCCGATGTCATGGGCCGGCGGTGGCTCGTCGAGCAACTCGACGTACCGTTCATCGCCGATGAGTCGGTGCCGACGCCGGCCGACGTGACCCGCGAGATCCTCGGACGGTCGGCGACCGCGATCAGCATCAAGACCGCGCGCACCGGGTTCACGGTCTCCCGCCGCACGCATCACCTCGCCGAGGGCCTCGGCATCCCGGTGGTGATGGGCAACCAGATCGACGGCCAGATCGGCACCGCCTGCACCCTCGCGTTCGGCTGTGCCTTCGAACTGACCTCGCGCCACGCCGGCGAACTCTCGAACTTCCTCGACATGAGCGATGACCTGCTGACCGAGCCGCTGCAGATCCGCGACGGACACCTGCACCGGTCCACCGCTCCGGGCATCGGCTTCGAACTCGACGAGGACAAGCTCGCGCACTACCGCACCGACAACTGAACAACGCCTCCGCAACTGAAGAACACCCTGAGAAACCCATCCCCACAACCTGTTCCGCGGCAGCCCCGCGGAGCACGAACTCACCGAGGAGAATCACATGACCACAGTCGAGCAGGTCCAGGAAGTGGCCACCGCGGCCGCCTCCGGTGCATCGGCCACCGAACACTTCCGGAAGGACAAGTCGCCGTTCGAGGCCGTCAAGGACACTCCGCCGGAGCGTGTCTCGACCCTCATCAACGATGTTCTCGCCGGAGTCCACGCCACCATCCGCAAGCACAAGGTGACCTACGACGAGTACAACGCACTCAAGGCGTGGCTCATCAACGTCGGTGAGGACGGCGAGTGGCCGCTGTTCCTCGACGTGTGGGTCGAGCACGTGGTCGAAGAGGTCAACACCGCCCACCGCCAGGGCAACAAGGGCAGCATCGAGGGCCCGTACTACGTGCCGAACGCGCCGGAACTCGGCTCGAAGGGCACCCTGCCGATGCGTCCCGACGAGAAGGGCGACCGCCTCGTCTGGAACGGCCAGGTCCGCTCCGTCGACGGCAGCCCGCTCGCCGGTGCCAAGGTCGAACTGTGGCACGCCGACGCCGACGGCTACTACTCGCAGTTCGCGCACGGCATCCCGGAGTGGAACCTGCGCGGTACGTTCATCACCGACGACCAGGGCAACTTCGAGATCACCACGATCCGCCCCGCGCCGTACATGATCCCGACCGACGGTTCCTGCGGCAAGATGATCGCCGCCGCCGGCTGGCACCCGTGGCGTCCGGCCCACCTGCACCTCAAGGTGTCCGCGCCCGGCCACGAACTGCTCACCGCGCAGCTGTACTTCCCCGGTGACCCGCACAACGACGACGACGTGGCGAGCGCGGTGAAGCCCGAACTGGTGCTCGATCCCAAGGAGGACGGCCAGGGCGGCCACACCATCTCCTACGACTTCGTCCTCGACCCGGAGAACTGATGCTGTTCCACGTTCGCATGGACGTCCGCATCCCCCACGATCTCGACCCGGACCTCCGGGCCGAGATCGTGGCCCGGGAGAAGGCCTACTCCCAGGACCTTCAGCGCGCCGGCAAGTGGCCGCACATCTGGCGTATCGCCGGCGAATACTCCAACTACTCGATCTTCGACGTCGAGTCGGGCGACGAGCTGCACACGATCCTGTCGGGGCTGCCGCTGTTTGCGTACATGGACATCAAGGTCACCCCGCTGGCGACGCATCCGTCGGACATCAACGCCTGACCCCGGCACGGACCTCGAGACGGAGGACGTTCGCCCGGCCCCGGCATCAACCCGGTGTTCGCAGGGTGAACATCGTGATCTCCGGCGGCGCGAGGACCCGGACCGGCGGGCCCCACGCGCCGGCGCCGCGCGTCGTGTACAGCACCGTGTCGCCGATCCGGTCCAGTCCGGCGACCGAGGGCTGTTGCAGCGGAACGAGATAGCGGATGGGCCATAGTTGCCCTCCGTGCGTGTGCCCGGAGAACTGCAGGTCGACGCCGAGATCGGAGGCCTCGGTGGCCTGTTTGGGCTGATGTGCGAGCAACAGGATGAAGTCGTCGGGATCGGAACCCGCGAGCGCCGCCGCCAGGTCGGGTTCGTGGGGTTCGGGCGCCGTGGCATCGTATACACCGGCGAGCTGGATCGTCGCACCGTCGACGGTCAGCGGGATGCGGGCGTTGCGCAACGTCCGCACCTCGAGCTCCTCCCAGACGTCGAGCCAGCGCCCGCCGTCGTCGGAGTAGTACTCGTGGTTGCCGCTCACCCCGAACACGCCGAGCGGTGCGCGGAGATCGGCGAGCGGCCCGATGGTGTTGCGCACCAGCGGGATCGTGCCGTCGGTCAGATCTCCGACCAGGAGGACCAGGTCGGGCTCCCGGGCGTTCACCAGGTCGACGACACGGCGGGTGAACGAGGCGTCGCGCACCGGGCCCACATGGAGGTCGGAGATCACCGCGACCCGGAGGCCGTCGAACTGTCGCGGTAATCCGGGTGATTCGGCCTCGATCTGGGTCACGTGTGGATGGGCGGCCTCGTTGATCCCGTATCCGGTGACGCCCAACGCGACGACCACCACCGTCGTCGTCGCGATCCTGAGGTGGCGAAGTCGAAAGGCCTCCACATCCGCGGTGTCCTCGGTGCCCGACCGTCGCCGAAGCCGGCGGATCATGTTCGCGCCGAACGAGATCAGCCCGATCACGAAGAGCCCGAGGAACAGGTAGAACACGGCCGCGAGCCACGACAACCCCACGAATGCGAACGGGCGCGCCCAGGAAGGGGCGAGCAGGCGTCCGGTGGCGAGCCCGACGAGTGCCAGCGCCCACAACACGATCAGCGCGGCATCGGCCACGATCGACCACGGACGGGGGAGGGCGGTCGCCCGGACGAGACGTCGATGGAGCCAGAAGGTGATCAGGCCGAACACGATCGCGGGGATGAGCGCCATCCGCCCATTCTGCCCATCGGTAGGCTCACGGCATGGGCGACGTACTCATCACCCCGATCGACCTGGCCGAACAGCTCCTGGGGACACCGCCGGTGGTCCTTGACGTGCGGTGGCAGCTGGGCGACTTCGACGGGCGCGCACACTACCGCGAGGGACACATCCCGGGCGCGGTGTACGTGGATCTCGACACCGAGCTCGCCGCGCCGCCGTCGGGCGCGGAGGGTGGTCGGCATCCGCTGCCGTCGATCGAGGATCTGCAGGCCGCGGCCCGGCGCTGGGGTGTGAACGACGGCGTGCCCGTCGTGGTCTACGACGACTCCGGCAACCTCGCCGCGGCCCGGGCATGGTGGTTGCTGCGATGGGCGGGGATCGCCGACGTGAAGCTCCTCGACGGCGGTCTCGCCGCATGGAGGGCCGAGGGACTCCGTACGACCGGCGGCGACGGCGGGAAGCCGAAGCCGGGAACCGTGACACTCACGCCGGGCAACCTGCCCGTCGCGACCATCGACGAGGTCGCCGCCGGCGGCGCGATCCTGCTCGACGCCCGGGCCGCGGAACGCTACCGCGGCGACATCGAACCGGTCGACCCGCGTGCCGGGCACATCCCCGGTGCGCTGAGCGCCCCGGCCATCGAGAACATCGACGACACCGGTCGCTTCCTGCCCGCCGACGATCTGCGCGGGCGGTTCGCGCGGCTCGGCGTCGAACCGGGACCCGGACGCGACGTCGTCGTCTACTGCGGCTCCGGCGTCAACGCCGCCCACCAGATCGCCGCGCTGGCGGTCGCCGGCATCGACGCGACGCTGTTTCCCGGGTCGTTCTCGCAGTGGTCGTCGGACCCGGCGCGTCCGATCACGACCGGCGACCAGCCCTGACACGACCCCGAACCCATCCGAAGTCGCATCTTCGTCTCAGATCGCGAGTTCGAAGTCGCGAATCCGAGGCGGAGGCGCGATTCTCCGGGTGGAGGGGCCTGGGCGGGGCGCCGCCTACCGCACGTGCGGACAGGGCGGGTTCTCGGCCAGACCGCACATGTTCTGGTGCAGATAGCTCGGCACATCCGCGGGTGCGACGTCGGCGTGCATGTTGACGAGGTTGAAGCCCAGGAAGAACACGGCGAGGATCACGTTCATCACCGCGCTGAAGGCGAGGAGGCGCACGAATCCCACACCGCGGGTGATCTTCAGCCGCTCGATGCCGGCGTCGGTGACGAGCTGGTCGCCGTCGCGGCGGAACAGGTAGAACGACATGGACACGACCATGATCACCGAGCCGAAGAAGATGCCCTCGTACAGCGGGAACTGGTTGACACTGCCGGTGAATATCGACCATGTCCCGTCGACCCGCAGGTACGACCACAGGCCCTGACGCTGCAGGACCTGTTCGGTGAAGGTGTCCAGGACGAAGAAGATCACGAGCAGCGCGACGATGATCCCGGCCTTGTTCAGCCGCGGCCAACGTTTGCGCGCGGCCCGCACCGCCTTGTCGATGCCCACCACCGCCAGCGGAAGGAACAGCATGTAGTCGGCCAGTTCGTAGAGGATCGGCGCCGGTGTCTCGGGGCCCTTGCTGACCCAGCCCGGCACGAACTCGCCCCAGGTGCCCATGTTGAGGAACGCCGAGTTGTAGGAGAACACCGGCCGCACCGCGTTGACCCCGACGTCCTGCCAGCAGGTGAGCAACCACCCGAACATGAAGACGCCGATGGTCGGGAACCGCCCGTCCTTGCGGGTGCGGTGCACGAGCCAGACGATCGACGCGATCACGCCGACGACGCAGATGACCTCCGACGCCCGGATGATGACCAGCGTGTGGGTGGGCACCGCGTCCGGTCCGGTCGGGATCGGGGTGAAGGAGTCGGAGAAGATCCAGCGGATGTAGACATAGGCCTGGATGACCAGGAAGACCGCGCCCAGGCGGGCCAGCCAGACGATCGGCGGGGAATCCTTGGCCACCGGCTCGGCGCCCGGCTCTTCCGGAGGGAACTGCCCGACTCCCGAATCGGGTTTCTCCCCAAGCGAACTCGACATGTATCCCTCAGTCCTCCCGACGACCGGTGGCCGGTCTCAGTCGATTCGGATCGCGCTCTGCGGGCAGTTGGCGATCGCGTCCTCGGCGGCGGCCTCCTGGTCGGTCGCGAGCTCGTCGACGAGTGGGAGGCTGATCCCGTCGTCGTCGAGGTCGAACAGCTCCGGTGCGACGGCGACGCACCGTCCGTGGCCGCCGCACCGCTCCCGATCGACGACGATTCTCATCGCGCCGCCGGCCATTGGATCGTCTTGTGCTGCAGAAATTCCGAGAGCCCGTGGGCGCCGAATTCGCGACCGATGCCGCTGCGCTTGTATCCGCCGAACGGCCCGTCGGGCATGAGTCCGCCACCGCCTCCGTTGACCACGACCATGCCGGTGCGGAGACGGCAAGCCACCGCGTGTGCGCGGACGGGGTCGGCCGACCAGACCCCGCCGGAGAGGCCATAGGGGCTGTCGTTGGCGATCTGCACGGCCTCGTCGTCATCGGAGAAGGGGATGACCACGCCGACGGGGCCGAAGATCTCGCTCTGCGCGATCGTCATGCTGTTGTCGACGCCCACGAACAGGGTGGGTTCGACGAAGAATCCCTTGTCCAGGCCGGCGGGACGCCCACCGCCGTAGGCGATCTGGGCACCTTCGGCCTGGCCGATCTTGATCAGTTCCTCCACCCGGGCACGCTGTGCCTCGCGGATGAGCGGGCCCATGACCACGTTCGGATCGGCGGGGTCGCCGACGGGGATGTGGTCCAGCGCCATCGTGATGCGACCGACGAGTTCGTCGTGCAGGGATTCGTGGACGAGGACGCGGGTCATGAGCGCACATCCCTGGCCGGCGTGGGTGATGAAGCCCCCGAGCACGCTCTGCATCACCTTGTCGAGATCGGTGTCGTCGAGCAGGATGTTCGCCGACTTGCCGCCGAGTTCGAGGACCACCTTCTTCAGCGACTGCGCGCCCTGGCCGTAGACCTTGGCGCCCACGGTGTCGCTGCCGGTGAAGCTGACGATGTCGACCCCCGGATGGGTGGTGAGCGCCTCACCGGCGTCGGCGTCGCCGGTGATGACGTTGAGCACGCCCGGCGGCAGCCCCGCCGCCTCGGCGACCTCGGCGACGACGAGCGCCTCGAACGGCGTGTACGGCGAGCACTTGAGCACCACCGTGCAGCCGGCGGCGAGGGCCGGTCCGACCTTGCAGAGGTTGAGGAACAGCGGGAAGTTGAACGGCGTGATCAGGGCCGCGACACCGTAGGGTTCGCGGACCACGACGCCCTGGCCGATGCCGTTGCCCACCATCGGCGGCAGCGGGGTCTCCCAGTCGAAGGCGGGCATCACCCGGTCGACGAGATCGGTGAAGTGCTCGATCGGAGTGCCGACCTGCAGGAACTCGGCGAGCGCGCGAGTGGAACCGGCCTCGGCGATGCTGAGATCCACCAGCTCGGCACGACGTTCGGCGAAACCCTCGGCCATCTTCCGCAGCACGGCCTGCCGCTCGCGGACCGACATCCGCGGCCACGGCCCCTCGTCGAAGGCGATGCGCGCCGCGCGGACCGCGTCCTCGACATCGGCGACGGTGGCCTGGGGAACGGTGCCGAGGATCGCCTCGGTGGCGGGATTGACGACGGTGATGGCCTCGTCGCCGTGGCCGTCGACCCACTTGCCGTCGACGTAGAGCCGGCCGCTGCGGATACGCCCGGTGGATGCGTGCGATGTGTCCGACATGGCGTCGGCCCCTCCCTTACGCCGTTGGGGGTCACTCGATCAGTTAGATGATTAAACCGTACAATGGGTGTGTTCATTTTCACGATGGTTTCGTCAAAACAGGGGTCGGCCATCGCCGGGTGCTAGGCTGAACCCCGCTCGGCTGTCGCCGGCGTCCGGAAGGTGTGGGAATTGGCCAACAACTCGTTCGACGAGAGCGGATTGCCCAAGCGGATTCAGGTTCCGAAGACGGCTGAACTCATCGCCGCTCAGCTGCGCGGTCAGATCGTCCGCGGCGTGCTCAGGCCCGGTGACATGCTTCCGCCGGAAACCGTGCTGGGACAACGATTCGACGTATCGCGGCCCACCCTGCGGGAGGCGTTCCGCATCCTCGAGAACGAATCGCTCATCGTCGTGCGGCGCGGGTCCCGCGGTGGCGTGCAGGTGGTTTCGCCCGATGTCTCGGTCGCGGCGAGGTACTTCGGCCTCCTCCTGCAGATCCAGCACACCACCCTCGCCGACCTCTACGAGGCCCGCATGGTGCTCGAGCCCGCCGCGGTGAGGATGCTGGCCGCCCGGCACGATGACGACGACATCAAGGCGCTCACCGAGGTCATCGACGAACTCGCCGACCTGGTCGGCGCCGGCGTCGAGGCCTCCGACCTGGACACCTGGTCGACCGCCGCGTTCCGCTTCCACGACCTCCTCCTCGAGCGCGCCGGGAACCAGACGCTCGGCCTGATCGGCCGCGTCCTGGCGGACGTCGTCGCCACGCACATGTCGCGCGTCGTCTCCCGGACCACCGACACCGACGAGGTGGTCACGCAGTTCAAGAAGACGATCCGTGCCTATCGCAAGTTGGTCGCACTGGTCGAGGCCGGGGATGCCGACGGTGCGGAGGCGCACTGGAAGCGCCACATGAGCTCGGTCGCGAAGAAGATGCTGTGGGGCCGCTTCGCCACCGAGTCCGTGGTCGACCTCTTCAACTGAGCCCGACGGGTCCTCGCGGTGCCCATGGTTGTCCAAATCGGATAACTGATTGCACTGAATGATCTACGATGGGGATGCGTGGCCGCGTGCTGCGCCACATGACCGTGACCTCACGTGGATTGGCTGGAATCATGGGCGTCGGGCTCTTGCTGGACATGGTCGAATCCGGGCTCGGTGATCGAATCGCTCTCGGTGGCCGCGAGTCCGGGCTCACCCATGCCGACGTCGTCTCCGCCGCTCGCGGCGGGGCGGCGGTCATCTCCGAGCGTGACCCGTCCGAGGTGATCTACCTGGGCCGGAACGGCCCGGGCTACCCGCAGGTGTTCTTCTCCTCGGTCTGTGCGGGCGTCCCGTTCGTGCCGGTCAACTACCGGCTCGGTGACGAGGTGCTCGCGGAATTGATCGCCGACTTCCGACGCCCGCTGGTCGTCGTGGAGGAGCGCTACCGCGACAAGGTCGCCGGCCGTGACCAGGTCCTCGGTCTCGACGACTTCCTGGCCATGGCGCGGTCGTCGGAACCGTTGCCTCCCCTCGATGTCCCGGACGATGCGCCCGCGGTCCTGCTCCACACCAGCGGAACCACGTCGAAGCCGAAGGTCGTCCCGCTGCGGCATGAGAACCTGCAGGCCTATGTCTTCGCCACCGTGGACTTCGCGGGCGCGGCCCCCGACGAGGCAGCGCTGATCACCGTGCCGCCGTACCACGTGGCCGCCGTGGGTGCGACGCTCACCAACTTCTACGGAGGCCGCCGCGTCGTGCACCTGCCCGACTTCGACGCCGAGGAGTGGCTGGAACTGGTTGATCGCGAGGCGATCTCGTCGGCGACCGTGGTTCCCACGATGCTCGCCCGCATCGTCGACGCGCTCGACGGCGAGGTCGCGAAGGCGCCCGCGCTGCGGTTGATCTCCTACGGCGGTGCGCGCCTTCCGCTCCCGATCCTCGAACGTGCGATGCGGGCCTTCCCCGACGCCGGCTTCTGCAACGCGTACGGCCTCACCGAGACCAGCTCGACGCTCGCCCTGCTGGGACCCGACGACCACGCCGCCGCGCTCGCCTCCGACAACCCGCACATTCGCCGCCGCCTCGAGAGCGTCGGGCGGCCGGTGCCGGGCATGGAGATCGAGATCCGCGACGTCGAGGGAACGCCGGTCGGGCCGGGGGAGACGGGATTGCTGTTCGTCCGCGGCGCCCAGGTGTCCGGTTCCTACCTCGGCAAGGGCTCGGTCCTCGACGAGCACGGCTGGTTCCCCACCAACGACCAGGCGTGGGTCGACGACGAGGGTTACCTGTTCATCGCCGGGCGCGCCGACGACACGATCATCCGCGGCGGCGAGAACATCGGGCCCGCGGAGATCGAGGACGTGCTCCTCACACATCCGGCGATCCGCGAGACCGCGGTCATCGGGTTGCCGGACGAGGAATGGGGCCAGCGGCTCGTCGCGGTGGTCGTGCGCGATCCGAGGACCGACATCACCGAGGACGAGGTGCGTTCCCACGTGCGTGCCCGGTTGCGCGGGTCTCGCACGCCCGACGAGGTGATCTGGGTGGACGAGCTGCCGCAGACCGCCACCGGCAAGGTTCTGCGCCGCCGGTTGGTGGCGCAATTCGAACGAGCACAGGACAGGTCATGACCCTGAAGCCAGGCACCAGACTCTGCAGCCAGACCTGCGACACGGAGGTCGTCCTCACCGACGAGGCCATCGAACGCAGCCGACTCCGCAACGGTGTGCCGGAGCGGATTCCCCACGCGCCGCACAACTACGAGGTCACCTGGGACGGGGTGCGACACTTCGCCCAGGCCTACGGCGACGACAACCCGCTGTGGTGCGACCCGTCCTACGGGCCGACGACCAGATGGGGCGGGCTCATCGCTCCGCCGAACTTCCACTACACGATGGGGGAGGACGCGGCGCCCAGGCCCGACGCGGAGACCAAGGCGCTGTTCCGTGGCGACCCGTTCGCCGGGCTGGGGTCGTACCAGGCAATCATGCAGTTCGAGTGGTGGCGACCGCTGCGTCTCGGCGACCGGCTCCATTGCCTGCGAGCACAGGTCGGGGTCGTGCCGAAGACCTCGAGGTTCGGCGGCCGGTCCGCGCACGTGACCCGCGCCTTCATCTACGACAACCAGAACGGCGAGCCCTGCGTCATCCGTCGAGGCACCTGGGTCAACGCCGAACGCTCGGCGTCCAAGAAGCGGAAGAAGGAGCACCTCGAGCAGGTTCCTTACACGGCCGAGGAGCTCGCGGAGATCGATGCGGCGTACGAGGCGGAGGTCAGACGCGGTGCGCGGCCCCGGTACTTCGAGGACGTCGAGGTCGGGGAGGCGTTGCCGGTCAAGGTGAAGGGGCCGCTGGTCACCACCGACATCGTCGTCTGGCACGTCGGATGGGGCATGCAACTGACGCCCAACGGCGCCTTCGGCCACGCGTACAAGGTCCGCAAGAAGGCGCCCGGCCTGTATCCGCCCAACGCGCTCAGCATCCCCGACACCGTGCAGCGGTTGCACTGGGAACCCGAGCGGGCGCGCGAGCTCGGCATCCCGACCTCGTACGACTACGGCGCCATGCGCGAGACCTGGCTGACCCATCTGCTCACCGACTGGATCGGCGACGACGGCTGGCTGTGGAAACTGTCGGTGCAGCACCGCGCCTTCAACTACATGGGCGACACCACCTGGCTCAAGGGTCAGGTCGTCGACAAGAAGCAGGTCCACGGTCGCAACGAGGTTCACATCGAACTCTGGTGCGAGAACCAGCGGGGGACGATCACCTCACCGGCCCGCGCGGTGGTGTTGTTGCCGACCCGGGATGCGGGGGTGGAGCTGCCCGACCCGCCGGCCGACAGCCGCGACGAGATCCTGCGGTACGAGATGGGCCGGGTCGAACGGGAGGGTTGAGGGCAGCAACTGCTCTCGGCGGTTGGTACCCGGGACGCATTGCGGGAATGACGAGGGCCAGGGAGGCGCCCTGCCCGCGGCTACGTGTGGGATCGACTGCCCGGTGTCGGCCATCGGGATGCCAGGGCCTCGCACACCTTGCGCTGCTCGACAGCGTCGGGCGTGTGCATCAGCAGGCCCTCGACGGTGAACACGGCGATCATGACCTCGGCGTCGAGGGCCTCCTGTGGGACGCCCATCGCTTCCAGTTCGGCGCGGAACAAGGTGCTGGTCAGCAGGTGGAAATTGTTGTGCCACTCCGCCACCGCAGCCGAATGCGGTACGCGGGCGTGCACTGTCGTCACCAGTCCGCGCATCTCGGTCAACCGTTGTACGATCCACGAGATCCGCTCCGCGACGGGGTTGCTCGCGATCTCCTGGTACTCCGGCCAGACGTCGGCCATGACCGCGGACACGACCGCGACGAGAACATCGTCCTTGTCGTCGAAATACCAGTAGATCGTGTTGGGGGCCACCCCGGCCTCCCTCGCGAGCCTGCTCATCGAGGTCGCGTCGTATCCGCCCTCGAGAAACAGCCTCCGCGCGGCGGCGACGATCTCCTCGCGCTTCTCGTCGGCAGGTTGCGGCTTCTTGTTGCGCGCCACGTCGTCGCCTCCACCCGACCCTTGTCTTGAATGCCATTCAAGATGCTGTAGCTTGTTGAACACCGTTCAAGATACCCGTCGAAGGTGTTGGTCATGGCAGGTCAGTTCAATTACGTTCGCTCCGACGTCGCATTCAGGTCCGGCGACGTCCGGTGCGCCGCGTGGCTCTATCGCCCGGACGATGTCGAGAACCCCCCGATCGTCGTGCTCGGGCACGGTTTCGCCGCCTTCCGTGAACTGCGACTCGACGCCTACGCCGCTCGATTCGCCCGGGCCGGCTACGCCGCGCTGGTCTTCGACTATCGCCGCTGGGGAGCAAGTGAAGGCGAACCGCGTCGCGTTCTCGACATCGCCGAACAGCATGCCGACTGGGATGCCGCGATCGCCTTCGTCCGGGGTCTCGAGGGGATCGACACCCGGCGGGTCGTCGCGTGGGGAACGTCGTTCGCCGGTGGTCATGTCCTGAGGCTGGCCGCGCTGGACCACGACCTCGCCGCTGCGATCGTCCAGGTTCCGCACGTGAGTGGACCGGCTTCGGGATTCTCTCAGTCGCCCGCACTCCTGGCGAAACTGGCGATCGCCGGACTGCGTGACCAGATCCGGGCGTGGACGGGGCGCGCCCCGTACCGCGTACCCGCGGTCGGGCGACCCGGCGAGGTCGCGATGATGACCTCACCGGGCGCCTACGAACAGGTGGAGCGGATGGCGGACATGCGACCGGAAGTGCTCGCCGAGAACGACGTCGCTGCCCGCGTCGCACTGCGTGTGCCGTTCTACTCTCCAGGCCGATACGCATCCCACATCAAGGTCCCGGTGTTGGTCCAGCTCGCCGAGAGGGACGACGTCACACCGATCGACAAGGCCCGCGCAGTCGCGCGTCGAATCCCGAAAGGTGAGGTCCGCGAGTACGATTGCGCCCACTTCGAGCCATATCTGGTTCCCTACTTCGACACGATCGTCGCCGACCAGATCGACTTCCTCGATCGCCACGTGGGTCAGCGCCCCGGGCCCGACCCGTTCTGATTTCGGCTCTCTATCGGGTGTGCCCGTTCCGCTTCTCGCGCTTGCGGAACAGGGACTCCTGGGCGAGGCTCGCCAGTAGGACGCCGTTCTCGTCGAAGATGCGGCCGGTGTACATGCCGCGGCCGTGTGATGTGGACTCCGGCGCCAGGTCCATCAGCATCCAGCCGTTGGGATCGCAGGCGCGGTGTATCCAGACGGTGTGGTCGATGCTGGGCAGGATGCCGACCTGCTGTACGCCCGGGGCCTTCGAGAGCCCGGTGCACATGTCCGAGATGAACACCAGACCGCAGGTGCGCAGGTTCGCGTCGTCGGCGAGCGGGCCGGTGATCCGGACCCACAGGCGGGTGGGCCAGCGATGATAGGCATCGCCGTCGTCGGGGATGCGGACATCCAGATCGAGCATCCGCGGGTCCTGGGGGACCGGCGCCAGTTGCGAAGGCGGTTCGGCCGCCGGCATGTCCGGGGCCTGGTAGTCCGATCCGGGCCGGTCACGCTGGAACGACGCCGCGAGATCGAGGATGTCGACACCATCCTGACTGGCCACGACGCGGCGCACCGAGTAGCGGCCGCCGTCGCGTTCGCGGGTGACGGCGAAGGTGATCGGCTTGGTGGCGTCGCCCGGGACCATGAAGTAGCACTGCATGGAATGGGCGAGCCGGTCGTCGGGCAGCGTGAGCGAGGCGGCGCGGAGGGCCTGGGCGGTCAGCCGGCCGCCGTAGAGGCCACGGGGATCGTCGCCGCTGGCGGGTGCGGCGACGAAGATGTCTTCGTCGATCGTGATGAGGTTGAGCGCGTCGGTGACGGTCGACGCGATCGGTCCCGTGTGGCCCGGGGAGGTTCCGTTGACCGTGCCGAAGTCGGTCCGCGTGTCGTCGACGCCCCGTGCGGCCCGGGTGTTGTGTGCTGTCATGTCTCGCTCTCCGATCCTCCGCGTCACCGTGATGCAGTCGCCGAGGCTCAGAGAGGGACCGCCTTGGCGATCGCGCCCGCGTCGACCTTGAGTTGCGAGCCCGTCACGTAGCGCGATTCATCCGAGGCCAGGTACACGACCGCGTTGCTGACGTCGATCGGCTCGACCCACGGCACCGGGATCGCGTTCATCAGCGGGAACGCCAGGGCCGCATCGTCCTTGGTCGGGGACTCCAGATCGGGTCGGAACATGCGGTACATCGCGTCGTTCTGCAACATGTCGGTGTCGCAGTTCGCCGGATGGATCGCGTTCACGCGGATCCCGCGTGGCGCGACCAGGATCGAGAAGTCTTGTACGAGTTGGGCGATGGCTCGTTTGGAATAGCCGTACCCGGCCCCGCCCGGGCCCGTGGCGGGGTTGTCGACCGTGCCCGGCGTGAGTCCGGCGACCGATCCGATTGCGATCAGCGACGCCCCGTCGTCGAGATGCGGATATGCGGCGTTGAAGGTGTTGATCAGGCCGACCAGGTTGACGTCGACGACGTCGAGGAAGGTGTTGGGCGGATTCTGTCCGAGCGGGCAGACACCGGCGTTGGCGACCACGACGTCGAGACGACCGAGGGCCTCGACACCGGCGGCCACCGCCTCGTCGAGGGCGGTGCGGTCGCGGACGTCGGCGGCCCGTGCGACGATCCTTCGCCCGGTGATCTCGACGAGGCGCACCGTCTCGTCGAGATCCTCCTGCGTCGCGAGCGGATAGGTCATGTTCCCGACGGGGCGGGGCAGGTCGACGCCGATGATGTCGGCGCCCTCCTCGGCCAGTCGCACCGCGTGACTGCGACCCTGCCCCCGGGCCACGCCGGTGACGAACGCTACTCTTCCCGCGAGTCGGGCTGCCATGGTGACTCCTTGCGAATACAGGACAACAAGTTAACTCTTTTAGCCATTAGACACCATGCCGGCCGACCGCAGTGGTGCTTTCGGGCCGATGTCCCGTCGGGCGGGCGAACGCTCGAGCACGCAGATCCCGGCACGCGGAGCCCGGTACGATCGCTTGTGTCAAACCGACTCTCGCGACCTCTATCTGGCGATCACCGGCCTCGTCGCGGAGACGGTGGCAGGTCCCCACACGTTCGCGACCCCGGTCGCGGAGATGGGATGTCCCGCTCGAGTTCGATCAAGAGGGTGGTAGCTCAAGAGAGATTTCTCGAAAACATCCAATTCACGCCCCGGTCGTCGGCTTTGCGGCACGACCCGCGCTGAGCTCAACCGTGCGGGCGTCACGGTTGCGGGTTGCACCGTCGAGCGGCTGATGCGGGTCGAGGGCCTGCGTGGGATCGGCCGGGAGAAGACCCGCAAGACCACCATCGGCGACGGCGCCGGGGCCGCGAGCCGAGGGCAGGATCACCACCGCGACAGAGGAGTCCGGCCTCGAGCGATTCGCTAGCCCAAGTGGCTCGCCGAGGCCGTCGCGTCCGTCCGCGTCGTAGGGTGACAGCCATGGCAATGCCATGGCCGAGACGTTCAACTCTTTGTTCAAGGCCGAGTGCATCCGCAACCCGGACATGCGGCCGGCGGGTGACTCGAAGAAGGTCGGCGACGTCGAGATGGCCGTCGCCGAATACGTCGACTGTTTCAACCACCGAAGGCTCCACGGCGATATCGGGCTCGCCCCGGCCGCGGGTAACGAACCCAACCACCGGGCATCCCAGACCGAAGAGCGCACCGTAAGAACCCGGTCCTCACCACAATCTGACCAACCGGGCCTCCACGACACCCGGGGCGATTCACCAGCGCTGTGACGCGGCGTGATCGAAGGACTTTGCGAGCAAGGTGTGCCGACAGCGGTTCCAGCGGTGCGGCGTGTATGTGCGCGCCGCGCAAGCACTGTGGCCAGACGGTCACCGTGGGCTGCCCACGCCCTTGTGTACCGAGCGTTCGTCTGGTTTGATCTCCACCACGATCCAGGGGGGATGAACATTGACGGGTACCAGAGTTGCGCGAGACGAAAGTGGTGAACCGGGCCTCGTTGAAGTCGCGTTACATCCACGCATAAGCGTGTTCACGCTGGCGGCCAACTGGGTGTTGCGGTGTGCCCGGGTCATTGCCGACGCAATTCCGATAAACACGGCCACGATGACCTTGGTCAATATCATTCTGGGCGCGCCGATGGCGGCTCTGTCGTGGCGGGGTGTGGTCGAGACTCATCGCTTGGGTGCGATCCGCGTCGACGTGGTTCGGCATCCTTCTGTCGTCGATCCGGAATCGACCATTATGCACATCCACGGGGGCGGATTCGTGTTCGGCAGCACCCGCAGCCACCGCTTTCTCGCGATGCAGATCTCACGCTCGTGTGAGGCAGAAGTGGTGCTTTTCGACTATCGACTGCTGCCCAAAGTGACTGCGCGGCAATGTCTGGACGACTGTCTCGCGGTGTACCGTTGGGTTATCCACCGCCGCAACAATACTCGGGTCGTAGTATCTGGAGATTCGGCTGGCGGCAATCTTCTCGTCAGCTTGATGGCAGAGCTTTCCGATCATCCCGATCTTCCGCTACCTGCGGCTGCTGTAGGTATGTCGGCCTGGCTCGATACTTCCTACCGTCCGCCTCGGGGTGCGCCGCGGGATGCCTTCTTCTCCACTCGGTTCGCCGACCGTGCCGCGCGCCTGGCCGTACGTTCGGAGGACCTCTGCCCGCTCGAGCGCGCACTCGTGGAGTTCCCACCGACGCTGCTGCAACTCGGAGCCGACGAGCCGGTTCGTCCTGGCAATGAACGACTCGCGGAGTTACTGGCGCAGGTCGGTGTTTACGTCGAGGTGCACGCCTGGCGGGACCAGCCGCATGTCTTCCAGGCGTTGGCACCGTTCTCACCCGAGGCGCGTGCGGCACTCGATCAGATGCATGCGTTCATCGCGGAGGCTCAGTCCGATCCGACCGATCCCCGGCGGGCCTGATTCGCTACTCAAGCGGAAGCGAGGTCCCAGTGCCTGGTTGCGAGGCGCAGCTGGTGGACATCCTTGTGTGAGTCCCGTCCCGGTGCGCGCATAACGAGTATCGTTGCGAGTAACGATAATCGATATGTATGGTGAGGTCTATGACAACACATTCACCTTCTCGGAACCTTTGGCGCGCGACTCTTGCCGTGCTCGGCTGGGCCATCTTCGCCGTGGTTGTTCTCTACTCCGCCGTGATGGTGCTCGTACTCATCGCGCAGTTGGACACACTTCGCAGTAACACCGGCGTGGATCTTGTGCTCCCGGCCAGTGCGCCCCTTCCTGATGGGATTGGCGACGGCACAGCAGAATTGGTCGAAGGGTCTACATCCCAGGTGAGTGTGATCGCAGCGAATCTATCCGACTCGACGCGTTGGCTTCTCGCGTTGGGGGCAATGCTCACCAGTGGCGCCAATATTGCACTTGCGGCGTTCGCCGGTTTCAGCATCTACTCCCTGAATCGACGCCGCCTGTTCGGCCGCCGGCAGACTTTCATCGTCGCATTGGTGGCGGCCGGATATGCCATGGCGGCCACCGTCGGTGTCATGATCTCCGCATTGGGGCATTGGTCTGCGGCGTCGGAGTTGACCTCGTCCCCGGAACTGGTCCCATTCGCGCTGCGCTGGACAGACTATGCAGTAGACCCGGGCGGCATCTTCCTGATCGCCATCATCGCTTCCGCCTTCACGGTCGGCGCGCGTCTACGACGAGATACTGCCGGGCTGGTCTGATGCCATCAGATGAAGAGTCACACGCCATCATCTGTACGTTGGAGCATGTTCTGCGAGAACGCGGGATGACCCTCAAAGAGCTTTCACGCAGGACTGGTGTGTCGACAGTCAATCTGTCGCTCTTGAAGAACAACCACGCACGAGCAATCCGGTTCACAACCTTGACGGCGATCTGCCGGGCGCTGGACTGTTCTCCTGGCGACGTTCTCACGATCGCCACGTATCCGGGTCACCCGATGCCTCACGGTGATGTAGGTCCGGATGGGTAGGGCGGCTTTCGACGCAAGAACGAGATCCGCGCCGTGCCTTGGGCCCGCGCGTGGCGATGCTGTCGTCGTCGACCAGGCCGAACAGCAGGCCGTCGCGACGGCGAAGGACTACGCGGTGACGTTGACCAGCATCGACTCCGGCAGCATCGACGAGAACTTCGCCGAGGTGCTCGCCGGCGCCACGGGCGAGTTCAAGGACATGTACTCGAGGTCGAGCAGCCAACTCAAGCAGATGCTCGTCGACAACAAGGCCACCAGCAAGGGTGTCGTCATCGACGCGGGGGTGAAGTCGGCGTCCCCGGGCAGGGTCGAGGTGATGCTGTTCGTGGATCAGTCGATCACCAACACCGCGAGTCCGGAACCCCGCGTCGACCGCAGCCGCGTCGTGATGACCATGGAGAAGGTCGACGGACGGTGGCTGGCGAGCAAGGTCGACCTGCCCTGACCCGCTGCCGGAGTCGCCGGCAACCGCGGCGACCGTCGGCGATCAGCCGCCGTGCCGGTGTCGATCGGGTCGTGGCGGCCGGTCCGGGTTCTGTCCGGGGACCTGGCCGTCGGACTGCGGCCTCCGGGTGATCGGCGGGTCTCCTGCCGGTCGGAGAGCCCATCCGGGGACCCAATGGGTGACCTTCTCCTGGCGGTCCTTCGCGGTGATCGTGTAGGTGACCTTGCCGTACCAGGCACCCCACTCGTCCCGGCCCCACTCGGTGAGGACGCCGAGGTGGACCGACCGGATCTGCAGGCCGTCGGGGTGGTACTCGCCCACGAAGTGGGGCGCGTTCGGGAAGAGGGCACCCAGGTCGATGAGCACGGCCTTGTGCCCGACGCGCACGAACGACGGCCGGTGAGGCCTGCCGGTGTCGCCGCCGATCCACTTCATGCCCACCACCACAGTTTCGCACGTATGTTCGAGTCGCGGCAGGCTGGTGCCCGACGCCTGTGGACGGGCTCCACGATTCCGGCCGGTTGAGGCATATCCCTCAATCTGTTCCGTGGCGTGCGAGGGTTGCCGACGCATGTGAAACTGATGGCATCACTGAAGAAAGTGCAGGTGAAGGCGATGAAAGATCGTTTTGTTGGTTGCCTTCTGGGTGGTGCGGCCGGCGACGCCCTCGGGGGATCGGTCGAGTTCATGTCGCGCGACGCCATTCTCGAGCGGTTCGGCCCGGCGGGGATCTCCTCGTATGCCCCCGCCTACGGCGGGATCGGCACGATCACCGACGACACGCAGATGACGCTGTTCACCGCGGAGGGGGTCCTGCGGGCGTGGCTGCGGGACTGCGACGGCGGGATCTCGTGCTTCGCGGCGTCCACCGCGAGGGCGTATCTGCGCTGGTTGATCACGCAGGGGGAGCAACCGCGCCACGGCGTTCTCGCGATGTCGGAGCGATCGAGCTGGCTCTCGTCACACCGTGAACTCCACAGCCGGCGAGCTCCCGGCAACACCTGCGTCAGCGCCTTGCGCACGACCACCAGGCCCGGTACCGCCGCGACGAACAACAGCAAGGGCTGTGGGGGCGTGATGCGCGCCGCCCCGATCGGGTTGTTCGCCGCGCGAGCCGAATGGTCGGCCACGGGCACGTTCGAACTGGGCACCGCGATCGCCGCGCTCACCCACGGGCACCCGTCGGGATCGCTGCCCGGAGGTGTCCTCGCGGTGATGGTGCGCGAATGCGTCGAGGGTGCGACGCTCGACGCGGCGGTCGCCGCCGCCAAGGACCTGCTGCGCACCAAGCGCGAGCACGAAGAGACCCTCGCCGTGATCGAACTGGCCGAGAAACTCGCCTCCGACGGCATCGCCGCGGACGAGGCCATCTCGCGGATCGGCGGAGGCTGGGTCGGTGAGGAGGCGCTCGCGATCTCGATCTACTGCGCGCTCGTCGCCGACGACTTCGAACACGGCGTCGTGCTCGCGGTGAACCATGGCGGCGACTCCGACTCCACCGGCTCGATCACGGGCAACCTTCTCGGTGCGCGGGACGGGTCGGGTGTCATCCCCGAACGGTGGCTCGAGCCGCTCGAACTGCGGGACGTCATCACCGAGGTCGCATCCGACCTCTACGACTTCGTCGACTGGGAACTCGACGCGCCGGTGGCGGCCCGCTACGCGGGATTCAAGTCGGCGGTCTGAGGCAGGTGACGGGCGGCGGCGGTCAGCCCGCCGCCGGCACCCTCACGCCCGCGTGGGCGAGGAACCGCTCGACGAGGCGGTCGCACCTGGCCTCGGCGTCGGCGGACGAGTTCTCGATGTCGGCGACAATGCCCTTCGTGTCGACCTCGCCGTCGTCGATGCCCGACCTCGGGCTCGTGAAACCCTCACGCCAGGCGCGGAAGACGTCGGGGGTGATCTCCGGGTGGAACTGGACCCCGAGGTGAGGGCCCGAGACATACGCCTGAACCCCGGCGTCGTTGCGCGCGACCACTTCTGCGACGCCTGACACAGAGACCGTGTCGTGGTGGTACTCCATCCACGGGCCGGCCTCGACCAGATCGGGTCGAATGGTGTCGACCGTCGTGAATCCGTGCTCGGGCCGGGCGCTCGGCGCGACCGAACCGCCGAGCGCGCGCGCCAGGATCTGCGACCCGAAACACACGCCGAGGATCGGGACGCCCCTCGCGATCGCGTCCTCGAGGTAGGTCAGTTCCGGCCGGAGCCAGGGGAGCGATTCGTCGTATGCGGAGTCCGGCGAGCCGGTCACGCACACGACGTCGAAACCGGCGGGATCTGCGAGCGGTCCGTCCTCGACATCGCGGATCTCGACCGAGAACGCCCGGTTCCGGAACGCCGGGAGCAATGTGCCGAGTACGGCTTCGCGCCATTCCGGCCGGACACCGTGAACCAGAGCGAGAACCCTGCCGCTCACCCGAACTCCTCTCTGTCAGTTGCGACCACAGGGTAGTCGTCTACGGTGGCCCGGCACCGGTTCGGAGACGACCGTCACCGGCGCGCTTCGTCCGGAGCTGTGAATCACGGCAGGTCAGCGCCATCCGCCGACGCGGACGAGTTGCGCAATCCACACGCCACGGTCAGGTTGCCGATCGGTCACAGACATCGGATTGGGTCCTTGCTGTGCGTCGATGGCGGCAACACCCTCCCGCCCGGGAGGCGTCGGCGGCACGGAAGGCAGGATTCATGACACCGACGGTCATGGCGGCCCCACCGCGAGGCGGGCGTCGCACATCCAACCCGACCGGGACCCGCCGTTCGGCGTTCCGCGAGGACGTTCATGTCCTCTGACTCCGGAACCCGTTTGCTCGCAGGGGCTTCGGGGGTCGGCTTCATCCTCGCGATCTGCGGATCGAATGCGATGACGCCGCTGCTGCCCGGGTACATGGACCGTCACGGATTCGGACCCGCCGCCGCCGCGGTGCTGTTCGCGATGTACTTCGTCGCGATCATCGTCATCCTGATCATCTCCGCCCGCGGGCCCCTGATCCGCCACTCCCGCAAGGTTCTGCCGATCGCGTTCCTGACCGCGATCGCCGGTGATCTCGTCGAGATCGCGGGCGCGTGGATTCCGTTGGTGCTCTTCCCCGGACGCCTGATGACCGGAGCCTCGGTGGCGCTGAGCACCGGGGCCGCGGCGGCGATGATGGTCGCCGCGAAGGGGGAGCAGGGACGCGCGTTCATCGCGAGAGGCTCGCTCATCGGTGCCGGCGCCGGACTGATGGCCGCGATCCTCATCGCCGTCTACCTGCCCTGGCACCTGGTCACGGTGTACGCCATCCACGCCGTCGTGATGGCGATCTGCCTCGGGTTCCTGTTCGCCGGCCTGCGCGCCGCGCCCGACCTGCTGGCGCCGGGCAGCGACCCGATGCCGGTCGGCGACGAGGAACCCGCCGAGGTGCCGTCGGACCGGACCTGCGACATCGAGATCGTCGCCGATCCCTCGCGTTCGCGAGATCCGGGCGCATTCCTGATCGGGGCGCTCGCCTGGGCGATCGGCGCCCTCGCGGTCGGGGCGATGCCCAACGCGATCCTGGCCACCGGTGCCAGCGACTCGCTCCTCGTCGCACAATGCGTCGGGGGTGGGTGCCTGCTCGTGTCGATGATCGCGAACCTGGCCGGGGTCGGGTTGCGGGCTCTGACCACTCTTCCCTCCGTCGGCCTGCTTCTGATGGTGGGATGGTCGGTGGCGATCGCGGGTCTCGTCACCGGCCACCTCGGGATCATCGTGTTGGGCACGGTCATCGGCGGGATCGGCCAGGCCGGTGGGTACCGCGTTGCGCTGGCGTACATCACGGTGGGGCTCTCGGCGATCCAGCAGGGACGTGTGGCGTCGAGGTTCTCGGCGTTCGCCTACGCCGGGGCCGGGGTGATGGTGGTATTCGACGGTGTCGCCGGGCAACTCGGCGGCACCATCGGCGGTGCGGTCACGACGGCGGCGGTGTATGCCGCGATCGCCGTGATCGCCATCGGCCTGGTGATCCGGCGATCGAGGCGGAGTGCAGGGGCGACAAAGGCGGCGGGCACCGCCACGCTCAGCGGCAAGGGGGCGCCCACCCAGGTGGGCCAGTCGGCGAGCCCGAGTCAACGGTCTCCGATCACGATGAATGAAAACGCATGACAGACAGCGTCTTTAGCCCTTGCCGACAAGAGTGGGCCGCGGGACTACGCATCGGGATTCGAGAGCCGGGGCTCTTATCCGTTGCGGGTCGATACGGGTGATCCTGGCGGGTTGTCGACGAGCGGCTGCGTTCGCGCGACGACGATCGATACGATGCACACGGCTTCATCCCGATCGTCGTCGAAGACGCGGTGGGGGGATCGCGACCGGGCGATCTGTCACGCCAACCTCTTTGACATGCAACTGAAGATGGCCGAGGTCTGGCCGTTCGCGCGCGCCCAGGAGTACCTCGGGCAGTTGACCGCGGCCGCCCGATGACGGCCGACACCTCAGGAGGACACCACTCATGACCACCACCGTCGTGGCCGGCAACCCGAAGCCCGGTTCGCGGACGCTCGACGCCGCCACCCGACTCGCCGAGGCGCTGACCGGCAGCGCACCCGATCACGTCGTCGACGTCATCGAATTGGGCGCGGGTCTCCTCGGTTGGGGCGACGAGAAGGTCACGGCGGCCGTCGACACCGTCGCCTCGTCGGACCTCGTCGTCTTCGCGAGCCCCACGTTCAAGGCGACCTACACCGGCGTGCTGAAGCTGTTCCTCGACCAGTTCGCCACTGGGGAAGGGCTCAAGGGCGTCACCGCGGTCCCGCTGATGCTCGGCGCGGGGCCGGCCCACGCGATGGCTCCGGACCTGCTGCTGAAGCCGGTCCTGGTCGAACTCGGTGCCACGTGCCCGCTGCCCGGCCTGTACCTGATCGACTCGACCTATACCGAGGACACCCGGATCACCGACTACGTCGAGCGGTGGAGGCCGGTACTGGGCTGAACCGGTCGCCACCGGGCCTGGACCGGTTGGCGGGGTCGTCTATCCCTTCTGGGTGCGACGGCTGCCGCCGTGCCAGTCCTCCTGCTCGCCGACCTCGGCGTCGGAGACGCCGAACGACCGTAGCTGCGGCTTCTCGCGCAGGCTGCGCTTGAGCTCGGCGAAGCCGGGAAAGCCCGCCAGGCCTATGACGTGATCCCACAGCCTGACCGCGTCCTCGTCGCTCGGCAGGCGACTGATCACGGGCCCGAAGAAGGCGACGCCGTTCGGTGGCTGGAAATGGACGATCGGGGTGCCCACATCGCGACCCGTGAGAGCCAGCGCCTCCTCGGTCTCGGCCTTGATCTCCTCGTCGAAACCGGTGTCGTCCAGCGCGGCCGCGTGGTGGGTGTGCAAACCGAGGTCGTCGAGAACGGCGGTCACGTACTCCGCGGTGCCGCGGAAATCCGTGCCGTCCGCCGCATACGAACCGCCGGGGTGCTCGTCGAAGAAGCGTCGGCCCCATGCGGCGTAGAGCGGATCGATCGCGTCGGGTCCGTGCTCGCGGCGGACGCTCGCGGCCACCCGGAGCAGGCGCAGGCCCGCGGTGTGCCCGGCCTCGTACTCGGGCGGAAAGTGCTTCGCATAGTCGATGTGCGCGTTGAGGACCCGAAGCGAGATGAAGCGCCACTCGACGGCGTACTCCCGCTGGGCCCGGACCTTCCGCACCCATTTGCTCGTCATGTACGCAAACGGGCAGACGGGGTCGAAGTAGAAGTGGATATCGGCATCGGCCATGGCGTCGACGGTAGTCGAGTCGGCTGTGGAGTCACGCGGGGAACCACTTTCGAGCGCGTGCGGTTCGGGTGCTGCGCCCACGCGACGCCGGCCTTCGTGAATTCCTGGTCGCTGACCGAGGAGTTCGAACGCGAGCTCCTCGATCGGATCGGCGGCCGGTCCTGGCTGCGCTGCGTCCACTTCTGACGACCTCGTCCGGAGGTGCCGTGCTCGGAGATTCCTCCCGGTACGACGAAGCGCCCCGGGCGGAAAGCCCGAGGCGCTTCGGTGTCGGCGTGTGCCGGATCAGACCTCGACACCCACCGAGGCGAGTGCCTCGTTGAACGTCTTGCTCGGACGCATGACGGCGTCGGTCTTCTCGTTGTCGGGGTAGTAGTAGCCGCCGATGTCGACGTGCTTGCCCTGCACCGAGTTCAGCTCGTCGACGATCTTGTCCTCGTTGTCGGCGAGGGTCTTCGCAAGCGGCTTGAACTTCTCGGCCAGCTCGGCATCCTCGGTCTGGTTGGCCAGCTCCTGGGCCCAGTAGAGGGCCAGGTAGAACTGGCTGCCGCGGTTGTCGAGCTCGCCGGTCTTGCGTGACGGGCTCTTGTCGTTCTCGAGCAGCTGGCCGGTGGCAGCGTCGAGTGCCTTGGCCAGGATCTTGGCCTGCGGCTGGTCGAACTTCTTGCCCACGTCCTCGAGGCTGACCGCGAGGGCGAGGAACTCACCCAGCGAGTCCCAGCGGAGGTGGTTCTCCTCGATGAGCTGCTTGACGTGCTTCGGCGCCGAACCGCCCGCACCGGTCTCGTACAGGCCGCCGCCGGCCATCAGCGGAACGATCGACAGCATCTTGGCGCTGGTGCCGAGCTCCAGGATCGGGAACAGGTCGGTCAGGTAGTCGCGCAGGATGTTGCCGGTGACCGAGATGGTGTCGAGGCCGCGCACGACGCGCTCGAGGGTGTACCGCATCGCGCGGACCTGCGACATGATCTGGATGTCGAGGCCCTCGGTGTCGTGCTCGGGAAGGTACTTGTGGACCTTCTTGATGAGCTCGTTCTCGTGCGGGCGGTACGGGTCGAGCCAGAAGACCGCGGGCATGCCCGAGTCGCGGCAGCGCTCCACGGCCAACTTGATCCAGTCCTGGATCGGGGCGTCCTTGACGATGCACAGACGCCAGATGTCGCCCTCTTCGACGGTCTGCGTGAGCAGCACCTCGCCGGTCTCGAGGTCGGTGATGTTGGCGGTGCCGCCCTCGGGGATCTCGAAGGTCTTGTCGTGCGAACCGTACTCCTCGGCCTTCTCCGCCATCAGGCCGACGTTCGGCACGGTGCCCATGGTCCGCGGGTCGAACTGGCCGTTGGTCTTACAGAAGTTGATGATCTCCTGGTAGATGCGGGCGAACGTCGACTCCGGCATGACGGCCTTGGTGTCCTTGAGACGGCCGTCGGCGCCGTACATCTTGCCGCCCGCGCGGATCATGGCCGGCATCGAGGCGTCGACGATGACGTCGCTGGGGGAGTGGAAGTTGGTGATGCCGCGGGCCGAGTCCACCATCGCCAGCTCGGGGCGATGCTCGTGGCACTTGTGCAGGTCGTCGATGATCTCTTCCTTCTGCGAAGCAGGAAGGGACTCGATCTTGGCGTACAGGTCCGAGAGGCCGTTGTTGACGTTGACGCCGAGCTCGTCGAAGAGCTTGCCGTGCTTCTCGAAGGCATCCCGGTAGAAGACCTTGATGGCGTGGCCGAAGACGATCGGGTGCGAGACGCGCATCATCGTCGCCTTGACGTGGAGCGAGAACATGACGCCGGTCTTGTAGGCGTCGTCGATCTGCTCCTCGTAGAACTTGATGAGCGCCTTCTTGCTCATGAACATGCTGTCGATCACGTCACCGTCGGTGAGCTCGACCTCCGGCTTGAGCACCAGGGTCTTGCCGGAGTCGGTGATGAGCTCCATCTTGACCTTGCGGTCGCCCTCGACGGTCATCGACTTCTCGTTGTGGTAGAAGTCGCCGCCGCGCATGTGCGCGACGTGGGTACGCGAGGCCATCGACCACTCGCCCATGCTGTGCGGGTGCTTGCGGGCGTACTCCTTGACGGCCTTCGGCGCGCGGCGGTCGGAGTTGCCCATGCGCAGAACCGGGTTCACCGCGCTGCCGAGCACCTTGCTGTAGCGCTCGCGGATGTCCTTCTCTTCGTCGGTCTTCGGGTTCTCCGGGAAGTCGGGGAGGTCGTAGCCCTTCTCCCGCAGCTCCTTGATCGCGGCCAGCAGCTGGGGGACCGAGGCGCTGATGTTGGGGAGCTTGATGATGTTGGTGTCCGGCTTCTGGGTGAGCTCACCCAGGCGTGCGAGGTTGTTGGGAACCCGCTGGTCTTCGGGCAGCAGATCGGAGAACTCGGCCAGGATTCGGGCCGCGACCGAGATGTCACTCGTTTCGACGTCGACGCCGGCCGCTCCGGCGAACGTACGCACCACCGGCAGGAAGGCGTGCGTGGCGAGCATGGGTGCTTCGTCGGTCAACGTGTAGATGATGGTCGGCTTCTGGGTGCTCATGCCTGATGATCTCGATTCTGTCTGTAATTTCCGGTGTCGCCGGCGACCTTGTGAGTCAGGCTTCACCGTTACCACGCTTGCGGTGTGCTCGTGTGACAACTACCCCCTGATTCTGCCCCCTGTGATGAGCCTCGCGTTCAGGGGCCTCGGGTCTGGCGTTCGGAGCGGTCGGCACGCTGGGTCTTCATCCCTCCACTCCATACCCGGTGGCAGCGCATGACCGTCACGCGGCCTCGCGCTCGACGTGGCTGCGTGCGTGGGCGATCGCCTCGTCGAGGGTGTCGACGAGATGGTTCTCGTGGCGCAACTCGTCGATGACGCCGACCCCGTCGAGCAGTTTGAGGTGCTCGGGCTGAACGCCCTTGATGATGACGGTGATCCCCCGTTTCTCGAGGTCGGCGACGATCTCGGCGAGGGACCGGGCGCCGGTGGCGTCGAGCATGCCGAGGTGGGACATGCGGATGATCACCACCGAGACCGACTCGTTGCGCTCGGCTCCCTCGGAGATGGCCGAGGTGATGCGCTCGGCCGCGCCGAAGAACATCGCGCCGTCGAGGCGGAGCAGGGCGATGCGCTCGTCACCGGGCCGGGTGGGCCCGGGCAGCGGTTCGCGGGTGACGCTCGCGCGCTTGGCGACCTGACGCAGCGCGAAGAACGCCGCGACGACGATGCCGATCTCGACCGCCTCGATGAGGTCGAGGGTGATCGTGATGATCGCGGTGACGACGAAGATCAGGGCATCCGAGCGGGTGGAGCGCAGGATCGAGCGGACCGTGCCGACCGACACCATCCGAAACGACGTCACCATCAGCACGCCGGCGAGTGCGGCGAGCGGGATCTCCGACACCGGTCCGGTGGCGAGGTACACGACGCCGAGCAGCAGCAGCGAGTGGGTGATCGCGGCGACTCGGGTGCGGGCCCCGGACCGGACGTTGACCGCGGTGCGGGCGATCGCGCCGGTGGCGGGCATGCCGCCGAACAGGCCGGAGGCGATCGAGGCGAGACCCTGGCCGGACAGCTCGCGGTCGGGGTCGTAGGGGCCGGTCGGAGACATCGTCGCGGCGACGCGCGCGGACAGCAGCGACTCGATCGCGGCGAGGGCGGCGATCGCGACGGCCGCGCCGGACATGTCCTTGAGTGCCTCGGCGTCGACGTGCGGGATCGACGGGGCGGGCAGCGACGACGGCAGCTGGCCGATGGTCGCCACGTCGAAGACGTCGGTGAAGTAGACGATCAGCGTGACGACGATGACCGCGGTCAGCGACTCGGGGATGGCCTGGTGGACGCGGGGCAGGACCACCATGATCACCGCGACCATGGCGACGACGGCGAGGGTGGCCCACGCCTTGGACCAGTCGGCATGCGCGACGATGTCGATCGCCGCGTTGAGGGTGCGCTGGCCCGACGGCGCGGTGGTGTTGAACGCCGCGGGCACCTGCTGCAGGAAGATGATCGCCGCGATGCCGAGGGTGAAACCCTCGATCACCGGCCACGGGATGAAGGTGACCGCGCGCCCGAGCCCGAAGACGCCGGCGAGCAGGACCAGCAGGCCTGCCAGGACCGTGACCATCGCGATGCTGCCCAGGCCGTGCTGGGCGACGATCGGCGCGAGAATCACGGCCATCGCGCCCGTCGGCCCGGACACCTGGACGTGGGAGCCGCCGAAGATCGCGGCGACGAGGCCGGCCACCACCGCGGTGATGAGACCGGCGGCGGCCCCGACGCCGGAACTGATGCCGAAGGCGAGGGCGAGCGGAAGCGCGACGATGCCGACGGTCACGCCGGAGAGGATGTCGGTGCGCCAGCTGCGCCGTAGGCCCGTGTAGTCGCTGCGACGGGGGACGAAGCCCTTGAGGCGGGTGAGGGTGTCGGTCAGTGCTGATGATGTGCTCACGAGCGTGTCACCGGTGGGAGTGAGGAAATGGCGTCGAGCTGCTCGCGTTGGGCGTCGAGCGTGTCGACGAGGAACGTGCGGGCGATGACCAGGAGGTCGGAGATCTTGGGGTGCGCGAGTTCGTAATAGACCGCGTTCCCGACGCGGTTGGCGGTCACGACGCGGTGGCGTTTGAGGACGCCGAGGTGTTGCGACAGCAGTGTCGGTTCGAGATCCGTCGCCGCCAGCAGTTCGCTCACCGGTGTCGGCTCGCCGTTCGCGCTGAGCACCTCGAGGGCCCGGATCCGGGCCGGATGCGCGAGCGCCTTGAAGAGGTTGGCCTTGATCTCGTACAGCGGCGCGTCTGGGCCGGGATCGGGCACGGCTCGCTCCTGGTGCGATCGGCGTCACGAGTTGACGGATTGATGGATTGCGAAAATGCTCAATCCACTGTAGCGCACACGGCAACGCACCCCGCGGACGGTGCCCGCGGGGTGCGCTGAGGTGCCGGGTATCGGCGTCGGGGGGACTACCGGTGGAGGTCGAACCGATCGTTCTCGGAGACCTTCACCCACGCGTCGACGAAGTCCTTGACGAACTTCTCGGTGTTGTCGTCCTGGGCGTAGACCTCGGAGAGGGCGCGCAGCTGCGAATGCGAGCCGAACACCAGGTCGGCGGCCGTCGCCGTCCACTTGGTCTCACCGGTCGCGCGGTCGACGACCTCGTAGACGTTCTCCTCGGTGCCCGACTTCCACTCGTACTTCATGTCGGTGACGGTGCGGAAGAAGTCGGTGCTCAGCACGCCGGGACGCTCGGTGAACACGCCGTGCTTGGAACCGGCGTAGTTCACGTCGAGCACGCGCAGACCGCCCAGGAGGACGGTGAGCTCGGGAGCCGTGAGCTTGAGGAAGTAGGCGCGCTCGAGGAGATGATCCTCGGGACGGCCCTTGTCGCCGGCCTTCTGGTAGTTGCGGAAACCGTCGGCCGGCGGTTCCAGGACCTCGAAGGACTCGACGTCGGTGCTCTCCTGCGAGGCGTCGGTGCGGCCCGGGTGGAACGGCACGGTGACCGGGTGTCCCGCGGCCTCGGCGGCCTTCTCGATCGCGGCCGCGCCGCCCAGGATGATCAGATCGGCGACCGACACCTTCTTGCCGCCGGTGGCCGAGTCGTTGAAGTCCTTCTGGATCTGCTCGTAGACCGGCAGGACCTTCGCCAGCTCGCCCGGCTCGTTGACCTCCCAGTTCTTCTGCGGCTCCAGGCGGATGCGCGCGCCGTTGGCGCCGCCGCGCTTGTCGGTGCCGCGGAAACTCGCCAACGACGCCCAGGCCGTCTTGATCAGCTGCTGCTGCGAGAGCGACTCGAGGAGCGTGCCCTTCAGCGACGCGATGTCGGCGTCGTCGATGAGCTCGTGGTCGACCTTCGGCACCGGGTCCTGCCAGATCTGGGGCTCCGGGACCCACGGTCCCAGGTAGCGCTCGATCGGGCCCATGTCGCGGTGGAGCAGCTTGTACCAGGCCTTGGCGAAGGCCTCTTCCAGCTCCTCCGGGTGGTCCAGCCAGCGCCGGGTGATGTCGCGGTAGATCGGCGACTCACGCATCGAGATGTCGGTGACGAGCATGGTGGGCGCACGACCCGGGCCGCCGAACGGATCGGGGATCGTCCCGGCGCCGGCGCCGTCCTTGGCGACGTACTGCCAGGCGCCGGCCGGGCTCTTGGTCAGCTCCCACTCGTAGCCGTACAGGGTCTCGAGGAAACTGTTGTCCCACCGGGTCGGCGTCGGGGTCCAGACGACCTCGAGGCCGCTGGTGATGGTGTCCTCGGCCTTGCCCTTGCCGTAACTGGACTTCCAGCCCAGGCCCTGCTGCTCGATCGGGGCCGCCTCGGGCTCGGGGCCGACCAGGTCGGCGTCGCCGGCGCCGTGGGTCTTGCCGAAGCTGTGACCGCCGACGATGAGGGCGGCGGTCTCCTCGTCGTTCATCGCCATCCGCGCGAAGGTCTCGCGGATGTCGTAGGCCGCGGCGATCGGATCCGGCTTGCCCTCGGGGCCTTCGGGGTTGACGTAGATGAGACCCATGGTCGTGGCGCCGAACGGCTTGGCGAGTTCGCGCTCACCCTCGCCCGAATAGCGCTTGTCGGTGCCGAGCCACTCGTCCTCCTGGCCCCAGAACACCTCCTCCGGCTCCCAGATGTCCTCGCGGCCGAAGCCGAAGCCGAAGGTCTTGAAGCCCATCGACTCCAGGGCGACGTTGCCGGCGAGGACCAGCAGGTCGGCCCAGGAGATCTTGTTGCCGTACTTCTGCTTGATCGGCCACAGCAGGCGGCGGGCCTTGTCGAGGTTGGCGTTGTCCGGCCAGCTGTTGAGCGGCGCAAAGCGTTGCGCGCCTTGGCCGCCACCGCCCCGGCCGTCGAAGATGCGGTAGGTGCCGGCCGAATGCCAGCTCATGCGGATGAACAGGCCGCCGTAGTGGCCGTAGTCGGCCGGCCACCAGTCCTGCGACTGGGTCATCAGCGAGACCAGGTCCGCCTTGAGGGCGTCGACGTCGAGCTTCGCGAACTCCTTCGCGTAGTCGAAATCCGGTCCCAGCGGATTGGACAGCGGTGAATGCACGTGCAGCCTCGACAGGTCGATCTGCTCGGGCCACCAGTCCTTGTTGGTCAGCGGCGCATGTGCTTTCGGCTTCGGCGACGGGATCGCCGGGTTCTCGCTCTCACTGGTGCTGTCGGTGCCGGCGTCGGAATGGGGTGGGCGGCTGTCGGATGTCACGAGATTCCTTTCGATGGTGAACTCGATCGGGCTGCGATCACAGGCGTGATCAGGTCGGGGCTGAACTGACACACTCCGGGCAGAGTCCCCAGAAGATGACCTCGGCTTCGTCGAGCAGGAAGCCGTGGTCCTCCGAAGCGGCCAGGCATGGGGCCTCGCCCACCGCGCAGTCGACGTCCTCGATGGCGCCGCAGGCGCGGCACACGAGGTGATGGTGATTGTCTCCGGTGCGGCATTCGTAGCGCGACAACGACCCTGACGGTTGAAAACGGCGGAGGAGTCCGGCGTCGGTGAGCGCCCGCAGGACGTCGTAGACGGCCTGGCGGGACACATTCGGCAGGGTCTGGCGGACCACGCCGAAAACGGTGTCGGTGTCGGCATGTGGGTGATCGGCGACCGCACGCATGACCGCGACCCGGGGCTGCGTGACCCTGAGGTCCGCGGCCCGGAGTTGCTGGGCATAGTCCGGTGTCGATGCCACGGAACCCACCATAGGAGCGCGTCCGGGGCTGTGCGTCGTTTTTCTGGATCTGATCAAAACTCGTCCCCGAATTCGCGGTGCCGCTGCGTGATCGCGACGGCTCACCGACGATCCGGGTCGACCTCCGTTGTGCTGATGTGTCCGTTCGGGGAAACCGGTATCCTGCGCGCTCCGCATGCAGACATGCCCCGCCGACCCGGGGGGATCTCAGTTTTCCATTGCGGCGCTTCGGGGTTCGCGTCAGCCGCCGATCGGGAGCGTGACCCTGTCGGGGCGCAGGTAGTCTTCGGGGTCGCGCAGGTAGCGGACCTCGGGGGCAGCGTCGACCGACGACAGCGCGTCGAGGAAGGCGCGTTCGCGGCTGACGGCCGGCGTGGCGATGACCGGGAACCAGTCGTCGTGGTGGTTGGGCACGAAGATCCTCGGTTGCAGTGCGTCGATGTAGCCCACCGCGTCCCCGAGGCCGTTGGTGATCTCGTTGAAGCCCTGGATGGATCCGACATGGAGATCCACCGGCCGAAGGCGGCGAAGCGCGGCGACGATGTCGGGGCCGGCGGGGTCCTGGCCGAGCGGCCCGACGGAGTCGTTCCACACGACCGTGCGCCCGCCGACCTCGAAGGCGTAGAGGACCGCGCCGCCCTCGGGGTCGTTCAGATGGCCGGCCAGTCGGCGGAGTTCCTCGGGACGCGGCGGCTGGACGAGGAGTCGACCACTCGGCGGGATCGGAAGAAGCGGGGCATGTTCGCCTGTGGGGGCCTTCATCGTCGAATGCAGGTGCGGCAGGGCCCGCACCGTGATCCCGGGTAGTCCCTGGTAGAGGTGCAGGCTGCCGGGGCGTGCGCCGGAGGGAACCGCGGCATCGCAGGACACACCGGGCGCGGCCGTGCGGAAGTGGGCGCAGTGCGCGGCCGAGCCGACGATCCGTGCTCCGGACGCCCGCGCGATCTCGGCGGCATCGGCGGCGTGGTCGAAGTGACCGTGTCCGATGAAGATGTGGGAGGGCTTGATCGCCGCGATCTGGGCCCTGCTCGTGGGGACGTGTCCGGTGTAGACGTTCGGCACCCACGCGTCGGTGAGGAAGACGTGGCCGGCCATGGCGACCGCGAAGCCCGACACCCCGAACCACGAGAAGACGATGCGGTCGGCGCGCAGGGCGCCGGTCGTCTGGTCGACGTTGTGTTCTCCGAACACCGCTGACCGCGCCGCGACCAGGGTGGCGTCGGCGTGCGCGGTCGCGGCCTGCGGAACGGCGAGCCCGGCGAGGGTCAGCAGAATCGACAGGACCACGACGAGGCGACGGCGCATGTCGAGAAGTGTAGGTCCCGGGAGACCACGATCGGTCGGGTTCGCCCCGGCACCTCGCGTACACGACGGCAGTCGCGTCGGTGATGTGCCTCATCAGGGCGTGGCGCGCCCGACCTGGGGCGACGGGCCGACCCGGAGGCCCCTCGACGGCGTACTCGAGAGGACCGAGCACGGCGGAGTCGATGACGTGTCCCGCGGCGACCGCGGGCGGGGGTCGCCGGTGCGC
Source organism: Gordonia aurantiaca (assembly GCF_039939235.1). Lineage (NCBI taxonomy): Bacteria > Bacillati > Actinomycetota > Actinomycetes > Mycobacteriales > Gordoniaceae > Gordonia > Gordonia aurantiaca. The sequence goes on along the minus strand of NZ_JBDUUF010000003.1, from coordinate 380,983 downwards.
AGCCCTAGGCGCAGGACGGGGCGGGAGAGTCCTCGGACAGCGGCTTGCCGAACGGCGTCACGTACACGACATCGAGGATGACCGGGACCTTCCCGAGGTTGGTGCCCTCGTGGACGTTGGACTTGCCGCCCGGTTCGACGATGATGTCACCGGTCTTGTAGACGACCGGCTTGCAGTTCGCAAACGGGTGGGTGAGAGTGCCTTGACGGACCAGGGCGTAGATGTCGGCGTCGTGGTAGTGCCAGCCGGTGGTCCCGCCCGGCTCGATCTTGATCTGGCGGACCTCGACATGCGCCCCCTTGGGGACGAACGGCAGGAGGCCGGCCGGGATGTCGGTGTGTGCCAGTGTGACCGCCGAGACCCCGGACGAGGGGGTCGCGTCGGCGGCCGTGGTGCCGATGAACATGGGGGTGAGTGCGGCGGCCGCGGCGATCGCGGCAGCCGCCGAGGTGCGGAGGATGCGGGTCATGCTGAGAAGATACGGCGCTGCGGCAGCCGTGACCTGCGGTTGTGGTGAAGAGGTCTCGATCTTCGTCTGCTCAGACCAACGGTCGGCCGAATCGGCATCGCACTCGCACATCCCAGAGGAGAAGGCGAAAACCGAGCTGTTGTCGCCCGTGCAGATCGGTGCGGCGGGCGTCAACAGATAGGGCGCGACGAGCGGACGGCGGCCGCCACCGGGTGGTGGCGACCGCCGTCGTGTGCGTGATGTGTCAGCTGTCGATGCCGACCAGTTCCTTGGCCAGATCGGCGAAGCGGATCTCGATGGCCGAGACGACCCGCTGCCGGTTCTTGTGGGTCTCTTCGTAGGCGAGGGTGACGCGAAGGTCCTGCGGGGTGTCGAGCTCCTTCACCGCCGCGATCGCATCGTTGACGTTGAGATCCGCGTAGCCCTCGATCGGGAGATCCTCGGCGTCGACGGTGCCGGTGAACTCGCGGAGCTCATGCAGCGCATCGGCCGCTCCGTCGGCGCCGTTCTCGCGTGCGCTCTCCTCGACGGCCTCGAGGGCGGCGTCACGTCCGGCGGCGACGGTCTTGGAGACCGCGGTGCCGGCGTTGCCGAGCGCGTCACCGGCGCGCGACGCGGCCTCGGCGGCCTCGTCGACGGCGGTGGCAAAACGATTGCGCACCAAGGTGATCGGGTCCGGAATCTGACGGGCGATCTCGGCCGTGCGGTCGAGCGCCCACGAGGCGCCCACTGCGGGTGCGGTGAGTGCCCGCGCGGCCAGTCCGCTGACCCACTGGCTCGGACCGCGTCGCAAGGCGGTCGGACCTCCCAGCGCTTCTTCGGCGAGCACGGTGGTCAGCCATTCCACGGTCGCGGTGTGGGCGGTGACGAGACCGTCGGCCAGCTCGACGAGGTGGGCATCCTCCTGGCCGGTGGCCAGCGCCTTCAGGTAGGTCGCCCGGGCGAGGAGTCGCTGCTCGAGGGCGAGGTCGTCGAGCAGTGCCTCGTCGAGCGGCTGTGCCTGTTCGAGGAGGGTCTTGGTGACGGCGCCGACGCGTCCGAGCACGGGGCGGATGACGTCGACGAGGCCGCCGCGTTCACGGAGGGCGCCCTCGATGAGGTCGGCCCGCTTGCGGGCGTTCTCGGCGTTCTGTGCCAGTTCCTTGCGGATGGCGTCGGTCCTGGCCTGGGCGTGCCGGGTCTCGGCGACCTGGATCTCGGTGTGGGTGAGCGCGAGGATCGCGCGAAGCTGCTGCTGGACGGTGGTGGTGGAAACAGTCATGCTCGCTCCCTTTCTCTTGGGTGGGGACGCGTACACCTCGAGGGTTGCCACGATGCGCCGTCTTGTAACGCGCGTTTTCGGATTCGCAGCATTGCGTCACCGAGAGATGCTGTGGCGCTACGTGTTCAGGAGATCGTGAAGTGAGTCACAGCAGGATGGCCGGGAAAGGCAAAGCGCCCCAACCCGACATCGTGTCGGGTTGGGGCGCTATGCCCGCTTTCGGTCAGCTGTAAGTGTAGAAGCCGCGTCCGGACTTCTTGCCGAGGTGTCCGGCGTCGACCATGCGGCGCAGCAGGGCCGGCGGCGCGAAGTGCGGCTCGGCGAACTCGGCGTAGAGCGACTCCGCGGCGGCGAGTGTGATGTCGAGGCCGATGGTGTCGATCAGCGTCAGCGGACCCATCGGGTAGCCGCAGCCGCCCTTCATCGCGGTGTCGATGTCCTCGGCCGAGGCGTAGCCGGAGTCGTACATCCGGATGGCCTGGCACAGGTACGGGATCAGCAGGGCGTTGACGATGAAGCCCGACCGGTCGCCCGCGCGGACCGGGTTCTTGCCCAGGGTGTCCTTGACGTAGCCGGCGACGGCGTCGGCGACCTGCGGGTCGGTGACCAGGGTCGAGATGATCTCGACCAGCGGCATCACCGGAACCGGGTTGAAGAAGTGGACGCCCACCACACGCTCGGGACGCTTGGTGGCGGTCGCAACCTTGATGATCGGGATCGACGAGGTGTTGGTGGCGAGGATGGTGTTCTCGCCGACGGCCTCGTCCAGGCGGGCGAAGATGTCGCGCTTGAGCTGCTCGTTCTCGGGTGCCGCCTCGATGACCAGGTCGCGGTCGGCGAGGTCGGCGTAGTCCAGGCTGACACGCAGACGGCCGAGCGCGGCGTCGGCGTCTTCCTGGCTCAGCTTGTTCTTGGAGACGGCGCGGCCGAGGGACTTCTCGATACGCGCACGCGCCGCGTCGGCGAACTCCTGCTTGACCTCGATGACGACGACGTTGCTGCCGGACTTCGCGCACACCTCCGCGATGCCCGCACCCATGGTGCCGCCGCCGATGACGCCGATCTTCTGCACAGTTAAACCTCCGAGTCGAGTTACAGGACAAACGGTAGTACGTCGGTCGGGCTCGGCTCAGGTGAGGTCGGGTGAACGCGCAGGTGAATCCGATGTCAGGTCGTCGAACGGCCTTCGAGGTACGCGATGCGCTCATAAAGGGCGCGAAGGGTGGCCTCCACGTCGTCGAGGAACGCGTCGACCTGGTCCTCGTTGTAACCGCGGCGGCCGATCGGGGGTTTACCGAAGGCGACGTGATGGACGTCGTCAGGAGTCAGCATGGGGTGATCTTCGCACCCGGTGCCCATCGCGCGGGGTGGTTGTCCACAAGGTGTCCGATCACAGTCGGTGGTAGGCGCCCTCGTCGGTCTCGCCGACCTGGCCGTGCCGGATGAGACGGTCGAGGTGGAGTTCGGCGGTGCGGCGCTCGACGGCGTCGACGAAGGGCATCTGGACGTGAGGTCGATAGACCAGGCGGCGGTCGGCGATCTCCTCCAGCGTCCGGGGTCGCTCGAGGAACTCGAGCAGCCGTTCTTCCCGCCGGTGGATGACGGCTTCGTATTCGGCCAGGCGCGAACGGAATTCGCCTACTCCCTCCACGACGCCCTTCTGATGGAAGGTCCCGTACCAGCGGGCCTCGATCTCGCGGACGCGGGCGATGGAGGCGAGATAGTCGTCGACGCTGCTGCCGAGGTCGCCGTACATCGGGCCGAAGGAGGTGAGGTCGATGTCGGCGATGTAGAAGAACCCGGTGGGCTCGACGAGGACCCCGCAGTGCCCGCGCGTGTGACCGGGGAGATGGATAACCGTCGCGGTGATGTCCCCGAGGTCGAAGACGTGGCCGTCCTCGACGTCCTTCGCATCCGGGAAACCGGGCGTGAGCGCGAAGGTGTCGCCGATCATCGCGTCCACGGCGTCGCGCTCGTCGGGTGAGAGCCCGTAGCCGTCGAGCAGGGCCTGGAGGGACCGCACGCCTGCGACGTCCTCCCGATGGGCCCACTTCGTCGCGTGGAAATGGCGGAGACCTGCGATGTGGTCCTCGTGGGCGTGACTGATCATGACCGCGTCGGCACCCACCGGGTCGTGGTCGACCTCGACGGACGGATCGACCACGAGGGTTCCCTCCGATCCGCGGGCGACGACGGTGTTGCCGTAGGGGAACGCGCCGCCGTTTCCGGAGGCGAGGACGGTCACTTCGTCGTAGCGGGTCTCGGTGAAGCTCCGGGCGGTCGTCATCTGGTCTGAGTACCTGCCGTCGGAGGTCGGTGTCAACGGCCTGACGTCCGCACGGGTCTGGCGTGCATCGGCAGACAAGAGGACCATCGGCTCATGGCCCTGTCACTGGAACAAGCCTCGCTCGCGAAGCTCTCCCAGTTGCGGTGGACGCCCATGTACCGGCGGGTGCGGGCGTTCGTCGACGGGCGGGTGATCGTCGATTCGACCGACGCGATCGAGGTGTGGGAACCGCATCGCGTCGTCGGGAGCTATGCGGTTCCGGCTGCGGATGTCGCGGTGCCGCTGGACCACCCCACTCCGGTGAGCCCCGTCGACGATCACCCGCCGATCCTGACGCCGGAGCATCCGTTCTCGATGCACACCGCCGCCGGTTCGAGCTGCGACGTGTCCGCCGGGCCCCGGGTGCTCGCGGGTGCCGCGTTCCGGCCAGACGATCCCGACCTCGCCGGGTACGTCCTGCTGGACTGGAATGCCTTCGACGAGTGGCGTGAGGAGGAGCAGATCGTGATGGGGCATCCCCACGATCCGTTCAAGCGGATCGACTGCCTGCCGACCAGCCGGCACGTGGCCGTGCGGATCGGGGACACACTGCTCGCCGAAAGCGACCGTCCGACACTGCTGTTGGAGACGCACCTCCCGCCACGCCACTACATCCCGCGCGCGGACGTGCGGATGGAGGCGCTGCAGCGGTCCGACACCGTGACCGTGTGCGCCTACAAGGGGCAGGCCACCTACTGGTCGGCGGTCGTCGGGGACGAGATCGTCCCCGACGTGGCCTGGACCTACACCGACCCGTTGACCGAGGCCGAACCCGTGCGCGACCTGATCTGCTTCTACGACGAGCGGGTCGAGGTCACGGTCGGCTGAGCGCGTCGGCGGCCGGGGAAGCCGGTCACGAGAAGACCGGATGCCCGTCTGCGGGGCGCCTCAGCTGTGCGAACGCCGGGATGCGTGCGAGCGTGACGAGCGACGAGAACAGGGCATCGGCCTCGTCGCCGACCGGGATGGCGGACAGGACCGGCCCGAAGAAGTGTCGGCCGTCGATGCCGATGATCGGACTGCCGCCGGTCTCACCGAGCGCGTCCTGGCTGCGTCGATGGTGCTCGCCCAGCGAGCCGTCGAAGGACTCGTCGTCCATCGCAGCGGCCAGTTCCGCGGGGAGCCCGGCGTCGCTCAGCGCCTGCGCGACGACCTCGTGGGTCATGACCGCGCCGTCGTGGTGCAACCGCCGACCGACCGCGTCGTACAGCGGTCCGATCGATCCGTCACCGACTTCGGCAACGGCCGCCATGAAGACCCGGCCGAGACGGCGGGAGCGCTCGATCTGGCGTCTCTGCTTGTCGGACGAGAGTTCTCGGCCCTCGTTCAGCACGGCGAGGCTCATCACGTGCCAGTCGACCCGGACGTCGTTCCTGGCGGCCTGGTCGGTGAGCCAGCGCGACGCGGCCCAGGCGAACGGGCAGACGGGGTCGAAGTAGTAGTCGATCTCGGTCATGACTGCGACAGCTTCTCGATGGCGGCGCGCAGCTTCGCCGCGGCCTCGCGGGCGACCGGTTCGAGATCGGGCTCGCCCGTGACCTGGACCATGAGGTCCGGATTCATCGCCTCGACGAGGGTCCGTGACGGACTTGCGGGATCGGTTCGGACGACGACGTTGCACGGCAGCAGCAATCCGATCATCCGCTGGACGCCCAGTGCGCGATGGGCGAGCGGCGGGTTGCAGGCGCCGAGGATCAGGTAGTCCTCCATCTCCTCGCCGAGCTTGGCCTTCATCGTCGCCTGGACGTCGATCTCGGTGAGGACACCGAAGCCCTGCTCGGCCAGAGCGGCGCGGGTGCGTGCGACGGCTTCGGTGAACGGGATGGACAGAGAGGTGGAGATGGCGAGTGACATGGTGATTCCTTTCGTGTGCATGCGATCTACGTGTCAGTGGCCGAAGCTGATCGAGGGGAGGACGCGTCGGAGCCACGCCGGCGCCCACCAGGCCGCACGCCCGGTGATCCGGAGCAGCGCGGGCAGCAGCGTGAGCCGGATCAGGACGGCGTCGAGGAGAACGGCGACGCCCAGGATGATTCCCATCTCCTTCGGCGGAAGCGGTTCTGCCAGAGCGAAGGTGAAGAACACCGCCACCATGACCGCGGCCGCGGCGAAGATGATGCGTCCGGAATGGGCCATGCCGTCGACCTGCGCGGTCGCGGGGTCGCCCGACCGCTCGAAATGCTCCTTGGCGGTCGCCAGCAGGAAGACGGTGTAGTCCATCGCGATCGCGAAGATCATCGCGAAGAAGAACACCGGACCCCAGCCGTCGAGAAAGCCCTGCGGTGTGAAGCCCAGCAGGTCGGCGAGGTGACCGTCTTGGAAGACGAGCTTCGCGACCCCGAAGGCGGCGGCCGTCGACAACAGGCTGACCACCGTGCCGATCAGGGCGATGAGCGGTGCCTGCAGCGAGACGAGCAACAGGAGGAAGCCCAGCACCAGGATGACCGCGACCACGAGCGGGAAGTAGTCGTTCAGTGCCTGTTGGAGGTCGAGGTTCTCGGCCGGTGCGCCGCCCACCAGAGCCCCGTCCGGCAGGTGTGCGCGCAGATCGCCGACGATCGTCGTCATCCGCTCGTCCGACGGGTCGACAGACGGAAGCGCCTGAAGCAGAACGTGGTCCGACCCATCGGCTGCGGGCATCGGGGGCGTGACCATCTCGATGCCCGGGGTCTTCCCGGCGGCCACGACGATGGCATCCGCCTCGGCGGCGGGGGCGATGATCTGCAGCATGCCCGGCGCGCCCTCGCCCATCTGGGACCGGACGAGTTCGTAGCCCTGGCGAACCGGGGCGTCGGAGGGCACGACGTTGATAGACGGCATCGCGACCTTCAGGCCGAAGACCGGGATCGCCAAGGCGATCAGGACCGCGAGGGACCCGGCCGCCACCGACCAAGGGTGCCGGTGCAGGTACTCGCCCCACCGGGCGAACACCGTCGAACGATGCTGTTGGCGGCGGGCATACGGCAGCGCCAGCGCGTTCACCTTGGCGCCGATCCTGCCCAGTGACGCCGGCAGGAGCGAGAGCGTCGCGGCGAGGACGAACACGACGGCCAGCATGATGCCCACCGCCATCGTGCGCACCGCGGGCGCGGGGACCAACAACACGGCCGAAAGGCTCACGAGCACGGTCAGTCCCGACAGCAACACGGCCTTTCCGGCGGTGTCCATGGTCTGTGCGACCGCCGCCCGCAGGTCGTCGGCGTTCTCCCGGATGGCATCGCGGAAGCGCGACACGATGAACAGCGCGTAGTCGATGCCCAGTGCCAGCGCGAACATCATCGCGAAGTTGATGGCCCACACCGAGATCGGCGTGACCTGGTTGAGCAGGACCAGTCCGCCCGCAGATGCGACGAGGCCCGCGATGGTGAGCAGCAGCGGGAGTCCGGCGGCGACGAGCGACCCGAACGCGAGCACCATGATCGTCAGCGTGACCGGCCAGGAGAACAGTTCGGCCTTGATCATCGCGTCGTGGTTGGCCTTGTTGAAGTCGCTCCACAGCGCGGAGGAGCCGGTCGGGTAGACCTCGACGCCGTCGCCGGCGAGGTCCGTCAGCGCATCCTTGTGCTCATCGACGGCGCGGACCATGTCGTCGGTGTCGGCTGCCGCGCCGATGAGGACGATCCCGGTGTGGCCGTCGGGGCTGATCGACATGCCGGGCTGAGGCGGGACGACCTCGGCGAAACGGTCGTCGGAGGCGACGAGATCGCTGATCCGACGCACGACCTCCTGCACGGCCGGGCTCTGGACGTCGTTGCGGTCGGAGTGGACGACGACCTGGACGGCGGCCGAGGAGTTGCCGCCGAAGTGCTCTTGCGTGAGCTCTCGGACGCGCACCGACTCGGACCCGTCGGCCTGCCAGCCCGCACCGGCGAGCGAGGAGAACACCGTGGGTGCCGCCGCACCCAAGACGAGCAGGAGTAGCACCCAGACGCCGAAGACCCAGCGTGCCCTGCCGACCATCGCCTCTCCCCAGCGGCCGAGGAGTCCGGCCCTGGGGCGGGTCGTCGCACCTGTCTGTTCGTCCGTGGACAGTGCCGATGTCGGCGCCATCGTCGATCCTCTCGTAGACCCAGATATACCCCCGGGGGTATTCATGCTGGCGCCGAACATACCCAGGGGGGTATCTTGTCGTCAAGCGGCAGTGATCGCCCGAAGGCGGGCGTCGCGGCGCAACGACACGAGGAGAGTGCAGATGGCGGCAGGTGACGGGACCCGGGCACCGATCGACGACGAGACGTGCGCCGCAGTGCTGAACCGGTTGAAGCGTGCTCAGGGGCAGCTGGCCGGCGTCATCGCGATGATCGAGGACGGCCGGGGCTGCAAAGACGTCGTGACCCAGCTCGCCGCGGTGTCCCGCGCCCTCGACCGTGCGGGCTTCAAGATCGTCGCCTCCGGGATGCGGCAGTGCATCGAGGCCCGCGACGGCGAGGACGCCCCGCCGCTCACCGAGGAAGAGCTCGAGAGGCTGTTCCTCGCGCTGGCCTGATCCGTCCGGCGCGAAATCCGTTTCAGCGCAGTGAGTACCGGATCGGCAGGTGCTTGAGCCCGCCCACGAAGGTGGTCGCGGCCAACACGGGCGGTCCGGCGAGTTCGATGGACTCCAGTCGCGGGATCAGCTCGCTGAACAGGCTTCTCATCTCCATGCGGGCGAGGGCTGCCCCGAGACAGAAGTGGATGCCGTAACCGAAGGCCAGATGCTGGTTGGGGAACCGGCCGACGTCGAAGGTGTGCGGGTCGTCGAAGACCTCTTCGTCGCGGTTGCCGGAGGTATAGGCGAGATAGACGGATTCGCCTGCGGCGATCGGGACACCGCGCACCTCGGTGTCCTCGGCGGCGGTGCGCATGAACTCCTTGACCGGCGTGGACCAGCGGATCATCTCCTCGACGGCGGTGCCGATGAGTTCGGGGTCCCGGCGGAGGCGGTCGAGCTGGTCGGGATTCTCGACGAGGGCGCGCAGGCCACCGGAGATCGCGTCCTTGGTGGTGTCGTGGCCGGCGGTCGCGACGATGACGTAGTACGACGCGGTGTCGCCGTCGGAGAGCGGCTCGCCGTCGACGCGGCCGTTGGCGATCGCCGAGGCGAGGTCGTCGGTGGGGTTCGCCCGCCGTGACGCGGTCAGCTCGCTGAAGTAGTCGAAGAAGTCGAGGAGCGTGGACATCTGCTCCTCGAGGGTGGTGCCGCGGCGGTACTCCTCGTCGTCGGCGCCGAAGAGTTCCTGGGTGAGCTGGTGCATCCGCGGGAAGTCCTCTTCGGGCAGGCCGAGCAGCGAGAGGATCACATAGAGCTGGAAGTGGACCGCGATGTCCTCGACGAAATCGCATTCGGGGCCGATCTCGGCCATCCGGTCGACGTAGCGCCGGGCCAGCTCGTCGACGCGAACCTCGAGGTCGCGCAATGCCTTCGGGCGGAACCAGTCTTGGCCGATCGCACGCACCTTCTTGTGGTGCGGGTCGTCCATGTGGATCAGGGTGCGCAGCCCGCCGCCTGCTTCGAGCTGGGCCCTCGCCGCGTCGTCGGCTGCCGCCGTGGTCAACACCGGGCGCGGCTCGCTCAGCCACAGGGCGTTGTTGCGCTCGATCTCCATGATGTCGGCGTGCTTGGTTACCGCGTAGAACGGGCGGTACGGCTTCCGGTCGACGTAGGCCGCCGGCTTGTTCGCCCGCAGATACGTCATCGCGGCGTGCAGGCGGGCCTCGTCGGCGTAGGCGGTCGGGTCGGCGAAGACGGCGGCGGCATCGTCCATCGTGCTGGTCACGCGACACGTCCTTCCATCCGGGATCGTGGTTCGAGTGTCCGATACGTGTGGCTGCCGGGACGGTGGATTGGCGAATTCGACGGGCCCCGGGACACCACGTGTCATGGTTTGTCGCCCGTGGGTGGGATCGCCGTGTCGCTCAGCCCCGCCCGGGCGGCAATGCGCGACGAGGGGTCAAGTGGGGGAGCATCCATTCGTAGACCGCGTCGTTGTTCAGCAGGGCCATGTGACCGACGCCGCCGACGTGGAAACCGTCGTCGAGCTCGAATCCGAGATGCTGCTTCCGGCTTCGGCCCCCGCCGCTGCTGGTCATCACCAAACCGTCGCCGACGATGCGGCCGAACGGATGGTCGGGTCGCCGGGTGACCGTCGCCGTCACATAGAGGTGTCGCACCCCCTGCATGAGAGGCGGGTAGTCGACGGCGGGCTGCCAGAAGGCCTCCGGGTCGGTGTCGCGCCAGTGCTCGTCGATGACCGCGCCGCGGAACAGGTCTCGTACCCCGGCGCTGCGGCGACCGAGGAGCGTGGCGATCGGCCGGGTCGTCCGCCACAGGCGCAGGGCGGCCGACGCCCGGTGGACTCCTCGCGCCAACGGCGCTCCGAGGTGAGGGGTGCCGAGGTACACCGTGTGTCGAACGAGCGCGGGCCAGAACGCGTCCTCGGCGACGGCCTGGTGGCACGCGCTGCGGATCACCAGGCCTCCCATCGAATGGCCGATGAGCGTGAGGCCGGTGACGGGGACCGGCCACAAGAGTGTGAGTTCGGTGAGCAGTCGTGCGAGGTCACGACCGTTGTCGCTGATGTGCCGGCCCGTGTTGTAGCGGACCAGGACCTCGGTGCTGCCCAGGTCGTCGGCGAGCCGTGAACCGTAGGTGGGTCGGCCTCCGAGGCTCCACGTGTATTCGGACCCCATCAGTCCGTGCACGAACACCGTCAGGTGCCCGGATGCCGCGGGGAACGCGGTCGCCAGACCATCGGGCGTGATCGGCACGGCAGCGCCGTCGACGCGAACCGAGATGTCCGGGGCCAGCGGCGAACCCTCGGCAGTCAGTTGGTCCCCGATCAACCCGTCGAGAAAGCCGAGGGTCTCGGCGCCTCGCCTGGTCTCGGAGGGGACGGTGTCACTGAATGCCGCCAGCGACTCGGCCAGGTCGCCGGCCACATCGACGGTCGACGCGACTGCCGTGTAGATGGATGTCCTGATGACGTCGTGCGTCTTCTGCGCCGTGCGGACACGTGAGCCCCCGACTGCTCGTAGACCGGCGAAGACGGTATCGGTCACGGACGCGTGGACGGTGGCGATGCCCCCCACCGCCTTGGTCAGCTCCTCGCGGGCCAGGGCGGCGAGCGCCGGTAGTTCGCGATGGGATGCGGGTTCAGGGGGCATCGGTTCAGTGTACGTATGTCCACTGAGTCCTCGGGTGCATTTCCTGCACGGACGCGTGTTCTTGCCAGTGAGATGGTGATCGGCGGTGAACAGTCGTGCGTTTGGTCACGTGCTGCTGGGTGTGGCCGTGAGGTCTTCTCGCGCAAAGGCCTGTCGCGTGGGCGGGCCCGGGTCGGGCTGCCGTCGCGACGGGCCGGAGGCCGCGTGCTCGAGGAAGGGGTTGGAGGGTCCGACGCCGGCTCGGGTTCGGCGCGGGACCGCAGAGCGGTCGTCGGGTGCCGGTGTCGCGCACGTTCCGGCACGCGATCGTGCCGCGTGCCCGCGATCCCGTGCGCGGGCAGGCGCATCGGAGCACCATGAGAGTGATGCAGATCACAAAATAGATAGACCTGAGTGGAATGGACTCAACTTTGGTGGCGTTACATCTGCCGAATGGCTCATACTTGAGCCTGTTGGACTAAAGAGAAAGGTGCACGCTAGTGGACAGCTTCACCCCCACCACGAAGACGCAGCAGGCACTCAGCGCTGCTGTGCAGGCGGCGGCCGGCGCTGGCAACCCTGACGTGCGGCCCGCCCACATCCTCGTGGCATTGCTCGATCAGTCCGACGGCATTGCGTCCCCGCTGCTCAAGGCGGTGGGCGTCGACCCGTCGAACGTTCGCGCACAGGCACAGGCGCTGGTCGACCGCATGCCGACGGTTGCCCAGGCCAGCTCGACCCCTCAGCTTTCCCGCGAGTCGATCGCGGCGATCACCGCTGCCCAGCAGCTGGCGGTCGAACTCGGTGACGAGTACGTCTCGACCGAGCACGTCATGGTCGGTCTGGCGACCGGCGATTCCGACGTCGCCAAGCTCCTGCACAACGCAGGTGCCACCCCGCAGGCGCTGCGGGAGGCGTTCGTCGCCGTTCGAGGCACCCGGAAGGTGACCTCGGAGGACCCGGAGTCGACCTACCAGGCGCTCGAGAAGTACTCGACCGACCTCACCAAGGCCGCACGAGAAGGCAAGCTCGACCCGGTCATCGGTCGCGACACCGAGATTCGTCGCGTCGTGCAGGTGCTCAGCCGCCGGACCAAGAACAACCCGGTCCTCATCGGCGAGCCCGGCGTCGGCAAGACGGCGATCGTCGAGGGCCTGGCCCAGCGCATCGTCGCCGGCGACGTGCCGGAATCGTTGCGCGACAAGACCGTCATCTCCCTCGACATGGGTTCGATGGTCGCCGGTGCGAAGTACCGCGGTGAATTCGAGGAACGCCTCAAGGCGGTGCTCGACGAGATCAAGGCCTCCGAAGGCCAGATCATCACGTTCATCGACGAGCTGCACACCATCGTCGGCGCCGGTGCCACCGGTGACTCGGCGATGGACGCGGGCAACATGATCAAGCCGATGCTGGCCCGCGGCGAGCTGCGGCTGGTCGGCGCCACCACGCTCGAGGAGTACCGCAAGTACATCGAGAAGGACGCCGCACTCGAGCGTCGCTTCCAGCAGGTGTACGTCGGCGAGCCGTCGGTCGAGGACGCCATCGGCATCCTCCGCGGCCTCAAGGACCGGTACGAGGTGCACCACGGCGTGCGCATCACCGACTCCGCATTGGTCGCCGCCGCAACGCTTTCCGATCGCTACATCACCTCCCGGTTCCTGCCGGACAAGGCCATCGACCTCGTCGACGAGGCCGCGTCGCGGCTCCGGATGGAGATCGACTCGCGCCCCGTCGAGATCGACGAGGTCGAGCGTGTTGTCCGCCGGCTCGAGGTCGAGGAACTCGCCCTGGAGAAGGAGACCGACGAGGCGTCGAAGGAGCGGCTGGAGAAGCTCCGCGCCGAACTGGCCGACCAGAAGGAGAAGCTCAGCGAACTCTCCGCGCGCTGGCAGCAGGAGAAGACCGCCATCGACGCGGTCCGAGACCTCAAGGAGCAGTTGGAGAATCTGCGTGGCGAGGCCGATCGCGCCGAGCGCGACGGTGACCTCGGACGGGCCGCAGAATTGCGGTACGGCCGGATCCCGGCTCTGGAGAAGGAACTCGAGGCCGCCCAGGAGCGGACCGGTGCCGACGCCGGACAGCAGGTGATGCTCAAGGAGGAGGTCGGGCCGGACGACGTGGCCGAGGTCGTGTCGTCGTGGACCGGTATCCCCGCGGGCCGCATGCTCGAGGGCGAGACCGCCAAGCTGCTGCGCATGGAGGACGAACTCGGCAAGCGGGTCGTCGGCCAGAAGGCCGCGGTCGAGGCGGTGTCGGACGCGGTGCGTCGTGCACGGGCCGGCGTCGCCGACCCGAACCGGCCGTTGGGCTCGTTCATGTTCCTCGGCCCGACCGGCGTCGGCAAGACCGAGCTCGCCAAGGCGCTCGCCGAGTTCCTGTTCGACGACGAGCACGCGATGGTCCGCATCGACATGAGCGAGTACGGCGAGAAGCACAGCGTCGCACGGCTCGTCGGTGCTCCGCCCGGGTATGTCGGGTACGAGGCCGGCGGCCAGCTGACCGAGGCGGTGCGGCGTCGGCCGTACACGGTGGTCCTGTTCGACGAGATCGAGAAGGCCCACCCGGACGTGTTCGACGTGCTGCTGCAGGTGCTCGACGAGGGTCGTCTCACCGACGGCCAGGGCCGGACGGTGGACTTCCGCAACACCATCCTGATCCTCACCTCGAACCTAGGCGCCGGCGGCGACCGCGAACAGGTCATGGCCGCGGTGCGCTCAGCGTTCAAGCCGGAGTTCATCAACCGCCTGGACGACGTGGTCATCTTCGACGCCCTGACGGAGGAGGAACTGGTCCGGATCGTCGACATCCAGCTGGGCCAGCTGGAGAAGCGGTTGGCACAGCGCCGCCTCGACCTCGAGGTGTCGCCGAAGGCCAAGGAATGGCTGGCCCACCGGGGCTTCGACCCGGTGTACGGCGCCCGTCCGCTGCGCCGGCTGGTGCAGAAGGCCATCGGCGACCAGCTGGCCAAGCTGCTGCTCAAGGGCGAGGTCCGCGACGGGGACGTCGTGCCGGTCAACGTCAGCCCCGACGGCGAATCGCTCGTGCTCGGCTGATGCGCTGACGACCAGCCACGAAGGCCCCACTCTCGATCGAGGGTGGGGCCTTCATCGTGCCGGGGGCGCGTCGAGCGTGGGACGGAACCGCCGTCGCGCGCGAGTCGGACCCGCGAGCCGGGCCCGGCCCTGGCATCATCGCGGTCATGAGCAGCATGGATGCCGTCGAGCTGCCGGTGACCGCGCTCGACGAGTTCCTCGAGTCGGCGGCCTTCGCCGAGATGCTCGACGTCGACGCGGAACGGTCGGCGCCGCGCGGCCCGGCGACCCGGCGAGCGGAGATCGTCGACGTCCTGCGCGCCGTCGATGCGCACGCCGGGCGGCGTTTCGTCGACCGGGAACGCGCCGGGGAGGCCATCATCGGCGGGCTGCGGGGCGGCGGATTCGGGGTCCGGCCGACCGTCGTCGACGCGGTGCTCGATCTCTTGCGGCCCGTGGGGGTCCCGGTTCCGGGACCCCCGAAACCCGTTCCGTTGGAGGTGCAGACGGTACTCGGCGTCTACGTCTACGCGCTCGTCGATCCCCGCGATTCGTCGGTGTTCTACGTCGGTGCCGGACGCGGAAACCGGATTCGCCATCAGACCGGCGCGGCGCTCGCCGGCGCCGTCCCGGACCCGAGTGAGGTGATCGGGCAGGGGGATTCTCCGGAGGTGTTGGAGGCGACGCTCGACCGGATCGGCGACATCGACGCCGACGGGTTCGGGGTGGAGCACTGGGTGCTGCGCTACGGCGCCGCCGGTGTCGAATCCGTCGAGGAGACGGCGGATTTCGCGGCCCGGTTCGCCGGCGACCTCGCCGGGTTGTCCGGGCTGGAGCTGACCAACGCCCCCGATCTCGCGGGAACGGTGGACGATGTCCCGATCCCGCTGGACGAGCTCATCCTGCGTCACGCCGCGCCGCTCGCCCCGGCGCTACCAGAGCTCTGCGTTCTCGTCAAGGTCGACGATGCGGCGCGCCCCGATGCGAGTGCTGAGCAGATCTACGAGTGGGCGCGCAGCGGCTGGCGGGCGGGTCCGCATCGCACGGTGCCCGACCTACCGGTGCTGGTGTTCGCCGACGACATCGTGCGCGCCGTGCACCGCGTCGACTTCTGGGAGACGTTCCGGGACGCCGAGGGAAACCTCGACCCGAAGCGCTGGGTGTACACCGGGGCGCCGGACGTGGAGTTGGAACAGCGGTACGTCGGAACCAGCCTGCGCGAGGTGCGGGAACGCCGCGGTGGGAAGTGGAATCCCACCGGGTGGCATCCGTACGGGCAGGTCTGAGGCCCCCTGTCGGTGACGACTCAGGCGGAGACCGCGAAACCCGGCACGGTCTGCCGCAACCGGATCAGGCCGTCGCGGATGCGCGACTTGATCGTCGGCAGCGCGACACCGAGGTGCTCGGCAACCTCGCGATAGGTCAGACCGTGGAAGTAGGCCAGTTCGATGGCCTGACGCTGCAGCGGAGTCAGGGTCTCGAGGCCGGTGTGGATCAGGCGGGCGATCTCGCGGCGCTCCACGGATTCGCTGACCTCGTCGATCTCACGGCCGGTGTCGGCGATGCCGTAAGCGACGGTGCGACGGGTCGCGGCGGTCTCCGAGCGCACGCGATCGACCGCGCGACGGTGGGCGAGGGTCAGGACCCACGAGAGCGCGGTGCCCGATGCCGGATCGAAACCGGCGGCGCCTCGCCACACGGCGAGGAAGGTCTCCTGGGTCGCCTCTTCGCTGTAACCCTGGTCGCGCAGGACCCGCAGGATCATCCCGTACACCCGGTCACAGGTGGCGTCGTAGAACTGGGCGAAGGCATCCATGTCACCGGCCGCCACGCGGGAAAGGAGTGTGTTCAGATCGGTTTCACGCATGACGAACTCCTTGCCGGCAGTGGATTTTTCGCTTCCGGAGCGGGATCTTGCGTCGGGTGACGGGGTGCTCTTCGGTGCGATGTCTCCAACGCTATGGGCCGGGGGCCGAAAAGCCACTGCCGGCACGGACAACGGGATGGATTCGCAATCTTTGGTAACGGAACGATAACGGCGCCGTTCTGTCGTGGCCGTGGCGTAACCTGCTCGCACCGGAGTGGAGGAGGATGCCCATGTCCGAGAACACGGTGATGGCCGCCGACGGTCGGTTGCGCTGCTTCTGGGCAGGTCAGGAGCCCGAGACGACGTACCACGACACCGAGTGGGGATTCCCGGTCACCGAGGACGCCGCCCTGTTCGAGCGGGTCTGCCTGGAGGGGTTCCAGTCGGGGTTGTCCTGGCGGACCATTCTGCTCAAGCGCGAGAACTTCAGGAGTGCATTCGCGGGATTCGAGGTTGAGAAGGTGGCGCGATACACCGACGCCGACGTCGAACGCCTGCTGCAGGATGCGGGGATCGTCCGCCACCGCGGCAAGATCGAGGCCGCGGTGAACAACGCCCGCCGGGCCGTGGAACTGATCGACGAGCAGGGATCGCTGGCGTCGTACTTCTGGCGATACGCACCCGACCGTGACCATGAACCGAACTCGATGACGACCTCGCCGGAGTCGATCGCGATGTCGAAGGACCTCAAGAAGAGGGGATGGCGGTTCGTCGGCCCGACGACCATGTTCGCGCTGATGCAGGCGACCGGGATCGTCAACGACCACGCCTACGACTGCGTGAGCCGCGATGCGGTGGAGGACGCCCGTCGGCAACAATTGTAGACAATCTGACAATATGCCATCATCCCTGCATGACACCGCAGATCGGCATCGGGATGGTGGTCCCGTTCGACATGGCGCTGGACCGCGAACTGTGGCGGTGGATGCCCGACTCGGTGTCGCTCCACTTCACGCGGACCGGTTTCATCGACGCGCCGGTCGACGTCGAACTGTGCCGTGACCTGAACAACCACGCGGAGATCGCCGCCGCGGTCCGTGCCGTCTCGTCGATCGGTCCCAAGGCCTTCGGCTATGCCTGCGCGTCGGGGAGTTTCGTGTACGGCTTGGCCGGGGCGGTGGAGATCTCGAAGTGCATGCTCGCCAACGGCGCCCAGCACGCCGTGACGACCTCCGAGGCGCTGATCCGAGCGCTCGATCTGATGAACGTCGGCACCCTCTCGGTGGCGACTCCGTACACCGCCGCGCTCACCGGGCTGCTGTGCGACTTCCTCGCCGAGTCCGGCCGGACCGTCGCCGCCCAGGCGGGGCTCGGCCGTGACCACGAGATCTGGACCATCCCGTACGCCGTGACGGCAGACCTCATCCGTGCGGCCGACCACCCCGACGCCGAGGCGATCTTCGTCTCCTGCACCTACCTCTGGACCTACGACATCCTCGGCGACCTCGAGGCCGAGCTCGGCAAGCCGATCCTGTCGGCCAACCAGGTGACCGCCTGGGCGACGCTGTGGGACGCGGGTGTGCTCGGCGCCGGCCCCGCCGAGTGGGCGCCGTGCCATGCCCAGTCGTTGTTCGCCCAATCCCTGTTCGCCCGTAGCATTGCGGCATGACCCCTGCGAACTCGACGCCCTTCGGTGAGGCGGGCACTGCGAAGTATGTGCAACTGACGACCTACCGCAAGGACGGCACGCCCCTCTCCTCGCCGGTGTGGGCGGTTCTGGACGGAGATCGGTTGCTCGTGTGGACCGAGACCGAGTCGTGGAAGGTCAAGCGGATCAAGCGGAATCCGAAGGTCGTCGTCCAGGCGTGCGACGTGCGCGGCGGCAACCTCTCCGGCGAGCCCGTGTCCGGTACGGCCGCCGTCCTCGACTCGGCGGGTACCGAGCACGTCCGCAAGAAGCTCATCGAGAAGTACGGAATCCAGGCCCGCGTCCTGACCTTTCTCAGCAGGATTCGGCGCGGCTCCGACGGCACGATCGGCATCGCGATCACGGCCGGGGAGTAGCGGATGCGGTGGTCGCGGTCGGCGGGTCCTGCCCGGCGCATCGGCCGATGATCACCCATTCCGACATCCCGCCGGGGCTGGCGTCGCAGGTCTCGCTCGGCCCGGCCTGGTCGGACTGGCTGCGCCGGTTGCCCTCCACCGCGTCGGCGCTCCTCGACGAGTGGGATCTCCGCCGCGACGGGGATGAACTCTGGCACGGCTTCGAGTCGCTGGTGGTGCCGGTCGTGGGCGGTGACGGACGTGCCGCGGTCCTCAAGGTCGCCTTCGACGGCGACGACGACGGTGCGCAGGAAGCCCTTGCGCTGCAGCACTGGGCCGGCCGGGGTGCGGTGCGGATGCTGCGCGCCGACCCTCGACGGCGCGCCCTGCTGCTCGAGCGCCTCGAACGCCGAGACCTCACCACCGTCGACGACGACACGGCGTGCTCGACGGTCGCGGATCTGTACCGGACCCTGCACATCCCGGCGCCCGGACGGATGACGACGCTCAGCACGCGTCTCGGGCGTTGGCTCGACGGGCTCTCGCGCATGCCGCGCGACGCGCCGATGCCGAGACGCTTTGTCGAGCAGGCGCTCTCGCTCGGGCGGGACCTCGTCACCGACGAGGGGGGCGTGGGGGTGATCGTGCACGGCGACCTGCACCACGAGAACGTCCTCGTCGACCGGTCCGGAGGCGAGAGGGCCTGGGCGGTCATCGATCCGAGCCCGGTGTCGGGGGATCCGCACTATGAGCCGGCGCCCATGCTCTGGAATCGGCTGGATCCCCCGCCGGGCGGAGGCAGGGATCTTCGTGCCGTGATCCGTCGTCGGTTTCACCTCATCGTCGACGCGGCCGGGCTCGATCCCGACCGTGCCCGCGACTGGGTCGTGATGCGGATGATCCTCAACGCGCACTGGTCGATCATGGACGCGCAGAACGCATCTCGTGGACTGACCATGGGCGACCGGGAGTGGATCACCACGTGCATCACGGTCGCGAAGGCGGTTCTGGACTGAACGTTGCGCGGAACGCTTACCGGTTCGTCGAAGAGCGTCGCTGCCGGAACAGCACCCCCAGGTCGGGTGTCGTCGGTGACAGGCCCGCCAGCCGCAGGCCCTGCCAGGCGGTGACCTGGTTGGCGGTGAGGACGGGTTTGCCGGCCTCCTGTTCCAGGCCGGTGATCCAGGTGGCGGTGTGCAGCGCGGTGTCGGGGACCAGGATCGCCTGTGCGTCGGGGTGATCGGCCGCATGGATCATCCCGAACAGTCCGTCGCCGTCGAGGGCGCCGGCCTCGGTGGCGGTCTCGATGTCGTTGGCGCGCAACGAGACCACGTGGACGCCACCGTCGGCGAGAAACCCGATGAACCGGGATGCCAGGGGTTCGGGGTAGGTGGCCGCGATTGCGACGCGCGTGACACCCAGGCTCAGGCACGCGTCGACGAAGGCCAGCGACGTCGACGAGGTGGGGACCCCGGACAGGGCGGCCACGCCGTCTGCCTGCCGGCGGGCGCCGTGGTATCCGTAGACGAAACTCCCACTGGTGCAGGCCCACATGACGGCGGCGGGATCGTGGTGCCCGGCCCTGCGCACGCCGTCGGCGAGACGGTCCGGTTCACCGACCGCCGCCATGGCCTCCACGGTGTGGTCGTCGGAGTCGACATCGGTGATCACCACCGGCAAGCGGATGCCGGCCGCGGAGGTCGAGACCGCGGACTCGATGAGCGAGTAGTCGTCTTC
This sequence comes from Gordonia aurantiaca, assembly GCF_039939235.1. NCBI lineage: Bacteria > Bacillati > Actinomycetota > Actinomycetes > Mycobacteriales > Gordoniaceae > Gordonia > Gordonia aurantiaca. Next base: position 361,186 of record NZ_JBDUUF010000003.1, on the reverse strand, counting down.
GGCGGCGTGGCCCGGGTAGAGCATCGCGACGGTGGTTGTCACCCGAACACCTCCAAGGTAGATTGTCAACAATCTACCAAACCGATCGAGGGGGTACATGTCCGACACGGCCCGCCGGCTCAGTGCGACGGAGTTGGCCGACGCCTACCGAAGCGGTGAGCTCACGCCGGAGACGGTGGCCGCCGAGCTGCTCGACGCCATCGACGAGGTCGACCCGTCGATCAACGCGTTCTGTCTGCTGGACCGGGACACCACGATCGCACAGGCGCGGGAGTCGGGGGAGCGATTCCGAGCGGGTGCGCCCCTCGGGCCACTCGACGGGGTGCCGGTCAGCATCAAGGATCTGCTGCTCACCAAGGGGTGGCCGACGCTGCGCGGCTCGCTGATGATCCGACCCGATCAGATGGAGTGGGACACCGACGCCCCGGCCGTCGCGCGACTGCGCGAGGCCGGGGCGGTGCTGCTCGGCAAGGTCACCACCCCCGAGTTCGGCTGGAAGGGCGTCACTGACAGCCCGCGGACCGGCGTGACCCGCAATCCCTGGAACACCGAGCGGACGTCGGGCGGGTCGAGCGGGGGCAGCGCGGCGGCCGTCGCGGCGGGGCTCGGGCCCCTGTCGGTCGGCACCGACGGCGGCGGTTCCATCCGGATACCCGCGGCCTACTGCGGCATCGTCGGGCTCAAGCCGACACTCGGTCGCGTCCCGATGTATCCGCCGAGTCCGTTCGCCCCGGTCGCGCACGTGGGGCCGATGACCCGCACCGTCGCCGACTGCGCCGTGCTCCTCGACGTGCTGAGCGGCCCTGATCCCCGTGACTGGTCGGCGCTGCCGCCGCCCGCGCAGACCGCGGTCGAGGCCATCGCGGACGTCCATGACCTGTCCGGCCTGCGTATCGGGTACAGCACGGATCTCGGCTTCGGGACCAACGACGCCGGCGTGCAGGCGAACACCGACCGCGCGGTCTCGGTGCTCGAGCAACTCGGCGCCACCGTCGAGAAGGTCGATCTCGGCTGGGACGATCCGGTGTGGGCCTATCACGTGATCTGGTTCGCCGGCGCCGACGTCGTGGTGCGTGCACTCGGCGACGGCGCCGAGGACAAGGTGGACCCGCTGCTGCTGGAGGCGCTGGAACGCCACCGGGACTTCACGGCGAGCGACTTCGTCGGCGCCACCGCGTTGCGGATGGAGATGGGCACCCAGATGGGCCTGTTCCACCGGGAGTTCGACATCCTGGTGACCCCGGCGATGCCCACCGTCGCGTTCGAGGCCGGCCGTACCGTGCCCGAGGGCTCGGCGTCGCCGGACTGGACGTCGTGGACGCCCTACACCTACCCGTTCAACCTCACCGGACAACCGGCGATCACCGTGCCCAGCGGACTCGTCGACGGCCTGCCGACGGGTGTGCAGTTCGTCGGCGCGCGGCACCGGGACATCATCGTGCTCCGGGTGGCCGCGGCCTATGAGGCCGCCGCCGGATTCGCCACGTTGGGAGACAGGGCATGACCGAGGGTCGCTTCATCACCGTGAAGCTGGAGAAGCGAGGCGTGACCGCGGTCGCGCGCCTGCTCGACGCCGAGGCCCCGCGCACCGCGCAGGCGGTGTGGGACGCCCTCCCGCTCGGCGGGCAGGTGTTCCACGGCAAGTTCGCCCGCAACGAGGTCTACACCCTGCTCCCGGCGTTCGCGCCCGCCGAACCGGGGCCGGAGAACACCACGATCACCCCGATCCCCGGCGACCTCTGCTATTTCACGTTCGACGGGGTTTTGGACAACCCGGCATATGGGTATGACCCTTCCGCCGCACCGGCCGAGCACCGCCTGCTCGTCGATCTGGCAGTGTTCTACGGAAGGAACAATCTGCTGGTCAACGGCGACGTGGGGTGGGTTCCCGGCAACGTGTTCGCGACCATCACCGATGGTCTGGAAGACTTTGCTGCTGCCTGCAACGACGTCTGGATGGGCGGCGCGAGGGGCGAGACGCTCACCTACGCGCGCCTTCAGCGGTGAGAAAGAGGTAGACGGTGACGACGAAGGTGGATGGGCAGACCCCGGGCGCAGAGGAACCGGGACGTCGCCGCAACGCGTCCGGCCAGCGGAAACGCGCCGGTACCACACGTCGTCGCGTCCTCACGCCGCTGGTGCAGGAGTCGACACCGGCGATCATCGCGCGTAAGTTGCACGATGCAATCGCGAACGGAGACTTCCCGCCCGGGTCGCAGTTGACCGAGTCCGGCCTCGCCGCGGACCTGGGGGTGAGTCGCGGGCCTCTGCGTGAGGCCATGCAACGACTCACGGCAGAGGGCCTGCTGGTGAGTCATCGCAACCGCGGTCTGTTCGTGGTGTCGATGGAGGAGGACGACATCCGCGACATGTACGTCGCACGCACGGCGGTCGAACGCGCCGCCGTCGAGCAGGTGATCGCGCACGGCGATCCCGCCGCCGTCGACGCCCTCGGAGAGGCCGTGGAGGCCATGCGCGAGTTCATCGACGAGCCGAACAGCGTGGGAATGGCCGAAGCCGACATGAGATTCCATCAAACCCTGGTGGAACATGCCGAAAGCCAACGGCTTTCGCGCCTGCACGAGACCATACTCGTGGAGACGCGAATGTGCCTGCGAGCCATGCGGGGAACTTATTCCTCGGGAAAGGAACGAATCGACGAACACCAGGCGTTGGTGGACGCCATCGCTGCGGGGGACGCCGGCAGGGCGGACGAGCTGATGATCGCGCACATGGCCGATGGGCTGCGCAGATTGATCGGTGACGGGCCCGAAGCCGGAGACCTCGCAGCCGCCGGGAGCTGAAACAGCCTCGAGCGCTTCATGTTCGCGGGTGGTGAAGGAGCCGCCACCGTGAGCGGGGTCCGCCGTCGCAGCATTGTCCAGGGTCGCGTCGACCTCTCGGGCCCGCTGGCGGCCCGACGAACCCAGGAAGCGCAGATGAGCGATACGAAACCGGTAGACACGTTTGACGAGCTCGCACCAGATCCAGAATCGCCGGAAGGCAGAAAGCTCCTCCACAAGGCCATCGGGGCCTCGGCCATCGGTAACGCCACCGAATGGTTCGACTACGGCGTCTACGCCGCCGCGTCGGTCTATCTGACCCAGGCGTTCTTCCCCGGAGACTACGGAACCATCGGCACCATGCTCGGTTTCGCCGTCTCCTTCGTCCTCCGGCCCCTCGGCGGCATGGTGTGGGGCCCGATCGGCGACCGCATCGGCCGCAAGTCCGTGTTGGCGATGACGATCCTGCTGATCTCCGGGGCCACCGCACTCATCGGCCTCCTGCCGACGCACGCGTCGATCGGTATCTGGGCGCCGATCCTGCTGATCCTGCTCCGCGTCGTCCAGGGCTTCTCCACCGGCGGCGAATACGGCGGCGCCGCAACATTCATGGCCGAGTACGCACCCGACAACAAGCGCGGCAAGTACGGCTCCTTCCTCGAGTTCGGAACCCTCGGCGGCTTCTGCGGCGGCACCGCGTTCGTGCTGTTCCTCCAACTCGGACTGTCGGATTCGCAGATGGACCAGTGGGGTTGGCGAATCCCGTTCCTGTTCGCCCTGCCGCTCGGCCTCATCGGCCTGTACCTGCGGTCGCAGATGGACGACACGCCGGTGTTCCAGGAACTCGAGCAGGAAGACGAGATCACCGGCACCCCGTGGACGCGCTTCAAGGACCTGATGCTGCACTACTGGCAGCCGATCCTGATCATGTTCGGCATGGTGATCGCGCTCAACGTCGCGAACTACACGCTGCTGGCGTATCAGCCGACCTACCTGCAGAACACGATCGGGCTCACCGAGTCGTCGGCCAGTGTGGTGAACCTGATCGGGCAGCTCGCGATGATGGCTCTGATCCCGTTCTTCGGGTGGTGGTCGGATTCGACCGGGCGCAAGCCGATGTGGTGGGGTTCGCTCGTCGGACTCTTCGTGCTCGCGATCCCGCTCTACTGGTTGATGGGACAAGGATTCGCCTGGGCCATCGTCGCCTTCGTGATCCTCGGGGCGTTGTACATCCCGCAGCTGGCCACCATCTCGGCGACCTTCCCGGCGATGTTCCCGACCCAGGTCCGCTACGCAGGCTTCGCGATCTCCTACAACGTCGCGACCGCGGCCTTCGGCGGCACCGCCCCGCTGGTCAACGACGCCGTGGTGGAGGGAACCGGCTGGAGCCTCTTCCCGGCCGCCTACATGATGGGCGCCTGTGCGATCGGCATGATCGCCCTGCTGTTCCTGAAGGAGACCGCGGGATGCTCGATCCGGGGCACCGAGATCCCCAGCAAGGAGAACGACTTCCGCGAGCTGCAGAAGCGGCTGGCGGAGGCGAAGGCCTAGGGTCGAACGGCTAGGGCCGGCCCAGCATCCTCAGCCCGGCGAGCGCGTACGCCTTTGCCGCCGTGACCAGATCGGCGACGGCGACCGACTCGTCGGGCTGATGGGCCTCGGTGTTGATGTTGCCCGGCCCCAGCACGATCGACGGGATGCCGAGGTCGCGGCTGACGAAACCGCCGTCGCACGCAGCACTCCAACCGCCGACCGAGGTGGCGGCACCGGCATCGGTGACCGCGCCGACCGCGGTGGTGACGAGCGGATGGTCGGCGGCGGTGGCGAAGCCGGGCATCTCCATCGTCACGCGGACGTCGACGGTGATCCCGTCGGTGTCGATCTGCCTGTCCCGGATCGTCTTCCGCAACTGTTCGGCGATGGCGTGCGGGTCCTCGTCGGGCATGAGACGGCGGTCGATCCCGAGGGAGCAGTTCGGGGCGACCACCGAGATCCCCTGGCCGCCGGCGATGGTCCCGACGTTCCAGGTGCCGTACCCGAGCAGGTCGTCGGCGGACCCGGCCAGGCGCTCCTGATCGGCGCGGATGATCTCGACGATCGCCGCGGCCGCGTTGATGGCCGACCGGCCGTCGGCGGGACGGCCGGAGTGCGCGGCCCGGCCGGTCACGTCGATCTCGATGTACGACGCCCCGCGGCAGCCGCGCACCACCTGCATGTTCGTCGGCTCCGCCACCACGCAGCCCAGGAACTCGTGATCGGCGGGCCGGGACACGTGATCGCGCACCCCGATGCCGTGTTCCTCCTCGTCGACCGTGCAGACCAGGCGAACCGGCCCGGACAGCTCGACGCCGAAGTCACCGGCCCGCGAGAGAGCGCTCATCGCGGCGACGACCGAGGCGAGTCCGCCCTTCATGTCGGTGGTGCCGCGCCCGATGAGCAGGCCGTCGTGGTTGCGGACCCGATACGGATCGCCGGTCCAGTTGGGGCCCGCGGGCACGACGTCGGAATGCCCGAGGAACATCAGCCCGGGGCCGCCACCTGCGGGCAGGGTCGCGACCAGGTTGGGCCGCGCGGGCGCGACCTCGTGGGTTTCGACGGCCAGACCGAGGGACAGACATGCCTTCTCCAGCACATCGACGGCGGCTGCCTCGGTGCCGCCGGGATTCTCGCTCGGCGCCTCGACCAGCGCCGTCGTCAACGCGACGATCGCGGTCTCGTCGATCAGATCGAGAACGCCCCGCTCGGCTCGGCTCAGGTCGGGTTCCGATGCATCGCTCACCGTGCCATCTTCTCAAGACTCGAGGTGAGGCGTCGAACGCCTTCGTCGATCCGGTCCGGGGTGCTCGACGCGAAGCACAGTCGCATCGAGTTGCGGAAGCGCCCGCCCGGCGAGAGCGCGGGGCCCGGGATGAAGGCGACGCCGTCGGCCAGCGCGACCTCGAAGAGCTCGCGGGTGTCGATCTCGGCGAACTCATCCTGCAGGGTGACCCACAGGAAGAAGCCGCCTTCGGGGTCCGTGGTGGTGACCCGGTCGCCGAGGTGACGTGCGATGGCGTCGAGCATCGCGTCCTTGCGTTCGCGGTAGAGCCTGCGTATGCTGGCGAGATGGTCTTCCAGCCCGCCGCGGGCGATGTACTCGGCGACGATGTGCTGGTTGGGGACGTTGGTGCAGGTGTCCATGGCCTGCTTGCCGTTGATCAGCAGCTGGCGCAGCGACGGATCCGCGTCGACCCAGCCGACGCGCCACCCGGGCGCCAGGATCTTGGAGAACGTCCGCACGGAGAAGACGAGCGGGTCGCCGGGGCTGAGGGTCTGGAAGGTCGGGATGTCGGTGCCGGCGAAACGCAACAGGCCGTACGGGTCGTCATCGATGATGACCGCACCCCAGGTGTGGGCCAGGCGCAGCAGTTCGCGGCGGCGCTCCTCGGAGAGCGTCACCCCGGACGGGTTCTGGAAGGTCGGGATCGTGTAGATCGCCTTCGGCGTCTGCCGGGTGCGCGCGACGAGGTCCTCGAGCTGGTCGACCTGCATGCCGTCGTCGTCGACGGGGACCTCGAGGAGCTGAGCGCCATAGGAGAGCGCGGTCGCGCTGCCGTTGGTGTAGGTGGGGGATTCGACGACGACCAGGTCGCCGGGGTCGACGAAGAGCTTGCAGGCGAGGTCGAGGCCCTGCATACCGCCGGTGGTGATGACCAGCCGATCGTGCGACGACGGATCCGGGGTGGTCGCCAGGTAGTCGACCAGCAGTTGGAGCAGCCGCGGTTCCCCCTCGGTTGCGCCGTAGGTGAACGAGGTGTTGTCGAGGATCTCGCCGGCGATCTGGCGGAACTCGTGGGCGGGGACCGCCTCGTCGGCCGGGGCACCCATCGCGAAACGCACGATGTCGTGGGACTGGGCGGCCAGCAGGGAGGTCGAGGAATCGATCATCGACCCGACGAGGTCCTTCGCGCGGCCCGCCAGCGGCAGGGTGGGGGCGGAGTTGCGCACGTCGTGGAGGGAGTCGTTTGCGGTTGTGGTCATGTCGCGCACCTCATTTCCGGATCAGCTTCCGCGGGAAGGACGTGAAACACTCGACGCCGGTGGGGCTCACCCGCACCGACTCGGAGAGTTCGAATCCGTAGTTGTCCATCCACATGCCGCAGACGATGTGGAAGGTCATGTTGGTCTCGAGGATCGTCTCGTCCTCGCTGCGGATGCTGATGGTGCGCTCACCCCAGTCCGGGGGATAGCCGATGCCGATGGAATAGCCCAGCCTCGAGGGCTTTTCGAGACCGTACTTGGCCAGCGTCCAATTCCAGGTGGACGCCAGCTCCTTGGTGGCGACACCGGGCCGGATCGCCTCGAGCACGTTCTCCAGGCCCTCGGCGGTCGCATTCGCCACGTAGTCGAGATCCTTGTGCGGCGTGCCCAGCGACACGGTGCGCGCCAGCGGACAGTGATAGCGGTTGTGTGCGCCGGTGAGCTCGATGACGACGGCCTCGTCGGAGACGAAAGTGCCCTGGTGCCAGGTGAGATGCGGGGTGTCGGCGGCCGCGCCGGTCGGCATCATCGGCACGATCGCCGGGTAGTCACCGCCGTAGTCGGGGGTGCCGGTGATCTGCGCCTGCGAGATCGCCGCGGCGGCATCGCATTGCCGCACACCGACATCGATGGTGTCGATGGCCGCCTGCATCGCCTCTGTGCACACCTCGCCGGCGTGCCGCATCAGCTCGACCTCGGCCTCCGACTTCACCGATCGCACCCAGTTGACCAGTTCGAAGCAGTCGACGAGCTTCCACTCCGGGATGGCGTTGACGAGCGCGCGATACGCCTTGGGGGAGAAGAAGTGCGAGTCCATCTCCAGTCCGACGCACCCGCCGCGTGATGCCGGGGCTATCAGGTGCCGCTGGCGCAGCGACCAGGCGACCCAGTCGAACGGATGGACGTGGGGGCGGTGCACGTAGCTCTCCGGGTAGCCGACGATCTGGTCGTCGGGCAACCAGGTCGTGCGATGGGCGCCGCGGGCGTCCATCTCCCGCGCGTAGAACACCATGTCGCCCTCGATCGGCACGAACAGCATCTGCGGGGTGTAGAACGACCAGGCGTTGTATCCGATCAGGTAGAAGATGTTCGCCGGATCGGTGACGATGATCGCCGTCAGCCCCTGCCGGTCCATCCGTTCGCGGACCCGCGTCAGGCGCTGTTCGTACTCGCTGTCGGTGAACAGCTGGGTGCCGAGGTACATGCGCTGCTCCTCACCGGTTCAAGGGTTGTCGGCGGTCTGTCCTGCGGATTCTGGTTGGTGGCGGAACTTCTCGGGGCCGGATCCTTCTGGGCCGGATCTTTCTGGGCCGGATCCTGGCGGCGTCGGGGCTTGTCGGGTCCGGTGCCGGGACGTGCCGGGGCCGGTCTGTCAGGGCCGGATGGGCGAGGCCGTGTACTTCATGTCGAGGAACTCCTCGATACCCACGCGGCCGCCCTCGCGGCCGAGGCCGGACTCCTTGACCCCGCCGAAGGGAGCAGCCGGATTCGAGACGAGTCCGGTGTTGACCCCGACCATACCGGCTTCCAGCGCCGCCGACAGGCGAGCGCAACGATCGACGTCCTGGCTGAACAGGTAGGCCACCAGACCCCACTGGGTGTCGTTGGCGAGCGTCACGACCTCGTCGTCGGCGGCGGGATCGAGCGGGTTCTGCGCGTCGCCGAACGGGATGATCGCGGCGACCGGCCCGAAGATCTCGGTGTGCACGAGGTCGGCGTCGAGGCCGACGCCGGTCAGCACGGTCGGCGGGTAGAAGGAGCCCGGGCCCTCGATCGGTGAGCCGCCGCAGACGATCTGCGCGCCCTTGGCCACCGCGTCGTCGACCAGCGCGGCGACCTTGCCGACCGCCTTCGGCTCGACGAGGGGGCCGACCTGGGTGCCCTCGGCTGCGCCGTCGCCGACCTTCAGCGCCGACATCTTCGCGGCGAACGCCTCGGTGAACTCGTCGATCACGCTGCGGTGCACGAAGACCCGGTTGGCGGCGGTGCAGGCCTGCCCGGTGTTGCGCATCTTGGCGACCATCAGGCCGTCGACGGCGCGGGGGATGTCGGCATCGGCGCACACGATGAACGGGGCGTTGCCGCCGAGCTCCATCGACGTCCGCATCACGGTGCCGGCGGCCTGACGCAGCAGGATCTTCCCGACCTCGGTGGAACCGGTGAAGCTGATCTTGCGGGCCAGCCCGCTGTCCATCCACTCGGTGACCACGGTCGACGGATCCGACGTGGTGACCACGTTCAGCACGCCGGCCGGCAGTCCGGCCTCGACGAGGATGTCGGCGAGCAACAGCGTGGTGAGCGGGGTGAGTTCGGCGGGCTTGAGCACCATCGTGCAGCCGGCGGCGACCGCGGGCCCGATCTTGCGGGTTCCCATGGCGAGCGGAAAGTTCCACGGCGTGATGAGGATGCACGGGCCGACCGGCTGCCTGCTCACCACGATGCGGTGCCCGCCGTCGCCGGTGGTGGTGTGGTCGCCGCCGATGCGAACGGCCTCCTCGGCGAACCAGCGGAAGAACTCGGCGCCGTAGGCGACCTCGCCCCTGGCCTCCGCGAAGGGCTTGCCCATCTCGGCGGTCATCACCGAGGCGATCTCGTCGGCCCGATCGATGATGAGTTGGTATGCGCGGTAGAGGATCTCGCTGCGGTTGCGCGGCGAGGTCGCAGCCCATCCGGCCTGATGCGCCGCGGCCGTCTCGATGGCGCGTCGCGCGTCCGCGGTATCGGCGTCGGCGACCTGCGCGAGTCGTTCACCGGTGGCGGGGTTGAGGACGTCGAAGCGATCACCCGATGCGGCCGGCGACCACCGGCCGTCGATGAAGAGGTCGGTGTGGATGGACGAGATGATCTCACGGACTGGGGAATTCGCTACTGCGGTCATGATCGGGCGCTCCTCGAACGGGGTGTGGTGTGCTGCGCTGGGGGGTTGTCGGTCGGGGGTGTGAGCAGTTCGGCCAGGTGGACGCCACGCACGTCACCTGCGCCGGCGAGGTCGTCGTCGACCGCGGCGAGATGGTCGACCGCCATCGCGCAACTGAACCCGTCGGTGACGACGGGCCGGTGCGGATCGTCGCGGAGTGCAGGTGCCAGGGCGTTCTCGGCGACGGCCATGCTGACCTCGTAATGGCCCTTTTCGAAGCCGAAGTTGCCCGCCACGCCGCAGCATCCCTCGGCGGCGTGGACGGTCACGCCGAGCCACTCGAGCGCGGCGGTGCCGGTGCGGGCGCCGAAGACCGCGTACTCGTGGCAATGGGTCTGCAGGGTCACCTCGTCGGGGAGGTGCGGTGGCCGCCAACCGGCGTCGAGCAGGGTCGGGAGGTACGACGCGAAGCTGCGGACGCGGGCTGCGACGCGTCGTGCGGCGTCGGTGGGGACGAGCTCGGGCAGGTCCTCGGCCAGGGCGGCGGCGCAGCTGGGCTCGGGCAGGACGATGGGTCGGTCGGTGCCGTCGTCGAGGCTCTCCGCGGTGCGCCGCAGGGTGCGTGAGGCCTTGTTCAGCTGGCCGGTGGAGATCCACGTCAGGCCGCAGCAGTTCTCCGCGGTGCAACCCACCCGGTCCCCGGTGGCGCCGAGGACCTCGGCGGCGGCGGACGCGACCTGCGGACGGAATGCCTTGGTGAACGAGTCGACGAACAGGATGACCTGCGAGTCCGCCGACACTCCCGGCAGGCCGTCGAGATGCTCCTTGCGGGCGCGGCGCGTGGCGAAGGCGGGCATCGTGCGGCGGGGGTCGATGCCGCCGACCCGGGCGGCCAGGCCACCGAGTTTCGAGGACAGGGCCAGGTTGATCAGCGGCGCGGCCACACCCGCCGCGGACAGCCAGGCCGGCATCCAGCCCAGGGAGTAGTGCGACAGCGGACGCAACCGGCGCCGATAGTGGTGGTGGAAGAACTCCGACTTGTAGGTCGCCATGTCGACGCCGGTCGGGCAGTCGGTGGAGCATGCCTTGCAGGACAGGCACAGGTCCAGGGCCTCGCGGACCGCGGGTGAGCGCCAGCCCTCGTCGATCGACGGGGCGGTGCGCACCATGTCCTGCAGGACACGCGCACGGCCGCGCGTCGAGTCCTTCTCATCGCGCGTGGCCCGGTAACTGGGGCACATCACACCGGTCGTGTCGGCGCGGCAACGTCCGACGCCGATGCAACCCTGCACCGCGTGGACGAAGGGATCGACGAACGGCAACTCCGAACCGCCCCCGGAATCCACCCCTGACGGGGCCGCCGCCGACATCGTGTCGTCGGCCCCGCCGCCGGGGGCGGTCCCCCGGGGCGCATTGCGGTGGGACCGGCCGAGGGCGAAGGCGGTCGGCCAGTCGCGCCGCGGCACGTCGGCCAGCGCGAGGTCGGCGGAGATCGGCGGCGGATCGACGATGCTGCCCGGGTTGAGGACGCCCGACGGGTCCCAGATCGTCTTGAAGCGGGCGAACGCCGTCAGCATCGCCGGTGAGTACATGATGGGCAGCAACGAAGACCGGGCGCGGCCGTCGCCGTGCTCACCGGACAGTGAACCACCGTGCCGGACAACGAGTTCCGCGGCGTCCGTACAGAAACGCGCCATCACCGCACGGCCCTCGGGAGTGCGCAGGTCGAAGGTGATGCGGACGTGCATGCAACCGGCGCCGAAGTGGCCGTACATGACACCGGTCAGGCCGTGACGGTCGAGGAGTGCGGCGAATTCGTCGAGGTAGTCCGCCAGGCGTTCGGGGGCGACGGCGGCGTCCTCCCAGCCCGGCCAGGACTCGTACCCGCTGCCGGCGTTCTCGTCGTCGGGATCGGCGAGACGCGAGGAGAGTCCGGCGCCGTCCTCGCGGACCCGCCACAGCGCCTTGCGGCGGGACGGGTCGTCGACGATCGTCGCGTCGATCATGCGGCCCTGCGCGCGCAGATGGTCGAGGAGCCGTTCGGCCGTCGTCGGGGCATCGGATTCGCCTTGGGCCGCGGCACTTTCGGAGTCGACGTCGATGAACAGCCAGGCCGCTCCCTCAGGCAGTCCGGCGACGGTGTCGCGACCCCGCCGGGCGGCCATGGTGGCGACGATCTTCTCGTCGATGCCCTCGATCGCGGAGGGGGCGAACGGCAGGATCGCCGGCACGTCCCGTGCGGCGTCGGAGGGGGAGCGGTAACCGACGCAGATCAGCAGCTGCGAGGTCGACACCGGGACGAGTCGCACCTTCGCGGACACGACGATCGCGCAGGTGCCCTCGCTGCCGACCAGTGCGCGGGCGACGTCGAACCCGTTCTCCGGCAACAGTCGTGCGAGGTGATACCCCGACACCTGGCGCGGGATGGTCTCGAGTTCGGTGCGCAGGATGGCGAGGTTCTCCGCTGCGAGTTCGCGCAGCTCGGCAGTGATCTCGGCCGCGCGCGCCGCGGCGTCGCGATCGTCTGGGACGGTGGGGTACAGACCGTCGCGGGTGGCGGTGAGCAGCAGTCCCTCGGCGGTGACGACGTGCAGTTCGACGACGTGATCGCTGGTGCGCCCGTAGCGGACCGAGTGGTTTCCGCACGCGTCGTTGCCGATCGCGCCGCCCAGCGTCGCACGGGATGCCGACGATGGATCGGGCGCGAAGGTGAGTTGTCCATCCGTTGCGCGCCGGGCCTCGGCGGCGAGCGAGGTGAGCACGATGCCCGCACCGGCGACCGCGGTGGCGGACCCGGCGTCGACCGACATCACCCGGTTCATGTGGCGTGACAGGTCGATGACGACGCCCGGTCCGATCGCGTTGCCCGCCATGGATGTTCCGCCGCCGCGCGCGACGATCGGGATACCTGCCGCCCGGCACCTCCGGACGATCGTCGCGACCTCGTGTGCCGAGCGCGGGAACGTCACCGCCAGCGGCGGGATGCGGTAGTTGGAAGCGTCGTAGGAGTATTCGGCGATCCGGCGCGGCGACGCGTCGGCATCGATGCCGAGTGAGGCGAGTTCGACTGCGATGTCCACCGGCCTAACCTAGTGCGGTGTCGAGCGCAGCCCCGAATCGGGCCACACCCAGATCGATCTCCTCGGCGGTCACGACCAGCGCCGGGATGAGGCGCACCACGTTGCCGGCCGGACCGCAGGTCAGGGTCAACAGGCCCTGGTCGGTGGTGGCCTGCTGGACGGCGACGGCCGCCGCGGCGTCGGGCGTCCGGTTGCCGGACTCGTCCGTCGTGACGAACTCGACACCCGCCATGAGCCCCAGGCCGCGGACGTCGCCGACGCGCGGGTGCCGCGCGCAGACCTCACGCAGGCCGGCGAGGAGTTGCTCGCCCCGCACACGGGCGTTCTCGACGAGGTCCTCGTTCTCGATGACCTCGAGTGTGGCGATCGCGGCGGCGGCGGCCACGGCGTTCCCGCCGTAGGTTCCGCCCTGGGATCCGGGCCACGCCTTGCCCATCAGTTCGGTCGGAGCGGCGATCGCCGAGATGGGGAAGCCGGACGCGAGACCCTTGGCGGTGATGAGGATGTCGGGGATCAGGCCCTCGGCGTGCTGGTGCCCCCAGAACCTTCCGGTGCGCCCGAACCCGGCCTGCACCTCGTCCAGGATGAGCAGGATGCCGTGCCGGTCGGCGCGTTCGCGCAGGCCCTGCAGGAAGCGTGGCGGCGTCGGCAGGTAACCGCCGTCGCCGAGGACGGGTTCGATGAGGAACGCTGCGGTGTCGTTCGGGGCGACGCGTGACTGCAGTAGGTAGTCGAGCTCGCGCAGGGCGAAGTCGACGGCGGTGTCGGTGTCCCAGCCGTAGCGGAACGCGTAGGGGAACGGCGCCATGTGCACGCCGCTCATCAGCGGGGAGAACCCGGCGGAGAAGCGGGTGCCCGCGGTGGTCAGGCTCGCGGCGGCGACGGTGCGCCCGTGGAAGCCGCCCTGGAAGACCACGATGTTCGGCTTTCCGGTGGCCATGCGCGCCAGGCGGATCGCGGCCTCGACGGCCTCCGAACCGGAGTTGGCGTAGAAGACCGAGTCCAGGCCGAGGGGGAGGACACCTCCGAGACGCCTGGTCAGCTCGAGCAGGGGTGGATGCATCACCGTCGTGTACTGCGCGTGGATCACCTTGGCGCACTGGGCCTGTGCGGCCGCGACGACGTGCGGGTGGCAGTGGCCGGTGCTGGTGACGCCGATGCCGGTGGTGAAGTCGAGGTAGTCGCGGCCGTCGGTGCCGTGAATCCACGAGCCCTGGGCGTGGTCCACGACCACGGGCGTGGCCTGCTTCAGCACCGGGCTCAGCGTGGCCGTCTGGTCGGTGCGGATCGGGGGGTCAACGCTCGTGGTCATGGGTACACCGTGACGGTCGATCGTCTGATTGTCAACAATTCGACAGTTGCGTCCGCCATCGACGGAGAAAGCGCAGGTCAACCCTCGGGTGCTTCGAGTGCGGAGCTCAGGCGATGCAGTGCGGTCAGTGCCTGCTCCCTGTCAATGGTGGGCGGGTGGACGCGCATGTCGCGGGGTGCGTCGCGGGGGCTTCGTGGGTCGTCGCCCGTGTTCCTCGCGCCGGGGGCGGCGCGGGGTTACGGTGGCGACATGAGCACCCGCCGCCCGGTCCTCGCGCTCCTCGGCGCCCCCGGTGTGCCGCAGCCCCACAATCTCGCTCAGCTCGCCGAGCTCGCCGAGCTGCGGCATTGTGTCGCAGACGATCTCGCGCAGGAGCTGCCCGGTGCCGACGTTCTGGTGTTGTGGGACTTCTTTTCTCGCGCGCTCGCCGACCACTGGGGTGAGGCGACCTCGGCGCTGCGGTGGGTCCATGTCTGCGCCGCAGGCGTCGACTCGTTGCTGTTCGACGAGCTGACGGCGTCGGATGTCGTGGTGACCAATGCGCACGGCGTCTTCGACCGTCCCATCGCGGAGTTCGTCCTCGCCTCGATCCTGGCTCGGGACAAGCGATTACACGAGTCGATGGCACTGCAGCGCGACCACGTCTGGAAGCATCGCGAGACCGTTGGCACGTCACGGACCTCGGCGCTGGTCATCGGCACCGGCGGCATCGGGCGGGCCACGGCGCGCCTGCTGCGCGCGGTGGGCATGCGGGTCGTCGGCGCGGGGCGGACCGTGCGGGAGACCGACGATGACTTCGGTCGGGTGATCCCGACCGCCGAACTCGTCGACCACGTCGGGGCGTTCGACAACGTGGTGTCCATCGCGCCGCTGACCCCGCAGACCCGGCAGATGATCGACGCCCGGGTGCTCGCGGCCATGAAACCCGGGGCGCACCTGATCAACGTCGGGCGCGGCGAACTGGTCGACGAGTCGGCACTCGTCGACGCCCTGCGCAGCGGACACCTCGGGGCCGCGTCGCTCGACGTCTTCGAGACCGAGCCGCTGCCCGCCGACAGTCCGCTGTGGGACCTGCCCGGCGTCGCCATCTCGGCGCACATGAGCGGAGACGCCGTCGGGTGGCGCGATGCGCTGGCCGATCAGGTCCTCGACAACCTGCGCCGATACGTGGCCGCGGAGGGTCGGGATCTCGCCGATTCGCTGGTCAACGTCGTGGACAAGGAACGCGGATACCGAACCGGAGGCGGATGACGTCGTCGTGGGCATGCCGATAGTAGGCTGTAGCGCGATGGCCACCGTCTATTTCCTCATCGCCGCCGTGGCACTCGCCGGTGCGGGTCTGTTGCTATGGCTCGACCGGAGACGTTCCAGCGTTGCGCGGCACCAGCGTGCGATCTGGGGGGATGAGCACGAGTTCAAGTTCCGCGAGACGGACACCAAGCTACGCAAGGTGTTCCGCCGGGCGACGATGAACGTCCCCGACCACGTCGAGGTCCGAGACGTGGCCTATGGCCACTTCGCGGGTGCCGAGGCCGTGGTCTTCGACCTCGCCGAGACCGCGACCGTCATCGCGGTCCGCCGTTCCTCGCCGTCTCCGGTCGTCGTCGACCTGCGCCACGAGGACGTGCTCGCGCCGGCCGAAGAGGACGTCGAACTCCTCGGCGCGATGGGTCCGCGCGTCATGTTCTCCAACAACCTCGATGTCGCGCGCCGCGTCTGCGACCGCCGGATGGTCGCGCTGGCCAACAAGGCGCCCGCGTTCATCGAGGTGCTGTGGAACGAGGGCAACTGGGCGCTCGGTTCGATGCCGCTGACCAATGATCCCGCCAGGCTCAACACCGGCCTCGAGGTCGTTCGTCGCTTCGCCGACCTGCTGCGCGTGCTGCCGCCGCTGCGCGACCCGGAGGACACTCCCGATCCGCGCGACCCGCACGGTCCGACCCGCGCCGAGCTCGCCGACGAGAAGACCGAGTCGATGCGCGACAAGGAGCGCCGTCGCCGGCAGGCCGCCGCCGCGGCCGGTGAACCCGCGCCGGCCACCCGGGCCGGCGTCCCGCCGACCTCGACGCGCAAGCCGGCCCCGGCCGCTCCCACCGCGACCCCGCCCACCACGGTGAAGCCCGCGTCGACCGCCGGACGCGGCATGTCCCCGATGCCGGTCCGCGGAACGGCATCGCGCAAACCCGTCGACGAGGAGACGCCGCGCCGTGCGCCCGAACCCGGCGAGCGTCCCAACCGGCATCGCAGCTGACACGCGGATTCGCCGGTTCCGCGGCTCGGTAGGGTAGTCAGTCGTCCACAACCGCAGGCCGTGAGCCGCAGAGTTCGAGAGTGAGTGGTCCCATGTCCTCGTCATCGCCGGTATCCGACGCCACGCCGCCGCAGGTCGATGCGGATGCGAGGACACGGCTCGCCGAGCTCGTCCGAGAGCTCGCCGTCGTCTTCGGCAAGGTGACGCTGTCGTCGGGCAAAGAGGCCGACTACTACGTCGACCTCCGCCGCGCGACCCTGCACCACGAGGCGTCGCCGCTGATCGGCCGCCTCATGCGCGAGCTCACCGCCGACTGGCAGTACGACTCGGTGGGCGGCCTGACCCTCGGCGCCGACCCCGTCGCGACGTCGATCATGCACGCCGACGGTCGCCCCATCGACGCGTTCGTGGTGCGCAAGGCCGCCAAGACCCACGGCATGCAGCGCCGCATCGAGGGACCCGACATCGCCGGGCGCAACGTGCTCATCGTCGAGGACACCAGCACCACCGGCGCCTCGCCGTCGACCGCGGTCGAGGCCGCGCGTGAGGCCGGCGCCAACGTCATCGGCGTCGCGACCGTCGTCGACCGGGCGACCGGCGCCGACGAGGTCATCACCGGGTTGGGGGTGCCGTACCGGTACCTGCTCGGACTCTCCGATCTCGGCCTTGCCTGACGCACGCGAGCACGGTCCCGGTCCCACCGAATGGGTGACCGGCCCGCCGGTGGGCGTCGGCCCCTGGCACGTCGAGCACCCCGGTGAGCCGGTCCCGGACGACGACCGGTTCGACCCCGAACTGCTCGCCGAGGGGGACACCCGCAACGTCGTCGACGCCTACCGCTACTGGAAGCGGGAGGCGATCGTCGCCGACATCGACACCAGGCGTCATCCGCTGCACGTGGCGATCGAGAACTTCGCGCACGACGCCAACATCGGCACCGTCGTCCGCACGGCCAACGCCTTCGCGGTCGCGGCGGTCCACATCGTCGGACGACGACGCTGGAACCGGCGCGGCGCGATGGTGACCGACCGCTACCAGCACCTCATGCATCACGACACGGTCGCCGGGCTCATCGACTGGGCGCGGGAGCAGGGGCTGGCCGTGGTCGCCGTCGACAACACACCGGGATCGGTCCCGCTGGAGACGGTGGAGCTACCGCGCGAATGCGTCCTGTTGTTCGGTCAGGAGGGCCCGGGCGTCAGCGACGACGCGCAGCGCCGGGCGGACATGACGGTGTCGATCGCGCAGTTCGGCTCGACCCGCAGCATCAACGCCGGCGTGGCCGCGGGAATCGCGATGCACGCGTGGATCCGGCAACACGCGGATCTCGACCGGGCCTGGTAGATCCGGTCCGGAGTCGTCCGGCCCGGTTCGCTGGATGGTGATCCGTTCACACGCGACCGGTGCGTCGTCCACGCGTCCTGCGGCGGGCAAGGGCCGCTGCGAATCGCGTCCCGCCGCACGATGGCCGCCGCTTGATGGCTGCCGCGTCGACGAGCGCAAATGGCGCGTGCGCTCGCCGACGAGCGATTCAGAGCGAGTCGGTCGCCTCGGTGGGGGCGGCGGCGTCGACGGCGGCAGCGGCCTCCTTGGCGGCGCGCCGACGCCGGTACCACTCGATGAACATCGGCAGCACCGAGACCAGGACGATCGCGATGAAGATCGGCTCGATGAGCTTCTGCACGAACTCGAAGCGGCCCAACCAGTAGCCGAGCAGCGTGATGCCCGCTCCCCAGACGATGGCGCCGACCACGTTGTAGACGAAGAAGATCGGATACTTCATGCGCGCCGCGCCGGCCACGATCGGGGCGAGGGTGCGGACGATCGGCACGAATCGGGCCAGGAAGATGGTGATCGGGCCGCGCTGCTCGAAGAACTCGTGCGCCTCGAGGAGGTAGCGCTCCTTGAGGAAGCGGGCATCGGGCTTGAACATGCTGGTCCCGATGTACCGGCCGATCCAGTAACCGATCTGGCCACCGATGATCGCGGCGATGGGGATGAAGATCAGCAGCTGCCACAGCGAGGCGAACTTGTCGATGCCGTCCTTGCCGCCGGCCGCGACGACCATGCCGGCGACGAACAGCAGCGAGTCGCCCGGCAGGACGGGGAAGAGGACTCCGGACTCGATGAGGATGACCAGGAGCAATCCCCAGAAAGCCCAGGCGCCGAAGTATCCGAGCAGCGTGACCGGGTCGAGGAAACCCGGCATGAGGGCGACGGTCGTCGTGGTCTGGGCGAGTGCGGAGTCGATCACGGAAACCCAGAGTACCCATCGAGGCGACCTGGGCAGAATCTCGCGGAGCCGGCACCGCACGATCGAACGGGCAACGACGCGTCGGCGAGGACATCCCCGAACGTCGCCGCTGCGGCGACGGCGCTCACCTCACGTCCCGAAATGTTGTCGGCGGCCACATGGTGGCCGACCTAGACTCCTCGCATGATCTTCTGCTCGTCAGACGACGGCTCCCGGCGTGTTTCGGCAGTTCACGACGACGCTGTCGACGTGATCGTGGTGGGCAGCGGTTTCGGGGGCTCGGTCGCAGCGTTGCGATTGGCCGAGCAGGGGCGCCGCGTGCTGGTCCTCGAACAGGGGCGTCGGCACACCCCGGACGACCTCCTCGCGGCCCGCACCGACCCGCGCAAGTACCTGTGGATGCCGGAGTTGGGGCTCAAGGGCTTCTTCTGGCAACGGGTGCTGAGGCACGTGGGCATCATCGGCGGCGCGGGCGTGGGCGGCGGCAGCATCGTGTGGGCGGGCGTGCTGCTGGAGCCCAAGGACCAGTTCTTCACCGACCCGTCCTGGCCCGAGGTGACCGGCGGGTGGCGCGCCCAGCTGGCCGAGCACTATCGCACCGCGGCGCGAATGCTCGGCCGCGAGACGACCCGGTTCGTCGGTGCGATGGACCGGCACCTGCGCGCCGCTGCGGAGGCCATGGGCGCGGCCGATACGTTCGGCCCCACTCCCATGGCGATCTGGTTCGGGGTGGAGGGGGTCACCGTCCCCGACCCCTTCTTCGGCGGGGAGGGGCCGGATCGCACCGGGTGCCGGCTCTGCGGGGCGTGCCTGGTCGGCTGCCCGTACGGCAGCAAGAACACCCTGGACCTGAACTACCTGTGGCTGGCCGAGCGTCGGGGAGCCCGTATCGTCCCGGACACGCGCGTCGAGACCGTGGCCGCCGTGCCCGGCGGCGGGTACGAGGTCCGCACCGCCGACGGTCGGGTCCTGCGCGCGGCCGAGGTGGTGCTGGCCGCGGGGGTGCTGGGCACGGTCGAGCTGCTGTTCCGCTCCCGCGAGATGGGGCTGCTGCCGCACGTCTCGCCCCGATTGGGGCACGGGGTGCGAACCAACTCGGAGGCCATCACCGCGGTCCTGGCGGACGACCCCGCCGCCGATCTCACCCGCGGCCCTACGATCTCCAGCGAGTTCTACCCGGACGAGGCCACACACGTGACGCAGAACCGGTACGTGGGCGGATGGCACATGCGCCTGCAGCTCGGTCCGCTGGTCGACGGTGACGATCCCGCCCGGCGCCGGCGCGCGACGCTGGCGGAGCTGGCCCGCCACCCGATCCGGCAGCTCCGGCTGATGACCGCGCCCAACTTCGTCGAACGTCTGAGCGCGTTCACCGTGATGCAGAACGCGGAGAACGAGATCCGCCTGGTGATGGACCGCTCCCCGGTCAGGCCGTGGCGGCGTGTCCTGCGGTCCCGTCCCGGTGGGGGTCCGCCGGCCCCGAGTTATCTGCCGCAGGCCAACGAGGTCGCCCGGAGGTTCGCCGAGTCGGTGGGCGGGCGTCCGCTCAACCTGCTGCTCGAGAGCGTGGGCGGCAAGTCCATCACCGCGCACGTGCTCGGTGGTGCCGCGATGGGAGCCGACGCCTCCGACGGCGTGATCGACACCGACCACCAGGTGTTCGGGCACCCCGGCCTGTACGTGGTGGACGGCTCGTCGATCCCGGCGAACGTGGGTGTCAACCCGAGTTTGACCATCACCGCGATGGCGGAGCGATTCGCCGCCCGTTACCGTGCACGCCGGGCCGCGGCACCCGAGCGGACCTCGACCATCGGAGCCTCGTGACCACCGACATGCCCACATCCCTGGGGTCCCTGCGCACCCTGTTCTCGGAGACGGCGCCCCCGGCCTCGCTGCCCGAACCGGGCGACTACCTCGTCACCTACGTGGGACCGGCCCCGCTGAGAGTGGTGGCGCCGCGGGCGATCGCGCTCGGCGGGATGCCGCACTGGCGCGGGAAGCGGTTCGGGCCCGCAGGCGACGCGGTCAACCTCGTCGCCGACGATGCGGTCGACGGGGCGCTGCGCGAGGTGATGCCGATGCAGGTGACGCTCGAGGCGTCGTGGCGCGACGGCCGGCCGGCGATCGTCTGCTCGTACGGGCAGGGCGGGCCGGTGCCGTGGCGCTGGGTCCGGGACGAGTTCCGGGCGCTCGACGACCGTCGGTTGCTCGGGCTGACCTTCGCCGGTGGCCGGTGGTCTGCGCCCCTGGCCGCGCCGTTGCTGCTGACCCGCGCCTGAGCCGGGGACGGTGCAGGTCCGGGGCCCAATGGCGGGCGCACCGGGCGGTGTGCCACCTGCCATACTGAGGGGAGTCCGGCCGCGGGAAGTCCGGCTGCTCGCCACTGAACACCACCAGAGGGCGAGAAAACCCGAACACCAGAGCACATCAACACCCTGGAGGATTCGTCGAATGCCCATTGCAACCCCGGAGCAGTACGCCGAGATGTTCGACAAGGCGAAGAAGGGTGGTTACGCGTTCCCCGCGATCAACTGCACCTCGTCGTCGACCATCAACGCCGCGATCAAGGGTTTCGCCGACGCCGGTAGCGACGGCATCATCCAGTTCTCGACCGGCGGCGCAGAGTTCGGCTCCGGCCAGGGTGTCAAGGACATGGTCACCGGCGCGGTCGCGCTCGCCGAGTTCGCGCACGTCGTCGCCGAGAAGTACGACGTCCTCATCGGCCTGCACACCGACCACTGCCCGAAGGACAAGCTGGACACCTACGTGCGTCCGCTGATCGAGATCTCGCAGGCCCGCGTCGACGCCGGCCGCAACCCGCTGTTCCAGTCGCACATGTGGGACGGCAGCGCCGTGCCGATCGACGAGAACCTCGAGATCGCCAAGGAGCTGCTGGCCAAGGCCGCTGCCGCCAACATCATCCTGGAGATCGAGATCGGTGTCGTCGGCGGTGAAGAGGACGGCGTCGAGAACGAGATCAACGAGAAGCTGTTCACCAGCGTCGAGGACTTCGAGAAGACCATCGAGGCCCTTGGTGCCAGCGACTCGGGCAGCCGCTACCTGCTGGCCGCGACCTTCGGCAACGTCCACGGCGTATACAAGCCGGGCAACGTCAAGCTGCGTCCGTCCGTGCTGAAGGAGGGCCAGGAGGCCGCCGCGAAGAAGCTGGGCCTGCCCGAGGGCGCCAAGCCGTTCGACTTCGTCTTCCACGGCGGTTCGGGCTCGCTGAAGAGCGAGATCGACGAGGCCCTGAGCTACGGCGTCGTCAAGATGAACGTCGACACCGACACCCAGTACGCCTACACCCGTCCGGTCGCCGGCCACATGTTCACCAACTACGACGGTGTCCTGAAGGTCGACGGCGAGGTGGGCAACAAGAAGGTCTACGACCCGCGTAGCTGGACCAAGAAGGCCGAGGCCAGCATGTCCGAGCGCGTCGTCGAGGCGTGCAACGACCTCAAGTCGGCCGGCAAGTCGCTGACTGCCTGATCTGCCGATCCGAACCGATTCGGCCCGCACCCCCAGACGGGTGCGGGCCGTCGTCGTCTCGCGGGCCGGTCAGCGCCTTCCGGTCCGGGTCGCGGCCCGTTCACCGCGGGTGAGGGGCGGGAGGTGCTCGATCGCGCCGGCGACGGTTGCGACCACGCCGCTCACCGAGCGCGCAGGCGCCGACCAGCGGCCGCCGGTGCGTGCCGCGGCGTCGAGGAGATCCCGTGACCGGTCGAGCGCGGTGAGGGGGAGCGCGGCGAGGGCATTGCCTGGTGGACGTCGGGCGACGACCGGGTGCGGACGGGTCGGCGCGGTGGACCGCACGACCTGCCAGAAGGCACCGAGGCGGATGAGGTCGTCGCGGGTGGCCGCGTCCTGCAGACGCGGGAGGAGGACGTCCTCCTCGTCGCGGACATCCTCACGCAGCAGTCGGACGATCTCGGTGAAGAGCCGGTGGTGTTCGGCGGAGTCCACGTCGAGCTTCTCCAGCGAGGTGAAGAGTTCGTTGATCGCCTGGTGCTCCTTCTCGATCTCGAGCGTGAGTTGCTCGCCGTCGGCCAGGCGCCGGCGGATGGCCGGCCACAGGACGGCCTCCTCGGCGAACGCATGCGGGAACACGAGACGGCACAGGTCGTCGAGTACGGTTTCGCGCTCGGGCCCCGACGCCGCCTCGGCGGCGGTGATGAGCCGGTCCAGCTCGACGTGGTCCCGCCTCTGACGGGTCAGCACGCTCTTGGGTCCGCCCAGTTCTTCCTCGGTCTGTTCGGCCAGACATCTCGGCATTCGTCGCTCCCGTCGTCGATGATCGGATCACCGGGCGGGTACCCGCGGCCCGGGGCGTGAAACGGCGGACCGCGCGCGATCAGTTGGTGAGCAGCCCGACCATCACGGCGACCGCGAGCCCGATCATGACGAGGGCCGAGACGACCACGGCCGGGTCGACCCGACCCCGGCCCGAACCGTGCGCCGACCGCAGGTGCGTGTCCCGGATGCGGCGCGGCGGCGTCACCGGGCGGCGCGGCCGCGCCGCCGGAGGCGACATGGGCGGCGGAACCGGCCGCGGCGGGGGAGTGAAGTACGCCGGGGTCTGCTGGTCCGGCGCGCGGCAACCCTGCCCAGGAGCGGGGGTCACGTCGGGTTGCACACCTTCCAGGAATCACCCTCGCGCTGCAGGTTGAGCGTCACCGTCTCCGGTTGGTCCGGCGTGCTGGTGTGCACGGCCACGACCTCGACCACCGCCTGGTTGCCTCCCTCGACCACGCGCACGGCGTTGATGGCCTGCGTCTGGACCAGCTCGTTGCGGGCCTTCTGCGCGTCGTAGGTCTTCTGGTAGGCCGCGTCGTCGAAGTCGTTGTAGAAGGTGTTGAGTTCGCCGCAGGTGACCTCGCGCAGCGTCGTGAGGTCACCCTCGTACAACGCCGTCGTGTACTCGAGGGCGACGTCGGCGGCCTCGTCGGCGGCCGCGGGCGACCGCATGGTGTAGGCGAGGACGCCACCGACGACGGCGAGGATCGCCACGACGACCGCGACCGCGGCGATGAGCATGCCCTTGCCGCGCTTCTTGGTCGGCTTGTCGCCGGGGATGACCTGCGGCTGGTGCGGGACCGTGGTCCACTCGCCGGCACCGGTCGCCGGATCGGTGACCGCGGGCTCGGGCATGGTGTCGGCGCGTTCACCGGCAGAGCCGGCCGGCGCGCCTGCGGCCGCGGCGGCAGCGCCTGCTGCGGCGGCCGGGATCACCTTGGTCGTCGTGTCGGCGGTGTCGTCGGTCCGGACCTGCTCGGTCGGTGCGTCTGCCGTGACCTCCTCGGTGATCTGCTCGGCGCCGTCCTCGGTGAGGTCCTCCGAAGGCGTCGCGATGGCCTCGGTGGCGGGCTCGGCCGCAGCCGGCCCGGCGTCGTCCGTCGCGGCCCCGTCGGCCTCGGTGTCGTGTTCCTCGGTGCCGTGTTCCTCGGCGTCGTCGGCGGCGTCGGTTGCCGCGGACTCGGGAGCCTCCTGGGTGGCGACATCCTCGGTGGCGACATCCTCGGTGGCGGCCTCTGCGGTGGCGGCCGCTGCGGGTTCGGCTATCCCGGTCTCGCCGTCGGTCTCGGTCACGGTGTCGTCGTCCGCTGCCGCTTCGCCGGCCCCGGCTTCCGGCGCCTCTTCGGATCCGGATTCCTCGCCCGCTGCCACGTCCTCGGCCTGGGTGTCCTCGGCCCGGGTGTTCTCCGCGTCGGCGGCCGCCGCCTCGGCATCGTCGGTCTCCGGTCCGGAGGTCTCGTCGGCCTCGGCCCGTTCGTCCTCGGATTCGGTTGCGGCCGAATCAGTTTCGGCGCCCTCGGGTGAGGTGTCGTCGCTCGTCGTCTCGGCAGCGGCCGTTGCGGCGGCAACACCGGCGACCGCGGCCGTCACGGCACCCTTGTCGTCGGCCTCGGCGGAGTCCACGTTGCCGCCCGCGGCGGAGTCGACGTTGCCGCCCGCGGCGGAGTCCGCGCCGCCGCTCTCGGCGGAGTACGCGCCGCCGCCCTCGGCGGAGTCCGCGCCGCCGCCCTGGTCGTCGCCGGCGGCATCCGCGCCGGCGGCTTCGGTCGATTCCTCCGTCTCCTCGGCCGGTGCCGTCGGATCGATGTCCTCGAGATCCTCGAGTTCACCGGCGTCGGGCAGGTCCTCGCGACGGATCACGGTGGTCTTGGAGTCGCTCGGTCCCAGGCGCTTCGGCGTGTCCTCCGCGGCAGGCGCCTCGGCTCCGGCCGCCTCGTCGGTCTCGTCCGCGCCGAGCGGATCGATCGAGTCGAGATCGTCGAGGTCCTCGAGTGAGGGCAGGTTGTCGCGGCTGATCACCTGCGTGGCGCCGTCGATGCCGCGGCCGCCCCTGGGGATCGGGGCCTTCGGGGTCTCGGGGGCGGCAGGCGTCTCGGTGCCGGCGTCGACAGGATCCGTCGCCCGGTCCTCGGTGGTGTCGTTGCGGGTGCGATCGTCCACAGCTGGCTCGTGGCCCTCTCTGCTGGTGCTCTCGGTCACGGCGTCGGTGCCGGTCGGAACAGTATCCGGGGTCTGGTCTGCGATGTCCGGCCGGGAGTCGGGAACACGGCCGGAATCCGCCGGCGGTCCGGCGGTCCTCCCGGTGTCGAGGCCCCGAGCGGCGGCCTGTCGGACGCGACGTTCGTCACGGACCCGGCGCAGCGACCTCAGTGCCGTGGTGACCGCCGTCCTCGGCCCCTCGGATCGAGCCATCGACGATCACCCCCGCATTTCCGCCCATCGCATGTGTTCGGTCCGGCCACCAGAGCCGGCGGTGACCGGACCGATTGCGCCATTCACCCTAGCGAATCGCCCGAAGGTCCAGCACTAGGGCGTTCGACGGATAAGGCGTCGATGCTTGAATGGGTGCATGACGTCTTTCGGAGATCTCCTCGGACCGCAGCCGGTACTGCTCACCGGTGACGACGAAGCGGAATCGGATCTGCTCAACGGTGCTGTCCCCGCCGAGGTCGCGGCCGCTCATCCGACCGCCTCGATCGCCTGGGCACATCTGGCCGAGGCCGCGCTGGACGAGGCGACCGCGGGAGACGCCCCCGACATCTCCGGCGTCGTCGCCGCATATGCCTACGCCCGGACCGGGTACCACCGCGGTCTCGACCAGCTGCGCCGGCACGGTTGGAAGGGATTCGGTCCCGTTCCGTGGAGCCACGAGCCCAACCGCGGCTTCCTGCGCTGCGTCGGCGCCCTCGCACGTGCCGCGGAGCTCATCGGTGAGGAGGACGAGCACCTGCGCTGCCTGGATCTGCTCAACGACTCCGACCCGCGGGCCGCGGCCGAGCTCGGCCTCGCGTAATCCGGAGTCCCTCGTCGAATGGCATCGGCGATCGGTTCTCTTCCACGCCGCGTGTTCGACGCCCTGCCCGACGGGGTCAAGCGGCGGCTGCGCCGGCTGAAGATCTCGGCGGTCCCGATCGTCCAGTGTGCGCTGGCGGCCGGAATCGCGTGGTGGATCGCGACGCACGTCTTTTCACATCCGGACCCGTTCTTCGCGCCCATCGCGGCGGTCATCTCCCTGGGCCTCGGCCTGGGACGACGCTGGCGCAGGTCGGTCGAGCTCGTCGGCGGCGTCGCCATCGGCATCTTCGTCGGTGACCTGTTCATCGGGGCGGTCGGCGAGGGTGCCTGGCAGATCATGGTCGTCGTCATCCTGGCGATGTCGCTGGCGGTCATCCTCGACGACGGGTTGCTGATCCCGATGCAGGCCGCGTCGTCGGCGGTTCTCGTCGCGACCCTCCTGCCGCCGGGCGGCGTGGCGGGATTCCACCGCGCGCTCGACGCGCTGATCGGCGGAGTGGTCGGCATCCTGGTCGCGGCGTTGTTCCCGGTCAATCCCGCACATCGGGCCCGGGCCGATGCCGCCGGGGTGCTGCAGACGGTCCGGAGTGCGGCGCGCACGGTGGTCGAGGGCCTGCGCGCCGGCGACGCGGACAGGATCGCCAACGCACTCGAGACGGCGCGTGGCACGCAGGCGGCCATCAACAAGATGCGCTCGGACATGACGGGCGGGCGGGAGGTCACCCGGATCTCGCCGCTCTACTGGAGTTCGCGGGACCGGCTCGACCGGCTGATGCGAACCGCCGACCCCATCGACAACGCCGTCCGGAACTTTCGGATCATCGCCCGGCGTTCGCTGGCCATCACGCAGCGGGGCGAGCGGGTGCGCCCCGAGATCATCGAGATCATCGACGACATCGGGAACGCCTTCGAGGTGCTGCGGCAGATGATGCTGGCCGACCCCGGCGAGGATCCCGACCCGGTCGAGGCCGCCCGGGTGATCCGGTCCATCGTGCGCAAGGCACGCACCGACCTGGCCCGCAACAGCGACCTGTCCGAGGCCGCCCTGCTCGCCGAGATCCGGTCGCTGCTCGTCGACCTCCTCATGGTCGCCGGACTGCGACGGTCCTCCGCACTGGCCACCCTGCGCAGCTGAGCGGCGGATCGCCGCTCGCGGGATCGAGCAGTGACCTGGACGGTTGCCACATATGCGGAATCACGCATATATTGACGCGACCATGGGCCACTCGCACTCACACGCGCACTCGCACACCCCCACCGCCGGGGGCGCCGGGCAGCGACGCCTGTGGCCCATGACCCTCGCGGTGGTCCTGATCGGCGGCTTCTTCGTCGTCGAACTGGTCACCGGCATCCTGGTCGGCTCGCTGGCGCTCATCGCCGACGCCGGGCACATGCTCACCGACGTCGTCGCACTGATCATGGGCCTGATCGCCCTGCTGCTCGGCCGGCACGGGCGCACCACCGACACCCGCAGCTTCGGGTGGTACCGCGCCGAGGTGTTCACCGCCGTCGCGAACGCGGTCCTGCTCATCGGGGTCGCGGTGTTCGTCTTCATCGAGGCGGTCGAGCGGATCGGCGAGGACCCGGAGGTCCCGGGTCTGACGCTGATCGTCGTCGCGCTGCTCGGTCTCCTCGTGAACCTGCTCGTCATGTTCCTGCTGCGTGCCGACGCCAAGGAATCCATCGCGGTCCGCGGTGCCTACCTCGAGGTGCTCGCCGACGCCGTCGGCAGCGTCGGCGTCCTGGTCGCGGGCATCGTCGCACTGACCACCGGATGGGGCTACGCCGACGTGATCGCCGCGGTCCTCATCGCGCTCTGGGTGGTGCCACGCGCGTTGCGGCTGGCCGTCGACGCCCTGCGCATCCTCAACCAGCAGGCACCCGCGCACATCGATGTCGAGGCGCTGCGCGCGGATCTCGCCGACATCCCGATCGTCGACGACGTCCACGACCTGCACGTCTGGACCCTCACCACCGGCATGGACGTGGCGACCGTCCACCTCGGCAGTCGGCACCCGAACTCCGAGGTGCTGCCCGCCGCGCAGGCCGTCCTCGCCAAACACGGGTTGGAACACGCCACCGTCCAGGTGGACCCGGAGGGCGACGAGAAGCGATGCCGTGACGAGCTGACCTGGTGAGGTCGTACCGACCCGGTGGCGGCGGGTCAGCGCGCCGGGAATGTCTCTTATGCCTTAGATTGCCCGCATGGATCGCCGCGACTTCCTCACGGTGCTCGCCGCGGGAACGGTGGGGGCGCTGACCGCAGGTCCGCTCGCCGGTTGCGCCTCCGAGGTACCGGCCGCCGAGGTCACCCCGACCCCGCCGTCCAGTCCGCCTCCGCCGCCCGTGATCACCTCGCCGAGTCCCTCGGCCTCTCCCGCGGGCCTGCTGCCGCCCGCCGTCGGGACCCGGCATCCGCTGCCCGACGAGCCGATCACGGCGTTGCCGGGGAAGGGTCGGCACATCGCGCTGACCGTCGACGACGGTGCGAGTTCCGAGGTCGTCGGGGCGTACGTGAGGTTCGCGCAGGACACCGGTGCGCGGTTCACGTTCTTCGTGACCGGCTCGTTCGACGGCTGGACCGATCATCGAGACGACCTGCGGCCCCTCGTCGAATCCGGTCAGGTCCAGCTCGGCAACCACACCTGGACGCATCCGGCGCTGACGCAGCTGTCGTCGAAGGAGATCGCCGACGAACTCGGCCGGACCAAACGGTTCCTGAAGAAGAACTACGGCGTCGACGGGACCCCGTACTACCGGCCGCCGTTCGGCTACCACAACGCGGCCGTCGACGCCGTGGCCGCCGACCTCGGGTACACGATGCCGACGCTCTGGTACGGCTCGCTGTCGGACTCCGGACTCATCACCGAGAAGTACCTGCTGCAGTGTGCGCGCAAGTACTTCCAGCCGCAGTCGGTGGTGATCGGGCACGCCAACCACGACCCGGTGACGCGGGTATATCCAAGACTCGTCGAGATCATCAAGCGGCGGAAGCTGCGGATGGTGACCCTCGACGACTACTTCCGGAGCGCATAGACCGCCCGGAACGCAACTCGCGTCCGGGATTTCGCTCACGCTGATTTCTATCGCGCGTCACACCGCGCGGCGTCGATACCGTGGCCCGGTCATGGCCACATCCCTGCAGACTCCCGAATCCGCCGTCCGCCGAGCATCCGTCGCGACCGAGTCCGACGCCGAACGTCCCAAGCGGTTGCGCACCGTCGTCGCCGCGAGCCTGCTCGGCACCACGGTCGAGTGGTACGACTTCTTCCTCTACGCCACCGCCGCGAGCCTGGTGTTCAACACGCTGTTCTTCCCGGACCAGAGCTCGTTCGTGGGCACGCTGCTGTCGTTCGCGACCTTCGCCGTCGGCTTCGTGGTGCGCCCCATCGGCGGCGTGATCTTCGGGCACATCGGCGACCGGATCGGCCGCAAGCGCACCCTTGCGATCACGATGGTGATGATGGGCGTCGCCACCGCTCTGATGGGTGTGCTGCCGACCGCCGCCTCGGTCGGTGTGATCGCGCCGATCCTGCTGCTCCTGCTGCGCATCGTGCAGGGCTTCGCGCTCGGTGGCGAATGGGCCGGCGCGGTGCTGCTGGCCGTCGAGCACAGCCCGGAGCGCAAGCGCGGCCTGTTCGGCTCGATCCCGCAGATCGGCCTCGCCCTCGGTCTCGCGCTCGGCACCGGGGTGTTCGCCCTGCTGCAGGTGGCCCTCGACGACGACGCGTTCCTCACCTACGGCTGGCGCATCGCCTTCCTGGTGAGCATCGTGCTGGTGGTCATCGGCTTCGTCGTCCGGCTCAAGGTCGACGAGACCCCCGCCTTTGCCGAGGTGACCGAACTCGCGCAGCAGTCGTCCGCCCCGATCCGCGAGGTGGTGCTGCCGCCCAACACGCGCAACACCGTGCTCGGTCTGCTCGCCCGCTGGGGCGAGGGATCGGCCTTCAACACGTGGGGCGTGTTCGCGATCGCCTACGCAACCGCTGAACTCGACATGGAGAAGGTCCCGGTGCTGGTCGCGGTGACCATCGCGTCGCTGGTGATGGCCGTGTTGCTGCCGGTGTCGGGCATCGTCACCGACCGGTTCGGTGCCAAGCCCGTCTATCTCGCCGGCATGATCGCGTACGGCCTCTCGGTGTATCCGGTGTTCGCGCTGTTCGGCACCGAGAACCTCATCTGGTTCACCGTCGCGCTGATCATCGTGTTCGGCGTGGTCCACGCGCTGTTCTACGGCGCGCAGGGCACGCTCTTCGCCAGCCTCTACCCGACGCGTGTGCGCTACACGGGCCTGTCGGTGGTGTATCAGTTCTCCGGGATCTACGCCTCGGGCCTGACCCCGCTGATCCTCACCGCGCTCATCGGCGCGGCGTCGGGGTCCCCGTGGCTCGCCGCCGGCTACCTCGCGCTGACGGCGCTGATCAGCGTGGTCGCGACCGGCCTCATCCGCCGCGACGACCTGCACCTGGCGACCGGCGTGGAAGCCCTCGACGCGACCGGCGTGGAAGACCTCGACGCGGCCGACGAGGCAAAGCCGTCGACGCCGGAACCGGCGCCCGTCGGCTGACGGGCGCGGCGCCCCGCTACGGACGGACGAGCAACAGGTCGGTGACGTGGCGGTAGAACGTCGACCGCTTCAGCACGCGTTCGGTCACGACCCCCTCGCGCTCGACGACGATGTTGGTGCCGCCGGTCTGCACGGCCCGGCCGTGGAACCACTTGCCCGGCAACAGCCACCGCTCGACCTGTGCGCGCAGGCCAGGGGCCTCGAGGGTCGGTTCGATCAGGATCGAACGCACCTCGCCGTCGAAGAGGCGCTCGTTGTCACAGTAGGACTCGCCGTGCAGCTTCTTGCCCTCCGCACCCAGGTGGCGGGCGCTGCCGAAGATGACGGTCGCGGCGTCGTCGCGGATCAGCGGTACCGGTGCCGCGGTGCCGGTCTCCGCCAGCTCACGCGCCGCCGGGCCGTGCGGGAGACGGTAGCGGCGTGTCGCGGGCGTCGCCTCGGGCGAGACATACGCCACTTCGACGTCGAGCCGCTCGGCCGCCATCAGGGCGGCCACGACCGTCCCCAGGAAGGTGTCGTTCTCCTCCGCGACGGTCGGCGCGAACCGTTCCGCGACACGGGGTTCGACGATCAGCCGGGTGACGGCGGGGTCGGACAGGGCATCGGTGACCGCGGCGCGTGCGGCCTTCTTGTCGTCGGCACGACTTGCTTGGGCAATCAGGGCGAAAGACACGCGGATAGCGTATCGGGGCCCGGAACACAGTAGTGTTGGTGAGGTTTGTTCTGATCAGTACAAGCGCGCCACACCGAAGGAGTACCCGAATCATGGCCGCGATCGTGCTTATCGGCGCCCAGTGGGGCGACGAGGGCAAGGGAAAGGCCACCGACCTGCTCGGCGGCCAGATCAACTGGGTTGTCCGGTATCAGGGCGGCAACAACGCCGGCCACACCGTCGTACTCCCGAACGGTGAGAAGTTCGCCCTGCACCTCATCCCGTCGGGCATCCTCACCCCTGGCGTGCAGAACGTGATCGGCAACGGTGTCGTCGTCGACCCGGGCGTGCTGCTCACCGAGCTCGGCGGGCTCGAGGATCGTGGGGTCGACACCTCCGGCCTGCTCATCTCCGCGGACGCCCACCTGCTGATGCCGTACCACGTGGCCATCGACAAGGTCACCGAGCGCTTCCTGGGCAACAAGAAGATCGGGACCACCGGACGCGGCATCGGCCCCTGCTATCAGGACAAGATCGCGCGCGTCGGTGTGCGTGTCGCCGATGTGCTCGACGAGAAGATCCTCACCCAGAAGGTCGAGGCCGCACTCGAGCTGAAGAACCAGATCCTGGTCAAGATCTACAATCGCCGCGCCCTCGAGCCGGCGCAGGTCGTCGACGAGGTGCTCGGCCAGGCGGAGGGCTTCAAGCACCGCATCGCCGACACCCGGCTGCTGCTCAACCAGGCGCTCGAGCGCGGCGAGACCGTGCTCCTCGAGGGTTCACAGGGAACCCTCCTCGACGTCGACCACGGCACCTATCCGTATGTGACCTCGTCGAACCCGACCGCCGGCGGCGCCGCGGTGGGTGCGGGCATCGGCCCCAACAAGATCACCACGGTTCTCGGCATCCTGAAGGCCTACACCACCCGCGTGGGCTCCGGGCCGTTCCCGACCGAGTTGTTCGACCAGTGGGGCGACTATCTGGCCCAGACCGGCGGCGAGGTCGGCGTGACCACCGGCCGTGCCCGTCGCTGCGGCTGGTTCGACGCCGTGATCGCGCGCTACGCGACCCGCGTCAACGGCATCACCGACTACTTCCTCACCAAGCTCGACGTGCTGTCGAGCCTCGAGACCGTGCCGATCTGCGTGGCCTACGAGGTCGACGGCGAGCGGGTCGAGGAGATGCCGATGACCCAGACCGGCTTCCACCACGCCAAGCCCATCTACGAGGAGATGCCCGGCTGGTCCGAGGACATCTCCGGATGCAAGACCTTCGAGGAGCTCCCGAAGACCGCGCAGGACTACATCCTGCGGCTCGAGGAGCTCTCCGGCGCCCACATCTCGTGCATCGGTGTGGGGCCGGGCCGCGATCAGACGATCGTGCGGCGGGCGATCGTCTGAGACGACAGCGCAGGGGCTCCGATCGATGAGCCCCTCCGCACTCCGTGGGCCGTCAGGTGGAAGCGGGTATCCAGGCCCCGTGCAACCCCGCGGGCACGCGGATCGGTAGGTCCACGGTCGCGATCGGCCCGTCTGCGGGAGCATCGGCGTCGAGCAGGTAGAACCGTGAGGTCAGGTCGTCCGGGTCGGTGCCGATCGTCCCCCAGTGGTCGTGGTCGATGCCCGGGATGTAGATCGGTTCGCCGACCGCCACCCCCGGCGTCCACACGGCCTCGGTGCCGGTCGCGAGGTCGTGGAACCACAGGCTCTCGCGCTGGCCGGTGTCCCGCGGAGCCCGGGCCACGCTGGCGATGCGCCGGTGGTCGCGGGTCAGCAGGCGATCGTCGACCCGGGGGAACTCCATGTCGACGACCGAATCGTTGAGCCCGGATCTCGTGATCCCCGCGTCGGGATCGACGACCGCGCGGATCAGGTTCGACGTCGCGGGCGTCGGCTCGTCGGCGAAACCGCCGGGATGGGACCACTCGACGTAGTCGACGGTCACGGTGCCGTCGGGATTGTCGAAGGCGTTGGCGAAATGCCACACCCAGAACGGGTCGGTGTCGACCCAGCGCACCGGGTCCCCGTTGCGGGGGATCAGCGCGATCCTGGTGCCGCGCTCGGGTTTCCACGCCAGCAGCGAACCGCCGCCGAGCATGGCGGCGATGTCGAAGACCAGCGGGCAGACGAACAGGACGATGTAGCGCGACGTCAGCGCCATGTCGTGGATCATGATCGGGACGTCGATGCCGTCGACCGGGGTGGGCGTGCGGGTGGTGCGACCGTCCGGGCCGACCACCGCCCAGGTCAGGTAGGGCGCCTCCAGGGCGTAGTTGAACAGCACCATCTCGCCGGTTGTCGGATCGATCTTGGGGTGGGCGGTGCTGCCGACCAGCATCGCGCCGTCGCAGTCGGTCTTCCCGATCGTCGCGAGGTCGACGGGCGAGATCTCGTACGGCTGGGCGGCCTCCGCCATCGCGAGCAGCCTGCCGCCGTGCCGGACGATGTTGATGTCGGGCAGTTCGCGCATGGTGCCGGCCAGTTCGTCGCCCACCTCCGACGCCGGCGGCGTGTACCCGTCGGTGATGCCCGACCAGATCGCGTGTCCCGCAGCCTCTTCGGCGATCACCATCGGGGTCCGGACGAAACGGTTGGAATACGACACCCGGCCGTCGTCGAAGCTGATGCGGTGCACCATGGCGTCGCCGTCGAGCGGGTAGACGTAGGACCCGATGGGGTCGAACCGGAGGTTGGGGCCGTTGCGCAGGTAACTGCCCGCCAGGCCGGCGGGGATCTCGCCGGTGACGGGCAGGCCGGCGACGTCGACCTCCTCGCGTTGCGGTGCGAACACCCCGCTGAGGAACGGGTGGGTGTGCGTGTCGACGGGGGCCGGACGGGCGGGGAGTTCGGAAGCTGTCATGGCGTGGCCTTCGGGTGCCGGAGGGATGCGGGTGGCGGGGTCGGGACGCGATCGTGGCTCCAGGTTACGGCGAATGCGCAGGTCACGTGCAGTGTTCCGGCGACCGGCAGGGGAATTCGGACCGAGGGGGTTGCCGCGCGCGACGCCTCGGTCGTGATTGGATTGGGCATGCTTGCGAGATGGGGGAGTCGCGACTACGGGTCGATCCTGCTCGGCTCCGCCGGGGAGAGTTCGGTCAAGCAGCGGGTGCGCATCCAGACGTTGCTGACCGCGTCGATCGTCGTGGCGAACATCTTCGGCGCGCTGGTCGCCACCGCCCTCGCCGCCGTCGGCATCCCCCAGCCCACCGTGTTCACCTCCGAGTTGTGGTGGGTCAACTTCATCGTGGTGCCGGTCTACATCGTCGCCGCGTTCGCGGTGGGCATCGGCTGGGGAACCCTCGTCGGAGTCCGGGTGCTGCGTTGGGCGATCCGGGATGTCGAGCCGACGAAACGCGATGCGCGGCGGACGATGCGGCTGCCGTGGCGGCTGTCGTTGGTCCAGGGTCTGCTGTGGGGCGGGGCCACCGTGATGCTGACCATCATGTACGGCGTCGTCGAGCCCGAGCTGATCCCGAAGACACTGTTCGTCGTGGGGCTGAGTGGTGTTGTCGTGGTGGCGATCTCGTACCTGTTCATCGAGTTCACCCTGCGACCGGTTGTCGCGGAACTGATCTCGGCCGGCTACCGGCGCCGGAAACGCACCGGCGTGATGTCGCGGTCGGTGGTGTCGTGGATCGCGGGCTCGGCGATCCCGATCATCGGCATCCTGCTCGTGGTGGCGTTCGGCCTGGCGCGCGACGAGACGTCGAAGCTCGATCTCTTCATCGGCGTCACCGTGCTCGCGGCGACCGCGCTGTTCACCGGACTGCTGCTGACACTGCTGTCGTCGATGAGCATCACCGGGCCGATCCGCTCGGTGCGCGAGGGGATGAACCGAGTGCGCCGAGGCGACCTCGAGACCGACCTCGTCGTCTACGACGGCACAGAGCTCGGCGATCTGCAGGTCGGGTTCAATGCGATGGTCGACGGGTTGCGCGAGCGGGAACGCATGCGTGATCTCTTCGGGCGCCACGTCGGCCGCGAGGTCGCCGAGGCGGCGCTGGCGTCGCATCCCGAACTCGGCGGGAGCGAACGTGTCACCGCCGCGCTCTTCGTCGACGTGATCGGTTCGACGACCCTCGCCTCGCAACGCCGACCGACCGAGGTCGTGGAGATCCTCAACAAGTTCTTCGGCGTCGTGGTCAAGGCCGTGGAGGAGCACGACGGGCTGGTCAACAAGTTCGAGGGCGACGCGGTGCTGGCGATCTTCGGGGCGCCGATCGATCTCGACGATCCGGCCGGTGCGGCGCTGGCCGCGGCCCGGCAGATCGTGGCCGGACTGGCCGACGAGGTGCCCGAGCTGCGGGCGGGCGTGGGCGTGAGCCACGGAGCGGTGGTGGCCGGGAACGTCGGCGCCATCGAACGATTCGAGTACACCGTGATCGGCGACCCGGTCAACGAGAGCGCGCGGTTGTCGGAGTTGGCCAAGCGCGATCCGTCGCGACCGCTCGCCTCGGAGCGAGCGGTCGAGGCCGCGTCGGCCTCCGAGGCGAGGCACTGGGAGCGGCTGGAGCGGCTGCCCTTGCGAGGGCGCAAGGCCGAGACGGTGATCTATGCGGCTGTGGCCGAGGGGGATTCGGGGCCGGCCACCTCGTAGTGCCGGTCAGATCGCGTCTTCGGAGCTGATGAGGATGCCGTCGGGCCCGACGATGCTCAGGCCGAGACCGTCGAAGACCATGTACTTGTGGCCGTTGTTGTGGGCGACGTAGTAGTGGCGGCCGCTGCCGTTCTCCTGCCGGTGGACCTCGGTCACCGGTATGCAGAGAGTGTTGCCGGTGCTGCGTGCCAGACCGCGGTACTCGAGGTCGCCGTCGCCGTGGGCGCAGATCGTCGCCGCGGAGTTCGCGGTGACGACCGAGGTCACGTGGCGCTGGTTCGCGTCGCACGACGGCGCGAGCGAAGCGGCGGAGGCGGTCGAGGTACCGGCGACGGCGAACGCGCCGGCGGCGATGGCCAGGGATGCGCCGGCGGTGGCCAGGCGGAGTGTCGTCTTCGTCATGAGAACCCAAGCTAGGAGGGAGTTCTCCGCCGCACCATGGGCAGAACTCCCCGCCCTCGTTCGGGCGGATGACCCGGTGGCGGTCGCTCCCGCGGTGACCGGTTGTGCGGGTGTGGGGTGCCTACTCCCGGTCGCCCTGTCCCTCGGCGAAGTCGAGCCGCCGCAGGGCCATCCGGAGGACCTCGTCGTCGATGCGCCCGGCGTCGCGTTCCTCGATGAACACCGAGCGCTGCAATTGCAGGAGTTCCTTGCGGATTCGGGAGCCCATGGCGGTGGGGCTCTCGCCGATCGTCTCCGGGCCGCGGCCCAGTTCCTCCCAGGCCACGTTGC
The DNA here is from genome assembly GCF_039939235.1 of Gordonia aurantiaca. Lineage (NCBI taxonomy): Bacteria > Bacillati > Actinomycetota > Actinomycetes > Mycobacteriales > Gordoniaceae > Gordonia > Gordonia aurantiaca. The sequence continues at coordinate 324,774 of NZ_JBDUUF010000003.1, read as the reverse complement.
GTTGCGTGGTGATCCACTTGCGCATGAGTGCCACCTGCATCCGCATCGGGTCGTCGTCGCCGTACTGCGCGGCGATCTCGTCGAGTCGCCTCGTCGCCTCCCGGGCCGCCCGGTCCTGGGCTGCGGCGTAGGCCAGCCGGTCCCGGGCGCGGTCGTCGCCCGTGACGCCGAGCGCCCGGATCACCCACGGCAGCGTCGTGCCCTGGACGAGGAGCGTGCCCACCACCACGACGAAGGTGAGGAACAGGATCTCGGGGCGGGCCGGGAACGGTTCGCCGCCGTCGGTGGTCAGTGGGATGCCGAACGCGGCGGCCAGGGAGACCACGCCGCGCATCCCGGCCCGGGAGACCACGAACACCGACGCCGCGCTCGGGGCCGGTTCCCGCGCCCGGGCCCGTGGAACCAGCCGCCGGGCGAGGAACGCGGACGCGTAGACCCACAGGAACCGCACCACGATGGTCGCGGTGAGGACCGCCGCGGCGTCCATCGCCAACTGCACCCAGGACTCGGTCTTGACGCCCTCGATGAGGAACGGCATCTGCACGCCGATCAGCAGGAACACGAATGCCTCGAGGATGACGTCGATGGATTTGCGCACCGCCTCGTCCTGCAGGCGGGTGGCGTAGCCGAGACGCACCGAACGCTGGCCCAGGAACAACCCGGCCGTGACGACGCCGATGACGCCCGAGGCGTGCGCCGTCTCGGCGATGAAATAGGTGGCGAAGGGCACGAGCATGCCGATCGCGGTCTCCATCGGCGGGTCGGTCAGCCACACACGCACCCAGGACACGACGACGCCGATAACCAGCCCGATCACCAGGCCGCCCACCGCGGCGAGGGCGAAGGTCAACAGCCCCTCGCCCAGGGACGTCGTCACGCCGATCGCGGCACTCAGCGCGATCCGGTAGGCGGTGAGCGCGGTCGCGTCGTTCAGCAGGCTCTCGCCGCCGAGCAGCGTCATCACCGGCCGCGGGAGGCCGAGGCGCCGCCCGATCGCCTGCGCCGACACCGCGTCGGGCGGGGCCACCACAGCGCCGAGGACGAGCGCCGCGGGCACGGTGAGGCCGGGCACGGTCTGGTAGGCGACGAATCCCACCACGGCCGTCGTCGCCAGCGGGAGTCCCACCGCGAGGGTGGCGATGCCGCGCCACCGTGCCCGGATCGCCTGATACGAGCTCTCCTGCGCGGCCGAGTAGAGCAGGGGCGGCAGGATGAGGAAGAGGACGAGCTCGGGGTCCAGTTCCGGGGTGGGCAGGCCGGGAATCCAGCCGATGGCCAGGCCCACGGTCACCAGGACCAGGGGTGCGGACAGTCCGTATCGCCGACAGAGCGCGGACACCGCGATCGCGACCACCGCGACGAGCAGAAGCGATGCACTCATCCGTGCGACTGTAATCCCCGAAAGGCCCGTTGATAATGGGGAACATGCAGATCCTCCGACGGCTGACGCGCCGCTCACGGCCCGAACCCGACACCGTCGTGGACCCGTCGGCGCCCTGTCCCGAACTCGCCGAGGCGGCGGCCAATCTCCGGCCGGTCCCCGTGCCGCCGCCGGGGGAGAAGCTCTCCTGTGAGGGGTGCGCGGCCCTCGGAGAGGATCACTGGGCGCACCTGCGGATGTGCCTGAGCTGCGGCTACATGGGTTGTTGTGACTCCAGTCCGCGCAAACACGCGACCGCCCATTTCCATGACACCGGGCACCCGGTGATGCGGTCGGCCGAACCGGGGGAGAGCTGGCGCTGGTGCTATGTCCACGAGCTGATCGGTTGAGTCGGTCACACCGTCCGGCTCGGTGGTGTGAGGCGTGAAAGAACATGTACTGACGACAAGTAGGATTTGGGAATGACGTCGAACAGCGAGAGCGTGACCAGCGCAGATCAGCCGGCGCCCCTGATCGGCCCGCCGGACATCATCGGGACGCCGCTGAGTCCGACCGCGACCAAGGTGATGGTGCTCGGCGCGGGTGAGCTCGGCAAAGAGGTCGTCATCGCATTCCAGCGCCTCGGGGTCGAGGTCGTCGCCGTCGACCGCTATGCCGACGCGCCGGGCCAGCAGGTCGCCCATCACGCCGAGGTCATCGACATGACCGACAAGGAGGCGCTGCTCGCGGTCATCGACAAGCACAAGCCCGCCTACGTGGTGCCCGAGATCGAGGCGATCGCCACCGAGGCTCTCGTCGAGGTCGCCGAAAGCGGTGTCGCGGAGGTCATCCCGACCGCGGCCGCGGTCGTCGCGACGATGAACCGCGAGGGCATCCGACGCCTCGCCGACGAAGAACTCGGCCTGCCCACCTCGCCCTACCTGTTCGCCGACTCCCTCGAGGAGCTGACCGTCGCGGCCCGCCAGATCGGGTTCCCCTGCGTGGTCAAGCCGGTCATGTCGTCGTCGGGCAAGGGGCAGTCCGTGGTCCGCGGCCCCGAGGACGTCGCGACCGCCTGGGAGACCGCCAACACCGGCGGACGCGTCAAGGGCACCCGCGTCATCGTCGAGGGCTTCATCGAATTCGACTACGAGATCACCCTTCTCACGGTGCGCGCGATCGACCCGCGGACCGGTCTGCTGACGTCGCACTTCTGTGCGCCGATCGGCCACCGTCAGGTCGACGGCGACTACGTCGAGAGCTGGCAGCCGCACGAGATGAGCCCCGATGCACACGCTTCGGCGACCTCCATCGCCGCGCGTATCGCGACCGCGCTCGGTGACGGAAAGCTCGCCGGCCGTGGCATTTTCGGTGTCGAGCTGTTCGTCAAGGGAGACGACGTCTACTTCTCCGAGGTCAGCCCGCGCCCGCACGACACCGGCCTGGTCACGATGGCGACGCAGCGCCTGAGCGAGTTCGAGATGCACGCCCGTGCCATTCTGGGCCTCCCGGTCGACGTCACCCTGGCGTCGCCCGGCGCGTCCGCGGTGATCTACGGCCAGCTGAACGAGAAGGCGATCGGTTTCGAGAACGTCGCCGCGGCACTCGCGGTGCCGGAGACCGACATCCGTCTCTTCGGCAAGCCCGAGAGCTTCCACCGCCGCCGGATGGGCGTGGTGACCGCGACGGCCGACGACGTGCCGACCGCCCGCGAGCGCGCGGTGCGCGCCGCATCGCTGGTGCAGCCGGTGTCGGGGCGTCCCGCGGTCCGCAGGGCCACGGTGCTGCCCCCGCCGGTGCCGCCGCGCCGACCGGGTCCGCCCCCGGTGGCCCCGGCCGGCCCGCCGCCCGCGCCCGTCGCCGGTCCACCGGTCCCGCCGCCACCCGGGCGGCCCGTGCCGCCTCCTCCGCCGGGGCGTCCGGTGCCGCCGCCTCCCGGTCCGGCCCAGCCCGGTCCCCGTCCTGCCGCCGGGCCACGCCCCGGACCGGCCGGCGGCCCCGTGCCCCCGGGGCCGCGTCCCGGGGTCCCGCCCCGTCCGGCCGGCCCGCCGCGCCCGGCTCCGGTGATGACCTCGCTGTCCAAGTCCGGGGACCCCGACGACGCCGGCGCGCCCGGCACCCACAGCTGACGGGCACCTGCACCGGTGCCGTTCTGGGGGGAGCTGCTCGTCGCGGCCGTCGTTCTCGTCGGCCTGATCGGGATCGTCGTCCCCGTCCTGCCGGGCACCCTGCTGATCGCGGTCGCCCTGTTCGGGTGGGCGCTGGCCGTCGGCGGCTGGGCGTGGTCGGTGTTCGCGGCCGCGTCGTTCGCGCTGGCCGTCGGTGAGGTCGTCAAGTACCTCGTCGCCGGGCGTTCGCTGCGATCGGACGGCATCCCGAACCGGACGGTGGTGGCCGGCGGGCTCGTCGGCATCATCGGGTTCTTCGTGGTGCCCGTCCTCGGTCTGCTCCTCGGCTTCGTCGTCGGGGCGATGGCGTCGGAGCTCGTCCGCACCCAGAGCCTCGACCGCGCGTGGCGCGGTGCGGTCGCCGCACTCCGGGCGGCGGTGAAGACCGTCGGCATCGAACTGCTCTTCGCGCTGGTTGCGACCGCCATCTGGATCGGCGGCGCTTTCGCCTGGTGACGCCGGTTGTCTCGGATTGCGTGAAAACGGGCTCGCCACAGCGGGATTCGTGTGAGAATGGCGGCCGTGCGCATCGGGATGACGATGCCCGTGATGGAGCCGGACCTCGACGCCGACACGCTCCGCTCATGGGCCACCACCATCGACAACGGCCCGTTCAGCTCCCTCTGCTGGGGTGAGCGCATCGCCTTCGACAATCCGGAATGCCTGACCTTCCTCGGTGCCGCGGCCGCGTGGACGCGACGGGTCCCGCTGGTCATGACGGTCGTCGTGCCGCAGCTCCACGACCCGGTGATGCTCGCGAAGTCCCTCGCCACCGGCGACCTGCTCGCGGAGGGACGGCTCACCGTCGCGCTCGGCGTCGGCGGACGCCACGAGGACTACCTCGCCGTCGGCGCCGACCCGTCGACGCAGACCATGCGGCAGCTCGCCGAACGCGCCGAGACGATGAAGCGGGTGTGGGCGGGGGAGAAGCTCACCGAGTCGGTGCTGCCGGTCGGGCCCGCACCGCACCGGAAGGGCGGTCCGTCGTTGCACGTAGGCACCACCGGGCCCAAGACGATCCGCAGCGCCGCACGGTGGGCCGACGGCCTCGCCGGCGTCACCCTGGACCTCGACCTGCGCAAGCAGTCGGAACTGTTCGACGTCGCGCGGTCGGCGTGGGCCGAGGCGGGGCGGGACGCTCCGCACCTGGCGACGTCGTTCTGGTTCGCCCTCGGGGAGGGAGACGCCCCGCGCGCCCAGGTGACCCGGCACCTGCGTCACTACATGAACTGGATCCCGCGCGAGATCGTCGACGCCATCGCGCCCACCACCGGGTGGGCGGGTACCGAGACCGAACTCGCCGAGGTGCTGCGCCGCTTCGCCGACATCGGCACCGACGAGGTGCATCTCATCCCGACCAGTTCGGACCTCGACCAGCTCCGCCGGGCTGCGGACGTCGTGGCGGAGCTCACCTGATTCCTGCCGCCTACCCGGCGGTCGACGACTGCTCGGTCTCGGTGGGCCGCAGCATCGAACGCAGGTGCCGGATCGCGTCGTCGAGGCGGTTCACCGCCGGGTCGTCCGAGAGGGAAGAGGGGTCGGCGGGGGCGTGCAGGTGCCGCTCCCCGACACCGGCGCGCGTGGATTCCCCACGACTCAGCTCTTCGAGTTCCCCGGCGAGCTCCGAAAACCGCTCCGCTGCTGCGGAATCCAGCGACGTCGCCGATGCTGCGGTGATGGCGTCGGCGATGCTCTCCGCCGTCGCCACCACGGGAATCCACGCCCACGACTCGACGCCCGCGGGTGGTGGCTCGGACAGCGTGCGTTGCAGCGTCACCCGGGCATCGGACAACTGGTGGTAGGTCTGCAACCGGTGCGCGGAGATGGTCTCCTCGGGCGCCTGCGCCCCGACCTCACGGGCATACTCCGCCAACGACCCCAGCACGGAGACGAAGGTCGGGCCGATCCGCGCGTGCCGCGTCGAGGGCCACGGGAGATAACCGAGCACGACGACGATGAGCGCGCCGGCGGACGTGTTGATCATGCGCTCGGCCGCCAGGTCGAGGACCGTCGTGTCGTGGCTGCGCACCAGGTCGAGCGTGAACAGGATGACCGGGGTGAGGAAGAGCGTCTGGTAGAGGTAGGAGCGCCCCATCGCCCAGGGCATACACGCGGCGAAAACCCCCACCGCGCATGCGATCTCGATCGGACGGTCGATGACGACGCCGAGTACGGTCACCCCGAGCGCGGCGAGGATCGTCCCGATGCACCGGTTGACCGCCCGCGAGAAGATCGATCCGAGATCCGGTTTCATCACCATGGCGACGGTCAGCGGAACCCAGTACGGATGGCCGACCGGCGTGGAGAAGCAGACGACGTACGCGACGCAGATGCACAACGCGAAACGTCCGGCGGACCCGAGGAGTTCGTTGCCGGGCCAGGTGAGTCGACGTCGACCGGGATCGGGCATTCCCGTGCCGGCCACCGTCCCGCCCCAGATCGCCGCCTCCAGCGCATCGACCCGGTGCAGGGTCTCGTCGGTGTCGGGCCCTACCGTTCGGGGACCCGGCCGGCGGTCGGCCGCGACGGCCTGCCCGAACTCGGCCAACCGGGCCGCTGCGTGCCGGGCCTGCTGCGGCGTGGTCGCCGTCGACATCAGTCGTGCCATGAGTGCGTCGGCGGTGCGGATGACGGCGCCTGCACGATAGCTGTCGGCGGACGGGCCGGACGCCGTCGCGCGGTGCGTCACCGCCATCGAGGTGAGCTCGTCGATGGATTCCATCGCCGCCGCACGCAGCTCGGAGAGATCGTCGGAGCCGGCGGCCCGCGCCTCCGCCAGTGCGGTGAGAGCGGACATGATGTCCGCCAGTGCAGCGCGGACGGGGCGTCGACGATCGGTGAGCGCCTCGATGCCCAGCACCGCCGTGTAGAGCACACCGCCGGCCGCGACCAGCAGTGCCGAGCGCCAGTAGGGGTCCGCGGCGGGCACCCCGATCGAGACCGCCGACAGGATCATCGCCTGCATGCTGCCCATCGACAACGCAGCCGAGTACCCGCTGAGGATGCCGGCGACGAACGCGACCGCGGTCATCACCGCGACGGCGACCAGGCTGGGCACCTCCGACAGCGCGCCGAGCAGCACCGCCGATGACCCGAGCGGTGTGATGACCGCGCACTGCATGAAGCGCGTCCGGTAGGTCGCAGGCTTCTCGCCGGCGGCGAGCATCAGCGCACCCAGACTGATCCAGAGGCCGATCACCAGCTCGTCGACGGCCACCCCGACGACGAGCGGACCGGCGAGTGTGACCCCCGCCCGCACCGATCGGCCACGGGCTGGGTTCCGTGGCCACGAGCGCCCTCAACCAGACCGAGGGTCGCCAGTGATCCGGTTCGGCGGGAGGGGCCGGTGGACGGTTCTGTGCCACAGCCGCTCCTCTCGGTGTGGACACATCCTAAGGCCCCTCGGACGCGGTAGCTTTCCATCTGTGACCTCACCGAAGTCCGGCGACCGCGACCTGATCGGCCTGTGTGTCCTGGCCGTCGTCGCGGGCTGCGTGACCGGCGTGCTCGGCGGCGCCTTCCGCTGGTGCCTCGACCACGTCGACCGGTGGCGGCTCGAGATGCTCGACTGGGCGCTCGGACTCGGCGCTCCGGGCTGGCTCATCCCTGTCGCGGTCACCGCGGCCGGGGCGGCCATCGGCGCGTTCATCTCGCGCCTCGTGCCGATGTCGGCGGGCAGCGGCATCCAGCATGTCGAGGCGGTGGAGCGCGGCGAGGCGCGGCCGGCGCCGCTGCGGGTGATCCCGGCGCGGTTCGCCGGCGGCCTGGTCGCGATCGGCTCCGGCCTCATCCTGGGACGTGAGGGGCCGACGGTCCACATGGGCGCCGCCGTCGGCTCCGAGACGGCCAAGCGCGCCGACCTCGACGAACACGACGTGCGGGTCATGCAGACCGCGCTGTCCGGGGCCGGTCTCGCGGTCGCCTTCACCGCGCCGCTGGCCGGCGCGCTGTTCGCCTTCGAGGAGGTCGCCAAGTCCTTCCGCATGCGGTTGGTCATCCCCACCGTCTTCGCGGTCGCCGTCGCGGTGGCCTTCTCCCGCATGATCCTCGGTGACCGGCCGGACTTCGTCGTCGGCCCGGTGTCCACGCCCTCGATCACGCTGCTGCCGGTCTTCGCGGTGTTCGGCCTCGTCACCGGGGCGATGGGAATCGTCTACAGCCGCGCGGTCCTCGCGGCGATCGCGCTGGTCCGCAGGTTCGCGCACGTCCCGCAGATCGTGAAGGCCGCGCTCATCGGGGCTGTGGTCGGCGCCCTGATGGTGATGGACTCGGGTGCGGCCGGCGGCGGAGAAGGCCTCGCACAGAAGATCTTCGACGGTTCGATCGTGCTCCCGGTCGTCGCGCTGCTGCTCGTGGTGCGGTTCTTCGCGGGGCCGCTGTCGTATGCGGCGGGTACACCCGGCGGACTGTTCGCACCGATGCTCGCGCTCGGTGCGCTGTGGGGTGTGTTGTTCGCGGCGGGCTTCGATGCGCTGATCCCGCAACCGGATTCGACGCTGCGCGACGCGCTGGTCCTCACCGGGATGGCGGCGTTGTTCGGCGCGGTCGTCCGGGCGCCCCTCACCGGCATCGTCGTGGTGATGGAGATGAGCGCGACCACCACCGTCGCGATCCCCATGCTCGCCGCGACGGCGGCCGCGGTGCTCGTCGCGCACCTGGCGGGTACGCCGCCGGTCTACGACTCGCTGCGGGAACTGATGCTCGCGGACGATGCCCGGCGGAAGGGGGATTCCGGGGAGGGCGCCGCCCCCTGAGTCACAGGCCGCGTGTGTGAGCGTCCAACGGGACGATGAGCGGGCCACCCGACACCGGGTCGGTCATGACGTGCGCGCGCAGGCCGAACGCCTCGTCGAGCAGCTCCGGGCCGATGACGTCCGAGGGGGCGCCGGAGGTCACGATCGCTCCGTTCTTCATCACGACCAGCGAGTCGCTGTAGCGCGCCGCGAGGTTGAGGTCGTGCAGCACCATCACCACGGTCTTGCCGTGCCGGTCGCGCAGCCTGCGAACGAGGTCGAGGACGTCGATGGAGTGCGCGAGGTCGAGGTAGGTGGTCGGTTCGTCGAGCAGGATGAGGTTGGTGCCCTGTGCGAGGGTCAGCGCGATCCACACCCGCTGCCGCTGGCCACCCGACAGCGCGTCGAGGGTGCGGTCGGCCAGGCCGAGGGTGTCGGTCATCTCCATGGCCTCGGCGACGGCGGCCTCGTCGGCGGCGGTGGCCTGCTGATACCAGCGCTGATGCGGATGCCGGCCCCGGGCGACCAGGTCGGCGACCGTCAGGCCCTCGGGTGCCACGGGGTTCTGCGGCAGGATCGCCAGGGTCCGGGCGACCTGCCTGGGCCGGAGGCGGGTGATGTCCTCGCCGTCGAGGTAGACGGTGCCGGACCGCGGAGGCAGCAGGCGTGCGAGGCAGCGCAGCAGCGTCGACTTGCCGCAGCCATTGGAGCCGATGATGGTGGTGACCTTGCCGTCGGGGATCTCGATGTCCAGGCCGTCGATCACCACACGCTGGTCGTAGCCGACGGTCAGGCCGACGCCGCGCAGGCGGGAGGCCGGCGAGCCGGTCGCATCGGTGCGGGGCAGGGTCATACGGTCGCCTTCCGGGACATCATGATCATCAGGTAGATGAGGAACGGGCCGCCGATCGCCGCGGTCACGATGCCGACCGGGAGACCACCCGGCAGGACCGTGCGGCACAGCAGGTCACCGCCGAGGACCAGCGACGCGCCGACGAGCCCGGACAGCAACGGGGTCGGCACCGCGGTCCCGGCCAGGCGCAGCGCGATCTGCGGGGCGAGCAGCGCGACGAAGGCGATCGGACCGGCCGCGGACACGCAGAGCGCGCTGACCGCGACCGCGGTCAGCAGCAGGGTCGTCGACACCGCGCCGGTACGCACGCCGAGCCCGCGGGCGAGATCCGGTCCGAGACTCAACATCCCGATCTGCCGGGACAGCACCACCACCACGACGACGCCGACCACGACCGCGCCCACCACGGGCCACACGTTGGACCATCCGACGTTGGCGACCGAGCCGACCAGCCAGACCTGGGCGCGGCCCACGTCGCGGATGTCGGCGCGGGTGAGCAGGAAGTTCGTCATGGCCTGCAGCAACCAGGTCATGCCGACGCCGATCAGCACCAGCCGGAACGGGTTGATGCCGCTGTTGGCCTTGCGGCCCGGCCATGCGAGGACGTACATCACCACTGCCGTCAGGAGACCGCCGAGCAGCGCCGACGTGGCGACGCCGAGGTCGCCGAGCCATCCGCCCCAGCCGGTCGTGGAGAAGGCGATGGCCGCGACCGCCGCAGCGCTTGCCCCGGCGGTGATGCCCAGGATGTCCGGGGTGGCCAGCGGGTTCTGCGAGATGAGCTGGGTGAGCGAGCCCGACATCCCGAGCCCGATGCCGACCAGCAGGCCGACGAGGGCGCGCGGCAGCGCGACGTCGAAGACCACCACGTTCTCGACCCGGGTGCCGCCGCCGAGGAGGATCCGTGCGACGTCGACCGGGGTGAGGGGGAAGTCGCTGACGCCGACACCGGTGAGGAACAGCACGACGGCGGCGATCGCCGCGACCAGCGCGACGACGAGCATCCGCGGACGGACGACGAACGACGCAGGCCCGCCGGCGATCCGGAACCCGCCGGGGTGCGGTGCGACGGCAGGGGTCTTCAGTGCGCTCATACCGATGCCAACCTCCGCCGGCGGACCATCGCGATCAGGAACGGCGCGCCCACGACCGCCAACATCACTCCCACCTGGACCTCGCCCGGGCGTGCGACGATCCGGCCGAGGATGTCGCAGCCGACCAGCAGGATGGCGCCCAACAGTGCCGAGTAGGGGATGATCCAGCGGTAGTCGGCGCCGACGATGGCCCGGGCGATGTGCGGGACCACCAGCCCGAGGAACACGATGGGACCGCATGCCGCGGTCGCGGCGCCGATCAGCAGGGTGATCGTCAGGATGCCGAGGCCGCGGATGAGCATCACGCGCGAGCCGAGCGCCTTGGTCATGTCGTCGCCGAGGCTCAGGACGTTGAGGAAGAACCCGCTGGCCAGTGCCAGGATCAGGCCGATGGCGATGAACGGCAGGCTCGCCCAGAACACGTCGATGCCGCGCCCGGCCGTCGAACCGACGCTCCAGAACCGCCACTGGTCGAGCGACGCGGTGTCGACCAGCACGATCGACGACGTCACGGCGGTGAGCATCGCGGTCAGCCCCGTGCCGGCGAGGACGAGGGTGAGCGGACTCGAACCGCTCAGCGCGGACAGCCCGAACACGACGGTCGCCGCGATGATCGCACCGAGGAGCCCGAAGAACATGAAGGCGACCGGGCTGGTGATCCCGAGCAGGTAGATGCCGCTCACGACCGCGCACGCAGCGCCGGCGTTCACACCGAGCATGCCGGGGTCGGCGATCGGGTTGCGCGTGTGGCCCTGCGTGATGGCGCCCGCCGCGCCGACCGCGAGACCGGCGGCGAGACCGAGGAGGGTGCGGGGGATGCGGAGGTCCCAGACGATGCCGTCGATGTCGGTGTCCTTGGGGACGTGCGGCATCCGAAGGCCGATGACGGAGTCCCAGACCTCGCCGAGGCCGGTGGAGAAGCTCGACCAGACCGCGCCCAGGGGCACCGGGCGGGTGCCGAACATGACCGACGCGATGACCAACCCGAGGAGTGCCGCGATCAGCACGGGAATGCCGAGAACACGGAGGGGTTGGCGCACGAAGGGTCACCTTACCAATCGAGGTCATCGCGGCTTCGGCACCCACTCGGTTATAAAGTTCGCATAACGAAAGACCCGTGGTCGCCGGGCCGCGACTGTGTCTGCGGTAACACTGCGGTCGGTGCGGGTCGATAGTCCGGATGACGTCAGGGCTTCACGCACTGGGGCTTCCAACACAAGGAGGATCGATGAAATCGTTCAAGCGAGCCGTCGTCGGGGTGCTGGCCGCGGCAGGTGTGGCAGCTGGATCGCTCGTGGGCGTGTCCGAGGCCCGGGCCGCAACGCCCAACCTCGTGTTGACCGGTGGCGTCTACTGCCAGTTCGCACAGCCGGGCACCGAGTGGAAGAACGCATGGAGCATGACCCGCTTCATGACGGTCACCGCGCGTGGCGCCGACTTCCCGAACGTCACGCTCCAGGAGATCGGCGGCGCGACCAAGTTCACCAGGAAGCTGGAGAAGGACAAGTCGATGACCATCAAGACCACCTGGTTCGGCTGCTTCCCGTCATCGATCTCCGGCTACACGATCTCCGACTACGCCGAGAACCTGCTCGACAACGCAGGGTTCTGGTGGAACGTTCGCCGCATCGACAATCCGTTCAATCGCTTCTCGCCCGGCTCGCAGTCGGGTGGCGGCGTGAATGTCGCAGGGACGCCGGAGATCCCGGCTCGCTGACATGCGCACGGCTCGACGACCTCGAGCCGAAGACGCACCGACAACGCACATACGCGAAGAGGGCGACCGGTCGAAAACCGGTCGCCCTCTTCTGTTGTCGGATCCGTCGGACTAGCCGGTCGGGCGCGCGACCTTGTGCGGCTCCGATGCGGCGAGCATCTCCTCGCGTTCGACGACCTTGATGCGCTCGCGGCCTTCGGCCGCGCCGAGAGCGCGCTCGTGCTCGTCGAGGCGGTACCAGCCGTCCCAGGTGGTGAACGGGATGTTCTTGGCCTCGAGCAGCTCGACGACCGAGTCCTCGGAGGGGTCGGCGGGCTCGAGGAGCCTGCCGGCCTCCATGTCCTTGAGGATGCAGTCGACGGTCTCGTTGGCGTCGCCCTTGGTGTGGCCGATGAGGCCGACCGGGCCGCGCTTGATCCAGCCGGTGGTGTAGATGCCGGTCAGTTGCTCGCCTTCGTCGAAGACACGTCCCGCCTCGTTGGGGATGACGCCGGCCTGGGCGTCGAACGGGATCTCGGGCAGGTTGTCCGACAGGTAGCCGACCGCACGGTAGACCGCGCCGACCTCCCAGTCGGTGTACTTGCCGGTCGGCTTGACGTTGCCGGTGCCGTCGAGCTCGGTGCGTTCGGTGCGCAGGCCGACGACCTTGCCGTTCTCGCCGAGGATCTCCACCGGGCTCTCGAAGAAGTGCAGGAACAGCTTGTGGATCGCACCCTGCTTGGGCTCGCGGATGGCGTAGTTCTCGATGATCGTGGCGACCTGGTCGGTGATCTTCGAGCCGCGCCGGGCGACGACCGAGCCCTCGTCGTACTCGATGTCCTCGGGGTTGACGATGACCTCGATGTTCGGCGAGTGGTCGAGCTCCTTGAGCTCGAGCGGGGTGAACTTCGCCTGGGCGGGGCCGCGCCGACCGAATACGTGGACCTCGACGGCCTTGTTGGCCTTGAGTCCCTCGTAGACGTTGTGCGGGATCTCCGTCGGCAGCAGTTCGTCACCGGTCTTGGCCAGCACGCGCGCGACGTCGAGGGCGACGTTGCCCACGCCGATGACGGCGACCTTCTCGGCGTCCAGCGGCCAGGTGCGCGGGAAGTCGGGATGCCCGTCGTACCAGGCGACGAACTGGGCGGCGCCGTAGCTGCCCTCGAGGTCGATGCCGGGGATGTTCAGGGCGCGGTCGTCGGTGGCGCCGGTGGAGAAGATGATCGCGTCGTAGTGCTGCTTGAGCTCATCGAGGGTGATGTCGGTGCCGTAATCGACATTGCCGAGCAAGCGGACCTGCGGCTTGTCGAGGACCTTGTGCAGGGCGGTGATGATGCCCTTGATGCGCGGGTGGTCGGGTGCGACGCCGTAACGGATCAGCCCGAACGGAGCCGGCATACGCTCGAAAAGGTCGATGCTGACGCCGCGATCCTTCGCGGTGTCGGACTTCATCAACGCGTCGGCGGCGTAGATCCCCGCGGGACCCGCACCGACGATCGCAACCCGAAGCGGGCGGCTGTTGTCGCTCATGGAGTAGGTGTCTTCCGTTGTCGGCGCGCGCAGACACGAAACTCGACGGATTCGCAAGTCGGCACGCTTGGGTGTGGCCTATCTCTTCTACGGTAGGCGTTCGGTGTCCCCGGCCAAAATTGCCTGTGAGGTAATCCTCACTTTCCGAGTTCGGCGTGATCGGGGCGGTTCAGGACGGCCCCTGCGCGTTTTCAGCGTTTTGTCGCGGCCTCCGCGATGGGGCCGACCGCGGCATCCGCGACCCACGGGATGGTGAGGACGGTGGGCACCGACATCGCGGTCCCGACATCCTGGGGCAGGTACACGACACGGCCCGAACGTGCGACCTCCAACCGTTGGAAGGCGGGACTTGCGCGCAGCTTGTCGTTGGCGCCCTCCCAGTCGACCGCGATCACCAGGTCGGCGGCGTCGAGCCGGTTCAGGCTCTCGGCCGGGAGATCTCCGTAGAAGCCATTGGTGATCACGTCGTTCAACGCCGGCGGGAACTGCAGACCGTACCCGGCGACGGTCTGCCCGCGACCGTCCTCGGGACCGTAGACCGAGACCCCGCCGGTCGGACTCGCGGTGACCACGACGGCCGTCTTGCCGGCCAGCATCGGGTTCTCCGCGCGAACCCCGGCGAGGAAGTCGTTCGTCTCGTCGACCTTGCGTTTTGCGTTCGCCGGCTGCCCGATCGCGGTACCGATCTGGATCGTCTGCGCATCCCACGGCACCTGCCACGGCCGATACTGCGCGGGCCGCAGGATCGTCGGCGCGGTCTTGCCGAGCAGGTCGAACTGGTCGCGCGTCGGATCGGCGCCCACCGCGGTGATCAGGTCCGGGCCGGTGGCCAGCGCCTTCGGGATCTCGTCGCCGAACGCCGACGCGGTGTTCGGCAGCACCACCGGCTCGCTGTCGCCGATGAGCTCCGCATTCCACGGGGCGGTCGCCTGATCCGGGTCGGCGAACGGCGCGATCGTCGTCGGGACGACGCCCAGGGCAAGGAGGGTGTCACCGTCGCCGACGCCCATCGCGGCGATCCGCGTCGGCGCGCGCTCGACGACGGCGGGCGCATAGACCTGCTGCACCGTCACCGGGATCGCACCGGCCTCGGGGGCGGGGACCCGCGCGGCATCGTCATGGGAGTCCTCCGCGGGAGCAGAGCAGGATGTGGCGATCAGGGCGGCGGCCGACACGGTCAGCAGCACGCCCGACAGCCGAGGGTTTCGCAGTCGCATGGGAGTCCTCGCCGGTGGACAGCACTGTCGAAACCACCCTACGGATCATCTGAGACCCCAGTCCCGGTTGATGCGACAGTCCCGGTTGATGCGACGGCTCCCGCCGCGGCCGGACGGTATTGTTGCGCCGTCCGCTTCGCGGCCGGACGGTACTGTTGCGCCGTCCGGACGGTACTGTTGCGCCGTCCGCTTCGCGGCCGGACGGTACTGTTGCGCCGTCCGCTTCGCGGCCGGACGGAAGTCACACTGGGGCGGTCGATACACTTCGCGCCATGGCCAAAGCTGCAGGCGGGAGCCCCGAGGGCAAGCCCGGCGGGAAGAACGCCGCGTCCCGGGGCGCGGCATCGAACAAGCCTGCGCGCGGCGTATCGTCGAAGGCGAACGTGTCGAATGACGACGTGAACGCCGCCCTCGTCGAGGACGGACCTTCGAATTGGTCGAAGGCGTGGCCGTTCTTCGTGGCGTTCGGGCTCGTCGCGTTGTTCGTGCTCGGGATCGTGCTGTCGAACATCTCGCGTCCCGCCGAGGAACGCGTCAGCGACGACGCGAAGGTCCAGTACGCGATCAACGACCTCTACAGCGCCCGCAACGGTGCGGACTACGCGAAGTTCCGCGGCGCCACGTGCGCCGCCGACCTCGCGAAGCCCGATTTCCCGTCGGAGGCGGACTTCGTGGCCGACAGCAAGGCCTCGGTGGAGAAGAACGGCCAGATCGAGATCCCCGAGATCACCGATCTGGTGGTGAACGGCGACCGGGCGACCGCGAAGGTTCATTGGCACCATGAGAAATCGTCCGGCGACGAGCAGGTCGCCGACACGATCGTGGTCCGCGAGAACGGCGAATGGAAGGTGTGTTCCGAATGAGCTATGCCGGCGACCTGACCCCGCGTCAAGCGTGGGAGAAGCTCGAGAACAACCCGGACGCGGTCCTGGTGGACTGTCGGACGCAGGCCGAGTGGTCGTTCGTGGGGGTCCCCGATCTCGAGATCCTCGGCAAGCGGACCATCTTCGCCGAGTGGACGACCTACCCGGACGGGCAGCGCAACCCGGACTTCCTGTCCCAGATCCGTGACGCCGGTGTCACCGACGACACCGAGGTCATCTTCATCTGTCGCTCGGGCCACCGGTCGATGGGCGCCGCCGAGGCGGCGACCGCGGCCGGCATCAAGAAGGCCTACAACGTGCTCGACGGATTCGAGGGTGCCCTCGACGAGAACGACCATCGTGGTGCGTCCGGATGGCGTGCCGAGAACCTGCCGTGGAGGCAATCGTGAGTATTGAGGTGCCCGTGAGTCGCGAACTGCCGGAGGGTGTCTCGCCCGACACCATCGCAGTGCGCGGCGGCCTGGCCCGTTCGGGTTTCTACGAGACCGCCGAGGCGCTGTATCTGACCAGCGGCTACGTCTACGACTCGGCCGAGGCGGCCGAGCGCGCGTTCACCGGTGAGGACGAGCGGTTCGTCTACTCCCGCTACGGCAACCCGACCGTGCACATGTTCCAGGAGCGCCTGCGCCAACTCGAGGGTGCGGAGGCATGCTTCGCGACCGCCAGCGGCATGGCCGCGGTGTTCGTCGCACTCGGCGCGCTGCTGAAGGCCGGCGACCGGCTCGTCGCGGCTCGCAGCCTCTTCGGCTCGTGCTTCGTCGTGTGCAACGAGATCCTGCCCCGCTGGGGGGTGGAGACCGAGTTCGTCGACGGTGAGGACCTCGAGCAGTGGGAGCGCGCGCTCTCCAGGCCCGCCACCGCGGTGTTCTTCGAGACCCCGTCGAACCCGATGCAGACCCTCGTCGACGTCCGCAAGGTGTCCGAGCTGGCCCACGCCGCCGGCGCGCAGGTCGTGCTCGACAACGTCTTCGCCACCCCGCTGCTGCAGCGCGGTCTGGACCTCGGCGCCGACGTCATCGTCTACTCGGGCACCAAGCACATCGACGGCCAGGGCCGGGTGATGGGCGGCGCGGTGCTCGGCACCAAGGAGTACATCGACGGCCCGGTGCAGCAGCTCATGCGCCATACCGGTCCGGCGCTGAGCCCGTTCAACGCCTGGACGCTGGTCAAGGGGCTCGAGACGCTGCGCCTGCGCGTCGATGCCTCGGTGAACTCGGCGATGCGCATCGCCGAGTTCCTCGAGGCCGATCCGCGCGTCCGCTGGGTGAAGTACCCGTTCCTGAAGTCGCATCCGCAGTACGACCTGGCCACGAGCCAGATGTCCGGCGGCGGAACCGTGGTGACCTTCGAGCTCAACGACCGCGACGGCGTCGACGGCAAGAAGCGCGCCTTCGAGGTGCTCAACTCGCTGCGCGTCATCGACATCTCCAACAACCTCGGGGATTCGAAGTCGCTCATCACGCATCCGGCGACCACCACCCACCGCGCGATGGGACCCGAGGGTCGCGAGGCCATCGGCCTGAGCGACTCGGTGGTGCGGCTGTCGGTCGGTCTCGAGGGCATCGACGACCTGCTCGGGGACCTCGACCAGGCCCTGGGCTGACCCGTCAGCCGTTGCGGCGTTGCCCGGCCTCTCGTACCGAGGCCGGAATGCGTCCCTTCGGTTCTCCCGGCCGTGCTCCCGATCGTGGCGACGCGCCGCGACGGGCGATCAGGAAGTCGTCAGTCACCACCGAGACCCAGGGCATTCAGGACGGTCCGCAGCTTGAACGTGGTCTCCTCCAGTTCGGCCTGCGGGTCCGAATGCTCGACGATGCCGCCGCCGGCCCAGGTGCGCACGTTTCGGCGGTCCGCGGCGAGTTCGAGGCAGCGGATGGCGACCATCCACTCCCCGTCGCCGTCGGCGTTGCACCATCCGACCGATCCGGCGTAGAAGCCGCGTTCCCCCTCCACGTCGCGGATGATCTGTGCCGCAACGTCACTCGGGGTTCCGCACACCGCAGGCGTCGGCCCGAGCAGCAGTGCCAGGTCGAGGGCGGTGGTCGACGGGTCGCGCAGGGTCGCGTGGATCGGGGTGGCCAGGTGCCACACCTCGCCGGTCGACTGCAGCCGCGGCGTGGATGGCGCGTCGACGTCGTCGCAGAGATGGGAGAGTCGTTCGCGGATATGGCCGACGACGAACGCGTGCTCGGCGAGATCCTTCGTCGAGGCCGTCAACCGTTCGGCGGTGGCGCGGTCGGTGACCGGGTCGGCCGAGCGCGGCGCCGATCCCGCATACGGGTGGCAGGTCACCGTGGCCCCGGATTTCCGTAGCAGCACTTCGGGACTCGCGCCCAGGAGCCAGGAGCCGGATCCCGTTGCGGCGTCGAGGTCCACACCGAAGGCGTTGTGCTCGACGTTGCCGCCGGCGAACGCGTCGAGCAGTTCGAGCGGGTCGACCTTCTCGTCGAGGAGCATCTCGACGCTTCGCGCCAGGACGACCTTGTCGACGTCGCCGGCCACGATCCGCTTCACCGCGTGGGCGATGCGCTCGCGATGCTCCTCGGTGTCGGGATGGAAGACCGTCGAGATCGCGCGTCGTGCCGTTGGGGGGCCGCCGACCAGTGGGGTCGGGCTGACGTCGAGGCGGGCGGGTGCGACGAGCGCCGCGCGGTCGCGCCGGTCGAAGGGGATCGCTCCGGTCAGCGCGGTGACCTTGCCCGCGCGCAACGCCGCCGACGCCTCGTCGACATCGGTGAACGCCTCGACTACCCCCTCGCCGCGCACGGTGCCGTGCGGGCGTGACAACACGAAGACCTCGCTGATCGAAGACACGGGGATCAGCGTACAGGTAAGCCTGCCCTAACTTCGAATCACGCTGATTTCAAATTGACACCCCCTGAGGGTTTCGGCGACTCTTGACGCAGGTCATGAGTGCCAGCGACAAGCCCCGGCTAGCTGGTCGGCAACCCTCCTCCACGGTGGGGTGCTCCGGGTGACGACCTGGCCGAGTTCGAACCCGAACGCGGCAAGTGTGGATTCTCGAGGAGTTTCTTTCGATGACTGCTGTGCTCTCGGCACCCGTCTCCCAGTCCGTCCGTCCCGCCGTCTGCAACGTCTCCGCCGTTGCTGATCGCGGGCTTTTCATCCCGGCCCTCGCGCCGGTCGTCGGCGCCGACGCGTGCGTCCCGGTCGCCGGTGGCGGCACCGTCACCTACGCGAATCTCGACTACGCGGCGAGTGCGCCGGCGCTGAGCTCGGTGGCCACCGACGTCGCGGGCGCCCTCGCCGAGTACGCGAGCGTGCACCGTGGCGCGGGCCATCTGTCCCAGGTCACCACCCGCCGCTACGAAGCGGCCCGCGAGACCGTGCGCGCCTTCCTCCGCGGCCGCACCGACGACACCGTCGTCTTCACCCGCAACACCACCGACGCGATCAACCTCGCCGCCCACATCACCCCGGGCGACGTCGTGGTCCTCGACATCGAGCACCATGCCAACCTGCTGCCCTGGTGCGCGCCGCGCGACGGTCGCAGCCGGGCTCGGATCGTCACCGCGTGCGACACCATCGAGGACACCCTCGCCGCGCTCGAGGCCGAACTCGCGTCGAGACCCGCATCGCTGCTCGCGGTGACCGCCGCGTCGAACGTCACCGGCGAGGTCCTGCCGATCGGCAGGCTCGCCTCGATCGCGCACCGCCACGGCGCCCGCATCCTCGTCGACGCCGCGCAGCTCGTCGCCCACCGGCCGATCTCGATCGTCAGCCACGGCATCGACTACCTGGCGTTCTCCGGGCACAAGGCCTACGCGCCGTTCGGCGCCGGTGTGCTGATCGGACGCTCGGACTGGTTCGACGCCGCCGAGCCGTACCTGGCCGGTGGGGGAGCGACCGCCGACGTCGACCTCGGTGAGTCGGGCACCACCTGGCATTCGGGAGCCGCGCGCCACGAGGCCGGGTCGCCGAACGTGCTGGGCGCGCTGTCCATCGCGAAGGCGTGTGAGGCCCTCGCCGAGCTCGGTCCAGAGGCCATCGGCCACCACGAGGCCGCGCTGTGCGAGCGCCTCGACGCAGGCCTGGTCGAGATCGACGGTGTGCAGCCGCTGCGGATCTTCTCCGACTCGGCCGATCGCGTCGGCATCGCCGGCTTCACCGTCGACGGGGTCGCCCCGCGGACCGTCGCCGAGTACCTCAGCGAGGAACACGGGATCGGAGTGCGGGACGGCAGGTTCTGTGCGCACCCGCTGCTCAAGCGACTCGGACGTCCCGAGGGCGCGGTGCGGGCGAGCTTCGGTGCCGGCACCACCTCGGACGACGTCGACCGTCTGCTCGACGCACTCGGCCGGCTGTGTCGCCGGACCGCCCGCTCCACCACTTCCCGACCAGACCTCGACGAGGGGTACCCGGCATGACCATCGAACTCGACACAGCACGCACCGACACCCGGATCCCGGCCCCGCAGGGCACCGTGAGCATCGGACGCCCCGCCTTCCGGGTCGCCGTCGCGGGGGATGCCGTGGCCCAGACCTTCCCGATCGTCGTCCGCCGGGAGACGCTGCGTGAGGCGCAGCGTGCACGCTCTCTGCTGCGGGCCGGCGCCCACGATCAGGCGCGGTTCGTCGTCGCCCTCGAGATCGAGGTGGCGATCGCGCCGCAGGCGGCCACGGCCCGTGCCGCCGTCGCCGAGGTCGCGGGGACCGAGTCGGACACCATCCGCTACATCGGCACCACGCACGGCCTGATCACCTTGCTGCGCGACGTCTACGCCGCCGAGGTCGCCGACGCGGTCATCCTCGTCCCGCTCGACGGTCCGGCCACCGAGAGCCGTATCCGCGAACAGGTGCTGCCGCACTTCGGTGCCGACGGCGACGCGAGCGGAGACCTGCGGCACCGCGTGGCCTGACGGCCGGGACGAGGCGAGCGGGCCGCGTTCGCGTGGGCGACTACGCCTCGCCGCGCTCCCACTGCTCGATGAGTTCCGCCTCGGCCTGCTCGGTCAGCTGACCGTAGAGCCGCAGTCGTGCCATGCCGCCGTCCGGGAAGATGTCCAGGCGCGCCTCGGTCATCGGACGGTCCAGGTCGATGACGTAGCGGTGGCGGGTGTCGGGCTGCAACGGGGTGCGGGGCAGCACCTCGAACCACTCGCCGTCGCCGTCGCGTCCGCGCACCATCGCCGAGCCCGGCGCGTTGCCGATGAAGTAACTGGTGTCGAGTTCGACGAGACTGACCCGCGCCTGTCCGGCGAGGCGGACCTGCACCCAGTCGTTGCCGTCGTCGCGGCGTCGTGAGGTCTCCCAGCCCTCGCCCATGTTGCGCGCCCGTCCGGGCATCAGCAGGTTGTTGGGGGAGCTGTAGAACATGTTGGAGCAGGCCGTGATGAGGCCGCCGTTCTCCAGCGCCGCGAGGTCGAAGTGACCGTAGCGGAAGAAGTGCGGGTTCGGAACGCCGCGCCCGTGCACGCGGAACCGTGCCACACCGCCGTCCGGGTACATCGTCAGGCGCACGTGCGTGAAGCGGTTCTTGGCGTCGACCTTGAACGGGTTGCGGGTGTCGCCGTCGACCGGGCTCTTCTCGACGATGGTCACCCACTCGGTCTCGTGGGCGAGCTCGTCGGCCGGGACGATGCCCTCGACTGCGGCGGCCTCCACCGAGATGAACGGCGGGTAGTTGCCCTTGAACCACGACGTGTCCACGACGACGCCGTAGATGACGCCCGGGGCGCCGAGTCGGATGATCGCCTGGTCGACCCCGGGTTCGCGGCGGCGGCGGGTCTCCCACCCGTCGTAGACCTGTCCCTTGTGGCCGAAGGTCGCGGGCTGGTATTCGGCCGGTGGCGTCTTGATGAGATTCTGCGACTCGGCGAACAGCTCGTCGTTGGTCCAGACGACCGCGCCGCCGAGATCCCGCAGGGCCAGGTCGGGCATCGACATGAAGTGCGGGCGGTTACCTGAGTTCGGCGGCGGCATCGGGGTCACGACAACCGATCCTATCGGCGCGTGCGATTCGTGCAGTCCGGGCTTGCGGCCGTGCGTCCGCGAAAGCCTGAGGGGCAGGGTCGCAACGGCCTGTGGCGAAGTGAAAGTGCCCGGAAGACAAGCGGACCGCCGACGTCGGGTGTCGTCGGCGGTCCGTTGCGTCCGGGTGTCAGCCGCGCGAGGGCTCGTTGGCCTCGTCGGCGTGCTGGGCGAGCCGCTCGACGGCGGCCTTGGCGATCTTCTCGGCCTCCTCACGGCCGACCCAACCGCCGGGCTGGACCTCCTTGCCCGGCTCGAGATCCTTGTAGTGCTCGAAGAAGTGGGCGATCGGGCCGAGCTCGTACTCGGAGACGTCGGTGATGTCCTGGATGTGATCCCAGCGGACGTCGCCGGCGGGCACGCACAGCAGCTTGTCGTCGCCGCCGGCCTCGTCGGTCATGGTGTACATGCCGACGACCCGGGCGCGCACGATGACGCCGGGGAACACGGGCTCGGGCAGCAGGACCATCGCGTCCAGCGGGTCACCGTCCTCGCCGAGGGTGCCGTCGATGTAGCCGTAGTCGGCCGGGTAGCCCATCGAGGTGTACAGGTAGCGGTCGAGGTAGACCTTCCCCGTCTCGTGGTCGACCTCGTACTTGTTACGGCCACCTTTGGGGATCTCGATGGTCACATCGAATTCCACTGTTCCTCCTGGCAGTCTGGATCGGGGTTGCAGCGCCGGGCCGAGACGGCCGCACGCCGCAACAACGATACTGTTAGTCCGACGACCTCGGAGTTCGTACCCCCGCAGTTCGACGGGGTGCGACGCCCATACCCGACATTTCGGCCACGGGCGCGTGACCAGCGGCGTCGTGTGACAGGTCGTGACAGAGCCAGTGCAGCGCGAGAGATCCGGAGGCTTCGTGGGCGCATCCGCCAGACCCGGTCGTGGACGGACACGGAGCCGCAGGCTCCTCTGGTGGACGATCGCCGCGGTCGTGATCCTCGCGCTCGCGTCCACCGCCGCGGTCGTCGTCGCGCTGCGGCTCGACTCCGAGGCCGAGTTGCCGCCGGGAATCCCGCCGCAGCCGGCCGCCGTGGCGGTCGACCCGGAGATCGACCCGGTGGCCGCGAGCGCGCCCGCCCCGACGCCGGAAGGCGTGCGGCGGGCGATCGCCGCCGCGGTCCGCAACCCCGCACTCGGCGAGCTGACCGGCAAGATCTCCGACCCGCTGACCGGCGAGGTGCTGTGGTCGTCCAACCCCACCCGGCCACGCATCCCGGCGTCGAACGACAAGGTGCTCACGGCCGCGGCGCTCCTGCAGGCGATGCCGCACGACGCCCGGCTGACGACGACGGTCGTCGCGGGTGCCGATGGACAGGTGATCCTGAAGGGCGCCGGCGATCCGACGCTGTCGGCGCAGCCGGAGGACGCCGAGACCTTCTACACCGAGCCCGCGCGCATCGCCGATCTCGCCGAGCAGATCAAGCAGGCGGGGGTCCCGGTCACCTCGGTCGCGGTCGACCTGAGCGCGTTCGGCGGGCCGAGGATGGACCGCACGTGGGATCGTCGTGACATCGCGGGCGGCGACATCGCGCCGATCGAGTCGCTGATGGTCGACGGCGCGCGGATCGATCCGCTCGACGAGTACTCCCCGCGGTCGGCGACCCCCGGGATCATGGCCGGCGAGGCCCTGGCCAGGGCGCTGGGCGTCGACGCCCCGGTCACCGAGGTCACCGCACCCGCGGGCGACCGCGTGATCGCGAAGGTCGAATCCGCACCGCTGGTGACCCGCGTCAACGACATGCTGCGCCACAGCGACAATGTCCTCGCCGAGACGCTCTCCATCGAGCTGTCTGTGTACCGCGGAGGTCCGGCGACCCTCACCGGCGGCGTCGACGCCGTCGAAGAGGTGCTGTCGTCGACCTTCCCGGACCAGTGGACGGGCACCACCCTCGCCGACGCCTCCGGCATCTCCTACGCCAACCGCACCACGCCCGCGCTGCTCGACGCGGTGATGAACGCGGCGGCCGGGCCGTCGAACCCCCGGCTCCGCCCGATGCTGGAAGGGCTCCCCATCGCGGCCGGCACCGGCACCCTCGCCGACCGGTTCCCGGTCGCGACCAACCCCGGCGCCGGATGGGTCCGGGCGAAGACCGGAACACTGACCGGGGTCAGTTCGTTGACGGGCATAGTGCAGACGATCGACGGTCGGGTGCTGTCGTTCGCGCTGATGTCCGGCGGCACCTCGCCGGCGGACGCCCGGCCCGCCCTCGACGCGGTGGCGGGGCAACTCAGAGAATGCGGGTGCCGATGACCATGCCAGGAACCGACAGCACACCGGTCGACGAGACCGCCGGGACGACACCGGTCGACGAGACCGCCGGGACCACACTGGTCGACGAGACCGCCGGGACCACACAGGTCGACGAGACCGCGGGAACAGGGGCCCGGCGAGACGACCGCGTCTCCATCGGGTCGCAGATCGACTGGTCGCTCGCGGCGTCGACCGCCAAGCGCCTGGCGCGCCCGGGCCCGAAGACCACCGCGTACACCTACGACGCCGCGCGGGCCGAACTCGCCGACGCCGCCACGCGTGCGGAGGCGCCGGTCCGGGAGGTCACCGGCCTCGCCGACGGACTGCGCATCCCGACCACCCGGGTGCTGGACCGTCCGGGCTGGATCGACGCGGCCGCCGACTCGATGCGGTCGATGCTCGGGGGCGACGAGGCGACGACCGCGCCCGTCGCGTCGAGGTTCGGTGCGAAGGTCGGCGGTGTGCAGGCGGGTGGTCTGCTCGCCTTCCTCTCCACCGCGATCCTCGGACAGTACGACCCGTTCACACCCGATCCGGAGACCGGTGAACCCGGCGTGCTGATGGTCGTGACCCCGAACATCATCAACGTCGAACGCCAGCTCAAGGTCGTCCCGTCGGACTTCCGCCTGTGGGTGTGCCTGCACGAGGTGACCCACCGGGTGCAGTTCTCGGCCAACCCGTGGCTGCGCGACTACATGCGGGACAACGTCGCCGTGCTCACCTCCGAGACCGGGGAATCGACGTCCGAGATCGTGGCCCGGTTGACCAGGGCGCTCAAGAGCGACGAGCCCCGGGAGAAGGGCATCCTCGGCGCGGTGCAGTTGCTGCAGAGCCCCGAGCAGCACCAGGCGTTCCAGCGGATGATGGTGCTCGGCACCCTGCTCGAGGGGCACGCCGACCATGTTATGGACGCGGTCGGTCCCGTACACGTCCCGACCGTCGCCACCATCCGAGCGGCATTCGACAAGCGACGCAAGGCTCCCCAGAACCCGGTGCAGCGCATCATCCGGGCGCTGATCGGCATGGACGCCAAGATCGCGCAGTACATCCGGGGCAAGGCGTTCGTCGACGAGGTGGTCGCCACCGTCGGGATGGAGCGGTTCAACACCGTGTGGACCTCGCCGGAGACGATGCCGCTGCCCGAGGAGATCGACAGCCCGCAGGCATGGATTCGACGAGTGCTGTGACCCGGGCGGTCGCGGACTTCGCGGCCGCCTGTCTCGACGACGGACCGGCGACACCGGTCTGTGTCGGACTCTCCGGAGGTCCGGACTCGCTCGCCCTGACCGCCTGCGCGGTGCGCGCGGGACTCGACGTCACCGCCCTCGTCGTCGATCACGGTTTGCAGCAGGGGTCGGCGGCGGTGGCCGCCCGCGCCGCCGACGCCGCACGACGCCTCGGTGCCGACGCCCACGTCCTGACGGTCGAGGTCGGGTCGCGCGGGGGACTCGAGGCCGCGGCCCGCGAGGCGCGCTACGCCGCGCTGGACTCCGCTCGCGCGGGGCGTCCGGTGTTGCTCGGCCACACCGCCGACGACCAGGCCGAGACCGTCCTGCTCGGGCTCGCCCGAGGATCGGGGGCGCGGTCGATCGCGGGCATGCGCGCGTGGCGCGCGCCGTGGGGGAGACCACTGCTCGGCATCCGCCGGGTGCAGACCCTGGCCGTGTGCACCGAACTCGGGCTGGAGGTGCACCACGACCCGCACAACCGGGATCCGCGCTTCACCCGCGTCCGCCTGCGCTCGGAGGTGCTGCCGCTGCTCGACGAGGTCCTGCAGGGCGGGGTCGTCGAGGCGCTGGGCCGGACCGCGGTGGCGCTGCAGGACGATCTCGACGCTCTCGACGGGTGGGCCGACGACGTCGCGGCGACCGCGATCGGACCCGACGGCCTCGAGTGCGTTCCACTGCACGACGCGCCGGTCGCGATCCGCACCCGGGTCATCCGGCTCTGGCTACGCGGGGTCGGTGCGACCGAACCGACCCAGCGGGTCATCGCGGCGGTCGATCGGCTCGTCGTGGGGGCGCCGACCGGCACCCAGGTCGCCATCGGCGGCGACCCGCAGGTGCGGACGGTCGTCGAACGAGTCGACGGAAAGCTGACGGTCCGCCCCACCGTGAGGTGAGGCGGACCGTCTTCCGAGTGCGTTGTCTGCCGACTACTTCTTGGGCGGGACGAACGGCGAGTTGATCGTCTGGAAGTAGTGGATCGCCGCGCCGATCAGCGTGCCGCCACCGCCGAGGGTGAGGCCGATGAGAGCGCCGGCAGCGGTGCCCAGGGGGATGGCCGCGAGGCAGCCGATTCCGGCGGCCGGCACACCGAGTGCACAGCCGACGATCCCGCCGATGATGCCGCCCACGACGGTCCCGATCAGTGACGAGACCGTCATGCCCGTCCGCAACTGCGAATTGAAGCGCTCGAGGGCCTGATCATCGCGTTCCTGCCGGGTCTCCGGCGCCGCCACCTGATGGCGGGCGATGGCGCGGAGGTTCTCCGCCTCCACCGGGTCCACCGGCACGGCCCGGGCGACGTTCTTCGACGGGATGAGGGTCACCCGGCTGCCGGAATTCTGCACGTCGATGGGGAATTGCAGATATTCCGATCGGTACAGAAGCGGCATCTGGAACAACGTCTTGCCCGAATTGTCCCGAATTGTCAGTGTGCCATTCTCGGTTGTCGCCGACGCATTGTGCAGGTTGAGGGTCAGCGACGACGCATTCCATGACGCGTCGTAGGTGGGCGCAGCCGACTGTGGCCTGGGGGCCGCCTGCGCGATTCCGGCAAGTGTCGTAATCGCCACTGCGGCAAGGGAAAACACTACGGTGACCAATGTGCGCGTACGAGTCCGCGCCCATGCCCCGTCCTGTCGGTCAAGTGTCATCGAGGGGATTTCTTTCCGTGGAGGGGTATTCCCCAAGAGGGATTTGGGGAATCGGGGTGGAACGTGATCGGGGGAGAAGGATTCGCCCCCGGCGCCACGGGATCACCCGGGCAATAACCACGTTCACAAAAGAATGCAGTCGGTTGTATGAAATTGTTGCAGGAGTGACGCGAGTTGTTGTTCGTTACGCCACTGTGACCCACCTTACTGACCCGCGACCTGCGGCTAGTTCGTTCAAACGACAGATTCGTGACGTGTCCGCGACCCCCATCTCGCACCCGTCGGCCACGAGGGCCGCCGGGCATGACAAGCTGTAACAGTGCAGTCCGCAGACCCCTATGCCGCTGACATCGACGCTGTTCTGATCACCCAGGAGCAGATTCGGCAGCGCACCGCCGAGCTCGCCGCGTCCGTCGCCTCCCGCTACGCCGACATCGAAGAGGACCTGGTCCTGATCGGCGTCCTCAAGGGGGCGGTGATGTTCATGACCGATTTCGCGCGGGCGCTGCCCATCCCGTCGCAGCTGGAGTTCATGGCGGTCTCGAGCTACGGGTCGTCGACCTCGTCCTCGGGCGTCGTGCGGATCCTCAAGGATCTCGACCGCGACATCGAGGGCCGCGACGTGCTGATCGTCGAGGACATCATCGACTCCGGCCTCACCCTGTCGTGGCTGCTGAAGAACCTGGCCACGCGTTCACCGCGCAGCCTCGAGGTGTGCACCCTGCTGCGCAAGCCCGAGGCCGTCAAGGCCCCGGTCCGGGTCGCCGACGTGGGCTTCGACATCCCCAACGAGTTCGTCGTCGGATACGGCCTCGACTACGCCGAGCGTTACCGCGACCTGCCCTACATCGGCCGGCTCAAGCCGTCGGTGTACTCCAGCTGACCCACACCTGCCCTGACCGGCCGGGAACGGTTTCACCTGCGCGATCGTTGACCGGTAGCCTCAATGTGTACGTCGATGGGAAGGACATGGGAACGGCGTAGGCGCGCAGGAAGACCTCTCGCGTGCCGGATCGGCCCCCACCAACTGGCATGAACCGTAAGACAGTCTTCCGCAACCTCGCCATCCTGGCGCTCGTCCTGCTCGCCCTGTGGGGCTGGAGCGTGATGAGCGACTCCAACCGCGAGTACCGCGGCGTCGACACCTCTGTCGCGCTGGAGCAGCTGGACAAGAAGAACACCAAGTTCATCAGCATCGACGACCGTGAGCAGCAGCTGCGCATCGAGCTGAAGACCCCGGTCAAGGTCGACGACGCCGACGTCGGCAAGATCAGCGCCAAGTACCCCGCGCAGGCCGGTGAGCAGATCTTCGAGGCGGTCGAGAAGACCGGCGCACCGTACACCACCAACGTCAACGAGCAGTCGATCCTCTGGCAGATCCTGATCTTCGTCCTGCCGATGATCCTGCTGTTCGGTCTGTTCTTCTTCGTGATGAGCCGCATGCAGGGCGGCGGCCGCGGCGGCGTGATGGGCTTCGGCAAGTCCCGCGCCAAGCAGCTCACCAAGGACATGCCCAAGACCACCTTCGCCGACGTCGCCGGCGCCGACGAGGCGGTCGAGGAGCTCTACGAGATCAAGGACTTCCTGCAGAACCCGGCCCGCTACCAGGCGCTCGGCGCGAAGATCCCCAAGGGCGTCCTCCTGTTCGGCCCGCCCGGAACCGGCAAGACCCTGCTGGCGCGCGCGGTCGCGGGTGAGGCCGGGGTCCCGTTCTTCACCATCTCCGGCTCGGACTTCGTCGAGATGTTCGTCGGCGTCGGCGCCTCCCGCGTTCGCGACCTGTTCGAGCAGGCCAAGAACAGTGCGCCGTGCATCATCTTCGTCGACGAGATCGACGCCGTCGGCCGTCAGCGCGGCGCCGGACTCGGCGGCGGGCACGACGAGCGCGAGCAGACGCTGAACCAGCTGCTCGTCGAGATGGACGGCTTCGGCGACCGCTCCGGGATCATCGTCATCGCGGCCACCAACCGTCCCGACATCCTCGACCCCGCGCTGCTGCGCCCGGGTCGCTTCGACCGTCAGATCCCGGTCGGCAACCCCGACATGGCCGGCCGCCGCGCCATCCTGCGCGTGCACGCCAAGGGCAAGCCGATCGGCCCCGACGTCGACCTCGACGGTCTGGCCAAGCGCACGCCGGGCATGTCCGGCGCCGACCTGGCGAACGTCATCAACGAGGCCGCGCTGCTGACCGCGCGCGAGAACAAGCAGGTGATCACCGCCGAGGCCCTGGAAGAGGCGGTCGATCGCGTCATCGGCGGCCCGCGCCGCAAGAGCCGCATCATCAGCGAGCACGAGCGCAAGGTCGTCGCCTATCACGAGGGTGGTCACACGCTCGCCGCGTGGGCGATGCCCGACCTCGACCCGATCTACAAGGTCACCATCCTCGCCCGCGGCCGAACCGGCGGCCATGCGCTGGCCGTGCCCGAGCAGGACAAGGACCTGATGACGCGGTCGGAGATGATCGCGCGCCTGGTCATGGCGATGGGTGGCCGGGCGGCCGAGGAACTGGTGTTCCACGAGCCGACCACCGGTGCATCGTCGGACATCGACCAGGCCACCAAGATCGCGCGTGCGATGGTCACCGAGTACGGCATGAGCGCCAAGCTCGGCGCGGTCCGCTACGGCCAGGAGCAGGGCGATCCGTTCCTGGGGCGCTCGATGGGCACCCAGTCGGCGTACTCCGCCGAGATCGCCCGCGAGATCGACGACGAGGTCCGCCGTCTCATCGAGGCCGCGCACACCGAGGCGTGGGCCATCCTCACCGAGTACCGCGACACGCTCGACGTGCTGGCCAGCCAGCTGCTCGAGAAGGAGACGCTGACCCGCAAGGACCTGGAGAAGATCTTCGTCGACGTCGAGAAGCGCCCGCGCATCACGGCGTTCAACGATTTCGGCGAGCGCACCCCGAGCGACAAGCCGCCGGTGAAGACCCCGGGCGAACTGGCCGCCGAGCGCGGCGAGCCGTGGCCGCCGGAGGAATCGAAGGTTCCCGAGCCGGTGGGCGCGAGCCAGACCGCGCAGGTCGCCGACCGACCCTCCGCCCCGGAGGCGGGCCACACCGGCGGGGTCCCGATGGGTAAGCCGGCGGCCCCGTACACGGGCCATCAGTATCCGAGCCCGCAATACCCGAGCCCGCAGTACCCGCCTGCGCAGTATCCGACCCCGTACCCGGGCCCGCAGCCGCCGTATGAGTCCCGGCCGTACCCTGCCCCGGGGCATCAGACCCCGCCGCCCGGTGGCCCCTACACCGGGAGCACCCGTCCCGACTACGGTGCGCCGCGCGACTGGTCGGCACCCGGATGGCCGCCCGAGCAGCAGCCCGCCGATCGTCCCGCCGCCAACGGCAACGGGGCCAACGGCTGGGGCCACCACGGGGAGAACGGCCGCGGGAACGGTGAAGGTGCCGGTGACGGTCAGAACGGACGAAGCTCGTAAGGTTGACTGATGACGATCAGTGAGCGGCAGGACGCCGTAGTGGATGGGCACCGATCGACGTTCGACCAGGCCCGTGCCGAGGCCGCGGTGCGGGAACTGTTGCTCGCCGTCGGGGAGGACCCCGACCGTGAGGGCCTGCGACGCACCCCCACGCGCGTGGCCAACGCCTACCGTGAGATGTTCGCCGGTCTCTACACCGACCCCGACGAGGTCCTCGCGACCACCTTCGACGAGGACCACGACGAGATGGTCCTCGTGAAGGACATCCCGATGTATTCGACCTGCGAACACCACCTGGTCTCGTTCCACGGTGTGGCGCACGTCGGTTACATCCCGGGGGCGTCGGGCCGCGTGACCGGCCTCTCCAAGCTCGCGCGTCTGGTGGACCTGTACGCCAAGCGCCCCCAGGTCCAGGAGCGTCTCACCACCCAGATCGCCGATGCGATCATGCGCAAGCTCGAGCCGCGCGGCGTCATCGTCGTCATCGAGGCCGAACACCTGTGCATGGCGATGCGCGGCATCCGGAAGCCGGGTGCGACCACGACGACGTCGGCCGTCCGCGGCATCTTCAAGACCAGTGCGGTGTCCCGCGGCGAAGCCCTCGACCTGATCACCCGGTGAGTCCGGACAAGGCGATCCCGGTCGGCGGTGGTGACCACCGGACGCTCGTGATGGGTGTCCTCAACGTCACCGCCGATTCCTTCTCCGACGGCGGGCGGTATCTCGACACCGAGGCGGCGGTCGCGCACGGTCTCGAACTCGTCGCGCAGGGCGCCGATCTCATCGACGTCGGCGGGGAGTCGACCCGTCCGGGCGCGATCCGCGTCGACCCCGAGGTCGAGGCGGCCCGAGTCGCCCCGGTCATCCGCGCCCTCGCCGATCAGGGGGTCGTCGTCTCCGTCGACACGATGCGAGCTTGCGTGGCGTCGGCGGCGATCGAGGCGGGCGCGGCCATCATCAACGACGTCTCCGGCGGGCGTGCCGACGCGGACATGGCCCGGGTCGTCGCCGACGCCGGCCTGCCGTGGATCCTCATGCACTGGCGTCCCACAGGGGACAGCGACGACCGTCGCTTCACCCATCGGATCGGTGACGTCGGCGGTTACCGCGACGTGGTCGCCGAGGTGAGCGGGGAGTTGCTCGCCCAGGTCGACGCCGCGGTGTCGGCGGGCGTCGATCCGGACCGCCTCATCCTCGACCCCGGGCTGGGTTTCGCGAAGACCGCCGACCACAACTGGGCGCTGCTGCACGCGCTGCCCACCCTCATCGGGCTCGGTTTCCCGGTGCTCGTCGGAGCGTCGCGCAAGCGCTTCCTCGGCACCCTGCTGGCCCGCGACGGTGTGGACCGGCCGCCGTCCGATCGCGACGTCGCCACCGCGGCGATCTCCGCGCTCTCCGCGGCCGCGGGCGCATGGGGCGTCCGCGTGCACGACGTGGCCGGCAGCTTCGACGCGGTGGCCGTCGCGGCGGCGTGGCGGACCGGCGGCTCCCGCGCGACCACCCCGTCAGGAGGAACGCATGGCTGACCGGATCGAACTGCGCGGCCTGAGGGTCCGTGGCAATCACGGGGTCTTCGACCACGAGCGTGCCGACGGCCAGGACTTCTTCATCGACATCACCCTGTGGCTCGACCTGCGGGCCGCCGCGGCGTCGGACGACCTCGCCGACACCGTCGACTACGGCGCCCTCGCGCAGCAGGCCGCCGAGATCGTCGGCGGGCCGCCGCGCAATCTCATCGAGACCGTGGGAGCCGAGATCGCGGAGAAGATCATGGACGACGAGCGCATCAACGCCTGTGAGGTGGTGGTGCACAAACCGTCCGCGCCCATCCCGCTGACGTTCGAGGACGTCGCGGTGGTGACCCGGCGGTCGCGGAAGGGCATGCGATGACACGCGAGGGCATGCGATGAGTCGTGCGGTGCTGTCGGCCGGATCGAACGTGGGTGACTCCCTGGGGCACCTGCGCTCGGTGGTCGACGCCTTCGCCGGCGAACTCGTCGCCGTCTCGTCCGTCTACGCGACTCCGCCGTGGGGTGGGGTGCAGCAGGACGACTTCCTCAACATCACCCTGATCGTCGACGGCCCGCAGACCGCGCGCGACTGGTTCGAGCGCGGCGTCGAACTCGAGCAAGCCGCCCGGCGCACCCGTGACATCCGTTGGGGGCCACGCACTCTCGACGTCGATGTGATCAGCGTCGAGGACGGTGGTCGGGTCGTGGTGGACGACGACCCGACCCTGACCCTGCCGCATCCGCGGGCCGGCGAGCGTGCCTTCGTCCTCGTGCCGTGGCTGGAGATCGATTCCGACGCCGAGCTGTGGACCCCGGCGGGACAGCGTCCGGTGCGGGACCTCGTGGCCGCGCTCGACCCGGCCGAGCGTGACGCGGTGCGCGTGGTGGAGCGTCTCGACGGGGAAGGATGCGCATGACACTTCCGGATCCGCACAAGCCCGGCCAGGACGACGAGGAGGAGTCGGGTCTCGGGCCCACGCGTCTGCGCGATCTGCTGCTGATCGCCGTGGTGACCGCGATCGCCGCGTGGATTCTGGTGCGCTACAACTACTCCGATTTCCCGCCGCTGCCACTGTTGGCCGGCGTCGTGCTCTACGTGCTCGCCGCGCTCGAGGTCGTCATCGCGTTCGTCGTCCGCGCCCGTGTCGAATCCCGCCAGATCGGGCGAGCACGTGGCCAGCTGCATCCGCTCACCGCGGCGCGAGTCCTCGCCCTGGCCAAGGCATCCGCGATCCTCGGCGCCATCGCCGTCGGCGTGTGGACGGGGCTGCTGGTCTTCCTGCTCTCCCAGCACGATGTCGCCGCCGCCGATCACGACCGCCCGGGCGCCATCGTCGGCCTCGTCGGCGGGGTGATTCTCGTCGCTGCCGCGATGTGGCTCGAATACTGCTGTCGCGCACCGGACGACCCACCCCCGGTCGAAGGGGCCTGAATCACCCTCCGATCGGTCCGAATGCAGTGCATAACACGTTGCCGATATGCAAAACTCCGCACCCGGTTGGCGTCCGAATGCACTCACAGCGGGTAAGTTCACGATCATGACGACCTCGAACGGCCGTTCCGCCGACACGCGACGCTCCAGGCGGTCGGCGGCGCAGTGGCTGCTCGGATTGTTGATCGTGCTCTCGCTGGCCGCGAGTGTGCTGATGGTGTTCACCGACCGCCTGTCGATCACCGGATCGCTGGCGGTCATCTCGGCGCTGTGGGCTGCGGTCATCGGCGCGATCCTCGTCACCAAGTTCCGCCGCCAGGCCGAGAGCGCCGAGGCGAAGAGCCGCGATCTGCGCCTCGTCTACGAACTCCAGCTCGAGCGGGAGATCGCCGCCCGCCGCCAGTACGAGCTCGACGTCGAGACCACCATCCGCAAGGAGATCACCGCGGAGGCCAACGAGGAGCTCTCCGAACTCAAGGCCCAGGTTCTCGCGCTGCGGTCGAGCCTGGAGATGCTGCTCGGCGAGCCGCTCCCGGATCAGCGGGCGGCGCTGTCGAACGAGAAGCTGCGCGAGCTCGCCTCGGGGCTGTCCGGGTCGGGCGCCGGCTCCCATGCGGGCGCGTTCGGCGGGGTGCCGCCGTACGGCCCCGGTTACGACGACGACGGCGTGCTCGCCGCACGCGACTTCGCGGCCACCGCTCCCGTCGCCGACGACGGCCGTCACTCCGACTCGGTCGACCCCAACGAGATGACCGAGGTCATCCCCGTCGTCACCGACGATCCGATCTCCGGCCGCATCGCGACCGAGGTCCCGCTGCACGACGTGGACCGTCCGGGCGCCGGCCCGACGCCCTATGTCCCGGCCACCGAGGCCGGCGGGGAGACCGCCGCGTCGCCGGCGGAGTCCGAGGACGTGTCCGATGCCGAGGTCGTGGAGACCCCCGAGCACGGCGCCGGCGCATCGACGGACTTCACCGACGACACCCCGACCGACGAGTGGGCGACCGCGACGGGCTCCGCCGAATCGCGCGGCGAGGGAGCTCCGGTCGGCGGGCCGGCGAGGAGCGACGTGCCGTCGACCGACGACGCCGACGTCGAACCCCCGCCGTTCCTGAGCGCCAAGGGTCGGCACGAGGCCGGTCGTCCGACGAGCCCCTACAGCGGTGGCCGCCGGCGCCGTGCGGCAGAGTCCAAGGAATCGGCGCATTCGGCGGGCCTCCCGGTCTCCGAACTGTTGAACCAGTTGCGCCAGGAATCCGAGAACTCCGGCGGCAGACGCCGGCGTCGGGCAGACTGACCCGCTGAACGGCCGCCCGGTCGGATTCCCGCCGGGGCGATGCCCGGAGCGTGACCGGGGCTTCACGGGTGCGATCGAGTGGCCTCGATATCCAGCGTTCCGATACCACCGTTCCGATACCACTGTTCCGGTACCACTGGGGAATCACGCTCGGATTGCATTCGGATCGTCTTCCGGTTGCGATTTCTGCCTGCGAATTATGCGGTCGGCGTACGGCATTGTGTCGTCGTGGTCGGGGCCCGAATACCACAGCCGCGCCGTGAAATCGGACGTGTCTACGACGAATTCTTCGAATTCGTATCGATTCGTCATCCGTTCGGACCAGTTCCGTGACGTTGCTTTCGAAATCGAGTCGTGCGACTGGGACGATCGCCCTACACTGCCATTCATGAGCGGAGCGTTGGCGGGCGGTGTTCCCGGTCTCTCCGACCGGGCGGGCTCACCACGCGCAGCGATCCGTTACACCGAGCGGGGCACGCCTCTCACTCGCACCCTCATCAGTGCGGCGTTCTTCCTGCCGGTGCTCGCATGGTGGCCAATGGTGTTGTGGCTCTTCACCTTCGACCCGTTGAACGAGACCCCGTTCCCCGAGTACCACGCGAACTACGTCGCCAACGGGCCGGCGACGAGCCTCATCCTGATCTGGACGCTCACCGCCCTGATGCCGATCTACATGGTGCTGGTACTGGCATTCTGGTCGCGAAGCGTCACCCGCGCGGCCTTCGCCGTTCCCATCGGTGCGGTCGGCGCACTGGGATTCTGGGGCGGACAGGTTCCCGTCCTGGTGCGCTCGGGTGAGTTCGGCATCCTCAACTTCTGTTCCGACCACATGCCCGCATTCGTCGTGCTGTTGATCGTCGCGTGGTCCATCGCGCGGCGTCGCCAATTCTGGTGGATTCTCGCGGTTCCGGTCATCGCCCTGCTCGCGGTCAATGCCTACGAGGGCTGGGCCGCGAATCCGGTCGACACCATCGTCAACGGCACCGGGCAATTGCTCGGGGTCCCGGCGACGGAGGTCCTCGATCCGTTCTCGCCGCGTTTCCGGTCGCCATTCGACGATGTCGTCGACATCATCGCGGGCGTGCTCACGCTGTGGCTCGTCGATGCCGTGCTGCGAGTGATGGCGCGGCAGGGCAAGGGCGACGACGAGCCGTCGTACGGGGGCTCCTCCGGACTGTTCGGCCGGTAGGGCCTCGCGGGCAGGGCCGGCTCAGAACTGCAATGCCTCCGCACGGCCGATCGCGAAACACAGGATGCCGAGGCTGAGAATCATGCCGACGACGCACAATGTGCGGGCGAGGACGGCCGCCGACGAATGCCGGCCGCGTCCGGCCAGATACCACCCGGCCACGCCCACCGGCAGGCCGAACCCGCCGACGATGCTCAGGGGCACCGCGGCGATACCGCAGGCCAGCGATGCCGTGGTCAGGCGGGCCGCCTCGGCTCCGGTGGGGCGGGCACTTGTCGGGTGGGCGCTTGCCGGTCGGGTACTCGACGGGTGAGCCCCGGAGGGGAGGCCGCCCAGCGGGAGATCGCCTGACGCGCGGATCATCGTCGACCCGGGGTCGGCGACGCCGCCGCTGTGCCCGGGCAGCGCGGAATAGGCCGTCGCGGTGGGGAACCCGACGGGCCCGGCCGGGGTCGGTGGCCGGTGGACGGTGGTGGGGCGGGAGGCGGGTGCGGTTGGGACCTGTTCGGTCCGCGCCACCTGTGTGGGTGGTGTGACGGGAGAGCGGGCCCGCAAGGTCTCCGTCACCGGGGGTGCCGCCCCGGCCGCGAGAAGTCCCGACGGGGCCGGGAGGTATCCGGTGGCGGCCGCCGCGGCGCGCAGTTCGGCGGCGAACGCCCCCGCGGTCGACGGGCGGTCGTCGGGTCGCTTCGCGAGACCGTGGCGGATCGCGTCGGACACCCCGCGCGGCAGGCCCCGGCGCAGTGCCGCGGCATCGGGCGGTGGGGTGGAGAGATGGTGATGGATCATCATCATCGGCGTGCGTGCGGTGAAGGGCACTGTGCCGGTGAGTAATTCGAACACCGTGCAGGCGAGGGAGTAGACGTCGCTGCGGGCGTCGAGCGGTTCGGCCGACAGCTGCTCCGGTGAGGAATACGGGAACGAGCCGATCACCAGATTCGCCGACGTGAGCGCCGTGCCGCCGTCGGTCTGCCGCGCGATCCCGAAGTCGGCCAATCGGATCCGGCGTTCGTCGTCGGTGCCGCGGGCACCCGGGACGGTGGTCTGTGGCGAGCTGATCAGGATGTTGGCCGGCTTCACGTCGCGATGGAGCAGTCCATGCCGGTGGGCGTGATCGAGGGCGGCGCCGATCGAATCGCCCACCGCCACCGCATCGTCGACCGGGAGCCCACCGGGATTGGCCTCGAGGAGTTCGGCGGCGTCGGTGCCCGGGACGTATTGCATCGAGATCCACAGCAGTCCGTCGACCTCGCCGCGATCGTAGACGCTGACGACGCACGGATGATCGAGCTGGGCGGCGAGGTCGGCCTCGCGGGTGAAGCGGGCGCGGAACGTCGGATCGTTGGAGACGTGCTCGGCCAGCACCTTGATCACGTCGAACCGGGGGAGACGCGGGTGCTCGGCCAGGTACACCGTTCCCATCCCGCCCGCCCCGATCCTGCGCACGATCGTGTAGCCGGCGAACTGAGTACCCGGTTCCAGGCTCATCTGCAGCTCCCTGTGCTCGATGTTCGGCGAGGGGATCGCTGTCGGACCCAGCGTACGCCGGACAGCAGGCATCCCCGGGCCGAACCGGCTCCTCGATCGTCGGGTTGTGTCATCGCGACCGCGCGGTATGGCGTTGGGGCGGGACCGGCCTCCCCTCGGCGTCCACGAGCAGGGACCGGCCAGTGACACCTGTCACAGAATTGCCGCACCGGGTGCGGTGAGTCCTACCCTTGCTCTGCAACGTCTGGTACCCGTGCCGGCGCCGCTGCGGAGAGATCGACCCCGTGACGCGGTCCGGTGAAGGCGGGACTGGAACGAACCCACGGAGGACAGCGGTGACCTCACCGACCGGCGATCCCGGCGTGCCGTTCGCTCGGCGCCCCGGTGGCGACGACGCCTTCGGCAGCGACGCCGGAGACGCGTTCGGTGATGACGTGCACCTCGACTCCGGCGCCACTCTGCGCCGACGGGTCGACCCGTTTCCCGGGACGTCGAATCTGCCCACTCCCGCGCGCCTGACCGTCGGCATCG
Organism: Gordonia aurantiaca; assembly: GCF_039939235.1. NCBI lineage: Bacteria > Bacillati > Actinomycetota > Actinomycetes > Mycobacteriales > Gordoniaceae > Gordonia > Gordonia aurantiaca. The sequence goes on along the minus strand of NZ_JBDUUF010000003.1, from coordinate 287,230 downwards.
TGTCGGCCGGCCGTGTCGGTACCGCGCTCGGCGAGGCGCTGGAGAAGGCGGGCCACGTCGTCGGCGCCGTCGTCGCCCGTTCGTCGGCGTCGCGTGCCCGTGCCGCCGAGCGGCTGCCCGACTCGGAGATCCGCGACCTCGACGCCGTCATCGCACGATCGGAGTTGCTGCTGGTCAGCGTGCCCGACACCGAGTTGCCGGGCGTGGTCGCGCAGGTCGCGGACTCCGGCGCGATGCGCCCGGGCACGATCGTCGCCCACACCGCGGGCGCGCACGGCGTCGGAATCCTCGCCCCGGTCACCGCGCGTGGCGCCCTGGGGCTCGCGCTTCATCCCGCGATGACCTTCGTCGGCACCGCCGAGGACACCGCCCGCCTCACCAACGCGTGCTTCGCCGTCACCGCCGACGACCCGGTGGGCGAGGCGATCGCCTCGTCGCTGGTCCTGGAGATGGGTGGCGAGCCGGTCCGGATCGCCGAGTCCGACCGCACTCTCTACCACGCCGCCCTCGCACACGGGGCCAACCATCTGATCGCCCTCATCTCCGATGCGGTGGCCGCGCTGAATGCCGCGATCGACCACTCCGGGCGCGATGCCGCGACCGTCGACGGGAACGCCGGGCGGCTCGCCGAACGCATCCTGGCCCCGCTCGTGCGGGCGTCGCTCAACAACGTCCTCGACCTCGGTCCGTCGGCGCTGACCGGGCCGGTCGCGCGCGGCGACGCCGAGGCGGTCCGGCGCCATCTCGCGGCCCTGCGGGCCATTCGCGGCGGCGACGGCGAGCACGGGATCGCCGAGTCCTACCGGATGATGGCGCGCCGCGCCGCCGACGCCACCGATGCCCCACGTGCCCTGCTCGACCTCCTCGAAGGACGGTCGGCGTGACGACCAACCCCGTGATGACCAACCCCGTGATGACACCAGCGATCGAAGGAGATGCCGTGAGTGTCCCGTCCGAGGAGGCGCCCTCCTACAAGCCCGGTCGGCTGACCGTGCACCACGACCCGGCGACGCTGTCGCGGGTCACCCGAGCCCTGCGGTCCGCGGGCAAGCGGGTCGTGCTGGTCCCGACCATGGGCGCGCTGCACCAGGGGCATCTGCAACTGGTCAAGATGGCCAAGGCGAAGGCCAACACGGTGGTGGTGGTGTCGATCTTCGTCAACCCGCTGCAGTTCGGCCCGAACGAGGATCTCGACGCCTATCCGCGCACCCTCGAGGCCGACCTCGCCCTGCTCGAACCGCAGGGCGTCGAACTCGTCTTCGCACCGTCCGCGGCCGAGATGTATCCCAACGGCCGCCGCACGATGGTGCACCCGGGCGACACCGGCGAGATCCTCGACGGCGTCTCACGCCCCGGCCATTTCGCCGGGATGCTCACCGTGGTCCTCAAACTCCTCAACATCGTCGGACCGAATGCGGCGTACTTCGGTGAGAAGGACTACCAGCAGCTCATCCTCATCAACCAGATGGTCACCGACCTCAACCTCGACGTCGAGATCGTCGGCGTGCCGACGGTGCGCGAGGCCGACGGCCTGGCCATGAGTTCGCGCAACCGTTACCTTTCGCAGGAGCAGCGGGCGCTCGCCACGACGCTGTCGGCGGCGCTCGTCGCCGGTGCGCATGCCGCGGAGGGCGGCCGGGACGCGATCGTCGCCGCCGCGCAGGCGGTTCTGGACACCGTGCCGGAGATCGAGGTCGAGTATCTCGTGCTGCGCGGTCGCAATCTGGAGGAGCCCCCGGTCAAGGGGCCGGGACGGCTCCTCGTCGCCGCTCGACTCGGCCCGGCGCGCCTGATCGACAATGTCGGTGTCACCATCGGCGGCCTCGACGCCCTGCAGGAAGAACTCTCCGGACCCGTACCCACGTCCGAGAAGGGACAGTAGATCCATGCTGCGAACCATGATGACCTCGAAGATCCACCGCGCCACCGTGACCCAGGCGGATCTGCACTACGTCGGCTCGGTGACGATCGATCAGGATCTCCTCGACGCCGCCGGCCTCCTCGAGGGCGAACAGGTCACCATCGTCGACATCGACAACGGCAACCGTCTGGTGACCTACGCGATCGCCGGTGAGCGGGGTACGGGCGTCATCGGGATCAACGGTGCCGCAGCGCATCTCGTCCACCCGGGCGACCTTGTGATCATCATCGCCTACGGCATGCTGGACGAGGACGAGTTGAAGGAGTACTCGCCGAGGGTCGTGTTCGTCGACGAGAACAACCGCATCCTCGAGTCCGGCGACGATCCGGCGCACGCGCCCGAGGGCTCGGGTCTGCTCGACCCGCGCCACCCGGAGCCGGTGCTCGCCGACGCCTCGATCTGACGGACGGGTAGGCGCGCACCCGATGCTGCTCACCGTCGACGTCGGCAACACCAACATCCACATCGGCGCCTTCGCGGGGTCCGGGGATCACGCGCGGCTGGTGCAGGACTGGCGTATCCACACCGATCCGCACTACACCGCCGACGAACTGGCGTGGGTCTTCCGCGGCATGCTCGGCTCCGACATCGAGCAGGTCACCGGTGTCAGTGCGCTCTCGACGGTCCCGTCGCTGCTGCGCGAGCTGCGCGTCATGCTACCGCGCTACTTCGGCGACGGTCCGCACGTGTTGTTGGAGCCCGGGGTGCGCACCGGGGTTCCACTCCTGGTCGACAACCCCAAGGAGGTCGGCACCGACCGGGTGTCGAACTGCCTTGCGGCACATCACGAGTACGGCGGACCGTGTATCGTCGTCGCCTTCGGCACGGCGACCGTCGTCGACGCGGTGTCGGCGAAGGGCGAGTTCCTCGGCGGGGCCATCGCCCCCGGTGTGAACCTGGCGGTCGAGGCTTTGTCGGAGCACACCGTGACCGTGCGCAAGGTCGAACTGATGCCGCCGCGCAGCGTCCTGGGCAAGAACACCGTCGAGGCCCTGCAGTCGGGCATTCTCTATGGTTTCGCCGGTCAGGTCGACGCGCTCGTCGACCGGGTCTGCGACACCGTCCCCGGTTTCGACGGCGACGACGTCACGGTGGTCGCCACCGGCTATCTGGCACCGCTCATGTTCGAGGAATGCCGGTCGCTCACCGACCACCACCCGCACCTGACGCTGGAGGGTCTGCGCCTGGTCCACGAGCGCGCGAAGGCGAATCCGCGGCGCAAGTAGGGAAGAACATCCCCGCCGGTCATGCCGCACCACCGATGCCGCAGCGCCGGTCATGCCGCACCGCCGATGCTGCAGCGCCGATGTCGCAGCGCACACCCTCGGAGGGCCACCTCGGCCCGCGCTTCGTGCCGGACCATCCGCCGGCCGACACCCGAGGTGAGCGAGCCCTGTGCCCATCGCATCGCCGGCCGGGTCGACCTGCACCTGCCGGCTGCGGTCACTTCCACGATCGACGGCCCGGCGTCGACGAACGGGCGGCGCATCTGCGGTCGCCCGCCGCAGAACCCGTCGACGATCCCGGACTAACCGAGGGCGCCCAGCAGCCGTCCGGGGTCGTGGGCGTCGCCCGTGCCGTCGGAATCGCGCAGGAGGGCGTCGAGCACCAGGCCGTCGAGGGCGGCGACCAACTGTTGGGCAGCGGATGCGGCCATGCCGGCGTCGACGAGTCTCGTCACGAAGCGGTCGCGGCCGGCGACCATCCGCGCCCGCAGCTCGTCATCCCGGGTCGCGAGCAGGAGCAGCTCGTAACGCGCGCGGGTCCGTGTCCGATCGGGGCCCAGCCACCGCACGATCGCATCGCGGGGTGACTCGCCGGACGCCGGGACATCGAGGGTGAACACGTGCTCGACGAGCGCCGCGAGGAACCCGGCCCGCCCGCCGAAGTGATGGCGGATGCTGCCGTGCGGCACGCCGGCGGCGTCCTCGACGGCCCGGGTCGACGCCTGCCGCTCCCCGAGCGAGCCGATCAATTCGATGCCCGCGTCGAGCAGCGTCTGACGCGTCGGCCGTCCGGATGATTTCTCCACGTGGAGAAGTTTATCTGCTAGCCTTTTCTCCAGTTGGAGAAGTCGAGGGCCGGGAGCGGGTCATGAAGGTCGTGATCGTGGGCGCGGGCATCGCCGGGCTGTGCACGGCGGCCGGTCTCGGGTCGATCGGAGCCGAGGTCGTACTGATCGAGCGGGCGCCGGAGGTGCGCGGCGGCGGTTCCGGCCTCAGTCTGTTCGGTAACGGGTTGAAGGCGCTCGAGTCCCTGGGGTTGCGATCGGTGGTCCCGGACCCCGTCGAGGTTTCGCCCACCGTGAGCGGAACCCGCCGACCCGACGGCCGGTGGCTCTCCCGGTTCTCCCCGGAGGTCCTCGCGGACCTCCGGGTGGTGCGGCGCGGGGACCTTCACGATGCACTGTTGTCCCGGCTCGGGCCGGGGGTCGAGATCCGCACCGGGACGGGCGTGCGCGACGTGCTCGACCGCGGCGTCGTCCTCGACGACGGGACGATTCTCGACGACTGCGATCTCGTCGTCGGCGCCGACGGTCTGCGCAGCCGGGTGCGGGCCGCGATCGGCGACGACCCGGGCGTCACCTACAGCGGCTACATCGCCTGGCGGGCGATCACCGCGCACCCTGTCGACCTCGACGCCGCGGGGGAGACGATGGGGCGCGGACACCGGTTCGGTATCGCGCCGCTGCCCGACGGGCACGTGTACTGGTTCGCGGCCGTCACGTATCCGAGAGAGGTCTCGCCAGGTGGCATCGACGAAGTGCGGCAGCGGTTCTCGGGATGGCACGCCTCCGTCGGGCAGGTTCTCGACGCGACCGCCCCGGAGAGCGTCGGGGTGCTGCCCATCGAAGAGCTGGCCGACCCGTTGCGGACATTCGTCGACGGGCGTCGCGCCCTCGTCGGCGACGCCGCGCACGCCATGACCCCGAACCTGGGCCAGGGGGCGAACCAGGCCATGGAGGACGCCGCGACCCTCACCGCGCTGCTGTCCCGACCGGGCGCCGACATCGATGCCGCGCTGGCGGGGTACGACCGTCTGCGGCGGGCGCGAACCCAACGCATCGCGCGTCAGGCGAGGGCCATCGGACGCGTCGGACAGTGGCGCTCCGCGCCGGCGGTGTGGCTGCGCGACACGGCCATGCGGGCACTGCCCGACGCGGTCGCCGACGCGCAGGTACGACGCATTCAGGATTGGCAACCCCCGATGCGGTGATGCTCACCTCGGTCTGGCCAGCCCCCGGAGCCTGTGGCATACTCGTCGCCGTGATCAAGAGCTGTCAGGAGTGTTGTCAGGGCTAGTTCCGCAATCTGCGGTAGCCCTCCTTCGCGCTCCCTGCTCGTCATCGATCACCTCGAGGAATCCCTCACCATGACCGCTTCGGTTCTTTCTCCCGTTTCGTCCGGCACCGTCTTCGCCGCCACCGAGCCCACCGTCGCCCCTGCGCCGCGTGCCCCGCTGTCGTTGCAGGTCGGCGAATACGATCAGGCCGTCGCGGCGGGTGCCATCCCGGTCGACGTGCGGTCGCACCGCCGGCGCCGGATCGACGGCGCGCTGTTCGGGGCGTTGGCCATCGACGCGGCCTCGGTGCTCGACCGACTCACCCCCGGCACCGACCAGTCGCTGCGCATCGCGCGCGAGGACTCCCGCTGGATCCTCGTCAGCGAGGACGGCCACGAGGCCGAGTGGCTCGCCTGGCACCTGCAGGCCCGCGGCATCCACGGTGCGGTGTTCGTCGTCGGCGGTCATCGCCGCATGCGTGAGGCGGGGGTCAACGGCCGCATCAACCCCGACGAACTCGCGATGGTGTCCGCGCACGAGGAGTGAGCGGCCCGATCCCGTCGTCATCCATTTCGCTGTCGTCGCCGTCACAGCCCGTACGGCGGTTTGGGGGTCGGTGACCGGCCCCGATAGTGTTCGAGGGGTGAGTGACAGCCCGACCAGCGCCGCCGCGGCGGCCGAGAAGAACGCGGACGCCGACCAGACCCCCGAACAGATGCGCATCCGCCGCGAGAAGCGCGAGCGCATCCTGGCCGAAGGTCGCGAGGCGTACCCGGTCTCGATCCCGCGCACCCACAGCCTGCGCGAGATCCGCGAGGCCTACCCCGACCTCGAGGCCGGCACCGAGACCGGTCGGCACGTCGGCGTCGCCGGGCGCGTCATCTTCCTGCGCAACAAGGGAAAGCTGTGCTTCGCGACCCTCCAGGAGGGCGACGGAACCCAGCTGCAGGCGATGGTCAGCCTCAACGGCGTCGGCGAGGAGTCCCTCGCCCGCTGGAAGGCCGAGGTGGACCTCGGCGACATCGTCTACGTCTCCGGCGAGGTCATCAGCTCCCGCACCGGCGAGCTGTCGGTGATGGCCGACGACTGGCAGATGGCGTCGAAGGCGCTGCGCCCCTTGCCGGTCGCCCACAAGGAGCTGAACGAGGAGACGCGCGTCCGCCAGCGCTACGTCGACCTCATCATGCGTCCCGAGGCCCGCAAGATCGCGCGCACCCGCATCACGGTCATCGCCGAGCTGCGTGCGGCTCTCGCCCGTCGCGGCTTCCTCGAGGTCGAGACCCCGATGCTGCAGACGATCCACGGCGGCGCCGCCGCACGCCCGTTCGTCACCCATTCCAACGCGTTCGACATGGACCTCTACCTGCGCATCGCGCCGGAGCTGTTCCTCAAGCGCTGCGTCGTCGGCGGCATCGAGCGCGTCTTCGAGATCAACCGCAACTTCCGCAACGAGGGCGCGGATTCCACCCACTCGCCCGAGTTCGCGATGCTCGAGACCTACCAGGCCTACGGCACCTACGACGATTCGGCGGTGATGATCCGCGAACTCGTGCAGGAGGTCTCGCAGGCCGCGCTCGGCACCCTCGAGCCGACCATGCCCGACGGCTCGACCTACGACCTGTCCGGCGAGTGGTCCTCGCTGGAGATGTACCCGTCGCTGTCGGAGGCGCTCGGCGAGGAGATCGTGCCCGTCGGCAACCCGGGCGAGACCACCGTCGAGGAGCTGCTCGCGATCGCCGGGCGCGTCGGCCTCGAGGTCCCGAAGGACAAGGGCTACGGCCACGGCAAGCTCGTCGAGGAGCTGTGGGAGCACATGGTCGGCGAGAAGCTCTCCGCGCCGGTGTTCGTCCGCGACTTCCCGGTCGAGACCTCGCCGCTGGTGCGCTCGCACCGGTCGGTCAAGGGCGTCGTCGAGAAGTGGGACCTCTACGTCCGCGGCTTCGAGCTGGCCACCGGCTACTCCGAGCTCGTCGACCCGGTCATCCAGCGTGAGCGCTTCGTCGACCAGGCCCGGCTCGCCGCCGCCGGCGACGACGAGGCGATGGTCCTCGACGAGGAGTTCCTCACCGCGATGGAGTACGGAATGCCCCCGACCACGGGCACCGGCATGGGCATCGACCGCCTGCTGATGGCGCTGACCGGCCTCGGCATCCGTGAGACCATCCTGTTCCCGTTGGTGAAGCCCCGTACCTGACCGCCGGCGATCCGTAGAAATAGTCGACGCCATGTCCCCTTGTTCTCTACGGATCGCCGTCACGGAACCTCTCGGCGACCGTGTGCGTCTGAAGGTGCATGCCCGAAGATCTGCGGACGATGATCGCCGCCCACGACGGGGTCTTCACCACCGCCCAGCTGCGTGAGTGCGGTGTCACCGCCGACGCCGTCCGTCACCGGGTCGCCAAGGGCGAGTGGGTGCGCGTCGCCCGCGGTGTCCTCCGTGTCGCAGACCGACTCGTCGACCCGCGCATGTCCGCCCGGATCGCCGTCCTGCGCGCGGGCCCCGGTGCCGCACTCGGGAGCGGCTCGGCGGCCTGGTGGCACGGGTTCGTGACCGATCCGCCGAAGATCGTGTCGGTCATCGCGCCGCGCGGACGCCACGGAGACCCCATCGACGGCGCCAGGGTATGGCACCGGACCGTGGACCGCCGAGACCTCACCGAGGTGGACGGCCTCGCCGTCACCGGTCGTGAGCTGACCGTGCTCGACGCCGCGGTGGACCTCGGTGTCAAGGTGATGGATTCGGCCCTGCTCACCAAGCAGGTCACGATCGCCGACCTCGACGCGGTGCAACGACGCAACGCCGGGCGTCGAGGATCTCCCCGGGCCCGCGCGATGCTCGAGGCGATGTCGTCGGGTGCGCGGTCGGAGGCAGAGCGCAGGACGGTGACCCTGCTTCGCTCGTCCGAGCTCACGGGTTGGGCGAACAACGTGCACGCGTGCGGATACCTCCTCGACATCGCGTTCGAGGCGGCGAAGGTCGCAATCGAGATCGACGGCATGGCATTTCACAGTGACGCCAAGGCGTTTCAGAACGACCGCACCCGGCAGAACGTGCTCGTCGCGAACGGGTGGATCGTCCTCCGATTCACCTGGCGCGACCTGACCCACCGGCCCGACTCGGTGCTCGCACAGATCCGCAACGCCCTCCGTCTCCGATCGGTAGAGAAGAAGGGGGCATAGCGCCCACTATCTCTACGAAATCCCGTGGGTGAGTTCGCGCTTGAGGATCTTCCCGGATGCGTTGCGCGGGAACGAATCCACGAACACCACCGACCGTGGGACCTTGAAGTTCGCCAGGTGCTCCTTGGCGAAGGCGATGACCTTCTCCTCGGTGAGGTCGACGCCGTCGCGGACGGTGATGTACGCGCGCCCGACCTCGCCCAACCGCTCGTCGGGCACCCCGACGACCGCCGACTCGGTGACGCCGTCCAGCCGGGCGAGGGTCTGCTCGACCTCGGCGGGGTACACGTTGAAACCGCCGCAGATGTACATGTCCTTCAGGCGGTCGGTGATCTTGAGATTGCCGTTCTCGTCGATGGTCCCGATGTCGCCGGTGTGCAGCCAGCCGTCGGTGTCGATGGTGGCGGCGGTGGCCTCCGGGTCGTCGAGGTACCCGACCATCACCATGTCGCCGCGCGCCAGGACCTCGCCGTTGTCCGCCAGCTTGATCTCCATGCCCTCGAAGGCGCGCCCGCACGTGTTGGCGACGGTCTCGTCATCGTCATCGGGGGTGCAGGTCGACACGAAACCGCTGGCCTCGGTGAGCCCGTACGCGGTGATCACGGTCTCGACGCCGAGCTCGGACTGCAGGCGTTCGACGAGCACGACCGGCACGATCGACGCGCCGGTGACAACCAGACGCAGCGTCGACAGGTCGTATTCGGAGCGCTTCGGGTCGTCGAGGATGGTCTGGAAGATCGTCGGCGCGCCGGGGAAGATCGTCGCGCGTTCGTCGGAGACGAGCTTCATCGCCTGCTCCGGCGAGTACACCGCGAGCGGCAGCATGGTCACACCGAACAGCACCGACGGCAGGATTCCGGCCTTGTATCCGAAGGTGTGGAAGTACGGGTTGACCATCAGATACCGGTCGCCGGGGTGCAGGCCGCCGTTGGAGCCCCACGCATGCGCGCCGGACAACGTCTGCCGGTGGGTGGCCAGGACTCCCTTGGACTTTCCGGTGGTGCCCGAGGTGAACAGGATGTCGGAGATGTCGTCGGGGGAGACGGAGCCGGCCCGACGATCGGCCTCGGCGAGCGCGTCGGCGGTCTCGCGTTCGAGGAAGTCGTGCCAGTCGATCGCGCCGTCGGGGACCGGCGCCCCGCGGGAGGTGAGCGGAACCCGCACGACGAGGCCGGGCAGGCGGTCGCGGTGTTCGTCGAACAGCTGTGCCGCGTGGTCGGCGCCCAGGAACTCCCCGGACACGACGAGCCCGCGCGCGCCGGACCGTTCGATGATCTCGATCGCCTCACCCGTCGTGTAGCGGGTGTTGAGCGGCACCAGCGTCGCGCCCGCGTAGTGGATGCCGAGCGCGGCGATCGGCCAGTGGAAGCTGTTCGGCGACCAGATCGCCACCCGGTCACCGGCCCGGATGCCCGACGCCACGAGTGCCGCGGCGAACGCCCGCACCGAACCGTGGAACTCCGCCCATGTCAATTCCAGGTGCGGATGTGCCGAAGGGTGCCACTGGCCGTCGACGATGGCGATACGGTCGGGCCAGCTCTGCGCGGCGTGGTGCAACGCGGCCGGTGTCGTGATCGTGGGGAGACTCGCGAGTACGGAGGTCTGCGCCATGTGCCCAACCTAGCACTTGCTTGGTGGGCTATGCTAGCGAAATGACCTCGATCAATCTCGCGGATCGCGGCGTCGACCTGGGGGAATGGGCCAAGTCCACGCCGAATGCCGCCGATGAGTTCGCCGCCGCGGTCCGGTCCTGGCTGGAGGAGAACCTGACGGGCGAGTTCGCGGGCCTCAAGGGTCGCGGCGGCCCGGGCAGCGAGCACGAGTTCTTCGCCGAGCGGCTCGAATGGGACCGTCACCTGGCTCGCGCCGGCTGGACCTGCATCGGCTGGCCCACCGAATACGGCGGCCGCGGCGCGACGCTCGAACAGCGCATCATCTTCCATCGCGAATACGCCCGCGCCAACGCGCCCGCGCGCGTGAACCACCTGGGTGAGGAGCTGCTCGGGCCGACGCTCATCGCCTATGGCACCGAGGAGCAGAAGAAGCGGTTCCTGCCGGGCATCGTCGACGTCTCGGAGCTGTGGTCGCAGGGCTACTCCGAACCCGGCGCCGGCTCCGACCTCGCCGGCGTCTCGACCAGCGCCCGCCTCGAGAACGGCAAGTGGATCATCAACGGCCAGAAGATCTGGACGTCGTTGGCCCACGTCGCGCAGTGGGTGTTCGTGCTCGCGCGCACCGAGAAGGGCTCGTCGCGGCACGCCGGCCTGTCGTTCCTGCTGGTGCCCCTCGACCAACCCGGGATCACCGTCCGGCCGATCCAACAGCTCACCGGCACCTCGGAATTCAACGAGGTCTTCTTCGACGACGCGGAGACCGACGCCGACCTGATCGTCGGCGAACCCGGTGACGGCTGGAAGGTCGCGATGGGGCTGCTGCAGTTCGAGCGCGGCGTCTCGACCCTGGGCCAGCAGGTCGGTTTCGCCCGGGAACTGGAGAACCTCGCCGAGGTCGCGCGGTCCAACGGCGCCGTCGACGACCCGGAGATCGCTTCGCGCCTCGTCCGCGCCGACATCGGCCTGAAGGTCATGCGGGCCCACGCGCAGCGGACGCTCGACGGTGACGTCACCAGCCAGGCCGGCGCGGCGTCGGTCTCGAAGTTGTTGTGGGCCAACTGGCATCGCGACCTCGGAGAGCTCGCGATGGACGTCGTCGGCGCGCCCGCGCTCATCGGGCCGTCGACCACCGTCGAGGGCGCACCCAACGACATCTCCGACCCCGAACACGTCGAACTCGACGAATGGCAACGGCTCTACCTGTTCACCCGCGCCGACACCATCTACGGCGGGTCGAACGAGGTGCAGCGCAACATCATCGCCGAGCGAGTGCTCGGCCTTCCCCGAGAGGCACGCTGAATGACCGCAACGGACGTGAACGGAGTTGACCGGACAGTGATCTCACCGCTCGCGACGCCGCCTGCCGAAACCCCCGGCCACAACCTGCTGCTGGGCAAGAAGGTCGTCGTCACCGCGGCCGCCGGCACCGGCATCGGTTTCGCCTCGGCGCGGCGCGCACTCCTCGAGGGCGCGGACGTCCTCATCAGCGACTGGCACGAACGACGCCTCGGCGAGGCCGCCGAGAAGCTCGCCGCCGAGTTTCCCGAGCGCGCCGTCGCCCAGCGCACGTGCAACGTCCAGTCCACCGCCGAGGTAGACGCCCTGATCGCCGACGCCGCAACCGAACTCGGACGCATCGACGTGCTGGTCAACAACGCCGGCCTCGGTGGCGAGACGCCGGTTGCGGAGATGACCGACGAGGAATGGGACCGCGTCCTCGACATCACCCTCACCGGCACCTTCCGCGCGACGCGGGCCGCCCTACGCTACTTCGGCTCCGTCGATCACGGTGGCGTGATCGTCAACAACGCGTCGGTCCTCGGCTGGCGCGCCCAGCGCGGACAGGCGCACTATGCCGCCGCGAAGGCCGGCGTGATGGCCCTGACCCGGTGCTCCGCACTCGAGGCCGCCGACGTCGGGGTCCGCATCAACGCCATCGCCCCGTCGATCGCCAAGCACCCGTTCCTCGCCAAGGTCACCAGCGACGAACTGCTCGACGAACTCGCCTCCAAGGAGGCCTACGGCCGTGCCGCCGAGGTGTGGGAGGTCGCCGCGACCATCGCGATGCTCGCCAGCGACTACACCACCTACCTCACCGGCGAGGTCGTCTCGATCTCCAGTCAGCGCGCCTGACCGCCGATCCAGAACCTTCCCGAAGAGAACACCAAGGAGTCCCGCCCATGTCCACGCCTCAGGCCTACATCGTCGACGCGATCCGCACCCCGGTCGGCAAGCGCAACGGCTCACTCGCCAAGGTGCACCCGGCTGATCTCGGTGCCCACATCATCTCCGCGCTGATCGAGCGCACCGGCATCGATCCCGCCGCCGTCGACGACGTCGTGTTCGGCTGCCTCGACACCATCGGCGGCCAGGCCGGCAACGTGGCCCGCACCGCGTGGCTCGCCGCCGGGATGCCGCTCGAGGTGCCCGGCACCACCGTCGACCGTCAGTGCGGATCCAGCCAGCAGGCAATCCATTTCGCCGCGCAGGGCGTCATGAGTGGCACCCAGGACATCGTCGTCGCCGGCGGGCTGCAGAACATGAGCGCCATCCCGATCTCCCAGGCGATGATCTCCGGCAAGGAGTTCGGGTTCACCACGCCCACCGCGGAATCCAAGGGCTGGCAGGAACGCTTCGGCGACGCGCAGATCTCGCAGTTCATCGGTGCCGACATGATGGCCCAGAAGTGGGACATCAGCCGCGAGGACATGGAGCGCTGGGCGCTGCAGTCGCATGAGCGCGCCCGTGCCGCCATCGCCGAGGGCAGGTTCGACAACGAGAACGTCCCGCTCGGCGACTGCGTCGTCGACGAGTGCCCGCGCGAGACCTCGCTGGAGAAGATGGCCGGCCTGCAGGTGCTCGCTGAGGGGTCGCGCCTGACCGCCGCGGTGGCGTCGCAGATCGCCGACGGATCGTCGGCCACCCTCGTCGTCTCCGAGCGTGCGCTGAAGGAGCACAACCTCACCCCCCGCGCCCGTATCCACCACATGTCGGTCCGCGGCGACGACCCGGTGATGATGCTGTCCGCACCCATCCCGGCCACGAAGTACGCGCTGGAGAAGACCGGACTGTCGATCGACGATATCGACGTCGTCGAGATCAACGAGGCCTTCGCGCCGGTCGTGCTGGCCTGGCTGAAGGAGACCGGCGCCGACCCGGCGAAGGTCAACCCCAACGGCGGGGCCATCGCCCTCGGCCACCCGCTCGGCGCGACCGGCGCCAAGCTGTTCGCGACCCTGCTCAACGAGCTCGAGCGCACCGGCGGCCGCTACGGCCTGCAGACGATGTGCGAAGGCGGCGGGACCGCCAACGTCACGATCGTCGAGCGTTTGGGCTGAGGTGTGGCGGTCAGCCGCGGTGCGAAGGCGGCGGGACCGCCAACGTCACGATCGTCGAGCGTTTGGGCTGAGGTGCGGCGGTCAGCCGCGGTGCGAAGGCGGCGGGACCGCCAACGTCACGATCGTCGAGCGTTTGGGCTGACCACCACCGCTCCCCGGACCGCGACATGAGCGAGCCGCGAAGACCCGGTGACCCACCGGGGCTTCGCGGCTCGTCGCGTTCGTATCGCTACCCCCGTCCTCGGCGGGGGTGTGTGGTCGTCGCACCCGGGTTCTGACAACGGGTGTACCCACATTCCGATGTGACGTGGCGCATACTAGTGTGATCTGGCGCATACTATGGTGTGGGACAAGCGGAGCTTTTTGTTCCAACCGACGCCAAAGACCCAGCTCCAGCACTGAACGAACTGAGGGGATCTCGATGACCAAGCCTGCTGAGCACACCAGCACCGGGGTGGCGAGCGCCAAGCGTGGCGTCTCGTCGGAAGAGCACACACTGACCGAACTGCTCGAGATCCAGCGTGCCGCGTTCCTGCGCGACGGCATCCCGGACGCCGACACCCGCATCGATCGCATCACCCGGCTCTCGGCCCTCCTGCTCGATCACGCCGACGAGATCGCCGAGGCCCTGGCCGCAGACTTCGGTTCGCGTCCGCGTGAACTGTCACTGGCCGCCGACGTGGCGGGCTGCATGATCGACCTCGCCCACCAACGCCGCGGCGTCAAGGAGTGGATGCAGGAGACCAAGTACGCCAAGATCCAGGGCCTGCTCGGCTACAAGCAGAGCGTCCGCCACGACCCGCTCGGCGTCGTCGGCATCATGGGTCCCTGGAACTTCCCGCTGCAGCTCACCTTCGTGCCCGCCGGGTCGGCCTTCGCCGCCGGCAACCGCGTCCTGATGCGTCCGTCGTCGATCACCGCGCGCACCACCGACGTGATCGCCAAGCACGCACCCAACTATTTCTCCATCGAGGAGTTGGCGGTCGTCACCTCCAAGCACGGCTCCGGCTCGGACTTCGCCAAGCTGAAGGTCGACCACATGTTCTTCACCGGTTCGCCGGAGGTCGGCGCCTCGGTCGCGCAGGAGGCCGCCAAGAACCTGGTGCCGGTCACCCTCGAGCTCGGCGGCAAGAACCCGGCCGTCGTCGACATCGACGCCGACATCGACAAGGCCGCGACCATGCTCGCCGACGCCCGCATGGTCAACGGTGGCCAGGTCTGCCTGTGCCCCGATTACGTCTTCGTCCCGGAGTCCAAGCTGGGTCAGTTCACCGACAAGGTGATCGCCCGCTGGACCGAGAAGTTCCCGACGATCCTCGACAACGAGCAGTACACGTCGACGATCAACCAGAAGAACTACGACCGCATCGTCGGCCTGATCGAGGACGCCGAGCAGCTCGGCGCCACCAAGCGTCAGGTGATCCCCGGCGGTGAGCCGCTGCCGAACGCCGAGCGTCGCAAGATCCCGCCGACGCTGCTCACCGGCGTGAAGGCCGGCATGAAGATCGAGGAGGACGAGGTCTTCGGCCCGGTGCTCACGGTCTACCCGTACCGCGAGATCACCGAGGTCATCGGCCACATCTCGTCGCATCCGCACCCGCTGACCATGTACTGGTGCGGCGACCGCAACGACCGCTTCGAGAAGCTCGCCGACAACACGCGTTCCGGCTCGATCAACGGCAACGACTTCGCCATCCATCTGTTCAGCGGCGACCTGCCGTTCGGCGGGGTCGGACGTTCGGGCATGGGTGCCTACCACGGCAAGACCGGCTTCGAGACCTTCAGTCACGCCCGCGCGGTCGCGTTCTCGACGCTGCCGATGACGGTCGCCGACCTGATGTCGCCGCCGTTCTTGCCCAAGGACACCAAGATGACCGACAACCAGCTCAAGCTGTGGAAGTTCTTCAACAACCGCGCGATGAAGAAGGTCCGCAAGCGCCTCGGCGCATGATGTGCGACTAGCATGACCGCTTGGCCGGGTTCGTATGACGACGAACCCGGCCAAGCGCTTGCTAGGGTGATGGGCAGACTCTTCAGGAGGATGCGTGTCACCACGTGGGCAGACCAGAACCGCCGGTGCCAAGACCGACGGCGCCGATGCGGCCAAGAGCTCGTCGCGCCGTGACGAGCTGCTCGCCACCGCGAGTCAGATGTTCGCCGAGAACGGACTGCGTTCGACGACGGTCCGCGACATCGCCGACGCCGCCGGCATCCTGTCGGGCAGTCTCTATCACCACTTCGACTCCAAGGAGTCGATGGTCGACGAGATCCTGCGCCGATTCCTCGACGACCTCTTCGAGAAATACCGCGCCATCGCCGCCTCGGGACTCTCGGCCACCGAAACACTGCGTCGCCTCGTCATCGCGTCCTTCGAATCGATCGACGCCGAGCGCAACGCCGTCGCGATCTACCAGGACGAGGCCAAGCGGCTGTCGAGCCAGGAACGCTTCTCCTACATCTCCGAGCTGAACGTCGAATTCCGGCAGCTGTGGCACGCGGTGCTGCAGCGCGGCGTCGACGAGGGGGAGTTCCGTCCAGACCTCGACGTCGAACTGGTGTACCGGTTCATGCGGGACACCGTGTGGGTGGCGGTCCGGTGGTACCGCCCGGGCGGCGCGCTGTCGGTGGAGAAGATCGCCGATCAGTACCTCTCGATCGTGCTCGACGGCATCCTGCCGCGCTGAGCGAGGTTAGGGTTCCCTTTCTCGCGGCAGGTGAGGGCGGCTAAGGTTCGCCTATGACTATCGGCGGAACAGACGTCGCCACACCGACCCCCACACAGGAGTCCGCAAGCACCCCGGAGGATCCGAAGACCGTCCGGGAGAACGCCCGTGCGGAGGCCAAGGCGAAGGCCGCGGCGCTCGCGGACATCCTCGCCCCGGTGCGTGGACGGATCATCCTCGCCCAGCTCGTCCAGATCCTCGCCTCGGCCGCGACGATCGTCCCGTACATCGGCATCGTCGAACTCGGCCGCACGCTGCTGGCGCCCGGCACGCTCGACACCGGCCGCGTCTGGCTGGTGGTGTGGCTGGTCGTCGGCGGACTCGCGGCGCGTGCCCTGTTCAGCTTCCTGGCGCTGGCGATCACCCACTTCGCCGACCTCGATCTCCAGGCGCGGCTGCGCATCCGGATCACCGACAAGCTCGGACGGCTTCCGCTCGGCTGGTTCAGCCGGACCAGCTCCGGCGCGGTCCGCAAGTCCGTGCAGAACGACGTCGCCGACCTGCACTACCTCGTCGCACACGCCCAGGTCGAGGCGGCCGCGGCCGTGCTCTCGCCGATCTTCGCCCTGGTCTACTGCTTCGTGCTGGACTGGCGCCTCGGTCTGCTCGCCATCGCGACCGTCCCGCTGTACGCGCTGACGTACTGGTGGATGGCCCGCGACCTCACCGCGGAGATGGAGAAGATGGACCGCGGCGTCGCGCGCATCAGCGCCACCATCGTCGAGTTCATCAACGGCGTGGCAGTGGTCAAGACCTTCGGCCAGACCGGTAAGGCGCACCGGCGGTTCATCGAGGCCGCCGACGAGTTCAACGACGACTTCGCCGGCTACATGGGCCCGATGCTGCGGGTCCAGGCCATCACCACGGTGCTCATCTCCGCGCCGCTCATCCTGCTGGTCAACCTGGGTGTCGGGTACTGGCTCGTCGACAACGGCTGGGTCAGCCCGATCGAATTGGTCGGTTCGACGCTGATCGCGATGGTCCTGCCGTCCGCGCTGCTGACCGTGTCGACCGCGGTGCACACCCGCCAGCAGGCGTCGGCCGCGGCGCTGCGCATCGCCGACCTGCTCGCCGAACCCGAACTGACGATCCCCGAGAACCCCAAGGTCCCCAACGGTCACGACGTGGTCATCGAGGACGTCCACTTCACCTACCCGCCGCGCCTCGGTGTGCCCTCCGGTGTGAAGGCGCTCGACGGGGTGAGCGTGACCCTGCGCGAGGGCACCGTGACCGCGCTCGTCGGCCCGTCGGGCAGCGGCAAGTCCACGCTGGCGACGCTGCTGCCGCGCTTCGGCGACCCGGATTCCGGTTCGGTGCGCATCGGCGGCGTCGACGTCCGCGAGATCGCGACGTCGGAGTTGTACCGCCACGTCGGCTTCGTGCTGCAGGACGTGCAGCTGCTGACCATGTCGGTTCGCGACAACATCCGGCTCGGCCGCCCGGAGGCCTCCGACGAGGAGGTCTACCACGCCGCACTCGCCGCGCAGATCCACGACCGCATCTTGGACCTGCCCGACGGCTACGACACGATCGTCGGTGACGCCGCCTACTTCTCCGGCGGTGAGGCGCAACGGGTCTCGATCGCGCGGGCACTTCTCGCCGACACCCCGATCCTGGTGCTCGACGAGGCGACCGCGTTCGCCGACCCCGAGTCGGAGGCCGAGATCCAGAAGGCCATCGGCGCCCTCATGGTCGGGCGCACCGTCCTGGTCATCGCACACCGGCTCGGCTCGATCACGCACGCCGACAACATCGTCGTGCTCGACCGCGGACGCGTCGTGGAACAGGGACGGCACGAGGAACTGCTCGCGAAGGGCGGTCTGTACTCGACGATGTGGGCCGGTTACGAGGCCGGCACCACCCGGCAGGACGAGAAGATCGCCCGCGGCGCGAGCGGCGACGACAGCATGATCGAAAGCAACGGGGTGGCACGATGATCCGCGGTTTCTACACGATTCTGGGCTCCGAGCGCGCCCGGATGGTCGTCTTCCTCGGCTGGGTCCTCGTCTACGGCATCGCCCAGGGCCTCGCGATGCTGACGCTCGTCCCGATCGCCGAGAACCTGCTCACCGGTGACCGCTCCGGTGCCGCGGCCTGGTTGTGGCCGTTGGGAATCCTGGTCGCGATCTGTGCGGTCAGTGCCTACGTCCAGTCCATCAAGGGCATGACCATGGCGCTCTACGCGATGCGCATGCTGCACCACCGACTCGGCGACCACATGGTCACGCTGCCGCTCGGTTGGTTCACCCGCGAGCGCATCGGCGAGGTCTCGCAGATCGCGGTCAAGGGCACCATGTTCGTGGGAAGCACCGGCGCGCACTACATCACGCCGGTCGTGGTGAACACGGTCAGCTCGATTGTGGTGGTCATCGGCATCTGCGTCTTCGACTGGCGGATCGGACTGCTCATGGTGGCCGGCAGCCTCGTGCTGATGTACGTCGGCAAGCTCTCGAGCAAGTTCCTCTCGAAGGCCGAGCGGCGCAAGCGCGCCGAGGCCGTGACGGTCAACAACCGCGTCATCGAGTACGCCCGCTGCCAGGCCGTGCTGCGTGCCTTCGGCGACGCCGACTCCGCGCACGCCCCGCTCGCCGAGGCGCTGGGTCGTCAGGCCCGCGTGGGCCGGTCGATGTTGTGGCGGTCGATCCTCGGCATCCTGCTCAACGGTCTGATGGTGCAGGTCGTGTTCAGCGCGGTGCTCGCGTACGGCGCGTGGCTCGCGGTGTCCGGCAACGTCGAACCCGCCCTGCTCATCGCGGTCTTCGGTCTGGCGGCGCGGTTCTTCGGTCCGATCGGCGAACTCGCCGAACTCGGATCGACGCTGCGCATGTCGACCGATGAGATCAACCGCATCACCGGCGTTCTCGACACCGACCGGATGCCTGCGCCGGACGTGCCCAAGCCCATCGTCGAGCCCGGCGCCGTCGAGTTGTCGCATGTCACCTTCGGATATGACAAGGACAAGCCGGTGCTGCGCGACGTGACACTTCGTGCCGCCCCCGGCACGATGACCGCACTCGTCGGCCCGTCGGGTTCGGGCAAGTCCACGATCTTCCGCCTCATCGCCCGCTTCTTCGACGTCGACGGCGGCTCGGTGAAGGTCGGCGGCGTCGACGTCCGCGACCAGGAGACCGGCCGGCTCATGGGTCAGCTGTCGCAGGTGTTCCAGGACGTCTACCTGTTCGACGACACCCTGTGGGAGAACATCAGACTCGGCCGGCCCGACGCCTCCGACGCCGAGATCCGCGCGGCCGCCGAGACCGCCGGAGTCACCTCCATCGTCGAACGACTGCCCGACGGCTGGGACACCGTCGTCGGCGAGGGCGGATCGGCACTGTCCGGCGGTGAGCGTCAACGTGTCTCGATCGCGCGGGCGTTGCTGAAGAACGCGCCGATCGTCCTCTTCGACGAGGCCACCAGCGCGCTCGACCCGGAGAACGAGGCCCACGTCGCCGAGTCGATCCGCCGGCTCGCCGACCGCAGCACCGTGCTCGTGATCGCGCACAAGCTGTCGACGGTGGTGGCGGCCGACCAGATCGTCGTGCTCGACGACCGGGGTGGCGTCGACGACATCGGCACCCACGGCGAGCTGCTGGCCCGGGGTGGCCGCTACCGCGAGTTCTGGAACCAGCGCGCGGCCGCCGCGGGTTGGACGCTCGCCGCGTCGTCGTAACCGGCGCGGTCGGAACCGGTGTCGTACCCCGCGCCGCCACGGGCCCCCGCCCGGACCGGCGCAACCCGAGTCGCCGTGACCCGAGTAGTCGCGATCCTGAGTTCGGGAACGTTCTTCAGGACGCTCCTCGCGCCGACCACCGCCCGTCCCGATGCTCGATCTCGATCGGGTAGTCGAAGCAGCGGGTGACGAGCTCGGTGGTCAGCACGTCGTGGGCAGGTCCCGCGGCGAGCACCCGCCCGCCGGACACCAGCAAGGCGTGCGTCGTGGTCTCGGGCAACTCCTCGAGGTGATGCGTGACCAGTACCGTCGCCAGCTCGGGGTGGGACCGGTGCAGCCGGTCGACGGTGTGCAGGAGTCGTTCGCGCGCAGCGACGTCCAAGCCGGTCGACGGCTCGTCGAGCAGCAGGAGCCGCGGGTTCGGCAGCAGCGCGCGGGCGATGAGCGTCCGTCCACGCTCGCCCTGGGACAGATGGGTCCACGGCGCCCCTGCGAGCGCACCCAGCCCGAGCATCTCGATCAGCTCGTCCGCCCGGGCGACCGTCTCGGCGTCGGGCTTCTGACGGTCCATCAGCTCGGTGGTACCGGTCGCGCCGGTCAGTACGACCTCGCGGATCGTCAGCGGCGACCGCAGCGGGTGGCGCGGGTTGACGTGGCCGATCGACTCACGCAGTCGGCGGATCTCGACGTGGCCGAGCCGGTGGCCGAGCACGTCGACGCTGCCGTGCGTTGGGAACTGATGGGCGCCGCAGAGACTCAGGATCGTCGACTTACCCGCACCGTTCGGGCCGATGAGGGCCCAGCGCTCGCCGGCGCGGACGGTCCAGTGGACATCGGACAGGATCGGGCGCCCCTGACGGACGAAGTCGACCGATTCGAGCCGCAGAACATCGGGAGTCGTCACGAGGCGAACCTACCGGAGGGCTCGTGAGGGCCCTCCGCTCGCTCCGGGCCTTCTCCAGCAGCCGGGATGAAGTCGCGGGGTTCAGCCCCAGAATCGCGAGCTGGAACTCGCGATTCTGGAGCGAAGGTGCGATTTTGCTGGGGCCCGGCTCACCCCGATACCCGGGTCACACGAGGGAGGCGAGGACCTTGAGGCGCTCGTGGGCCTGGTGCATGATCGACTGGATCAGTTCGTCGCAGCTCGGCAGGTCCTCGATCATTCCGACGACCTGGCCCGACGCGAGCACACCGGCGCGGGTGTCGCCCTCGACGAGGCCGGCCTTCAGCAGCATCGGCGTGTTGCCGGCCATGATGACCTGTTGCCAGCTGCGTTCGCCCGACTTCTTCATCGCCAGACCGTCTTTGAGCATGCTGGTCCAGCGCATGCCGGTCATCTGCTTGAACTCGTTGGCGTTGCGGGCCGCGGCGAACAGTGCCTTCACCGAGTTCCCGCTCTCCAATGCCTCGACGAGCGGGGTCCGCAACACGCGGTGCGGCATGCCGTCGACCTTCACCGACACGACGGTGTCGTTCAGGCCGCGCTTGAGGTACTCCTGCTTCACCGAGTCGGGGACCGCGGAATCCGAGGTCAACAGGAAGCGGGTGCCCATCGCGACGCCCTGTGCGCCGTAGGCGAGCGCCGCGGCCAGACCCCGGCCGTCGAAGAACCCGCCGGCCGCGACCACCGGCATGTCGATGTTCTTCTCCGCCAGCGCATCCAGCACCGACGGCAGCAGCAGGGTGGTGGCGACCGGACCGGTGTGGCCGCCGCCCTCGCCGCCCTGGACGATGACCGCGTCCGCACCCCACGACGCGACCTTCACCGCGTGCTTGGCCGCGCCGATCGACGGGATGACGACGACGCCGTGATCCTTGAGTTCGGCGATCAGCTCCTGCTTCGGGGCCAGGGCGAACGACGCGACCTTCACGCCTTCGCGGATGAGCAGGTCGATCCGTTCCGGCGCGTCGGTGGCGTCGGCGCGGATGTTGACGCCGAAGGGCTTGTCGGTCAACGACTTCGTCTTGGCGATGGCCGCCTCGAGTTCCTCGTAGGTCATCGTCGCCGAGGCCAGGATGCCCAGCCCGCCGGCGTTCGACGTCGCGGATGTCAGCGACGGCCCGGACACCCAGCCCATGCCGGTCTGCACGATCGGATACTCGATGCCGACGAGCTCGGTGAACGGCGTCCGAAGCGACGCCGCGCGAGCCGGGGTGGGTTGTGCGTTCATTTGACTTCCCTGTTGCGAATTCCCTTGGGATCGAGCACATCCCGGATCAGCGACAGCTCCTCGGCGGTCGGCTGCCGGGTCTCCGGTGCCGCCGCGAGACCCTCGATCTCGAAACCGGTGTTCTCCGCGACCTCGTCGGCGGTGACCCCGGGATGCAGCGACAGTGCGCGCATCACGTGGTTCTCGCCGCCGAAATCGAATACGCCGAGGTTGGTGACGACCCGGTGGATGTGCAGGTCGTCGAACGCGGGGTTCTCCGGATCGACCTTGTCGTAACCGACGCCGGACACGATGTCGACCGACTCCCCGAAGACGCGCGCCGAGTGCCGCCCGACCCAGTAACTCGTCGGGTGGTTGATCGTGTTGCCGGGAGCCCCGCGGACACCGAACATCTGCCGGGTCGGCTGCTGCAGCGGCCCGAACGCGGAGATGTTCTGATTGCCGTGCCGGTCGATCTGGTTGGCGCCCATGACCACATGCCGACGGCCCGACGCCACGACGTCGAACACCTTGCGGAACGGCATCCAGCCCTCGATGTCGCCGGTCTTCCCGATCGGCGGGGTGTCGGCCAGGATGAGTGCCTCGCCATCGGTGATCAGCAGGTCCGGCTCGAAGGTGAGCCGTGCCAGCCGGGCACCGAGCAGCGGGATCGGCGCCATCGGCGACGCCATGACCTCGCCGGCCCCGCGGAAGATCTCGGCGCAGGCGATCACGCAGTACTCGGCGCGGGTCACCTCGGTGGACTCGGGCGCCCGGGTCTCGGCGGTGCTCACTGTCCGTCCTCCTTCTGGTCATCCTGCCATTTGGCGACCTCGCGCTGGTAGGTCTGCTCGTCGACCTCGAGGAACCGGCGGGAGAACGCCTTCCAGCTCTCCGGGTCCTTGGCCGACGCCACGTAGACCTGCTGGAATCTCTCGTCCCGCCCGTAGTCACCCGCAAAGGTGAAATGCGCCCCGTTCGGCGTGTGCACCACCCGGTCGACGTTCATCCGGTTCAACAGGAGACGCTGGTGCGGCACGGATTTCACCAGGACCTCCGTCGACACGAGTTGGTCGGTTTCCAGGTAGCGGCGTTCGGCGGCCGCGCAGTAGAGGTCGTCGAAGTAGGGATCGACACCGGTGTAGGCGGCGTTGCCGAGTGCGTCGGCCAGATCCAGGTGGACGAACGCGGCGTCGAGCTCGAGGGCTGGCATGGCGATGAGTGTCTGGGTCCGACCGTCCGGGTCGGGGTAGGGCGACTCGACCGTCTTGAGTTCGCCCTCCCAGAATTTCACGACGTCGGAGCCGAGTCCGGCGCGGATGGGCAGGAAGGGGAGTCGGGCGGCGGCGGCCTCGAGGCCGCACTTGACCATGCCCTCGTCCATCTCGCGCACCTCGATCTCGCCGTTGGTGCGGGCCTTGGCGAACCACGGATCGTAGAACGGCGCCGAGTCCAGGGACACGAAGCCGTAATAGGCGCGGCGCACCTTGCCTGCGGCGCAGAGCAATCCGAGGTCGGGTCCGCCGTAGGTCACGACGGTCAGGTCCTTGACGTCGGATCGGGCGAGAGCGCGCACGAGCGCCATCGGCTTACGGCGCGAACCCCACCCGCCGATGCCGATCGTCATCCCGTCGCGGAGCTCGCGGATGACGTCGTCGAGGGTGCTGGTCTTGTCGGTCGGCATGTCAGGCGTGTCCTCCGTTGGTCGAGGCTTTCGATCCGGACTTGGCTTCCGCCAGCGGCTTTCCGGTGGCGACGAAGGCGTCGCGGTGCTCGTCGGCGACGCCGGCCAGGTTCAGCTCGAAGGTGTAACCCTGCTCGAGGCGGTAGCTGGCCTTCACGTCGACCGGGTCGATGTTGTTGATGGCCTCCTTGGCCGCGCGGATGACCCGGGTGTCCTTGGCGGCGATCTCCCCGGCGACCTCCAGCGCGGTGTCGAGCAGCTGCTCGCGCGGCACCACGCGGTACACCGAGCCGAAGTGCTCGAGCTGCTGAGCGGTCACGTTCTTGGCGGTGAAGTACAGGGTGCGCATCAGGTGCTGCGGCACCAGACGTGCGAGATGCGTTGCGGCGCCGAGGGCTCCGCGGTCCACCTCGGGCAGGCCGAACACCGCGTCGTCGGAGGCGACGATCACATCGGCGTTGCCGACCAGGCCGATGCCGCCGCCGACGCAGAACCCGTTGACCGCGACCACCACGGGGACCGCGCAGTCGTAGACGGCGGCGAAGGCGGCCGCACATCCGCGGTTGGCGCCGATCAGCGCGTCGTAGCCCTCGGTGGCCTGCATCTCCTTGATGTCGACGCCGGCGTTGAAGCCGCGCCCCTCCGCGCGCAACACGACGACATGGGTCGACGGGTCGTTGCCGACGTCGGTGATGGCGTCGGCGAGTTCGAACCACGCGGCCGACGGCAGGGCGTTGACCGGCGGGTAGTCGACAGTGACGGTCACGATGCCGGTTTCGGTACGTGTCGTGGTGATCGGCACGCATGCTCCTCTCGTCGCTGCTCCGGGCAACCACGGTGGCTGCGCGAGCACTGACCAAGCAAGTGCTTGGTTGTTTGGTAGGGTAGCACTCATGCAGACGCAGTCACAGGTCGAGTTGGGCCTGGCCGGAAAGGTCGTGCTGGTCACCGGGGGTGCGCGAGGCGTCGGTGCGGGTATCACCCGGGTCCTGGCGTCACTCGGGGCCAGGCCGGTGATCTGCGGCCGCAACCCCGACAACCTCGCCGACGACCTGCGCGAGATCGATTTCGTCTCGTGCGACGTCCGCGACGCCGACGCCGTCGAGGCGATGGTCGCCGACATCGTCGACCGGACCGGACGGATCGACGGGGTGGTCAACAACGCGGGCGGTTCGCCGTTCGCGCTGGCCGCCGAGGCCTCGGTGCGGTTCGCGAGCAAGATCGTCGACCTCAACCTCCTCGCCCCGCTCGCGGTGGCGAAGGCGGCCAACGCGGTCATGCAGGGACAGGCCGACGGGGGCTCGATCGTCAACGTCTCCAGTGTCAGCGGTCACCGGCCGTCGCCCGGGACGTCGGCCTACGGCGCGGCGAAGGCGGGTCTTGACAACCTGATGACCTCGCTGGCCGTCGAGTGGGCCCCGAAGGTCCGGGTGAACTCGGTGGTCGCCGGACCGGTTCTCACCGAGCAGTCGCACCTCCACTACGGCGACGACGAGGGGGTCGCCGCGGTCGGCGCCACGATCCCGATGGGGCGGCTCGCCACCCCGGCCGACGTCGGCAACGCGGTCGCGTTCCTGCTGTCCCCGCTCGCCGGCTACATCAGCGGCTCGACGCTGACCGTCCACGGTGGTGGCGAGAAGCCGGCCTTCCTCGACGCCGCGACCGCGGGCAACTCCGTCTGAGGGTCGCCGGTGGCGGCAACCACCGATTCTTCGCAGTGCAGAAAGGAAAAGCCTTGAACAGCAAGTTGAATGAGGGTCGTGTGGTCATCGTGACCGGGGCCGGACAGGGGATCGGCCGTGCGCACGCCCTGGCCTTCGCCGCCGACGGCGCCAAGGTCGTGGTCAACGACTACGCACAGGACCTGGCCGAACAGGTCGTCGACGAGATCACCGCGGCCGGCGGGGAAGCGGTCGCGCAGGTCGGCGACGTCGCCGACTGGGCCAACGGCGAGGCGATGGTCGCGACCGCGCTCGATCGCTTCGGTCGCCTCGACATCCTCGTCAACAACGCCGGTTTCGTCCGCGACCGCATGCTCGTGTCGTTGTCGGAGGAGGAGTGGGACGCGGTCGTCCGCGTGCACCTGAAAGGGCACTTCGTCGGACTGCGTCACGCGGCGGCGTACTGGCGTGCCGAGGCGAAGGCCGGACGCAAGCCCGCCGCGCGCGTCATCAACACGAGTTCCGGAGCGGGACTTTATGGTTCGATCGGTCAGGGCAACTACGTCGCGGCGAAGGCCGGCATCGCCGCGCTCACCGTGCAGGCGGCCGCCGAACTCGGTTCCTATGGGGTCACGGTCAACGCGATCGCGCCCGCCGCGCGCACGCAGATGACGCTGGGTGCGGGTGAGGAGATGGCCGCGCAGATGGCGCCGCCCGCCGACGGCTCGTTCGACGCGATGGACCCGGCGAACATCTCCCCGCTGGTCGTGTGGCTCGGTTCGCCCGAGTCGGGGTCGGTCACCGGCCGCGTCTTCGAGATCGAGGGCGGCAAGATCTCGGTCGCCGACGGCTGGCAGCGGAGTGTGGAGCGCGACAAGGGCGCCCGCTGGGAGCCGGCCGAGCTCGGCCCGGTGGTCGAGGAGATCGTGGCCAAGGCGCCGGTGCCCATGCCGGTCTACGGGGCGCGGTGAGCGGCGGGGACAGAGCACAGCAGCGGGTCGCGGCGGCCCGGGCATATGTGGACGCCCTGGTCAGCCACGACCCGTCCGGCGTGCCGCTGCACCCGGACTGCACGCGGGTCGAGTTCGGTCTGAAAACGGGCCGAAACGGCCCGCACATCGCGCGCAGTCTGGCCCGCGGACCGCAGTTCCGTGTGATCCACCGGGTGTCGGACTTCACCGCGACCGTCGACGGACACAGCGTCACCACGCGCTACGTCGTGCACGTGCGCCCTAAACTGCTGGGGCTCGGCGCGCCGGTGTCGGAGACATTCGTCGTCGACGACGAGAACCGGATCCGCGCCATCGTCGCGCGGTTCGGCTTCCCGCGTCGGCAGGGCTGACCGCGCTCGCGCGACCAATGCAGCACGTCCACCACCCGTGGGGTGGTGGACGTGCTCGTCTGTCGGGGTGCTACGCCGACGGCGCCCGCACCACCAGGTGCACGCCGGGGAAGTAGCCGGCCATCTCCGACCGCGACTTGCGCAGTGCGGCAATGCCGTAGCCGCGCTTGCGGTGCTCCGGGTGGATCCAGATACGCAGGTCGACCTCGCCGTCCTTCAGCTCGCCGAACACCAGGCCCACCTTGGTGTCGCCGTCGACCGCGGTCAGCCACACGGCCTCCTCGGCGTCGACGCGGTCGGTCGCGGCCTCGATCTCGGAGGTGACGTCGCCGGCAGGTGCGCCGGAACCGTCACCGGCGGTGCCGACGTCCTCGGTGCGCAACGCGAACAGATCGGCGTCGGACTCCGGGTCGAACGCGCGCAGTTCGAGGGTGTCGCCACTGCTGGCGGGGCGCTCCGCCAGGGTGAACGTGATCTCCTTGTTGAGGTCGTCGAGTTCGGCCTGGTTCTTGCGACGCTCGTCCTTGGTCAGCTGGTCGAGCTTCATGTCGAGGATGGCCTCGGCGCCCAATCGGGACTTGCCGAGTAGCTCGGCGATCGCGGTGACCGCCTCGTCGTGGTTCTCCGCCTCGACGATGGCGTCGAGGACCTCGTGCCGCCGTTCGAGCGCAGTGAGCAGGGCGTCGGTGATGTCGCGGCGAGTGGTGGCCAGATCGAGATCAGTCATGTTCCGATCCTAGGCCACTCGGGGTGGCCGGGGCGGGACATCGTCAGCGCCGGTGGGCCTTACCTAGAACAGGTTCTATCGATCGCAACCGTAATTTTGGTGCGAGTTCTTTCCTGAATCTGTAACACGTCCTAGTCTTGGGGCATGACGACCGAGGGAACGACGACCGCACCCACCGACTTCGATCACCTCCGCGGGGGAACACACATGGGCGACCTGATGGTCGCCGCGCTCAAGCGCCACGCCAAGCGCACCGTGTTGTCCCTCGGTGACACCGAGATGACCGGCGGCGAGATGGCCGACGCGATCAGCCGCTACATCCAGGCCTTCGAGAGCGTCGGCGCCGGCACCGGCACCGCGGTCGGCCTGCTGTCGCTCAACCGGCCGGAGGTGCTGTTCGTCATCGGCGCCGGGCAGACGCAGGGCTGGCGGCGCACCGCGCTGCATCCGCTCGGGTCGCTCGACGACCACGCGTACGTCTTGAACGACGCCGGGGTCTCGACGCTCGTGATCGACCCGGTCCCGATGTTCGTCGAGCGGGCTGCGGCGCTGCTGGACCGGGTCCCGGGTCTCAAGCAGATCCTGACACTCGGTCCGGTGCCCGAGCAGCTCGCCGCGCACGGCCGCGACATCATCGCCGAGGCCGGCAACTTCGAGCCGAAACCGCTTGTGTCGGCGCATCTTGCGCCCGACCACGTCGTGTCGATCACCTACACCGGCGGGACCACGGGAAAGCCGAAGGGGGTCATCGGCACCGCGCGGGCCATGGCGACGATGACCCAGATCCAACTCGCCGAATGGGAGTGGCCGGAGCATCCGCGCTTCCTGCTGTGCACCCCGCTGTCGCATGCGGGTGCGGCGTTCTTCATCCCGACCCTGATGAAGGGCGGGTCGATGGTGGTGCTGTCGAAGTTCGATCCGGCCGAGGTGCTGCGGGTCATCGAGGAACAGAAGATCACCGCGACGATGCTCGTGCCGTCGATGCTGTACGCCTTGCTGGACCACCCCGATTCGCGCACGCGCGACCTCTCGTCGCTGGAGACCGTGTACTACGGCGCGTCCCCGATCAATCCGGTGCGTCTCGCCGAGGCCATCGAGCGGTTCGGTCCGATCTTCGCGCAGTACTACGGTCAGTCCGAGGCGCCGATGGTCATCAGCTACCTCGCCAAGGGCGACCATCCGCTCCCCGGCGAGGACCAGCGTCGGCTCTCCAGCTGCGGCAGGCCGTCGGCGTTCTTGCGCACCGCGCTCCTCGGGCCCGACGACAAGCCGGTCCCGCAGGGCGAACCCGGCGAGATCTGCGTCGCCGGACCGCTTCTCGCCGGCGGTTACCTCGGGCTGCCCGAGCAGACCGCCGAGACCTTCCGCGACGGTTGGCTGCGCACCGGCGATGTGGCGCGCGAGGACGAGGACGGTTTCTGGTACATCGTCGACCGCACCAAGGACATGATCGTCACCGGCGGATTCAACGTCTTCCCGCGTGAGGTCGAGGACGTCGTCGCCGAGCATCCGGCCGTCGGCCAGGTCGGTGTCATCGGTGTGCCCGACGAGAAGTGGGGCGAGGCGGTCACCGCGGTCGTGGTGCTGCGTCCAGACATCGACGCCGACGATGCGGCCAAGGAGCGGATCACCGTGGAGATACAGCAGGCCGTCAAGGACCGCAAGGGCGCGGTGCAGTCGCCCAAGCGGGTCATCTTCGCCGAGTCGTTGCCGTTGACGGCGCTGGGCAAGCCGGACAAGAAGGCGCTGCGGGCGCAGTACTGGGCGGATTCCGAGCGCGGCGTCGGGTAGACGCGTCTGCCACTCGACGACCGGCCCTGCGTTCGAGGGGCGTACCGAGGGGTCGCCCCCTTCGCCGTGGGCATCGACAGCTGACCGCGACCGTCCCGCAACGACGAGCAGACGCCGCACGGGTGTGCACGCCCCCGGCGGGAGCAGGGCGTCGACCTTGTGACGCCAAGCAGTGGGAACCCCGAGCATCCGACGACGAGATCACGGACCGCCGGTGCCCGCCGGCCGATGTCATCCGAAGGGCCGAGACACTCAGATCCCCTTGCCCGGGTTCAGGATTCCCCGCTGGTCCAACGCATCCTTGATCGCGCGCTGCACGGCCAGCGACTCCGGACCGATCTCCCGCGCGAGCGAATCCCGCTTCAGCACGCCGATGCCGTGCTCGCCGGAGACGGTGCCCCCGAGATCGATCGCCAGACCGAAGATGTCGTCGGCCGCCGCCGAGACCTGCGGCTCGTCCCGGTCGAAGGCCAGGATCGAATGAATGGTGCCGTCTCCGGCGTGGGCGAAGCCGAACACGTCCACGCCGTGCCGTCGTCCGATCTCGGAGATGGCGTCGAACGCCTCCGGAAGCCGCGACCGCGGGACGCAGATGTCCTCGATCAGTGCGCGCCCGTACTCCTCGATCGACGGCAAGGCCAGGCGTCGGGCCGCGACGAGGGCTTCCGCGTTCTCGTCGTCGGTGGGTTGCCGATTGCGTCGTAGACGACGACCGGCGAGTCGGGGTCGACGCCCCAGCGGCGGGCCGCTTCCTGCAGTGCGCTCGGCGACGGCACCGGATGACGCCCGTCCGTGGGGAGGCCGTGCGCGGACAGCTCCGTCTCCAGGTCGACGTACACGGCGCCGGGGATGTGGCCGGCGAGGTACTCCTTGTGGCCCGGAGGGCCGTTGAGCTCCCACCGCACGTCCAGGATGACCGGACGCGGGCCGGGAGCCGACGACGACAGCGTGGTGGCGAGTTTGCCCACCGAGATCAGGATCGACACGACCTCACGCTATGAACGCCGCAGCTCAGGGGTCCAATAGGCGTTCGCGATCCGAATCGATCGGCGGCGTCGATGGACGCGCCCGGGGTCTTCTCGGTCCGGCGTTCGGCCAGCCAGGCGGTGCCCCGGGGTGCCCCGCCCGGTGGTGGTGGCCTGCCCTCCGCGGGCGGAGGTGAGTAGAGATCAGCGTGAGTCGGAGTCGGCGGATCGGCTGACGGGCGTCACCGGTATGCGACGTCGAGCGTCTTCACCCCGTTCAACCACCCCGATCGAATCCGTTGCAGCTCGCCGATTCGGCTGATGTCGGGCAGGATGTCGGCGATCGCGTCGAAGATGAGGCCGAGTTCGAGCCGGGCGAGGTTCGCGCCGATGCAGAAGTGGGCGCCGTTGCCCCCGAAGGACAAGTGCGGGTTGGGATCCCTCAGGATGTCGAAGGTGAAGGGGTTCTCGAAGACGTCCTCGTCGAAGTTCGCGGAACTGTAGAAGAGCCCGACGCGCCGGCCGGCCTCGATGTCGACGTCGCCGACGCGGGTGTCGGCGCGGGCGGTGCGCTGGAAGCCGTGGACCGGCGTCGACCACCGCAGGATCTCCTCGACGGCCGTTGCCGGGCGCTCGCGCTTGAACAGCTCCCACGATTCCGGGTGGTCGAGAAAGGCGTCCATGCCGTGCGACGTCGCGTTGCGGGTGGTCTCGTTGCCCGCGGTCAGCAGCAGGATGAAGAAGAACCCGAACTCGAGCTCGGTGAGCGCCTCGCCGTCCTCGGCCTGCACGAGGGTGGTGAGGATGTCGTCGGTCGGGTTCTTGCGACGCTCCTCGGCGAGCGAGTACGCATAGCCGAGCAGCTCGGCGTTCGCGGTGGTCGGGTCGAGCTCGGGATCGGGGTCGTCGGTGTTGATCATCGCGTCGACCAACGTGTGCATGCGCTCCCGGTCCGACTGCGGGACGCCGATCAGATCCAGGATCGCCTGCAGCGGAAGATGAACCGCGACGTCGTCGACGAAGTTTCCGCTGTCCTTCACGGCGGCCGTCTCGACGATGTCGCGGGCCGACGCCTCCAGTGCGTCCCTCAGCTGTGCCACCGCCCGCGGGGTGAACATGCGCGACACGATCTTCCTCAGCCGCGTGTGTTCGGGCGGGTCGTGGTTGATGAGCAGCGCCTTGGTGAGCTCGATCTGATCCGGCGTCACGTAGTCGGGTAGTCGCAGGATCGCGCCGTTGGCGTTGGTGGACCACAGGTCGCTGTTCTTGGAGATCTCCCGGATGTGCGCGTGTTTGGAGATCACCCAGAACCCGCCGTCGGTGAAGCCCGACGTCCCCGGCGGCTGGGCGTTCCACCACACCGGAGCAGTGCGACGGAGCGCGGCGAACTCCTCGAGGGGCATGCCGCGGACCAGCACATCCGGGTCGGTGAAGTCGAAGCCCTCGCCGAACGGCAGGGCCTGCGTCGCTGTCGTCGTCATCCGTGACCCCCGGGCCCACGTAGGTGTGCGCTACATCACCACACCATACACCTGGATTTTGATCGTATGGTCGAACCGCCGTCGGTGCCGGCCACCGGGTCGTGGGTGCCCCGCGTCCCGGCGGGTAGGCTCACGGCACCATGCGAACTCACGGTTGGGGTGGTCGGGTACCAGTCAACGATGCCGAGGCGGTGGCGCGCATCCTCGCCGCGACGCGCGCGACCATCGACCGGCGCGGACCGGCGACCGGCATCGCCGACGTCGCCCGCGAGCTGGGCGTCACCCGACAGACCGTGTACCGGTACTTCTCCAGCACCGAGAAACTGTTGACCGCGACGGCTCTCGATGCCGTCGACGGGCTCCTGACGCGAGTGCTGTCGCGGCTCGCCGGCATCACCGCTCCCGACGCCGCGATCGTCGAGGGCGTCGCCGTCGTGCTCGAGGAACTCGCCGAGGACGACTACGTCGGCCTGCTGCTGCGCCCGGACAAACTCAGCGTGCCGGTCGTGGGCGGATTCACCTCCGACGACGCGCTGCGCTTCGCACGGACCATGGTCGAACGGCTCGACGTCGACTGGACCTCACACGGTTATGACGCCGACGCGCTCGACTTCGTCGCCGAGATCGTGCTGCGCACGCTGCAGTCGATGGTGCTCGATGTGATGTCGCATCGCAGCGGGGGCGAGCTGCGGTCCTTCCTCGACGCATGGGCCGGAGCGGCGATCCGGGAACTGGCGCAGGGGGATTGACCCGGACTCCCGCGGTGCCCGTGCTCGCCCGCCGACGGATCGGCGAGGGCAAGGGGCGTCGCGGGAGTTGAGTGGTTGTGCGGGAAAGTGATTCAGTCGGCCGCGCGCGGCTCGCAGATGACCACCGGGATCTTCCGGTCGGTCCAGGCGGCATAGGTGTCGTAGTCCGCGTAGACCTTCACCAGCTCCGGCCACAGTTCCTCACGCTCGGCGTCCGACGCGGTGCGGGCGACGAGCTCGTGGGTGTCCTTGCCCAATTGGATCGTGACGTCCGGGTTCTCCCGCAGGTTCAGGTACCACGCCGGGTGCTTGGCCGATCCGCCCTGCGAGGCGACGACCACGAACGAGTCGCCCTTGCGCAGGTAGATCAGCGGCACCGAACGGGGCTGGCCGGACTTTCGGCCGATCGTGGTCAGCAGGCACACCGGTGCGGGCTTGCGCAGGCCCGCACCGATGCGCCAGGTCTCACCGAACCGACCGCCGGTCGCCTTGTAGACCGCGGTGTGTGCCCGAGAACCCAACTTGACGATCGCGCTGACGATCGGGGAGTCGAGTTGCTTCGGCTTCTTGTTCGGGTCGATGAGGGGCATGTTGACTCAGATCCGTTCGAGGATGGTTCCGGTGGCCATGGCACCGCCCGCGCACATCGTGATGAGGGCGGTCTGTCCGTCACGGCGTTCGAGTTCGTGCAGGGCGGTGGTGATGAGTCGCGAACCGGTGCTGCCGACCGGGTGGCCGAGTGCGATGGCGCCGCCGTTGACGTTCACGCGATCCATGTCCGCGTCGTGGACCTGGGCCCAGCTCAGCACGACCGAGGCGAAGGCCTCGTTGATCTCGACGATGTCGATGTCGGACAGCGACATCCCCGACTTCTTCAGCACCCGCTCGGTCGCCTGGATCGGGCCGTCGAGATGGAAGTGCGGCTCGGAGCCGACGAGCGCCTGCGCCTTGATGCGGGCGCGTGGGGTCAGGCCGAGCTCATGCGCCCTGGTCTCGTCCATGATCAGGACCGCGGCCGCGCCGTCGGAGATCTGCGACGACGTGCCGGCGGTGTGGATGCCGCCCTCGATGACCGGCTTGAGCGCGGCGAGGGACTCGAGGGTGGTCTCGCGCAGGCCCTGATCGCGAGTGACGTCGAGGATCTTGCCGGTGAACTCGCCCTCCTTGGTGCGTTCGGGCGCCTTCACGGCGAGCACCTCGCGGTCGAAACGACCCTCGTCCCACGCCTGCCTGGCGAGTCGCTGGCTGCGTTCGCCGAGCGCGTCGACATCGGCTCGGGTGATGCCGCGGCGCTTGGCGATGCGCTCGGCCGCCTCGAACTGGTTGGGCAGGTCGACGTTCCACGAATCCGCGTGATACGGGCCGGCATTCGTGCCGACGTTGGCACCGAGCGGCACGGTCGTCATCGTCTCGACACCGCAGGCGATGCCGATCTCGATGGCGTCGGTGGCGATCAACCCGGCGATGAGGTGATTGGCCTGCTGGGCCGAGCCGCACTGGGCGTCGATGGTCGTCGCGCCGGTGGCCTCGGGCAGCCCCGCCGACAGCCATGCCTTGCGGGTGACGTTGCCGGCCTGCGAACCGGCCTGTGTCACACAGCCGCCGATGGCCTGCTCGACGAGCGCCGGGTCGATGCCCGCCTTCTCGATGAGTCCGCGCTGCGTGAGGCCGAGCAACTCCTCGGCATGAAGGCCCGACAACCAACCGGCACGCTTGCCGATCGGCGTACGCACAGCTTCCACGATGACCGGAACGCCCATTCCCACTCCTTCGTCAGCCGGCGGACCTCGTCCGCCATCCTGTAGGGCACGGCGCGTCGACTCGGGTGCCGAGGCCGTTCACCCAAACTAGAACATGTTCTATGTTTGCGTCCATGGCGGACCTTTTCGGTGGTCGGACTCCCTCGTCGCGGAGGGGTCGCGTCCGGCCGGTCGGCCCTGTCATGGCCCACTGATTGTGACACGTTCGACGCGAAACAGCGCAGGTGATGACCGGTTTGGGTGGCCATTACTAGAACGAGTTCTCATCGGGTGCTGTCGCGTGTGTCACAATGTGGTCTAATGAGATTGAAACAGGTTCTAAATCTCCAGCGAGGTGGTGTGACGTGACCCAGGCCCAGAGCGCCCCGATCGGCAGTGAGCCGACCACGGCGGATTCTGCGCACACGAGTCCTTCCGACGATTCCGTCGAGAAGCTCTCGTTCATGGAGCAGGAGGGATGGGACTTCACCAACCCTGACCTGCTCGAGCAGGGCATCCCCGTGAAGGAGTTCGCGCAGTTGCGCAAGACCGCACCGGTCTGGTGGAACGCGCAGTTGCCCGGGAAGGGCGGCGGTTTCCACGACGGTGGTTACTGGGTGATCTCCAAGCATGCGCACATCCGCGAGATCTCCAAGAACAACGACGACTGGGAGACCAACGCCAACGGCGTGATCATGCGTTTCGAGGACGACATGACCGCCGAGCAGATCGAGCTCACGAAGGCGCTCCTGATCAACCACGATCCGCCGGAGCACACCCGCCTGCGCAAGCTCGTCTCCAAGCTGTTCACGCCGCGTGCCGTGCACTCGCTGGAGGAGAAGCTCGACGCGGCCGCCCGCGAGATCGTGACGCGTGCGGCCGAGAAGGGCAGCGGTGACTTCGTCAAGGACGTCGCCGTCGACCTGCCGCTGCTGGCCATCGCCGACCTCCTCGGTGTTCCCCAGGAGGACCGCGAGAAGCTGTTCAACTGGTCGAACTCGATGATGAACGCCGACGATCCGGACTACGACACGGATCCGCAGCAGGCCAACGCCGAGATCCTCGGCTACGGCTACCAGATGGCGGAGGAGAAGCGGCGCAACCCGGGTGACGACATCGTCACCACCCTGGTCAACGCCGACATCGACGGTCAGTCGCTCGACGAGACCGAGTTCGGGTTCTTCTTCATCCTGTTGACCGTCGCGGGCAACGAGACCACTCGCAACGCGATCAGCCATGGCATGAACGCCTTCCTCGATCACCCCGATCAGTGGGAGCTGTTCAAGCGCGAGCGTCCGGCGACCGCGGTCGACGAGATCGTCCGCTGGGCCACCCCGGTCAACTGCTTCCAGCGCACCGCGAAGCGTGACACCCAGGTCGGCGGCGTCGACATCAAGAAGGGCCAGCGCGTCGGTCTGTTCTACGGCTCGGCGAACTACGACGAAGAGGTCTTCGAGGATCCGTTCACGTTCAACATCCTCCGCGACCCCAATCCGCACGTCGGCTTCGGCGGCAACGGCGCCCACTTCTGCGTCGGCGCCAACCTCGCGCGCATGGAGATCAACCTGATGTTCAACGCGCTCGCCGACATCGTCCCCGACATCACCAAGGTCGCCGCGCCGCGTCGCCTCCGCCACGGGTGGATCAACGGCGTCAAGGAACTGCGCGTCGACTACGGCACGAAGTGACCGCCACCGATTCGACGCCCGCCTACCTCGGCATCGACCGCGAGAACCATCCCGCGGTCGTTGCGGGCCGGCGTTCGCGGGAGTTCGTGGCGACCCGGGACAAGCAGGCGTGGTTGGACAACTTCGCGGCCGACGCCGTCGTCCAGGACCCGGTCGGCCCGTCGATGTTCGATCCGGAGGGTATCGGGTTTCGGGGACACGAACGGATCTCGGAGTTCTGGGACAAATCGATCGCGACCACCGAGAGCATCGAGTTCCTCTTCGACGAGGAGATCATCTGCGGGAACGAGGTGGCCTACATCGGGAAGATCGTCACTCACATAGCCGGGCACATCTCCGAGGCGCGGGGAGTCTTCACCTACCGCGCCGACGACGACGGCAAGCTGTCGGCGTTGCGTGCCTACTGGGAGGTCGAGAAGACGATCAACTCGGTGCGCAAGGCCTGAGGGGTATTTCGGTTCCACGCCGCCGCGGGCGGGACGGGTGGGATCACCAGTCCCGCCCGCGGCGTTTCTGTACTCGATGCACGTTCGTGACTGCCGATATGCCCCGCCGAAATGCGCCCGCAGCCAGGTCGCCGCGGGAATTTCGTTGTCGATCCCCACTTTTCGGATGAACCGGACTTCTCGCGAATCGGCCGTTACGGCGGCGGCAATCGGGCGGAAGATGGGGTGAGGGAAATCGACGACACGAAAGTGTGGGACTCGGAGGCCGGCGCGATCGATCGGTTCGACGCGGTGTACCGCGAACACGTTGCGGGGGTGTGGCGCTACGTGCGTACCCGCGTGCCCGGCGACGCCGATGCCGACGACGTGACGGCCGAGGTGTTCGCCGAGGCGATCCGGTCCCGGGAGGCATACGCCGAGGAACGGGGTTCGGTGGCTGCATGGTTGATCGGGATCGCGCGGCACGTCGTCGCGGACTGGTGGGCGCGTACCACCCGCGAGGTGCCGATGGCCGACGTGCCCGCAACCGCGCCGGACGAAGCCGACCGGGCCGCCATCGACGATCCGGAGGCCGCGATGCTGCGCAACGCCGATGCCGACGACGTCCGCGGACGGTTGTGGGTGCTCACCCCGAGGGAGCGGGAGGCGGTCACGTTGCGCTTCGCCACCGAACTGAGCTCCGGCGAGATCGGCGTCGCGATGGGCATCTCGGCAACCGCGGCCCGCATGCTCGTCCACCGCGGCGTGACCAAGCTCAGGGAGGTGATGCCGCGATGACGCAGCGCGACCCGCTCGACCCACCGTTCGATCCCGCCGAGCTCGCGGCCGCCGAACGGCTCGACGCCGAGATCACCGCAGTTCTCGACGGCGCCGTCCGGCCCGCCTCGGCCGATGCCGATCTGGTGATGCTGGCCGACGGTCTCCGTCGCGGCCCCTCGGCGTCGGCCTATGCGGCCGTGGAACGCGAAATGGCCGCGGCGACGGCGGCGAGAGGTCGGCCGGCCCGGTGGCGCTGGTCGATCGCGCAGGTCGCCGCGGCCGTTCTGGGGCTGGTCCTCGTGGCCCATGGCGTCGGCAACATGGTCGCGGGCGAGTGGATCTCGACCTCGCTGGGAGAACCGTTCAACGAGCACGCCATGGTGGACGGCGGCATCGCCTTCCTGGCGATCGGTGCCGCCATCGCCGTGGCATCGCTGCGCCGACGATGGCTGCCTGTGGCGGTCATCGTCGGGGTGCCGCTCGGCCTTGTCATGGGCGGACGCGGCGTCCACGAGATCGGGGTGTTCGCGTGGGGTGCGGCCGCACATGGAGCGGCCGGTCTGGCCGCGATCGCATTGCTCGCGAGTTTTCTGCTCGCCCGGCGTTACAGAAGGCGGCCCCGGCGGGAAGAACGGGTATGAGAGCACTACATCGGATCAGAGGATTTTTCCGCGCGTACCGACGGTCGAAGCGCCACCGCACCGATCTCGCCCGGCGTCTGATCCGGCGCCCCTGGTACGCGGGCGCGACGATCGGCGTCGAGGCGGCACTGCTGCTGTCGAACAGGATGGACCCGAAACTCAAGGAGCTGGCCGAACTCAAGGCCGCCGGCATGATCAGCTGCGAGTTCTGTCTCGACATAGGGTCGGCACTCGCGGTCGATTCGGGCGTCACCGAACGGCAGTTGCGGGACCTCCCGTGCTATCGGCAATCGGACGCCTTCAGCGAGCTGGAGAAACTGGTGATCGCGTTCGCCGAGTCCATGACCCGGACGCCTGCGTTCGGCGACGACCTCGCGGACCTGCGTCGACAACTGGGCGAACACCTCACCGAGACGCAGATCGTCGAGCTGGCGACGGTCGTCGCCTGGGAGAACCAGCGAGCCCGTCTCAACCAGTCACTGGGTGTGCGGCCCACCGGGATGTCCGAGGGCGCGGCGTGCGCGCTGCCCGAACGTACTGCCTGGTAGACGAAACGGCGTCGCCCGCGACAGCAATCCGGATCGGCGACCGCATCGGGAGTCGCCGATCCGAGGCGATGTCGCGGGCGACGCCGAATCGGTGTCCGCGCCCGGCGGGGAGACCGGTCAGTGCAGCGGCTTGTCGGCCCCGACGAGCCACATCGAGAAGTACTGCGAGCCACCGCCGTACGCGTGGCCGAGGGCTTTTCGGGCGCCTTCGACCTGGTGGGCGCCGGCCTTGCCCATGACCTGGATCGCGGCCTCTGCGAAGCGGATCATGCCCGACGCGCCGATCGGGTTCGACGACAGCACACCGCCGGATGCGTTGAGGGGGATGCGCCCTCCGATCTCGGTCTCGCCGGCCTCGGTCAACTTCCAGCCCTCACCCTCGGGCGCGAAGCCGAGGTTCTCCAGCCACATCGGCTCGAACCACGAGAACGGCACGTAGATCTCGGCGGCGTCGATCTCGTCGATCGGGCTGCTGATACCGCCGGCCTTCCACAGCGCGGCGGCCGCGTCGCGCCCGGCCTGCGGATTGACGACGTTACGGTGCGCGTACGACAGCGGTTCGGTACGCATCGCGGTGGCGTGGATCCACGCCACCGGATTGCCGTCGGCCACCGCCGCGTCGGCGACCTGCTCGTCGCCGATGACCACCGCACACGCGCCGTCCGACGACGGGCAGGTCTCGTCGTACCGGATGGGGTCCCAGAGCATCTGGGAGCTCATCACCTTCTCCACGCTCTGATCCGGCTGATGCAGGTGCGCCAGCGGATTCAGCGCGCCGTTGCGACGGTCCTTCGCCGCGACCATGGCGCCGATGTGCTCGGGGGCGCCGGACTGTCGGATGTAGGCCCGGATGTGCGGGGCGAAGTAGCCGCCCGCACCGGCGCCGACCGGCTTGGTGAACGGGACCGGGATCGACAACGCCCACATGGCGTTCGACTCCGACTGCTTCTCCCACGCGACAGCCAGTACGCGCTTGTGCACACCGGCGAAGACAAGCGACGCCGCGACATTGGCGGTCGAACCGCCGACCGAACCGGCGGTGTGGACGCGGATGAGGCGTTTGCCGACCGCTCCGATCGCCTCGGCCATCGCGAGTTCGGGCATCATCGAACCCTCGAACAGGTCGGGGGCCTTGCCGATGACGATCGCGTCGATGTCGTCGAGCGAGGTCTGCGCGTCGGCGAGTGCGGCGTCGATGGCCTCGCGGACCATCCCGGCCATCGTGACGTCGGTGCGCTTGGCGACGTAGCGGGTCTGGCCGGTGCCGATCACCGCGGCACGATTGTTGTGTCCCATCAGTTCTGGCCTCCCGAATCGCGGCCACTCAGGGTGACCACCATGTTCTGTTGGAGCAGCGGACCGCTCGTGGCGTGTGCGACGGCGGTCTCGGCATTGCCGCTGAGGATCTCGTGTGCGGCGTAACCGATGCGCTGCAGGCCGGCGGAGAACAGCGAGTTCCCGGCCAGGGCACCGCCGGACGGGTTGATGCGCACCGAATCCGGGAGACCCAGGGCCTTGCGCACGATGATCTCCTGATGCGTGTACGGCGCGTGGATCTCGGCGACGTCCACGGCGCGGCTCGCATCGCCGAACGCGGTGTCGGCGGCGAGCGCGGTCGACGGCGAGGCGGTGAGATCGCGGGCCCCGAAGTTGGGGCTGTCGATCCGGTGATCCCAGCCGGTGATGAACGCCGGGTTGGCCACCAGCTCACGGGCTTTGCGCTCACTCGCGATGATGACCGCGGCCGCGGCGTCGGTGTACGGCGCGATGTCGTGGCGGCGCAGCGGGTCGGCGACGTAGTCGGTGGCGAGCAGTCCGTCGACCGACTCGCCGAACGTGCGGGCGGCGACCGCGGCCATGTCCTCCTCGGTCCAGGCGCCGGAGTCGATGCCGGCCCGGGCCTGTAGGGCGGCCAGTGACCGGGCGTCGGGATGCAGCGGGGCGACCGTGTACGGGTCGGTCTGGAGGGCGAGGGTCTGGTCGGTGTTGCCGGCGGTGGGCTTGCCGAAACCGTAGGCGAGGGCGAGATCGACCTCTCCGGTGGCGATCTTGACCCACGCCTCGTACAGCGCCCAGGCGCCGTCCATCTCGACGTGGGACTCGTTGATCGGCGGCACCGCGCCGATCGAGTCGATCGCCGAGATGAACGAGAATGCACGTCCGGCAAGGTAATCCGACGACCCGCTGCACCAGAACTCGATGTCGGTGCGGGTGATGCCCAATTCGGCGTAGAGCTTGTCGAAGCAGGGGATCAGCATCTCGACACCGTTGGTGGTGCCGTGCGTGCCCTCGACGTTGGGGCTGTGGGCGAACCCGATGATCGCGATCGGTGGCAGTGTCATCAGAGGTGGTCCTTGTAGGTCTCGTAGTCGGCGTCGGGTTCCCCGGTCGGCGCGAAGTGGCTGATGTTGCCGATCGAGTGGTCCCACTGGTCCTCGGGAAGCCAGACGGCCCTGACCCGCATGCCCATCCGGACCTCGGAGGCCTCGCAGTCGAG
This sequence comes from Gordonia aurantiaca, assembly GCF_039939235.1. NCBI lineage: Bacteria > Bacillati > Actinomycetota > Actinomycetes > Mycobacteriales > Gordoniaceae > Gordonia > Gordonia aurantiaca. The sequence continues at coordinate 246,635 of NZ_JBDUUF010000003.1, read as the reverse complement.
GATCAGGTGCAGGAACGGGATGTCCGAACCGTCGAGCAGAACGTAGGCGGCCACGTACGGCGGCTTGATCTTCTGCCCCTGGAACGGGACGTTGACGATGCAGAAGGTCGTGACGATGCCGGTGTCGGGGAGCTCGACGTGCTCGACCGCGGGTGCGCCGTCGGCCGGGCTCACGCCACGCGGCGGGAAGTACACGCGGCCGGCGTCGACGCCCGAGCCGATCCGGGTGCCGATGAGCTTGCCCCGCTTGAGGCCGTCGAGGTAGACCGACTCCTCCTCGGTGGCGGAGTGGGTGATCTCGGTGGTGATCGGGGTCTTGATGACGACGAGCCCGTCCTCGGCGCCCTTGATCTCGTCGCCGGTGTTCTCCGGGGCGGTCTCCGCGGCCTCGCCGGGGGCGAAGTACGCGATGTCGTCGATGCGGCCGGTGCGTGCGGCGCGGAACACCGCGTGGACCCGCAGGCCGGTCGAGATGTCCGCCGGGGAGTCGACCGAAACCGCATGCAGCAGAGCGGTGTCGGCACCGTCGAGGCGGATCAGTGCCCAGGCGAAGGGCTTGTCGAGGGGCTGGCCGGGGGACGGGGCGTCGTGCCACGTCCAGGTGGTCACCGTGCCGACGGTGGAGACGTCGACGATCTCGGTGGTCTGGGCTCCGGTCACGGGATCGAATTCGACCGGCGGCACGGACACCTTGCCGTTGCTGCCCTTGGAGCCGACGATCCTGCCGTCGCGCAGTGCGAGCGCGAACTGACTGAGGACCGGACCCAACGACCGCGTGTAGTCGAACGAGTTGATCAGGGGAGCGGTCAGGATGGGGGACTTCGGCTCGGGGACCTCGGCGACTGGGCTGCCGGCGGCCGGAGACGTTACGCTCATGCTCACGTCTTCGAGTAGAACACGTTCTAGTATTGGACACAAGATGCATGTCAGGCCGTGAGAACTCGTTGCGGTCCGGCGAGGAAGGGGTGGCGATGAAGCTCGGTCTGCAGCTCGGTTACTGGGGCGCCGATCCGATCCCGAACGCGCCGGAGTTGATCGCCGCCGCCGAGGAATGCGGCTTCGACGCGGTGTTCACCGCGGAGTCCTGGGGATCGGACGCCTACACACCGCTCGCATGGTGGGGCGCGGCCACCTCGCGCATCCGGCTCGGGACCGCGGTGGCGCAGCTGTCGGCGCGCCCGCCGACCTCCCTGGCCATGCACGCGCTGACCCTCGACCATCTCTCCGGCGGTCGGCACATCATCGGGCTCGGTGTCTCCGGCCCGCAGGTCGTGGAGGGCTGGTACGGGCAGCCGTTCGCGAAACCCCTTGCCCGCACACGTGAATACGTGCAGGTCGTGCGGGATGTGCTGGCTCGCGCCGACAAGGTGACCAACCCGGGTCCGCATTACCCGCTGCCTTATCCGGCCGACGCCCCGGGCGCCACGGGGCTCGGCAAGCCGCTCAAGCCGATCACCCATCCGCTGCGTGCCGACATCCCGATCTGGCTCGGCGCCGAGGGGCCGAAAAACGTTGCGCAGACCGCGGAGATCGCCGACGGGTGGCTCGCGATCTTCTTCAGCCTCGAGCTCGCCGAGGAGTACAACTCCTGGCTCGACGAGGGATTCGCGCGGCCGGGTGCGCGCCGGAGTCGCGAGGACTTCGAGGTCGCCGCGACCGTGCAGGTCGTCATCACCGACGATGTCGCCGCGGCCATCGACCGTTATCGGCCGTCGACGGCACTCTACGTCGGCGGAATGGGCGCCAAGGAGAAGAACTTCCATGCGCAGCTGTACAAGCGGATGGGCTACGGCGACGCGGTCGACGAGATCATGGAACTGTTCCTGAGCGGCAAGAAGCTCGAGGCGATCGCCGCGGTGCCCGACGAGATGGTCCGCGAGACGATGCTCGTCGGCACCGCCGACGAGGTGCGCGCGCAGATCAAGGAGTGGGAGGCCGCCGGCGTCACCATGCTGATGGTCACCGCGCGCGACGTCGAGACCATTCGCGAGCTGGCCACCCTGGTGTGACCCGAACCCCCGCAGACTCGCGGGTTCGGCGGAGAATCGCTGGTTGGAAATCGCGATCCTGCAGCCGAACCCGCGATTCCTGTCAGGGGTTCAGAAGCTTTCCATGATCTCCGCGAGCGTCTCGTCGGCCAGCGGGAACGGCTGGTAGATGGCGACATCCGTGGCGATATCGTGGGCGCGCGCCCGGATGGTGGCGGCCACGTCACGCGGACTGCCATGTGCGGCGATCAACTCGAGCAGTTCGTCGTCGACGAGCCCGGGCATCTCGGCCCAGCGCCCCTGTTTGGACAGGACGTTCAGCTCGGTCTGGAGGTCGCCGTACCCGTGTAGCTCGAGGACGGGCCGGTAGGCGGGCGTCGAACCGTAGAAGGACAGCAGCCGTCGCGCGGCGTCGACCGAGGTCGTGAACTCTTCTTCGGTGCGGCCGGTCGCGACGATGATCTCCGGGACCACCGTGAAGTCCTCGCGACGACGCCCCGATGCGGCGAGCCCGTCGTCGACCCGCGGCATCATCACCTCACGGACGAACGCGTCGGTGGTGAACGGCATGACCAGCAGGCCGTCGGCGTGCTCGGCGACGGCGCGGGTCAGGCGCGGGCCGAGCGCGCCGACGAAGATCGGCGGCACCCCGAACGGGTTGGGGCCCGGGTTGAACATCGGCGTCATCAACCGGTGGGTGAAGAACTCGCCGGTGAAGTCCAGCCGTGTGCCGTGGGTCCAGGCGTCGAAGACGGCGCGCAGCGCCGCGACGAACTCCACCATCCGATCGACGGGCCGCTCGAACGGCACGCCGAAGCGCTTCTCGATCTGCGGCCGGATCTGTGTGCCCAGCCCGAGCGTGAACCGCCCCTCGCTCAGCAGCTGCAGGTCGTTGGCCTGGTGTGCAACGGTGATCGGGTTGCGTGGGAAGGCGATGGCGACGTTCGTCATCAGCGCGACGTCATCGACGCCTGCCGCGGCGAACAGGGGACTGAAGACGTCGTGCGGGCCGTCGAAGGTGAAGATGCCGTCGATGCCGACGTCGCGCAGTGCCCGGGTGCGTTCGGCCGCCTGCTGCGGGCCGAAGAGGGCGGTGTGGATTCTCACCGGCGTGCGGCGGTCCTCACTCGCCGGTGAAGTTCGGGGCGCGTTTCTCGGCGAACGCCCGCGGGCCCTCCTTCGCATCCTTCGACTTGAAGACGGAGACGCCGATCTTCGCGTCGATCTCGAAGGCGTCGAGCTCGTGCAGGCCCTCGGTGTCGCGGATGGTCTTGAGGATGCCCTGGACGGCCAGCGGGCCGTTCGCGGCGATCTGCTCGGCGAGTTCGAGAGCCTTGTCGAGGGCCTTGCCGTCCTCGACGACGTGCCCGATCAGTCCGTACTCCAGCGCTTCCCGGGCGGTGATGTGGCGGCCGGTCAGCAGGATGTCGCAGGCGACGGTGTAGGGGATCTGCCGCACGAGACGGACGGCGCTGCCGCCCATCGGGTACAGGCCCCAACGAGCCTCGGACACACCGAACTTCGCGCTCTCGCCGGCGACGCGGATGTCGGTGCCCTGCAGGATCTCGGTGCCGCCGGCGATCGCGGGACCCTCCACCGCGGCGATCAGCGGCTTGGTGAGCCGACGCCCCTTCAGCAGCGCGGGCAGCGACGCGGGATTCCACGCCCCGGAGTCCACGGTGTCGCCGGGGGCGCTCTTGTTCATGCTCTTCAGGTCCGCGCCCGCGCAGAAGTAGCCGCCGGCGCCGGTGAGGATCGCGACGCGGATGTCGGGATCGTTGTCGACCTGATCCCAGGCCTCGGTCATGATCCGCATCATCTCGGTCGAGAGCGCGTTGCGGGCCTCCGGGCGATTCATCGTGACGATGAGGACATGGCCGCGCTTCTCGACGAGGCACTCGGGGGCCTTGTCGGTGACGGACTCGGCGGGGGTGGCTGTGGTCATCACTGTCTCCGGGGTCGTCGTAGGCACTTGCCCAGAACGATAACACGTTCTAATTTTGGTGCCATGGCCTATACGATCGCCGACCTCATCGAGCACGCCGTCGACCTGGTTCCCGAGCGCGTCGCGCTCGAGTCCGGCGATCGCAGCCGCACCTATGCCGAGCTCGAGGCCCGGGCCAACGCGCTGGCCCACAAGCTCCGCGGATTGGGGGTGCATCCGGGCGATCGAGTGGGTCTGTACAGCAGAAACACCATCGAGTCGGTCGAGGCGATGGTCGCCATCTTCAAGGCCCGCGCGGTGATGGTGAACGTCAACTACCGCTACGTCGAGCCGGAGCTGGAGCACATCTTCACCGACTCCGGGATGAAGGTCCTCATCCATGAGCGGCGGTACTCCGAGCGGGTCTGCAACACGTTACCGAAATCGCCGTCCATCGAACATCGGATCGCCATCGAGGACGGGTCGTCGACCGATCTCTGCTGCGCGGGTCACGGAGACGCCATCCGCTACGAGGACGCGATCGCCGAATCGTCGGCCGAACGCGACTTCGAGGAGCGGAGCAATGACGACCTCTACATGCTCTACACCGGCGGCACCACGGGCAAGCCCAAGGGCGTCGTGTGGCGGCAGGAGGACGTGTGGCGCGTCCTCGGTGGCGGGATCGACTGGTACACCAGCGAACCCGTGCCCGACGAGTGGCACCTCGCCCGGACCGGCGCCGAGGGCGGCCAACTGGTGCGGTATCCGATCCCTCCGTTCATCCACGGCGGTTCGCAGTGGGCGGTGTTCCAGTCGCTGTTCGCCGGCGGAAAAGCGGTGGTGTACCCCGAGTTCAGCGGTCCGACCGCCTGGGAGGTCGTCGAGCGGCACAAGGTGAACGTCATCTTCATCACCGGAGATGCCATGGGACGCCCCATGATCGAGGCGTTGGGCGAGGGGAGGGAGTACGACCTGTCGAGCGTCGTGTCGATCGCGTCGTCGGCGTGCCTGTTCTCGCCGTCGGTCAAAGAGCAGTTCGTGGAACGGTTCCCGAACGCGGTCATCGTCGACGCGATCGGTTCGTCGGAGACCGGCTTCGGCGGGCTCGGCATCGTGTCCAAGGGCACCCCGCACACCGGCGGCCCGCGCGTGAAGGCCGACAGCGAGACCCACGTGCTGCGTGAGGACGGCACCCCGGTGGAGCCGGGCAGCGGCGAGGTCGGGGTGCTCGCGCGGTCGGGGCATGTGCCGCTGCGCTACCACAACGACCCGGAGAAGTCGGCGAAGACGTTCAAGGTCTTCAACGGCGTGCGGTACTCGCTGCCGGGTGATCACGCGACGATCGAGGCCGACGGCACCATCACGATGCTCGGCCGCGGTTCGGTATCGATCAACACCGGCGGCGAGAAGGTGTTCCCGGAGGAGGTCGAGGGTGCGCTCAAGGCCCACCCCGACGTCTTCGACACGGTCGTCGTGGGCGTGCCCGACGAACGGTGGGGACAGCGGGTCGCCGCGGTGATCGCAGCCCGCGACGGTGCGCGCCCCTCGCTGGAGAGTCTCAACGACGTCGTCCGCAAGGAACTCGCCGGCTACAAGTGCCCGCGCAGCGTGTGGTTCGTCGACGAGATCAAGCGTTCGCCCGCAGGAAAACCCGACTATCGATGGGGAGCGGCGGTCACCGCCGAGCGACCCGCCGACGAAGCCCTGTAATGGCGCCCAGGCGCCGGAAACGAGTGAGAGATGCGTACTGAACTGGCCGAGAGGTTCGGCATCGAATACCCGATCTTCGGGTTCACGCCCAGCCAGGACGTGGCTGCGGCGATCAGCCGGGCCGGCGGCCTCGGCGTGCTCGGATGTGTGCGCTTCAACGAGGCGGACGAGCTCGACGAGGTCCTCGAATGGATGCACGAGAACACCGACGGCAAGCCGTTCGGCGTCGACGTCGTGATGCCGGCGAAGATCCCGACCGAGGGCTCCAAGGTCGACCTGCAGTCGATGATCCCGCCGGAGCACAGGGCCTTCGTCGAGCGCACCCTCGACGATCTCGGGGTTCCGCCGCTGCCGAACGGCGAGCGCGTCGACGCGGGAGTCCTGGGCTGGCTGCACTCCGTGGCGCGCTCACACGTGGATGTGGCGATGGAGCACCGGCGCAAGTACGGGCAGATCAAGCTGATCGCCAACGCGCTGGGGTCCCCGCCGGCGGACGTGATCCAGACCGCCCACGACAACGGTGTCCTGGTCGCGGCACTGGCAGGCGCGAAAGACCATGCGCTGCACCACGTCGAGGCCGGGGTCGACATCGTCATCGCCCAGGGTTACGAGGGTGGCGGCCACACCGGCGAGGTGACGTCGATGATCCTGTGGCCCGAACTCGTCGACGCGGTGGGGGATCGTGCACCGGTGCTCGCCGCCGGCGGCGTGGGCAGCGGTCGGCAGATCGCGGCGGCCATCGCCCTTGGCGCGCAGGGCGTCTGGATGGGCACCTACTGGTTGACGGCCGCCGAGTACAAGCTCGGCGTGCCCGAGGGTTCGGACAAGCCGTCGACGGTGCAGCAGGCGCTGTTGAAAGCGACGTCGAGGGACACGGTGCGTCGGCGGATCTATTCCGGTAAGCCCGCGCGCCTGCTCAAGACCCGTTGGACCGACGCGTGGGATGCCCCGAACGCTCCGGAGCCGCTGCCGATGCCGCTGCAGAACCTGCTCGTCGCCGAGGCGCATGCGCGGATCTCCGCGGCCGACAACCCGGACGTCGTCGCGATGCCCGCCGGGCAGATCGTCGGGCGCTGCAACGCGATCACGCCGGTCGCCGACCTCATCGCCGATCTGGTCAGCGAGTACGAGGAGGCGGTCGGGCGGATGAACAAGACGTTGCGCTGAAGGTTCCGCTGCGCTGAGAGTTCCTCACGCGCACCCTCTTCCGTATTCGCGCCCCGTCGTGGCCCGCATCCTGTCGGGTGGTGCGGATACGGAAGAGGGTGTCTGCATGTTCAGGCTGCAAGTGCCGCGGTAGACACGTCGGTGCGGAGGTGGTCGACGAGAAGGACGAGGCCCACGGTCGCAGCGCTCGCGACATGCGCGACGGTGATCCCGGTTCCGATCTGACGCGTCCCCCCGCCGCCGAGCATGAACAGTGGGTTCGTGAAGAGGACGGTGAAGCTCACGAGAATCGCGATCGGCCAGTGCCCGAGGAAGAGCGGTGCGGTCGTGGTGAGCGATGCCATCGCGGCGAATGGCGTGATTGCGATGCGTTGGGCCGGCCTGGGATGGGTGTAGTCCGTGTTCTGGTGCATTCAACGCGTCGACGGTGGTGGACCCACTTCCCGTCCACGGCAGTTCAGCATCAAGACATGTGGCACCGAGCGCAGAAGGTATCGGTTCTCGTCATCCGTACGTGCGGCCGTCGCGCCGCCACGTCGGCTCGCCGTCACCCAGCAGCCGCTTCACGGTCTTGAACGTCGCGGTCTCGGGCAGTTCGTCGACGATCCGCACCCGATGGGGCCATTGTTTGGGGCCGAGGTCATCCTGGGCCGCGAGGAAGTCGCCGAACTCGGCCGGGTCCAGGTCGCCGTCGGCGACGATCACCGCCTCGATCTCGTCGCCGATCTCCACCGGGATGCCGCGTACGGCGACCTGGCGGATCTTGGGGTGACGCAAGAGGATTCGCTCGATGGGACCGGTGCCGAGGTTCTCGCCGTCGACGCGCAGCCAGTCACCGAGCCGGCCGGCGAAGTGCAGATAGCCGGCGTCGTCGACCCAGGCCAGGTCGCCGGTATGGTAGACGCCCCCGCGCATCCGTTCGGCGGTGGCGTCGGGGTCGTTGTGATAGCCGGAGAACAGGCCCGGTCCGGAGGCGTTCACGATCTCGCCGATCACCCCCGGCGGCACCGGCTCGCCGGTCTCGACGTCGACGACCGCGGTGGGCGGCCGCAGGGGGCCGAGCGCGTCGTCGGGGGTGTCGGGTGTGCGGGTGATCGCGACACCGCCCTCGGTGGAACCGAATCCGTCGACGACGCGGCACCCGAATCGTGCGGCGAACCGCTGCCGGTCCACCGCCGACGCCTCGTTGCCGTACATGACGCGCAGCGAACTCGACGCGTCGTCGGGATGCGGCTCCGTCGCCAGGATGTAGTTCAGCGGCTTGCCGACGTAGTTGGCGAAGGTCACGCCGTAGCGGTGCAAGTCCTCGACGAAACCCCTCGCGGAGAACCTGCGCCGCACCACGATCGACGCGCCGCCGCTGACCGCGACACTCCAGCCCGCGATCATCGCATTCGAGTGGAACATCGGCATCGACAGGTACACGACGTCGTCGGCGCCGATCCCGAACCGCTCGGCGAGCATCTGACCGCTGGTCGCGAAGGTCCGGTGCGTGCACCGCACCGCCTTCGGATCGCCGGTGGTCCCGGAGGTGAAGATCAGCATCAACAGGTCGTCGGGCGTGGCGTCGACGAGCGGAGCGGGTTCTGACTCGTGCAGCGCCGCGGCCCATTCCGGCCCGTCGACGTCGACGATCCGCACGTCACCGAGGTCGAGATCGTCGATCAGGTCGCGGGTGTCGTCGCCGCACAGCACCATCTGACAATCCGCCCGCGCGATGTCGGCGACCAGTGCCGCGCCGCGCCGGGTCGTGTTGAGCCCGACGAGGACGAACCCGTGGCGGGCCGCCGCGGCGAACAGCGCACTGAACTCGGGGGTGTTCGCCAGCAGGACACCGACATGCGGCGGCCGATCCGGCGCCAGCCACCTGCGCAGCGCCCCCGCGCGGACGGCGGCATCGTGGAGATGCCGCGCCCACGTCGTGAACCGTCCTTCGAAGTGGACGCCGCGATCGGTGACCTCGTCCAGGCCGGCCAGCAGATCGCCGACGGTGTGCCGCCGGGTCGAGGAGTCCTGTGTTGCGGCGCCCTGGGTCATCGCACGAGGCGAGGTCACGCCGGGGTGTCGGCCAGTTCGGCGCCGAGCACCCGCGCCGCCGCGGTCGCCGAACCGTAGGCGAACTCGTTGTGCTTGGCGCGCAAGAAGTAGCGATGCACCGGATGGCTGGTGTCGAGACCGACGCCGCCGTGGACGTGCACGGTGGTGTGTGCGACCCGATGGCCGGCCTCGGCCGCCCAGAACTTCGCGGTCGCGATGGCATTGTGGATCTCGGACGCGTTGTCGGAGTTGGCGAGAAGCCAGGTGGCCTGCGTGGTGGTCAGCGCCAGGCCCTGGACGTCGATGTAGCCGTCGGCGAGGCGCTGCGCGACGGCCTGGAAGGACCCGATCGGGCGGCCGAACTGCTCACGTTCACGCGCGTACTCGGCGGTGAGTTCGAGAGCACGCTCGACGACGCCGGTCTGTTCGGCGCAGCAGGCGAGGGTCGTGCGTGCCCACAGCGCGTCGACGGCCTCCTTGCCGGAGAGCACGGCGTCGCCGGCGACCGGAGTGGCGTCGAAATCCACCTGGGCCGTGGGGATGAGGCCGGTCGAGGGGGTCGGGGTCACGGTGATGCCGGACGCGTCGGCGTCGACCGCGACCACGACGACGCCGTCGGGCCCGGTCGCGTTGACCAGCAACACATTCGACGCCTCGGCGTAGGGAACGCCGACCTTGGTGCCGCTCAGGGTCCCGTCGGCCGACAGCGAGGTGCCCGGGGGATCCGACGGCGCGCCGAGGTCCTCCTCGATCGCGACGGTCACCACGACCTCGCCGGCCGCGCCCGCCTTGACGAGACGGTCCTGCAGAGCCGAAGACCCGTGCGCGACGATGACCGGCAGGGCCGCGATCGCATGCGGGCCGAACGGCACCCGCGCCAGGACCCGCCCCAGTTCCGTTGCGACGAGCGAGTTCTCGATGACGCTGAGGTCTCCGCCGGACTCGCCCGCGATCGCGGACGGGACCTCGAGGCCGAGCAGTCCGGCGGTGGCGAGCTGCCGCCAGAGATCGGAGTCGATGGGCGCGCGCGACGACTCGAGTTCGGCGACGCGTTCGGGAGTGCTGACGGCGGTGGCGATGTCGCGGGCCAGGCCGCGGACGTCGTTGCCGGATTCGGGGAGGGAGAAGTCCATGGAGGGAACCTTTTCTTGGAGGTGTCAGCGACGCTGGTGCGGCAGGCCGAGGGCGAGCATGGCGATGATGTCGCGCTGGATCTCGTTGGTACCGCCGCCGAAGGTCAGGATCAGCGACGTCCGCTGGAACCGTTCGAGGCGGCCGTTGAGATGCGCGCCGGTGCTGCCCTGACGCAGCGTCGCGGCGGGACCCACCACCTCCATCAGCAGCCGGTAGGCCTCGGTGGCGAACTCGGTGCCGAACACCTTGGTCGCCGAGGCGTCGGCCGGGGACGGCGCACCGCCGGAGCTCGCGGCCGAGGCGATCTTCCAGTTGATGAGCTTGAGGAACTCGACCTTCGCGTGTACCTTGGCCAGGTTCTGCTGCACCCACGGGGCGTCGATGACGCGCTGGCCGTCACCGGTCTTGGTCTGCTGAGCCCAGGCGATCGTCTCCCGCAGCGCGGTCTGGATCGGAGCCGCGCTGCACAGGGCGACACGCTCGTTGTTGAGCTGGTTGGTGACGAGCGGCCAGCCGCCGCCCTCCTCGCCGACCAGCGCGGACGTCGGCACCCGCACGTCCTGGTAGTAGGTGGCGCTCGTGTCGACTCCGGAGAGCGTGTGCACCGGGGTGTAGCTGAAGCCCTCGGCGGTGGTCGGCACGATCAGCACCGAGATGCCCTTGTGCTTCTTGCCGCCCTCCTGCAGCGTCGACGGATCGGTGCGGCAGGCGAGCCAGATGTAGTCGGCGTAGGGCACCAGGCTCGTCCACATCTTCTGACCGTTGATGACGTACTCGTCGCCGTCGCGCACCGCGGTGGTCCGCAGCGCCGCGAGGTCGGTGCCCGCGCCCGGCTCGGAGTAGCCGATGGAGAAGTGCAGCTTGCCCGCGGCGATGCGCGGCAGGAAGTACGACTTCTGCTCCTCGGTGCCGTAGTGCATGATCGTCGGCGCCACCGAGTTGATGGTCAGGAACGGTACCGGTGCGCCCGCGATCGCGGCCTCGTCGGTGAAGATCAGCTGGTCCATCATCGACCGGTTCTGTCCGCCGTACTCGGTCGGCCACCCCAGCGCGAGCCAGCCGTCGGCGCCCATCTGCGCGACCACGTCGCGGTAGGCGTCGCCCTCGCCGAGCTCTCCGTCGCCGCCGGCGAGGGCTGCACGACGCTCCTCGGTCATCAGGTTCGAGAAGTAGGCGCGTAGCTCCCGCCGGAGCTCGGACTGTTCATCGGTGTAGGCGATACGCATCGAAACTCCGTGGGTGTGATGTCTGGCGCCCGGTCCCCGCATGTGGTCAAGTAATGGGGAGGGGCTCGTCCAGTTTCTGAAACACGTTCTAACCTGTTATCACAGCCCAGTCAACAGGCGGCGAGCCCGTGAGGAGAAGGTTCTGATGCGTATCAAGGCAGATTTCGACCTGTGTGAGTCCAACGCCATCTGTGTGGGGATGGCCCCGGACTTCTTCGACCTCGACGACAACGACTACCTGGTCATTCTCCAGGAAGAGGTGCCCAAGGAGCGTGAAGAGGAACTGCGCCAGGTGGTGGCCAACTGCCCCAAGTCGGCGCTCTCCCTCGAGGAGGACTGACCGAGGCCGAATTCCCGATTCGTTTCACACGCTCGGGAACGTGTGCTAGAACAAGTTCTAGTTTTCAGCCTCAGGAGGATGTCGGGTGGGTAACTCGTTGGACGGACGCGTCGCGGTCGTCACCGGTGCAGGTGCTGGTCTGGGTCGGGCGGAGGCCATCGGCCTCGCCGCGGAAGGGGCCACGGTCGTCGTGAACGACCTGCCCGGGGCGCTCGACGGCAGCGACGTCATCGACACGATCACCGCGGCCGGCGGCCGGGCGATCGCGGTCCCCGGTGACATCAGCGAATCGTCCACCGCGAGCGCGATCATGGCCGCGGCCACCGATCAGCTCGGCTCACTCGACATCGTCGTCAACAACGCGGGCGTGGTCCGCGACAAGATGCTGTTCAACATGACCGACGACGAGTGGGATCTGGTCATCCGCGTGCACCTGCGCGGGCACTTCCTCCTCAACCGCAACGCGGCGGCGCACTGGCGCGCGGCGTCGAAGGCGGCGGGCGGACCGGTCTACGGACGGATCATCAACACCTCCTCGGAGGCCGGCCTGCTCGGCCCCGAGGGACAGGCGAACTACGGGGCGGCGAAGGCCGGCATCACCGCGCTGACGCTCTCCGCATCGCGCGCCCTCAAACGTTACGGCGTGCGCGCCAACGCGATCTGCCCGCGGGCGCGGACCGCGATGACCGCCGCCGTCTTCGGCGACGCCCCGACCGACGGCGTCGACCCGCTCGATCCCGCGCACGTGGTCCGGCTGGTGACCTACCTCGCCGGACCGGAATCGGACAACGTCACCGGCCAGGTGTTCGTTGTCTACGGCCCCAAGGTCACCCTCATGGCGGCCCCCACCATCGACGAGGTGTTCACCGCGGACGGTGACGCCTGGGATTCCGACGATCTCGCGAAGACCCTGACCGGCTACTTCGCCGACCGCGATCCGGGACGCACGTTCTCGGCGAGCGCTCTGATGAACTGACCATTTCGTCGGGTTTGTGCGTGGTAGGTTTCGCGATGGTTCGAGGGTGAAGGGGGTGAGCCTGTGCTGAACAAGTTGGCGACGCCCCTCGGTGGAATCGGTGATTTCGTGGCACTCGGCGTCGATTCGGCGCGCGAGTTGTTCCATCGTCCGTTCCAGTGGCGGGAGACCGTGGAACAGTCGTGGGCGATCGCCCGTGTGTCGATGGTGCCGACGCTGCTGGTCGCCATCCCGTTCACGGTGCTGGTCAGTTTCACGCTCAACATCCTGCTGCGCGAGATCGGCGCGCAGGACCTCTCGGGAGCCGGCGCGGCCCTCGGCACCATCACCCAGATCGGTCCGATCGTCACCGTGCTGATCGTGGCCGGCGCCGGCGCGACCGCCATCTGCGCAGACCTCGGTGCCCGCACCATCCGCGAGGAGATCGACGCGATGAAGGTGCTCGGCATCAACCCGATCCACCGTCTGGTGGTGCCGCGCATCGTCGCCTCGACGCTGGTGGCGCTGCTGCTCAACAGCCTCGTCTGCACGATCGGCATCGGCGGCGGCTTCATCTTCTCGGTCTATCTCCAGGACGTGAACCCCGGCGCCTTCGTCGCGAACCTCACGTTGCTCACGGGCTTCGGGGAGTTGATGATCTCGATGGTCAAGGCCGCGTTGTTCGGACTCTTCGCCGGCATGGTTGGGTGTTACCAAGGGCTCAACGTCAAGGGAGGCGCGAAGGGTGTCGGCGACGCCGTCAACGAGACAGTCGTGTACTCGTTCATGGCGTTGTTCGTCGTCAACGTCGTCGTCACCGCCGTCGGACTCAAGGCAACGGCGGGCTGAGCGATGGTACTGCCTTTCACCACACGACTCCGAACGGCGCGCGTCGCCGTGAAGCGGGCCGGCGAGGACTGGGACCAGATCGGCGACCAGGCGCTGTTCTACTGGGACAGCATCATCGCGATCCCCCGGGCGATCAAGCACTACAAGAAGGAGACGCTGCGGCTCATCGCAGAGATCTCCATGGGCACCGGCGCCCTGGCGATGATCGGCGGCACCGTCGTCGTGGTCGGCTTCCTGACGCTGTTCACCGGCGGCACCATCGCCGTCCAGGGATACAGCTCGCTGGCCAACATCGGCGTCGAGGCGCTGACCGGCTTCTTCTCCGCGTTCATCAACGTGCGCATCGCGGTGCCGGTGATCTCCGGCATCGCGCTGGCCGCCACGATCGGGGCCGGTGCGACGGCACAGCTGGGTGCAATGCGCGTCTCGGAGGAGATCGACGCCCTCGAGACGATGGCGATCTCGTCCATCCCGTACCTGGTCAGCACCCGTATCGTCGCCGGCCTGATCGCGATCATCCCGCTGTACGCGCTGGCCTCGCTGGCGTCGTTCCTCGCCAGCCGCACCGCCACGGTGTTCCTCTACGGGCAGTCACCGGGCGTCTACGACCACTACTTCGACACCTTCCTGATCCCGTCGGACATCCTGTGGTCGTTCGTGCAGGCCATCTGCATGGCGGTGGCGGTCATGCTCATCCACACCTACTACGGCTACAACGCCTCCGGCGGCCCGGTCGGCGTCGGCGTCGCGGTCGGCAACGCGGTCCGCGCCTCGCTGGTCGTGGTCGTCGTCATCACCCTGCTCACCTCCCTCGCCATCTACGGCGCGGACGGCAACTTCAACCTGGCGGGCTGACATGAGCAGACGACAGGAACGGTCACGGACAACCCGCCGGCTGGCGGCAGTCGCGATGGTCGCGGTGCTGATCGCACTCATCGCAGGGGCGAGCGCATCCTTCCTCGGGATGTTCACCGGCACCAAGCAGGTCACCCTCGTCGCACCACGCGCCGGCCTGGTGATGAACCCCGATGCCAAGGTGAAGCTGCGCGGCGTCGAGGTCGGACGCGTCGCGAAGATCTCCGAGAAGGACGGCAACGCGGTCCTCACCCTCGACATCCGCGACAGCGAGATGTCGAAGATCCCCGGCAACGTGGTCGCCGACATCAAGTCGAACACCATCTTCGGCGCCAAGGCGGTCAACTTCGTGGTGCCGGGTGAGCCCAAGGGCAGGCTCCGGGCGGGTGCCGAGATCTCCGCCGACCGGGTGGTCGTGGAGCTCAACACCGTCTTCCAGCAGCTCGTCGCGGTGCTCGCCGACCTCCAGCCGGAGAAGCTCAACGCCACGCTCGGCGCCATCGACACCGCGCTGTCGGGGCAGGGCGACGAGATCGGCGTCGCACTCGAGCAGTTGACGTCCATGCTGGGCAAGACCAACCGGCACCGGCCCGCGCTCAACCGGCTGTTCCGCGAGGCCGCGACCGTCACCAACGTGTACGCGGACTCGATGCCGGACCTGATGCGGACCGTCGACAACTTCACCGTCGTCGGTAACACCCTGGTCGACAACACCTCCAACCTCGATGCGCTGCTGATCAACGCGACCGGGATGGCCAACACCATCGACGGGGTGATCGCACCCAGCAAGAAGACGCTCATCGGAGCATTGTCTGACCTGAACCCGATCGCGGACCTGCTCGGATACAACTCGCCCGGCATCAAGTGCTTCCTGACCGCGAGCGCCGTGGCCGGCGAGGTGGCCGCGCCGTTCATGGGCGAGCGCAACGGCATGCTCATGCTCGACGCCAGCCTGCTCCCCGGCAAGGACCCGTACCAGTACCCGTACGACCTCCCGGAGGTGCGCGGCGAGGGGCCGCCCACCTGTGGATACGGCCTCGGGGATCCGGCCAGCACGGAGCACGCGCCGTTCTACGTGATCGACAACGCTCCCCAGCCCTACCAGCCGAGGACCAAGCCGAAGGTGAACTCGAAGAAGCTCTTCCAGATCCTGTTCGAGGAGCCGCCTCGTGGATAGTCGCGCACGCGCGTTTCGCGCGACCCTGATCAAGCTCGGCGTGTTCGCCGTCGTGATGCTGATGGTGTTCGTGGCCCTGGTCGTGGTGTTCAGCCGCTACCGGTCGGGCGCCTCGAACGAGTACAGCGCGGTGTTCACCAGCGCCTCGTCGATGAAGTCGGGCGCCAAGGTCAAGATCGCCGGCGTCGAGGTCGGGGCCGTCGGGGACGTCGACCTCAACCGCGAGAACCAGGCCGTGGTGACCTTCTCGGTCGACCAGAAGTACCCGCTGCCGAAGTCGGTGCGGGCGCTCATCCGCTACGAGAACCTCACCGGTGACCGGTACCTGGAACTCCAGCAGGGGACCGGTGACACCTCCACGTTCCTGGCCGACGGCGCGCAGATCCCCGTCACCCAGACCGAGCCGGCGCTCGATCTCGACAAGCTCGTCGGCGGATTCAAGCCGCTGTTCCGCACCCTCAACGGCGAAGAGGTCAACGCACTGACCAGCTCGCTCATCGCGGTGTTCCAGGGGCAGGGCGGCGCACTCAACACCCTGCTGGCCAACACCGCGTCGTTCACCAACTCGCTGGCCGACCGCGATCAGCTGATCGGCGACGTCATCGACAACCTGAACACCACGCTCGCGACCCTCGACGGCGACCGCGCGGGACTCGACACCTCGGTCGACCTGCTGCAGCAGCTGGTCACCGGGCTCGCCGAGCAGAAGGGCACGATCGGCACCGCGCTGACCGAGACCTCCAAGGTCACCAACGGTCTGGCCGACCTGCTGCAGACGACCCGTCCGACGCTGCAGTCGATGATCACGAACACGGGCCGGGTCTCGGAGGAGCTGCTCGCGGCCGAGCCGTTCATCCGGAACCTGATCTCGCGTCTGCCCGAGGACTACAAGGTCCTGTCGAACCTGGGCTCCTACGGCGCATGGCTGCAGATCTACTTCTGCCGGCTGCGCCTGCTGCTCCCGGCGCCGGGCGGCCAGACGATTCTCTACACCTCGAACAACGTGATGGGTGACACCACCCGCGCAGGCGGAAGGTGTGACGGCTCATGAGTCTTCCCTTCGGCGGGTTGTTCTCTTCCCGCAGAACAGAATCCGCGGAGGCCGACGCCGCCCGCGAGGTCAAGCGCGGTGGGCGCAGCCGCGCCGAGGTCGGCGTCATCGGCATCGTCGTCGTCGCGCTCGTCGTGATCACGGCGATGCAGATGGACAAGCTGCCGTACCTGTCGCCGATCAGCACCTACAGCGCCTACTTCGACGACGCCGGCGGTCTCACCACGGGCGACATCGTGCAGGTGTCGGGTGTCCAGGTGGGGTCCGTCGAGGGCATCGAGCTCGCGGACACCGAGCAGGGCACCAAGGTGAAGGTGACGTTCCGCATGGACGACACCATCGAGATGGGCGACGAGACGCAGGCCGCGATCCGCACCGAGACCGTGCTCGGCCGCCGCAACCTGACGGTCATCCCGCACGGCGGCGAGCGCATCAAGCCCGGCGGTGAGATCCCGCTCGGACAGACGATCGCCCCCTACTCGCTGCAGGATGCGCTCGAGGGCGCCACCGAGACGATCGAGGGGACCGACACCGACCAGCTCAACCGCGCACTGAAGACGCTCACCGTCACCTTCTCCGAGACCCCGGACCAGGTGCAGGGAGCCGTCGACGGCGTGGCGCGGCTGTCGAAGGCCGTCGCCGACCGCGACAACGAACTGCGGGCCCTGCTCGCCAAGGCCAACCAGGTCAGCAAGATCGTGGGCGATCGCAACGAGCAGATCAACCGCCTGCTCATCGACGCCAACGCGCTGGTCGGCGAGATCCAGATGCGGCGTTATGCGCTGCAGCAGCTGATCTCGGGCATCGGCGACCTCACCACGCAGCTGCGCGGGTTCATCGCCGAGAACAACGCCCAGCTGACCCCGGTGCTCGAGAAGTTCGACCGCGTAGCGACGATCCTCACCGACAGCGAGAAGGACCTGAAGGAGACCATCGACCGGCTCGGGCCGTTCGCGAACACGCTCGGCGAGGCCGTGGCGTCGGGCCCGAACTTCGACTCGCTGGTCGGCCTGAACACCTTCGGCGACTACACCGCGATCTTCCTGAACGCGCTGCGTGGCCGGTACCCGCAGGTGTGGCAGTCGCTGATGTACTCGGGCTTCCCGCTGATCCCGGACTACTACAAGCCGGGTCCGCCCGACGGCACCGACAGCCCGCGCGGCCCGCTGCCGACGCCGACCTATCCGAAGCCCGTGCCGACCACGAGAGGGAGGTGAGCATGACCATCGGACGCAAGGTGGCCTTCGGTGTGATCGCCGCGGTCCTCGCCGTCGCTCTCGTCGTCGTCGGCTGGAAGGTCTTCGTGAAGACCACCACCAAGACCTACACCGCCTACTTCACCTCGGTCGCGAGCCTCTACGAGGGCGACCCGGTGCGCGTGCTCGGCGTGAACGTCGGCAGTGTCGCCAGGATCCAGCCGCGCAGCAACGACGTGAAGGTCGAGCTGCGCGTCGACAAGGACATCAAGGTGCCCGAGGACGCGAAGGCCGTCATCGTCGCGCAGAGCCTCGTGTCGGGACGCTTCGTGCAGCTGACCCCCGTCTACTCGGGCGGTCCGGTCATGCCCGACGGTTACGACATCCCGATGGAGCGCACGGCGGTGCCGATGGAGTGGGACGACATCAAGGCCCAGCTCACCCGCCTCACCGAGGCCATCGGCCCGAAGGGCGAACAGCGGGGCGCGGCCGCCGAGGCGATCGAGGTCTTCGACGAGAACCTGCAGGGCAACGGGGCCGCGATCAACAAGTCGATCACCGAGATGTCCGAGGTGATCGGCACGCTGGCCGCCGGCCGCGGCGACCTTTTCGCGACGATCCAGAACCTGCAGAAACTGACCGACGCGCTGTCGCAGAGCCACGAGCAACTCGTGCAGTTCAACGGCCGGATCGCCTCGGTCAGCTCGGTTCTCGCCGACAACACCACCCAGCTCGACGAGGCGCTGAAGGGTCTGGACTCCGCCATGACCGACGTGCAGAACTTCATCGACACCAACGCCGACGCCCTCGCGTCGTCGGTCGAGCGGCTCGCGGCGTCGACGAAGATCGTCGCGGACAAGGACGAACAGGTCCGGGGCGTGCTGCACTCGGCGCCCAACCAGCTCGCGAATTTCTACAACATCTACAACCCGCTGTCCGGCTCACTGTCCGGTGTGTTCGGCCTGGCCAACGGCACCAACCTGATCACGCTGCTGTGTGGCTCGATGGAGGCCACCAACCGGCCCGGCACCTCGCAGGTCGACATCGACAAGTGCGTCGAGATCCTGGCGCCGGTGCTTTCGTCGATCTCGATGAACTACCCGCCGTTCCTGGCGAATCCGGTCCAGGGCGCCAATGCCCTGCCCAGCCAGATCCAGTACCAGAACGCCAGTGTGAAGGCGCGTGCGCAGGCCGGCGTGCAGCGCATCGACGCCCAGACCCGCAAGGACAACGGCAACACGCCGCTCGGGAACCTGCTGGTGCCGTTCGGGGGTGACCGATGAAACCGTTCCGCTCCCGGTCGGGGCGCGCGCGTGCCGGGCTCGTCGCGGGCGCGACCGCGCTCGTCACGACGCTCGCCGGATGCTCCTTCGACGGACCGAACTCGCTGCCGGTTCCCGGCGCCGAGGGCACGGGCAACGGCTCGTACCAGATCACCGCGCTCATCCCGTCGGCCGCGGGCCTGGTCAACAACGCTCCGGTCCTCATCGACGACGCGACCGTCGGCAGCATCGGCAAGATCGAGGTCAAGGACTGGAACGCCCTCGTCACGATCCGCCTCAACAAGGGCGTCATCGTGCCCAAGGGGTCGCACGTGATGGTCGGCATGACCAGCGTCCTCGGTTCGACGCACCTCGAGATCGTCCAGCCGGCAGACCCCGAGGGTGGCCGGCTGCAGCAGGGCGACGAGATCCCGCTGACCAAGTGCCCGGAGCAGTCCAACATCATCACCGACCCGTCGGTGCCCGCGGTTCCCGACATCAACGCCGCGCAACAGGTGGCGGCCTGCACCTACCCGAGCACCGAGCAGGTGCTGAGTTCGCTGTCGGTGGTCCTCAATGGCGGCGGTCTCTCGCAGCTCGGCGACATCGTGCACGAGATGAGCAACGTCTTCGGCGGTCGCGAGGAACAGATCAAGAAGCTCATCCCGCGGTTGAACACTCTCGTCGCCGACCTGAACGCGCAGAAGGACAACATCATCCGTGCGACCGAGGGCCTCGACCGGCTGTCGCAGACGATGAACGAGCAGAAGGGCACCATCGAGCGGGCGCTCGACGCGAGCCCGCAGATCCTGCAGCTCCTCGTCGACCAGCGGCAGCAGTTCCTCGACACCCTCGCCTCGGTGTCGAAGCTGTCCAAGACGGCCAACGACATCCTCGACGCCAACTCCGAGGACATCGTGACCATCGTCAAGGGCATCGAACCCGCGCTCGACCAGCTGCAGCAGACGGGTCCGGCGATGACCCAGTCGCTGAACATCCTGTTGACCTTCCCGTTCTACGAGCCGACGATCCGCCGGATCGTCAAGGGCGACTTCGTGAACTCCGACCTGACCCTCGACCTCACGGTCGACCGTATGAACGAGACCATGTTCGCCAGCCTGGGCGTCACCGGCCCGGAGGGCGTCTTCGGCAAGCCTGCGGGCGCGGCCGCGCGTGGACTCAACCCGTTCACCGCGCCGCTGATCCCTGGTGGGGAGAAGCTGCCCGACTCCGCCGAACCCGTTCCGGCGAACCTGATCCCGCCGGTCCAGGTGCCCTCGCCCACGGCCCCGCCGACGATTCCCGACTATCCCGAGGAGGGTGGCCGATGAAGATCACCCGCTTCGTCCGGATGCAGCTGATCATCTTCTCGATCGTCACCGTGATCGCGATGGTCGTGATGGCGCTGTTCTACATCCGCATCCCGTCGATGTTCGGCATCGGCAGCTACAACGTCGCGCTCAATCTCCCGAGCAGCGGCGGCCTCTACCAGAACGCCAACGTCGCATATCGCGGCGTGTACGTGGGCAAGGTGAAGTCGGTCAAGCTCACCGAGGACGGCGTGCAGGCCACCCTGACCATCGACAACAGTGCGAAGATCCCGGCGGACTCACAGGCGTCCGTGCGCAGCGTGTCGGCGATCGGTGAGCAGTTCGTCGAGTTCACACCTCCGGAGAACCCGCCGGCCGACGCCCCGACCGGTTACCTGCACGACGGTTCGCAGGTCGACTCGACCGACGTCCCGGTGGAGATCTCGTCGATGCTCGACCAGGCCGACCAGCTCCTGGCCGAGATCGGCGACACCAAGCTCCGTGCCCTTGTCGACGAGGCGTTCGTCGCGTTCAATGGCACCGGCGAGGCGCTGCAGCGTCTCCTCGACTCGATGGCGCTGTTCATCGGAGAGGCGAACAAGAACACCGACACCACGATCAAGCTGGTCGAGCAGGGCGCGCCGCTGCTGGCCACCCAGTCGCGCACGGCCGACGACATCCGCGCCTGGACGCGGAACGTCACGGCCTTCACCGACCAGCTCCGCGCGAACCGGCCCGAGATCGGCGACATCCTCGAGAAGGGCCCGTCGACGGCGTCGAAGAGCCAGGAGCTGTTCGAGTCGCTCGGCGGCTCGTATCCGCTGCTGGTCTCGAACCTGGGCACGATCGCGCAGACGCAGGTGGTGTACTTGGCGAACTGGAAGCAGATCCTGGTGCTCTACCCGCGTCTGACCGCCGCGCTCATCACCGCGCTGAACACCGGCACGAACAACTTCGGCGCCAACGTGAACTTCTCGCTCGGCTTCCAGGACCGTCCGACGTGCAACATCGGCTTCCTGCCCAAGGAGCAGTGGCGCTTCCAGTCCGCGCAGGACGCGCGTGAACTGCCGCCGGGAATGCTGTGCCGGGTGCCGCAGAACTCCAACATCGCCGTCCGTGGAGCCCGCAACTACCCGTGTGCCGAATTCCCGGGCCGCCGCGCGCCGACGCCGGCCGAGTGCCGGACCGGGTACAAACCGCTCCCCGGGTCGGTCGATCCCTTCCAGAGTGGCCTGCCGGGCGGCCTTGAATGGAAGCCCGCATCGTTCGGTACCGTGACACCGGGCACACCGAAGGACTTCGATCCGGAGCCCGCGGTGTACGCCACGACATACGACCCCGAGTCGGGTGACTTCATCGGTCCCGACGGAAAGACCTACAACGCCGGAACCGGCCGTGGGGGGCAGGTACAGAGCAGTTCATGGCAGAAGATGATCAGCGGGACGGTCAGTTCGTGACGCCGGACGTGTCGACGACGACCCCAGCCGGTGCCGCCGACACGTCGGAAGAGATGGTCGAGGCGCGGGCCGCCGGCGGGTCCGCGAGCCGTAGGCGCCCGGTCCGGTCGGCACCGATCCGACGCGGTCGGGGAGGGTCGAAGAAGGCCGGGAAACCGGTCGCCGGCTCGGCGCCGCGGGCGGAGACCTCCGCCGCTGCAGCAGCGGACGAGGACGACCGGGCCGAGAACATCACCTCGGAGGTCACCGGGGCGGAGGTCGCGCAGGCCGGCACGGGTCGCGAGGAGGCCGCGTCGATGGTCTCGCTCGACAAGCCGGCCGCGGGAACGGACCCCGTTTCGCACGACTTCGCCGAGGAGGCCGCGCCCGATCCCTCCGAGGTCGAGAGGACGATCAGCTACCGCGAGCGTCGGCGCGCGCGCCTCGCCGCCACCGGGCCCGAGTCGTCCGGGGTCCGCTACAAGGGCTCCGGGCGCACCTCCGCGCGCACGGTCGTCGGCGTGGTCCTCTCGATCGTGATCATCGCGGTCTGCGCGGTCGCGTCGATCGTCTTCGCGCTCGGCATCGCCCATCAGGACGAGGTCGACGACCTGCGCGCGGAGTACTCCACCTTCGCCTCCCAGGTCCTGCTCAACCTCACCAGCATGAACCCCGACACCGTCGACCAGACGCTGGAGTCGGTGCAGAAGGACACCTCCGGCAAGGTCAAGGAGGAAGTGCAGAACAACATCTCCCAGGTGGCCTCGCTCGTCCGCGACGGCAAGCTCGAGACCAAGACGATCATCCTCAGCTCGGCGGTCACCAAAGCCGAGCCCGACGAGGGATCGGTGATCATGGTCTTCGGCTGGCACCAACGGTCGCTGGACGGACAGATCCCGTCGCAGGAGAAGGTGTTCCGCTGGCGCGTCGACATGACCCGGATCAACGGTGAACTGAAGATGACCGACTTCGAGTGGGTGGCGTGATGACCGACCCGAAGAGCACGGAGAACCCCGCGTCGCCGGTCGCCGACCAGGGCGCACGGCCCCGACGCCCCGGCGGCACCAGGAGGTCGGTGCTGAGCAAGGGCCGCCTGGCCGCGATCGGCCTGGCGGTCCTGACCGTCGCCGCGGTCGTGGTGACCGGTTTCCTCGGCTACCGGTACGCCGAGGGACGATCGGTGGAGGAGGCCCGCGAGTCCTCGCTGGCCGCGGCTCGCGACTATGCGACAACGATGTTCGGTTACGACGCCGACAACGTCAGCGAGCATATCGACAAGTCGATGAGCGTGCTCACCGGACCGGCCAAGCCCGAGTACTCCAAGCTGGTCACCGAGAGCAATCTCGCCGCCGAGGTGCGCAAGCAACAGGTCGTCTCCGAGGTCACCATCCAGGACGCGGGCGTGGTCACCAACACCGCCGACACCTCGAAGGTGCTCATCTTCATGAACCAGTCGGTGACCCGCGGCAAGAAGGAACTGGTCAGCATCAACCCGTCGCGGCTCACCTTCGACATGCGCCGCGAGGGCGACCGGTGGCTGATCAACCAGATCGAGGTCATCACCGACGACACGTTCCGGTCGAAGATCGAGGTCGTCGAGTCGCTGCCGCCCGACGCCAAGCCGCTACCCGGCCAGTCGACCGCGCCGTCGTCTGCGCCTGCGTCGCCGGTCCCGTCCGCGCCGGCCGGATCGTCGCCGGCCCCGGTCCCCGTCCCCTGACGGCCGCAGCCCGACTCCCTGCGGCTTCGCGGGTTGACGGCAGAATCGTGGGCCGGAACTCGCGATAACGTCGGTCAACCTGCGATTTTGCGAGCGTTCGGAAAACCCGTTGCAGGGAGTTCGGTGCGGGCGTAGGTTCGCCTGTACACAGGGAAGGAGGTGGTCTGGTAGTGAGTTTTCATCGGACATGTGAGGTGACCACCCGTTAGCTGCTGACCGCATTGGCATTCGTGTCGCCCCGCGGGCGGAACCCGCCCCGGCAACAACGGGGAACCGCAGGCAGCGAACGAATACCAGGTGGCCACCCGACCCCCGCATCCCGACCCGGTCCGGTCGGCTCCGGTGCTCTGCGAGCACGGTGCGGGGGTCGTTCCATGTCTGCACCCGACCCGACGACACCCGACCCGACGACACCCGACCCGACGACACCCGACCCGACGACGCCCGACACAGCTACCCAGCGCCCACGACAGCCGCCACGACCGCCGATCACGACCGCCGATCACGACCGCCGATCACGACGAGGCGTCCGGTTGAGACGGTGTCCGATCCGCGGCACCGAGTTCATCCCCGCAGGTGCATCGCACTGCTAATGTTCGAGTCTCCAGAGGCGGGAAAGCCCCGACCGCATAAGGGAGACCGGCATTGGTGACTGCACGTCCTGGGGCCCCTCAGGCGCCGTGGCGGCCCTCGATTCGGCTTCGGACGCTGCTGTCCTGCGCGTCCGCCAGGTGGCCGACGCGCCGATCGATCAGGCTGCGATCACGGTCGGCGGTCCGCTCCTGATCGGTGCGCTCCTCGACCAGACGCTGATCGGCATGTGAATCAGCATGGGCACCCGGTTGCTCGCCGCCGGCGAGCGGTCGGTCGCCTACCCGGTCCGTTTTCGGCAGATCGCGGTCACGACGCCGCTCGCGTCGGCCGCCTACTTCCTCGGCGAACTCTCGCACAACGCCGCACGTGCTGACGGTCGTGGTGATGGCCGGCATCGCGTTCGCCTGCGGACTCGGGAGCGGGTACTCGAGCACCGTCTCCGTCGGGTCGATGCAGGCAATGCTCATAGCGGCGATCGCGATCGGCGCGCCCGCGGCTGTGCCGTACTGGGAGGCCGCGGGTCTGTTCATCGTCGTCGCGGCGATCTACGCACTGGTGCTGGCGATCGAGGTGGTGGTCGACCCAAGACGACGCACGCGGCGTCGGACCGGGTCATGTCCCCGGCGTCGTGGCGGCGTACGAAGCGGCGGTGAGCTCGTCGGACCCGGACGTGCGTGACCTAGCGGACGAGATCGTCCACCTGCGCACGTCGGTGCGCCGTGGCCAGGGACGATGAGGTCGGGGTGCGGACCTAGCCGACGTGGCGTCGCAGCTTGGCCGACAGGCGTGGGATGAGATCGCCGTCGGCGTCGACGCGCTCCTCGACGTAGGCGAGGTCGCCGTCGGGGACGACGCCGTAGAGACGCTTGGCGCCGCCGGTGCGGTGACCCGTCTGCGACTTGATGACGACGTCGGTGGACAGTTCCCACGACGTCTGGTTCAGAGGCGCACCGTAGAAGAGCTCGACCGACCCACCCGCGTGGGCCAGGAGCAGTTCGATGGTGTCGTCCTCGCTGATGCGCCAGAAACCGGTCTCCCGGAGGTCCGGGCGCACGAAGTTGGCGTCCTCGTCGATCACCCAGGACTGCGATTCCCAGCTGAGGAAGTTCTGCCCGTTGTGGGAGACGACGATCTGCTGCGCGAAGTGGTAGTCGGTGTCGGTGTCGGGATCGTGTCCCTCACCCTCACCGCGCCACACCCCCACGAGGGGGAGCAGCGCCAGCAGACCGGGATGCAGGTCGGCGCCCTGACGCAGGTTGGCGGTGTCGGCGGGAACCGGCAGGTCGTCCCACGTGGGGATGTTGCGTTCGCGACTGCCCGACTCGACCGCTCGTGCCTCGGCCCGACTTATCGCCTCGTCGCCGGAACGACGAGGTGCGGCGGCACCGTCGGCCGCCGGGGTTGCACCGTTGCTCGCTGCGCCGGTGTCCGACGGGGCGCTCGCCTCGTCGCCGGGCTCACCGGCACCGGTCGGCGACGTCACGACTCGTCGGTGATGAGGCGGTAGAGCGTGTAGATGCCGAACCAGGTGATCAGCACGGCAGCCAGGACCAGCAGGATTTCGAAGAAAAGGACCACGAGGCAAATTCTAACCCGCAGCGGCGGGGGTGGTTCAGTGGGGGACCCCGGTGGTGAGAGGCCCGGAAACGACGAAACCCGGTCCCCGCGTGAGGCGGTGACCGGGCTTCGTCGTGAGATCGCGAGACATCACGACCGGGACGTCATCACTTGGCGACGACGATGTCCTTCTCGTGGATGCCGGGGCCCTCGGGGCTGATCGTCACGTCGCCGTTGCCGACCGACGAGAGGGCGCGGAGCGTCCAGGTGCCGGGGGCGGCGAAGAAACGGAAGTCGCCGGTGGGCGAGGCGACGACCTCGGCGGTGAACTCGCCGGTGGAATCGAGCAGACGCACGAACGCGCCGGCGACCGGGTTGCCCGAGCCGTCGGTGACCTGTCCGGTGAGGACGGTCTCCTTCTCGACGTCGACGCCCGCGGGCAGCTTCTGTCCCTGCTTGGGTGCAGCACACATGTTGATTACTTTCCTTCTCCGAGTTCGATCGGGACACCGATCAGCGAGCCGTACTCGGTCCAGCTGCCGTCGTAGTTCTTGACGTTCTGGTGGCCGAGCAGTTCCTTCAGCACGAACCAGGTGTGGCTCGAGCGTTCGCCGATGCGGCAGTAGGCGATGGTGTCCTTCGAGCCGTCGAGGCCGGCCTCGGCGTACAGCTCCTTGAGCTCCTCGTCGGACTTGAAGGTGCCGTCCTCGTTGGCGGCCTTGCTCCACGGCACGTTGATGGCGCCGGGGATGTGGCCGGGACGCTGGCTCTGCTCCTGCGGGAGGTGGGCCGGCGCGAGGATCTTGCCCGAGAACTCGTCAGGGCTGCGCACGTCGACCAGGTTCTTGGTGCCGATCGCGTCGACGACCTCGTCGCGGAAGGCGCGGATGCTCAGATCCGGCTCGGAGGCCTTGTACTCGGTCGCCGGGCGGGTGACGGTCTCGGTCGACAGCGGGCGGCCGTCGAGCTCCCACTTCTTGCGGCCACCGTCGAGCAGCTTGACGTCGTTGTGGCCGTACAGCTTGAAGTACCAGTAGGCGTAGGCGGCGAACCAGTTGTTGTTGCCGCCGTAGAGGATCACGGTGTCGTCGTTGGCGATGCCGCGCTCGCTCAGCAGCTTGGAGAACTGCTCGGCGTTGACGAAGTCGCGACGGACCGGATCCTGCAGGTCGGTCTTCCAGTCGAGCTTCACCGCGCCCTCGATGTGGCCGGTGTCGTACGCCGAGGTGTCCTCGTCGACCTCGACGAAGACCGTCTTGTCGGCGTGGAGGTTCTGCTCAGCCCATTCGGCGCTGACCAGGACGTCGGAACGTGCCATGTCTGGTTCCTTTCGGATGGTTATCTCGGTTGAGTCGATCGTGGTGTTGCGGACAACGAGTGTTGCCGGACAACGGGTGAGCGCGCCGACGAGAAGCCCACGGCTCGGATCTGGTGATGGCGAACGGAACGCGCAACGAAGAAGAGGGCTAGATGCCTCTGGAGAAACGCACCCCGGTCGTCATCGGCGATGCGCATGGATGTGCTGCGGGGCAGCGCATGTCATGGCACACCGTCAGCGGTGCGTGCGACAGCAACAGTCGGCGACGCGACAGAAGTCGATCACCCGGCGACGTGTGAGCATGTACTCACGGCGCTGTTGCATGCCCACGAGGGTACAACAGTGTTCTCCGGTCTCCGAATGCCCTGGTCGTTTGTGCTCTGAGCTGCAGAAAAGGGGCGCTGGGTCTCAGAACCGGTCGAGGCGGAGATCGGCCGGGCCCCGCGATGCGACGAGCTGCACGTCGCCGCCGAAGCTCTCGGCGCGCTGCGGGGTCAGCCCCCAGGCCATGGGCAGCCGCGGCAGGACCATGCTGAAGCGGTCGAGCACGGCGGTCCGCATGTCCTCGGGCACGTCGGCGTCGACGTGGCGTTCGGGTCCGGTGTAGAAATCCGTGGCGCGAATCCGCAACGCCCCGTTCTCGACCGCGAGATCGACGGACACGCTCACCCGCACCTTCGGACCGTCGTAGTCCGACGCGGACGGCGGGTCGCGCGGGTCGAGACCGTCCGACGGGGGCAGTGCGACCGTGCCGGTGAGCACGACTCCCTCCGACCGGGAGACGACGCCGTCCTGGGGGCCTCCGCCGCCGGCCTTTCCCTCGGGAGCGGGGGTGCTCAGCGTGAGATCGGTGATCCGCAGGTAGCGGGCGAGGGTCACCGCGTCGAGGCGGGTGTAGGCCGAGATCGACGAGGTGTGCAGAACATCACTCCCGGAGAACCGGCCGCCCGGCGGGCCGTCGAAAAGGCCGAGCGTGGCCCCGAGTTCGGCGCGACAGGTCCCGCGTTCGGGCTCGCATCCGGGGGTCTCGACGCCCTTCGCGGCGATCGTCGCACCGGAATACCGGCCGTCGGACGACTGCGTGAGAAACGGGAATCCGGTCAGCGTGACCTCGGGATCGAAAGGTACGCGCGGGGATTCGGCGATGGCCCGGGAGAGGCGATGCTCGCTGCGGATGGCCACCCCCACGTCGGCCAGGAGCGCGGCCGCGGCGGCGAGCACGACCACGACGACGCTGATCACGAGGACTTTCCGGACGCCCGGCTTGCTCACCAGGTCCATCCTCTCCCGCGTGCCCGCCGGTCGCCCCGGGCTGCCTTGTCAACAGCGAACTGTGCCGGTGGCGCTATTCTGTCACCTATCCCGCACACGTTGGTAAGGCAGAGTAAACAATTCTCCGCTGTGTGCGGAGGCGTTCACAGCGTCGTGAGCGGATTGAGTGGTCTGGGACGGGGACGAATGAGATCGGAGTGCTAGGTGGATCTCTTGTTGTTGACGGCCGATCCCAATCCGGATTCGGTCCTGCCGTCGTTGTCGCTGCTGGCTCACAACGTACGTGTCGCCCCGACCGAGGTCTCCTCGCTCATGGAGGCGGGCAACGCGGATGTGGCGCTGGTCGACGCGCGGGCTGATCTCGCCGCAGCACGAGGACTGTGCCGCCTGCTGGGAAGCACGGGGTCATCGGTACCGGTGGCGGCGGTGCTGACCGAGGGCGGTCTGGTCGCGGTGAACGCGGACTGGGGGATCGACGAGTTCCTGCTGCCCGGCACGGGCCCGGCAGAACTCGACGCGCGGCTGCGGTTGCTGGTCGTGCGCACCCGAGGCGTGGCGGCCGAGGAGACGACCGGCAAGGTCACGCTCGGGGAACTGGTGATCGACGAGGGGACGTACACCGCACGGCTGCGGGGACGGCCCCTCGATCTGACTTACAAGGAATTCGAGCTCCTGAAGTACCTGGCGCAGAATGCGGGCCGCGTGTTCACCCGCGCCCAGTTGCTGCAGGAGGTGTGGGGGTATGACTTCTTCGGTGGTACCCGCACCGTCGACGTGCACGTGCGACGCCTGCGCGCCAAGCTCGGCAGCGAACACGAGTCGCTGATCGGCACGGTCCGCAACGTCGGCTACAAGGCGGTGCGGCCCACCAAGGGCCGTACGTCGCCCGGTGAGGGCGCCGACGCCGCCTCGGAGGGCGAGGACATGGCGGCCGGGGCCGACGACGAGTTCGGCGATGCGCTCGACGGCCCGGATCCGTTCGACGAGGAGTTCAGTGCCAGCGGCAGCTGAGCGGCCCCGAGTGCAGCGAGGAGCGCTCCCCGCCGACGTCGCCGAGTCCGCGCACGCGATGGTGCGTGCCGCCACGGTCGTCGACGGGGTGGCCCCGCTGTCCGACGAGGCAGTGAAAGCCATTGGGGCAGAGGCGGATTCGTCCGTCGTTCACATCTGGACGGACTTCTCCTACGCCAACATCGTGCCGGGTCGCGACGGTGAGCCCGCGATGATCGAGGCCGTCGTGCACCCCGACCACCGCCGCCGCGGGCTCGGGCGGGCGCTGCTCGACACCGCCTTCGGCGCGGCGCATGCGGTGAGCCCCGACGGGGTCCGGGTGTGGGCGCACGGCGACCTGCCGGCCGCGGTCGCGCTGGCGGCGTCGATGGGATTGCAGAAACGGCGTGAACTGCTGCAGCTGCGGCGCCCGGTCGGCGACGGGCACGAGCTGCCCGAGTTGGTCGTCGACCCCTCCATCATCCTGCGGACCTACGCCGGGCCCGACGACGACGCCGAGATCCTGCGCGTCAACAACGCCGCGTTCGACTGGCACCCCGAGCAGGGTGGCTGGTCCCGAGACCAGATCGTCGAGCGGGTGAACTCCGACTGGTTCGACCCGGAGGGGCTCTTCCTCGCATTCGGCGCAGAAGATCCACTGCGTCTGTTGGGTTTTCACTGGACCAAGCAGCACGACGCCGACCTCGGCGAGGTGTACATCGTGGGTGTCGACCCGCAGGCGCAGGGCCGTGGCCTCGGCCGTCTGCTGACGCTCGCCGGTCTGCACCACCTGGCGCGGCGTGGGGTCCGCGAGATCAATCTCTACGTCGAGGGCGACAACACCGCCGCCCTACGTACCTACGAGCGACTCGGGTTCACCCGGTACGCGGTCGACGTCGCCTACGGCTGAGCGCGGGCGGCGCCGTCCGGGCCGCCGGGATCACATGCGTCGACACCGCGCTCCACGCGGATCGGCACCACCCCGACCTGATCGGTTCACCCGCCGTTAACCTGCCGTCGGGTATCCGTCCACCCGGCGGGCATAGCGTTTCCCAGGGACGTCCGAGGCCGAGCGGTCTCGGATGGTGAACATCCACGGGAAAGGCGAACACCTGCGGTGAACATCAAACGGAACGGCGTACTCGCGGCGGTATCGGGTCTCGCGGTACTGACCCTGGTGACGGCGTGTGGCGGGGGAGGCACTCCGACGGTGAGCGGGGAGGGCTCGACCGCCCAGCAGAAGGCGATGGAGCACTTCAGCCAGATCCTCTCCGACGACAACGACATCGTCCTCGACTACACCGGCAGCGGTTCGGGCGACGGCATCAAGAAGTTCATCGTCGGCGACGTCGACTTCGCCGGGTCCGACTCGGCCCTGAAGGCCGACGAGGTCGCCAGGGCCAGGGAACGCTGCAACGGCAACGACCCGTGGCACCTGCCGCTGGTCGTCGGCCCGGTCGCGATCGCCTACAACGTAGAGGGCGTCGACAAGCTGCAACTCGATCCGGGCGTGATCGCGAAGATCTTCGACGGCAAGATCACCACCTGGAACGACCCGGCGATCGCCGCCCTCAACCCGGGCGTCGACCTGCCCGCCGACGACATCGTGCCCGTCTACCGCTCGGACAGCTCGGGCACCACCGACAACTTCCAGCGCTTCCTGGCCAGCGCCGCGCCCGCCGACTGGACGCACGGCCACAGCAAGGAGTTCGCCCGCCCGCAGGTCGGCTCGGGAGCCACCAAGTCCACCGGCGTCGGCGACACCGTGAAGAAGACCCCCGGCTCGATCACCTACGTCGAGTGGGGCTTCGCCACCGAGAACGGCCTCGGTGTGGCCGACATCGACTTCGGTGCCGGGCCGGTCGCGCTCGACGCGGCCAGTGCGGGCAAGGCGCTCGACGCGCTGGAGTTCGAGAACCCGGACAGCAAGGACCTCGTCGTCGACACCGACGCGCTCTTCGCGTCGAAGACCCCGGGCGCATATCCGCTGCTGCTCACCCCGTACTCGATCGTGTGCTCGGCGGGTTACGACGACGCCGAGACCGCGACGACCCTCAAGGACGCGTTCACCGCGATCCTGAACGAGGGGCAGAACGGCCTGGAGGAGCTCGGCTACGTGCCCGTACCCGCAGGCTTCAAGGCGAAGTTGCAGACCAGCATCGACGCGCTCGCCGGCAGCGGCAACGCCTGACGTGAACCGAACCGACCGAGATCGCGGGGCCGCGACCGATTGCGGCCCCGCGTTCGCGGTTGACACACTGACACGACATTCCCGAATCCACCCGGACTCCGGGCGGCGCCGGGAGATGGACCGGGGAGCTGACACCCGATGACCAGAGCCGAAGTACGAGAAGGACGCATGACGTCGCTGAGCAAAGAGGGGGACGCGGCCGACCCCGTCGCGGACATCGGCGCGTCGCCGGACGGTCCCGACCCCGGCGGCCTGAACACCGGTGCCCGGCACCGGATCGCCGACCAGGTGTTCCGCACCCTGTCGGTCGGGTCCGGCTTCCTGGTCTCGGTCGTCATCGGCCTCATCGCGATCTTCCTGCTCGCGCAGGCGATCCCGTCGCTGGCGAAGAACGAGGAGAACTTCTTCACCTACACCGGCGAGTGGGTGACCAGCGGCAGTGGCCTCGCCTTCGGCATCCCGCAGCTGTTCTACACGACGGTGCTGGTGTCGATCATCGCCCTGCTCCTGGCCATGCCGGTCTCGCTGGGCATCTCGATCTTCCTGACCGAGTACGCCCCCAAGCGCCTCGTCGGCCCGATCGCGTACACCGTCGACCTGCTCGCCGCGGTGCCGTCGATCGTGTACGGCCTGTGGGGCATCCTCGTCCTGGGCCCGGCGATGGTGCCGGTCAACGAGTGGCTGGTCTCCCATCTCGGTTTCCTGCCGTTCTTCCAGAAACCCAGCCAGGTCGCGAACATGTCCACCGGCGGCACGATCCTCACCGCGGGAATCGTGCTCGCGGTCATGATCCTGCCGATCATCACGGCGGTCACCCGCGAGGTGTTCATGCAGACCCCGAAGGGGCACCGGGAGGCGGCACTCGCGTTGGGCGCGACCAAGTTCGAGGTCGTCAAGCTCGCGGTGCTGCCCTTCGGCTTCTCCGGGTACATCTCCGGCTGCATGCTCGGCCTCGGCCGCGCCCTCGGTGAGACGATGGCCCTGCTGCTCATCATCTCCACGGTCGGCCCGATGGACTTCAACCTGCTGGAGAGCGGGCAGACCTTCGCGACCAAGATCGCCCGCGACGCCGCCGAATTCGACTCGCCCGCCAAGACCGGCGCCTACATCTCGGCCGGTCTCGCCCTGTTCGTCCTGACCTTCGTCGTCAACGCCGCCGCCCGTGCGGTGGTCGCCGGAAAGAAGTGACCATGACCGTCACCACCACGCCCGCGACCGAGCCGGTCAAGAAGCGCTCGGGTTTCCAGCCGCTCGCCCGACGCCGCAAGGTTGCCGACCACGTCGTCCGCGGCGCGGTCCTGCTGTCGTTGGCCGTCGCACTCGTGCCCCTCGTCTGGCTGGTCGCGACCGTCGTCATCCGCGGCATCGAACCTCTCCTCGACATCGACTGGTGGATCCTGCCGGAGCGCAAGGGCGGCGCCGCCAACGCGATCGTCGGCACACTGATGCAGACCGCGCTCGCGGCCGCGATCTCCATCCCGCTGGGCGTCTTCGTCGCGATCTACCTCGTCGAATACGCCGGCGCAAGGTCGTGGCTGGCCCGGATCACGACGTTCATGGTCGACATCCTGTCGGGTGTGCCGTCGATCGTCGCGGCGCTGTTCGTCTATGCCGTGTGGCGCACCACCCTCGGCCTGCCGAGGTCCGGTTTCGTCGTCGCGATCGCGCTCGTGCTGTTGATGGTCCCGCTGGTCGTCCGCGCCACCGAGGAGATGCTCAAGATCGTCCCGCAGGACCTGCGCGAGGCGTCGTATGCGCTCGGCATCCCGAAATGGAAGACGATCGTGAAGATCGTTCTGCCCACAGCGCTCTCGGGCATCGTCACGGGCGTGATGCTGGCGATCGCCCGTGTCATGGGCGAGTCGGCGCCCGTGCTGATCCTGGTCGGGTCGACCCGCGCGATGAACTGGAATCCCTTCGACGGCAACCAGCAGTCGCTGCCGCTGATGATGGTCCAGCAATACGGCAACGGCCCGAGCGCGCTCGACCGGGTGTGGGGCGCGGCCCTGTGCCTGGTCATCCTGGTCGCCCTCGTCTACTTCGGCGCGAAGGTCGTGTCCCGGGTCTTCGCCCCCAAGTCCTCGTAGAGCCCGTCGACACAGGACACTCCCACTCACCGCGAGAAACGGAAGAACAACGTCATGGCAAAACGCCTCGACATCAAAGACCTCAACATCTACTACGGTGACTTCCACGCCGTGAAGGACGTGACCCTCGAGGTCCCCCCGCGCTGCATCACCGCCTTCATCGGGCCGTCGGGCTGTGGCAAGTCGACGGTGCTGCGCACCCTCAACCGCATGCACGAGGTGACGCCGGGCGCCTACGCCACCGGCAGCGTGCTGCTCGACGGCGAGGACATCTACGGCCGCAACGTGGACCCGGTGAGCGTCCGCGCGACCATCGGCATGGTGTTCCAGCGTCCCAACCCGTTCCCGACGATGTCCATCCGTGACAACGTCGTCGCCGGCCTCCGCCTGCAGGGCGTCCGGAACAAGGCGGTGCTCGACGAGGTGTGCGAGAAGAGCCTGCGCGGCGCGAACCTGTGGGACGAGGTCAAGGACCGCCTCGACAAGCCGGGCGGCGGTCTCTCCGGCGGCCAGCAGCAGCGTCTGTGCATCGCCCGGGCGATCGCGGTCGAGCCCGACGTGCTGCTCATGGACGAGCCGTGTTCGGCGCTGGACCCGATCTCGACGCTCGCGATCGAGGATCTGATGGGGGAGCTGAAGAAGGACTACACGATCGTCATCGTCACCCACAACATGCAGCAGGCCGCCCGGGTGAGCGATCAGACCGCCTTCTTCAACCTCGAGGGCGTCGGGCAGCCGGGGCAGCTGGTCGAGATCAGCGACACCGAGACCATGTTCTCCAACCCGTCGAAGAGGGAGACCGAGGACTACATCTCGGGACGTTTCGGCTGATCAGCCGGGCACGATGCCGCGGCAGCATCCGGGGACCGAGGCGTATCGGCGGCGTCACATGTTGAGCAGCAGGATCACCAGGAGGGCCACAAGCGAGGCCGTCACCCCCAGGTAGGTGAGGATCTGGCGTCGTTGGGCGGCGGCCGCGGCGTCTTCGTCGGTGACCGCGTTGAAATCGGGTTGGATCGGCTGATGCTGGCCCATGGTGGCCACCCTAATCACGACCCGAGAATGTGTGAAATCCTCCGCGCGTGAACGGCACCGAATTTGTTCACCGACGTGAATGAACCCACCGAATTCCGTTCGGTGAAGTGAATTCTCGCGGTCGGAGGTGTGTGCCCGAACTCGTCCGGGCCGGAGGAGCGAGCAAGATCACGGACCGTGCGAGTGCGTCCCCGGTACCGGTCAGCCCACGCTGCGGAACTGTTCCGGCGTCTTGCCGGTCGCGGTGAACACCACGCGCCGGCCGATCAGCACGGCGTGGTCGGCGAAGCGCTCGTAATACCGGCCGAGCAGTGTCACGTCGACCGCCGCGGCCACCCCGTGCCGCCATTCCCGGTCCATCAGCACGGTGAACAGGTGGCGGTGCAGATCGTCCATCGCATCGTCGTCTTCCTGCAGGCGCAGGGCCGCCTGGGGATCGCGGGTCACCAGCACCTCGTGGGCGCTCTTGGCGAGGGCCACGGCCAGCCGGCCCATCTCCGCGAAGTAGCCGTTGACCTCCTCCGGCAGCGCCTTCGCCGGGTGGCGACGTCGCGCGACCTTCGCGACATGCAGGGCGAGGGCGCCCATGCGGTCGGCGTCCGCGACGATCTGGAAACCGCTCACGACACCGCGCAGGTCGCCGGCCACCGGCGCCTGCAGGGCCAGCAGGGCGAACGACTGCTCCTCCGCACGTGCCGACAGCTGCGTCATCCGCTCGCTGTCGCCGATCACCTCCTCGGCGATGGCGAGGTCGGCTTGAAGCAGCGCCTGCGTGGCACGCGACATCGCGACTCCCGCGAGCTCGCACATCTCACCGAGGACGGCGGTCAGTGCTTCGAGTTGCTCTTGGTAGGCGGTACGCATGAGCTCAGGATACGTCGGGGAAACCACCGTCCCGCCTCGGACCGGTGAACGTCCGATGAACGTCCGGTGCCGGGTGATCGGGCGTGCCGGCGACGCGGAGCGTGCCTCAAGTGCAGCTGGTGTCGCCCGCGTTGGTGACCGCGAGGTCGTTCGGCAGGTCACCGGTGTTCTCCGCGGGCGCGAGCTGCTCGACGTCGATCGTCGCGCCGGTGTCGGGCAGAGAGCCGAGCTCACCGGCGAAGTCGGAGCCGAGGATGACCTCCACACCCGACTTCACCGTCCGGTCGAACTGGATCTCGGCGCCCGGGAACATCTTCGCGAGCGTCGCGGCCGCGGCCTGCTGGCCGGCGCCGTAGCGGACGACCGTGTCGTCGCGGTTCTCCGAGGCGTCGGCGACACCGCGCACGTCGAAGCCGTATGAGGTGAGCCGGTCGGAGACCTCCGAGGCCAGGCCGGTGGTGGTGGTGCCGTTGAGCACGCGCACGCCGACATTGGCCGGGTTCTGTGCGGTCACGGTGATCGGGCCGACGGTGTCGGTCGAGCTCTTGCGCGACGGGGTCGACGCCTTCGAGGTGGGCGCCTTGGACGACGGCTTCTTCTCGACCTTCTTCTCGCCCGGCAGCGGTAGGTCGTCGATGATCGCGTTGAAGATCGCGTCGATGTCGTCGGTGCGCGGGATCTCGTTGTTCTGGCCGTCCTCCGACGTGCCCGCGGTCGGGATCGTCAGGAAGGTGACCCGGCCGGCGTCCATGCCCTGCATCGACTCGGCGAGGTTGATCAGCGACTGGGTGTCCACACCGTCGACGTAGCTGTACTGGATGAACGTGTTGACGATGCTGTTGAGCTTGTTCGGGTTCTTCAGCACGTCACCCGACAGCGTCGACCGCAGTAGCGACGACATGAACAGCTGCTGGCGTTTGATGCGGCCGTAGTCGCCGTTGCCCTCGGTTGCGATGTGGCGGGCGCGGACGTAGTTGAGCGCGCGGCGGCCGGTCAGCTTCTGCTTGCCCGGCTTCCGCAGGATGTGGCCGATCTCGTAGTCGTAGAGCGGCACGGTCGAGCACACCTCGACGCCGCCGATGGCACGGACGACCTTCTCGAAGCCATAGAAGTCCATGCCGATGAAATGGTTGATGTTCAGGCCGCTCATCTGGGTGATCACGCGCACCAGACACTGCGGGCCGCCGTAGAAGTAGACGCTGTTGAGCTTGACGTTGTCCTCGGCCGGCATCTCCGCGCCGTACTCGCCGGTCTCGTTGTCCCAGGAGTTGCACACCGGGCGGTCGACCTGCAGGTCGCGCGGGAACGACACCGCGACGACGCGGCTGCGGTTGGCGGGGACGTTCACCAGGATGACGGTGTCCGACCGGGCGCCCTCGGCGTCGGCGGTCGTGCCCGCGCCGACCTTCGAGTTCTGGCCTCCGCGGGTGTCGGTGCCGACGATCAGATACGTCTCGTCGCCGTGCTGGGCTTCCTTGTTGCGGATGTTCTTGTCCTGCGGGTCGACGGCGGTGACGTTGCGCCAGTTGCCGTTCCACGATTGCAGGTAACCCCAGACGAAGCCGGTGCCGATCAGTGCGGTGACACAGGCGATGGCCACCAGGATGCGGCCGGTGGCGGTGGTCTTGCGGATCAGCGACCGCTTGCGGTCCTCGCGCCGCGGACCGAGGCGTCTCGGTCCGGACCGCAGGTTCAGCGGGCCGGTGAGATCGGGTGTCGGCTCCAGCGGCTCGCGCGAGATGCCGGGGGCGGCAGGAGTGGACGAGGGTGCGGCCGGGATCGGTGCGTCCTGGGCCCGGGACTCCTCGATGGCCCGCTGTGCGGTCGCGCGGTCGGAGAGGTCGGGCGGGGTGTCCGGCGTCGATCCCACCGTCGGGATCTTCTGGGTGACGTCGTCGTCGAAGCGATGGATCTCGGTGGGCCGGTCGTCGGGCGCCGGCTGGCCGGTCGCGCGACGTCCCAGCGGCGAGCGCGTTGCACCCGGATCCGTGGGCGACGGGTTGAAACGCCTGGAGCGACCCCGCGTGGTCGGCGGGATCGCCGCGCCGCGCCGCGGACGGTCGACGCGGCGGGGTGCTTCCGGGGCGGGGGAGCCGGCGGCGGCCTGGGCGGCACCCTCGGCCTCCATCTGCTCCATCAGCTCACGGACGGTCAGTCGGGTGCGCCCACGGACAAATCGGTCGGTGGAGCGGGGCTCACGCAGGCTCGGGTGCGCGCCCCGGGCCGGCGCCTGTGCATTCGGATCGAACCGTGGACGGTCGTCGCCATCGCTCGGACGCGCCGCACGACGGCCCCGCCGAGACCGGGAGGTCTCGTCGGCCGCGTCCGGATCGTCCGGTCCCGATGTCCAACGACTCAATGCACGTTCCTCGTGCCCCGAGATAGATGGCGCTCACCGCACGTCGGGGCTGTGCGTGACGGTGCGCGCAGGACTGCATCGATCCCGGCGGCCGGGACCTCCGCGCCATACTACTGACCGCACCTGAGAAGAAGCCTCAGGCAGACGCGCCCTGTGACTGTTTTCGCATCGCCGCCGGCGTTTGCGCAGCGTGCGGCGGCTCCTCGGCCGTCAGCCGCCGGAATGCATGATCTCCGCGCCCGCCGGGACGACGTCCTCGTACGGGTCGTCGAGCCAGCCCTCGGGCAGCGCGACCTTCGCCGGTGAACCCTGCCGCCCGCGCGGGCCGTGCCCGTCCTTGGGGAAGGGGGCGTCGGCGGGCAGCTCGGCGAGCAGTTCGCGCAGCTCGTCGATGCTCTTGACCAGCGCCATGCGTCGGCGGGTCTCCGATCCGGCGGGGAAACCGCGCAGGTACCAGGCGACGTGCTTGCGGATCTCGCGGCAGCCCTTGGCCTCACCGTGGTGCTCGACGAGGAGCTCGCAGTGCCGGACCATGATCTCGGCGACCTCGCCGAGGTTCGGCGGTTCGGGCGCCTGCAGGCCGTTGAGCTCGGCGGCGAGCTCGGCGAACAGCCACGGGCGGCCGAGGCAGCCGCGGCCGACGACCACGCCGTCGCAGCCGGTCTGCCGCATCATCGCGACCGCGTCGGCGGGCTCGAAGATGTCGCCGTTCCCGAGTACCGGCACCGAGGTGACGTGCTCCTTGAGACGGGCGATCTCGTCCCAGTCGGCCTGACCGGAGTACCGCTGCGACGCGGTGCGCGCATGCAGCGCCACCGCGGCGGCGCCCTCCTCCGCGGCGATGCGTCCGGCGTCGAGATGGGTGCGGTGCTCGTCGTCGATGCCGATGCGGAACTTGACCGTGACCGGGATGTCGGTGCCCTCGGTGGCGCGCACCGCGGCGGCGACGATGTTCCGGAACAGCGTGCGCTTGTACGGGATCGCCGAGCCGCCGCCCTTGCGGGTGACCTTGGGGACCGGACAGCCGAAGTTCATGTCGATGTGGTCGGCGAGGTTCTCGTCGACGATCATCTTGGCCGCCTCGTACGTCCACTTGGGGTCGACCGTGTACAGCTGCATCGACCGCGGGTTCTCGTCCGGACCGAAGGTGGTCATGTGCATGGTGACCGGGTGCCGCTCGACGAGCGCCCGCGCGGTCACCATCTCGCAGACGTAGAGGCCGGAGACGGTGCCGGTCCGCGCGAGTTCGAGTTCACGGCACAGCGTGCGGAAGGCGACGTTGGTGACGCCGGCCATCGGTGCGAGCACGACGGGGCTCGCGAGCTCGATGGAGCCGATGCGCAGCTTCGAGGTCGCGGCGGGGGATTGCGGGGAGTACGCAGAACCGGCGCCTTCGGAATCCGAAGGCGCCGGCCCGGCTGGCAGGGTCGTGCTCAGGCTGCCTGCTGCTCCCGCGTCTTGGCCTCGCGGGCGAGCGAACGGTCGCGCATCTCCTCGAAGCGGATGGTGTCCTTCTCGAGCTGCTCGAGGAAGGCCGCGAGCTCCTCGCGGGTCTTCTCGCCCTCCGAGGTGAAGTCCTCGCGCTCGAAGACCTTCCACTTGCGCAGGACCGGCATGACGACCTCTTCGAGATGCTGACGCAGGTCGTAGATGCCGTGCTTGGCCATCAGGACGCCGTGGCGGCGGAAGTTCGGCATGCCGGCGCCGGGCATCTGGAAATTGGTGACGATGTCGGTGACCGCGCGCAGCGTCTGGTCGGGGGCGATGTCGAAGCCCGCGCCGCAGATGTTGCGGTAGAAGATCATGTGCAGGTTCTCGTCGGCGGCGATGCGCTGCAGCATCTTGTCGGCGATCGGGTCGTTGCAGGCCTTGCCCGTGTTGCGGTGGCTGACGCGGGTGGCGAGCTCCTGGAAGGTCACGTACGCGACCGAGTGCAGCAGGCCGAGCTCGTCGGCGTGCTCCTCGAGCTCGTCCACGCGGCCGGCGGCGGCCAGCATCGGGTCGTAGCCGTTGGTCATGTGGATCATCCGGGCCTCTTCGAGGGCGACCGGATCGACACCGCGGGTCACCACCAGGTAGTCGCGCATGACGATGCCGTGGCGGTTCTCCTCGGCGGTCCAGCGACCGACCCAATGACCCCACGCGGAATCCATGGAGAAGTTGTCGGCGATGACCCGGTGGTACGAGGGCAGGTTGTCCTCGGTCAGCAGGTTCGTGATCATCGCGGCCTTGGCGACGTCGGACAGCTGCGACTGCTCGGGGTCGTAGTCGACGCCGCCGAGCGCCGCGAAGTTCCGCCCGTCATCCCACGGAACGTAGTCGTGCGGGTTCCAGTCCTTCGCGATCTTGAGGTGACGGTTGACGTTCTCCTCCGCAACGGGCTCGAGCTCCTTGAGGAGCTCGAGTTGCGTCAGCAGCCGTGCCATAGATGTCCTCCGAACGGTGTCCGCGTATGTCGTACGTGTCTCGTCAATGTGTTCCACGGTCGCGGCGTCGCCACGTGCGGAGGGAAAACCCCGACGTCGTCGGGACTCGCCCGACCCGGCGAACCGTGGGGCGTCGGACCTGCCGGCCCATAACCGACGCCTCTGGTCAAAGCTCTAGCCTACGGCACCGAAGGTTGTCCCCCAAGTCCGTCGACAGGGCAGTCGTGGCCGCGCGGTGACGATGTTACTGCGGCGGGCAGTGACGTGCGTCACGTGTCGCGGCCCGACCCGTGCGGACAACTCGTCCGGTCCGCATCACGGCGTGCGGCCTCCCGGCCCCCGGGCCGCGCAGGTCAGCGGCGTCGGGCGAACATCGCGCCGGTGGTCTCCATCCACTTCGCCGCGGCGTCGTCGAGGGTGCCGTGCTCGCGGGCCTTCTCACACCACCGCATCGCCGCCTGCCCGAACTCGAGCGGGTTGTAGACGTCCTCCTCGCAACTCCACAGCCCGTCGCCGGCGTAGGTGAGGATCGTGATGTTGGTGGCGGTGATCAGGGTGCCGTCGCCCGGATCGCGCATCGGGTTGTCGACCTCGCAGATCACCCTTCCGGTCGGGGCGTCGACGACGTGCCACAGCGCCGGGAAGCCGGTCATGTGGCTGCCGGGGAACGTCGACATCGTCCGCCAGATCCAGGCGCGGATCTCCTCGCGGCCGCGCATCGTCCCCAGCGCGTGCTCGATGTAGTCGGCGTCGACGGTGAACATGTCGGCGAAGCGGTCCCAGTCGCGGCTGACCGCGATCTCGGCGACCGTGCGCTGGAACTGCGCGAACGCCTCGTCCAACTCGTCGGCGGTGAACGTCTGCTTCTTCTCGGTCGATTCCATCGAGGCCGATCGTAAGGACCGAACGGTGTCGTCGGCCCCGTTTTGCCGGACTCGGTAGCATTTCGGGCCTACGCAGCTGCCGCACCGGCGACGGTGCCCGGGGGTATCGGTGAGGACGTCATGTACCAGGTGGGAGACCTGATCGCGGGGTACCGCGTCCTCGACGTGCTCGGGCGCGGCGGCATGGGGGATGTCTACAAGGCGCAGCATCCGCGGCTGCCCCGCGCCGATGCACTCAAGGTCCTGCGCTCCGGCCACGCCACCGATCCGGTCTTTCGTGCCCGCTTCGAACGCGAGGCAGACGTCGTCGCACCGCTGAACCATCCGAACGTCGTCGCCGTCTACGACCGCGGGGTGTTCAACGACCAGCTGTGGATCGCGATGGAGTACGTGCCCGGCACCGACGCCGCGCGCATGCTCGGCGCCGGCGGGCCGCTCGAACCGCGGCTGACGTGTCTGATCGTCGCCGGGGTCGCCGCCGGCCTCGACGCCGCGCACCGCCGCGGCATCATGCACCGCGACATCAAACCGGCGAACATCCTCGTCACCCCGGGCACGGCCGATGCCACCGCCCCGGACGGGTTCTTCGTGCCGGAGGCAATCAAGGTCACCGACTTCGGCATCGCGCAGGTGCTCGACGAGGTGACCAACCTGACCGGCGACGGCATCACCATCGGCACCATGCACTACGCGTCGCCGGAACAGATCGAGGGGCGCCGCGTCGACGCCCGCAGCGACATCTACTCCCTCGGCGCCACCGCCTACGAGTTGCTCACCGGTGCACCGCCGTTCGAGGCCGACTCGCTGCACGGCCTGATGACCGCGCATCTGCAGCACGATCCGCCGCCGGCCTCCTCGCGCAACGGGGTGCTGCCCGCCGCGGTCGACGCGGTGCTCGCACGTGCGATGGCCAAGAACCCCGACGACCGGTACCCGTCGGCCGGCGAGTTCGCCCGCGCGCTCACCGATGCCTTCGACACCCGCGCCACGCTGGTCGGGCCCACGCCCACGCCGGATTCCGGTGCGACGGCCGCCGGCTTCCCGGAATCGAGTACCGCGCACCAGGATTCGTCCTCGGTGTCCATGTCGGTACCCGGTGGTTCCGCAGCGGAACCGGCCCCGGCGACGTCGCCGGGGCCCGGGGAGTCGTGGACGTCCTCGGCGCCGGAGACGCTGTACGGCTGGTCTCCCGCGGTCGCCGAGGAACAGGCCCGGCCGGTGTGGCGCCGCGCCTCGAGGCTTCTCGCCGTGGGCGCCGCGATTGTGCTGGTCGCCGGAATCCTCGGCGCCGCAGCGGGTTTCCTGCGCAGCTCGGCCGAGGGTCTGACGACCCCGAACCCACCGGACGCCGAGGTGACCACGTCGACGGTCGAGTTGTCATGGGGCCGCGTCGACGAGGCGACCAACTACATCGTCACCCAGAACGACCAGGTGATCTACTCGGGTCCGCACACGAGGTTCTCCGCGCCACGCCCGATCCCGGGCACCTACACCTACCAGGTCGCCGCGCAGGCGGCGGACGGCCGCACGTCGGACTTCTCCGGGAACTCCGAGGCCGTCGACGTCTTCATGACCTGGGGCGAACTCCAGCCGGTCGCCGACGCCTATCACGACCTGATCCCCGCGACACCCTTGTCCACCAACGGTTTCGACGGCATGCGGTGCTGGGGCGAGGCCGGCGATCTGGCCCTCGGGTCCTCCAAGCGCACCGTGTGGTGCACCCGCTACGCCGACGACGACCCGGACCGGGCCGAGTACCAGGTCGTGGTCGACGTCTACGACACCCCGGAGGAAGCACGCAGGGCCGCGGATCTCACCGCCGGCAACCTGCGGGGCACGTCCTACACCACCGCGCAGGGACACACCGGAACGCTGTACCTGTCCGAGGGACGCGACCAGGGCAGGGCGATCCTCGCCCAGGACGCCGGGGATCGCGCGCGGTCGGTCGTGTGGGTCGCGGTGCCGGGCAGGCCCGCCGCCGCGGCCGCCGACCTGATGAAGAGGCTGCCGATCTGATGGGCGCACCGATGGTTCCCGAGCAGGGTTCACCCTCCCCTCGACCCCGCCGCATCGTCCCGTGGTGGGCGGTCGCGCTCGTCGTCGTGGTCGCGGTCGCCGTCGGGACCGGGGCCTTCTTCTCCGTCCGCGCACTCACCGGTGTCGACGTGCCAGACACGCCGGGCGGCCTGCAGCTCGACTCGGGGTCGGGACGGCTCGTCGCGAGGTGGGACCCGGTGCCCGGGGCGTCGGGGTACCAGCTCGTCCGCGACGACGGGTACGTCGTCTATCGCGGCAGCAGGACCGAGGTCGTCGACGCCGCGGTGCCGGCGGGCGAACACACCTACCGGGTGGTGGCACTGCGCGGCGACGCGAGTTCGCCGCCGAGCCGGCCGATGTCGGTCCGTACCGGGGACAGCTGGGGTGTCTACGCGCCGCTCGTCGCGCAGTTCCCGGATCTGCTCCCGCAGACCCCGGACACCGCGGCGGAGTGGAACGACACCGAATGCGTGCGCCGCTACACCGGCGGACGCGACGAGGTCGGGCCGTCGGAGACCGGCAGCGGCCGGGTGCGGACGGTCTTCGTCGTCCGGTGTGTCGCCGGCGCCCCCGACCGCCCGTTCGGCGTGTTCTGGTTCGCGTCCAAGGACGCGCTCAACGCCGAGTACTCGCGCTCCTCGGCCACCTCGCGGCCGGTGCGGTGGAGGCACGGCACCGGGCTGATCGACGAGAAGGGTCGGGGCGTCTTCAAGATCACCGACGACCCGTCCCGCGAACTCGCGATGATCGTCGTCCTGCAGACCCCTGCGCAGGATGTCCTCCAGATGGTCGATTCGATGCCGATCTGAGCGGGCGATCCGGGTGGTTTCCGCAGGACCCCTGCATGACCCGGTCCGTCGCCTCGGCGAACACCCGTCGGCGCCCCCGCGTGTGCGGCATGATGGCCGTGGGGACGCGAGCGTTCCGGCCGGGGAAGAGAGGTTGGTGTCATGCAGCGGTTGAGTGGTCTCGATGCGTCGTTTCTGTACCTGGAGACCCGCAGCCAGCTGATGCACGTGATCGGCCTCGTGGAGATCGACCCGGCCACGATGCCCGGCGGTTACGACTTCCTCAAGCTGCGCGACGAGATGGAGCGCCGCGTGGCCGCGATCCCGGCCTTCCGCCGCAAGCTCGACGACTCGGTGCTCAACATCGACCACCCCGTGTGGATCGAGGACGAGGACTTCGACATCCAGCGTCACGTCCACCGCGTCGCGGTGCCCTCGCCCGGCGGTGCCGGAGAGGTCGCGGAGCTGGTCGGGCACCTCGCCGGCCAGACGCTCGACCGGGGCAAGCCGCTGTGGGAGCTGTGGATCATCGAGGGGCTGTCCAACGGGCGGATCTTCGCGATGTTGCGCATGCATCACGCCGGCACCGACGGCGTCACCAGCGCCGAGATGCTGGCCCAGATGTGCACGCTCACACCGGATCCGCCGGAGCTCGACCCGAGAAAGATCCGTGAGTCGGCCGGGCCGCCGTCGCGTGCGACGATCGCCGCGACCGGTGCGATCAACTACTTCGTCCAGCGTCCGCTGGCCATGGCGAAGTTGTTGCCGCGCACGCTGAGCGTGCCGGTCGGCTGGCTGCGCCGCGCCCAGCAGCAGTCGGCGATGCCGGCGCCGTTCATGG
Source organism: Gordonia aurantiaca (assembly GCF_039939235.1). Lineage (NCBI taxonomy): Bacteria > Bacillati > Actinomycetota > Actinomycetes > Mycobacteriales > Gordoniaceae > Gordonia > Gordonia aurantiaca. The sequence continues at coordinate 202,055 of NZ_JBDUUF010000003.1, read as the reverse complement.
CGCCGCGCACCCGGTTCAACGGGCCGATCACCCCGCACCGCAGCATCGCGCTGAGCCAGCTCTCCCTCGACGACGTCAAGCGCGTCAAGAACCACTTCGGCGTCAAGATCAACGACGTCGTCCTGGCCCTGGTCGGCGGGGCGCTGCGCACCTACCTGCTGGACAAGGACGAGCTGCCCGACCGGCCGCTGGTCGGGATGGTTCCGGTGTCGGTGCACGGCGCCGACGAGAAGGATCTCGTGGTGGAGGGCACCAACAAGGTGACCGGCATGTTCACGCTGCTGTCCACCGACATCGACGACCCGGTGCTGCGGCTGGAGAAGCAGGCGGAGTTCAGCCGGACGTCGAAGGAGCACCACTCCGAGATCGACGCCAACATCCTGCGGTCGTGGGCGCAGTTCGCGCCGGGCACCACGCTGTCGACGGCGATGAAGCTCTACGGCGACCGCAAACTGGCGTCGGCCCATCCGCCGATCTTCAATGTGCTGGTCTCCAACGTCCCCGGGCCCGACTTCCCGCTGTACTTCCTGGGTTGTCGGGTCACCGCGGTGTACCCGCTCGGCCCGATCTTCCACGGGCTCGGACTGAACATCACGGTGTTCTCCGCCGACGGGCACCTCAACGTCGGCATCCTGGCGTGCACCGACCAGACCCCCGATCCGTGGGCGATCGCCAACGCCTTCGACGACCAGCTCAAGCAGTTGCTGGCCGCGTGCGACTGAGATCGCCCGACCAGGAGCCCGATCCGCCCGCCAGCTCGTCCAGCCACACCCGCGCCGACGCGTCGGACGGGGCGCGCCAGTCACCGCGCGGCGACAGCGAACCGCCCGAACCGATCTTGGGACCGTTGGGCATCGCGGTGCGCTTGAACTGGTTGCCCATGAAGCGCTTCAGGAACACCCCGAGCCAGTGCTCGATGGTCGCCGCGTCGTACTCGTTGCGCTTGTCCTCGTCGAGCAACTCCGACCACGGCCCACGCGAGCGGTCACCCCACGCCTGCCGGGCGAGGTAGGCGACCTTCGACGGTCGGTAACCGAACCGGGTCAGGTGGTACAGGAAGAAATCGTGCAGCTCGTAGGGGCCGACGGCGTCCTCGGTGGACTGGATCTTCCCGTCCTCGCCGGCGGGGACCAGCTCCGGCGAGATCACGTCATCGAGGATCTCGGCGAGGACGTCGGTGGTCTCCTGCGAATGGTGGCCGTTGCGGATCATCCACCGGATCAGGTGCTGGATCAGGGTCTTCGGCACCGATGCGTTGACGTTGTAGTGCGACATCTGGTCGCCGACGCCGTAGGTGCACCAGCCGAGCGCGAGTTCGGAGAGGTCGCCCGTGCCCAGCACGATCGCCCCGTGATGGTTGGCCAGCCGGAACAGATGCGACGTCCGTTCGCCGGCCTGCACGTTCTCGAAGGTGACGTCGTACACCTTCTCGCCACGCGCGTACGGGTGATCGAGATCGGCGAGCATCTGCTCGCACGACGGTCGGATGTCGATCTCCTTGCCGCGCACGCCCAATGAGTCCATGAGCACGTGCGCCCGGCGCAGCGTCGCACCGCCGGTGGCGAATCCCGGCATCGTGTAGGCCAGGATGTTCTCGCGCGGCAGGCCGAGCCGGTCGAAGGTGTCGACGGCGACCAGTAGCGCCAGGGTCGAGTCGAGACCGCCGGACACGCCGATGACGATCTTCTGGATGCCGGTCGCGCGCAGCCGCTGGGCCAGTCCCTGCACCTGGATGTGCCGGACCTCGGCACACCGTTCGTCGAGGTCGGCGGAATCGGCAGGGACATAAGGGAATCGGGGCACGACCCGACGCAGCACGTCGTCATCGGCGTCGAGCCGGCCGAACGAGAACCGGATGCGTCGCAACGACTTCAGTTGCGCGGCGTAGTCACCGGCCTGGTCGCGCAGGCTGATCATCCGCAGGCGCTCACTGCGGAGACGGTCGAGATCGATGTCGGCCGAGATGATCTGGTCCTCGGTCGCGAACTGTTCGCTGCGCGCGAGCAACGATCCGTTCTCGGTGATGAGGGCGTCGCCGTCCCACGCCAGATCGGTGGTGGACTCGCCGTAGCCGGCCGCCACGTAGACGTGCGCGGAGATCGTGCGCGCCGAATGAGAGGCGCACAGGCTCTTCCGGTAGGTCTCCTTGCCGATCGTGACCGGGCTGCCCGACAGGTTGGCCAGCACCGTGGCGCCGCCGAGCGCGGCCCAGGTGCTCGGCGGGATCGCAACCCAGCCGTCCTCGCAGATCTCGACGTGCAGCGCGAAGCCCGGCAGGTCGTCGGCCTCGAAGATCAGGTCGTTGCCGAACGGCACGGTCACGCCGTCGAGGGTGACGGTGTCCGGGACCGCATCCCGCGCCGCGGCGAAGAACCGCTGCTCGTAGAACTCGCGGTAATTCGGCAGATACGACTTCGGGATGACGCCGAGCACCGCTCCGTCGCGGACCACCGCGGCGCAGTTGAAGAGTCCATCACCCACCAGCAGCGGCAGGCCGACCACGATCAGCGGAGTCAGGCCCCTGCTGGCCGCGACGATCCCGGACAGCGCGGCGCGGCAGCCGGTGAGGAGGGCGTCCTGGTGGAACAGGTCGTCGGCGCTGTAGCCGGACAGTCCCAGCTCTGGGAAGACGACCAGGCAGGCGCCCTCGTCGGCGGCTCGGCGCATCAGCGCGATGGTGCGTTCGGCGTTGGCGGCCGGGTCGGCGAGGGACAGCACCGGGACCGCACCGGCGACCCGCGCGAAGCCGTTGGCGTAGACAGACACGCCGACCACATTAGTGCCCGCACCCTCGGCCGGGACCGGGTCAGGGGCGCCACCACGTGTCGTCGACCTCGACGGGCGTGGTGCGCTTGTGCCGGTTGCGGTGCCACGCCGCCTCGATCCTCTCGGCCACGTCGTCGGGCACCGCGCGGCCCTCGAGGTAGTCGTCGATGTGGTCGTAGCCGAGCCCGAGTTCCTCCTCGTCGGTCTGGCCCTGCTTCTCGTCGAGCAGGTCGGCGGTGGGCACCTTCCCCCACAAGCGTTGTGGCGCACCGAGATGCCGCAGCAGCGACCGGCCCTGCCGTTTGGTCAGCCCGGACAGCGGCAGGACGTCGGCGGCGCCGTCGCCGTACTTGGTGAAGAAGCCCGTGACGTTCTCGGCGGCGTGATCGGCGCCGATGACGAGTAGACCCCGGTCGCCGGCCACCGCGTATTGGGCGACCATCCGATGGCGCGCCTTCGCGTTGCCCTTGGTGAAGTCCGTCAGCGCTGTGCCGGTCGCGCGGGCGATCTCGTCGTTCAGCGCATCCACCCCGGGCGCGACGTTCACGGTGAGCAGTTCGTCGGCGGCGACGAACTCGGCGGCGGCCCGCGCGTCGTGCTCGTCGTGTTGGACTTGATACGGCAGGCGCATGCCGACGAACACCGCCTCTCCGCCGTCGGTGCGGACCCGGTCCACCGCCAGCTGGGCGAGCCGCCCGGCCAGGGTCGAGTCCACGCCACCGGACAGTCCCAGCACGTACCCTCGGGCGCCGGTGTGCCCGAGGTAGTCGGCGAGGAACCCGACGCGGCGCTCGACCTCCCGGCCCGGGTCGACCGAGGGGGCGACCCCCAGTGCGTCGATGATGGTCCGCTGCGTCTCGCGCATGGGCGCTCCGTTCCGTTGCGAGGGTGGGGTCAGTCCTCGCGGGGTACCCGGACGCCGACGAGACATGCATCGGGGTCCGGGGTCAGCCCGAGCTCGTCCCAGGGCTGCGACACGGTGACGATCGCGTACGCCGAGGTGGGGAAGCGGTCGATGGAACCCTCCGGGTCGAGGGCGAGCGCGGTCAGCGGCATCCCCGGCTCGTGCCCGACGACCAACAGCGTGGTCGCGTCGGCGGGTGCGTGGATGCGGATGGCCTCGAGGACGTCGTCGGCGTCGCCGCCGTAGATGTCGTCGACGTAGGTGACCGGCGCGTCGATGCCGGTGCGTTCCAGGGTCTGGCGGGCGCGGGTGGCCGTGGAGCACAGCACCGCGTCGACGGTGAGTCCCTCGTCGGTCATCCATCGCCCGGCCAGTGCCGCCTGGCGGCGGCCGCGTTCGGCGAGTGGACGGTCGTGGTCGCGGGTGGCCGGCGGATACCCCGACTTGCCGTGCCGCATCAGGACGAGCCAGCGGGTGCCGGTCATGCGGCCCCGTGTGCGCGGCCCCGGTCATCCGACCCGGAGTAGGCGTCGGGATCGGCGGCGATGCCGCGCAGCAGACGCGCGGTCGCCCGCCACGCCGCGGCCTCCTGGCGAAGGAAGGCGGCCTCCTCGACGTCGTCGCGGGCCTCGGCCTCGTCGGCGAGGGCGTCGTGCTCGATGGACTCGTCGACGGCGCAGGCGATGAACTCGTCGAGCGTGGTGCAGTCGGTGCAGACCGCCTCGATCGCCGCGGCGTCGAGTGTCGCCAGGCGTTCCAGATCCGACCGATAACGCATGGTCCGAATGTACGACGCCGGGCCGACACGTCGTGGTTGCGACCCACCCGGGCGTTTCGCCCACCTGCGCACCGACCTCGGCGCGCCCGGACGGCCACACCTACCCTTGGGTGCGTGCACACCTGGGTTCCCGCGTTGCTTGCGGTGCTGGCCGCGTTGATGATCGCGGCCGGTACCGTGCTCCGTCAGCGTGCGAGCCGGGTCAACGGCGCCATCACGCCGGGCTGGTGGCTCGGCGCGGCGATCGCGCTCGGCGGCTTCGCGCTGCAGGCGTCGGCACTCGGATTGGGTTCGATCCTGCTGGTCCAACCGCTCATCGTGCTCGCGGTGCTGTTCGCGCTACCGCTCGAGGCGTGGGCCGATCACCGGCATCCGGCGCGTATCGAATGGGCCTGGGGAGGGGTCCTGGTGGTGTGTGTGGCCACCTTTCTCTCCGTCGCCCGGCCCGAGCCGTCGGTGCGCCGCCCCGACGCCCTGCTGATGTGGTCGACCGTCGGGTCGGTGGTCGGCATCGTGGTCGCGCTGGTGCTGGTCGCCCGACGGTCCAGCCCGCACTACAAGGCCCTGTTCTATGGCCTGGTCGCGGGCATCCTGTTCGGGGTGTCGGCGCTGTTGGTGAAGGCCGTCGTCTATCAGATCACCCACGGCTTCTGGCGCACCTTCACCGAGCCCGCGATCTATCTGTTCGTGGTGGTCGTCGTCTGTGCGGTGATCGCCCAGCAGCTCGGCTTCGCAGCCGGTGACCTGCAGACCTCGTTCCCCTCGATGACGGTCGCCGAACCCGCGGTCGCGATGGTGCTCGGCGTGCTCCTGCTGGGGGAGAACCTGAAGGTCTCGGTCCCGACGGCGCTGTTCCTCGGGGTCGTGCTCGCGCTCATGATCCGAGCGGTGAGCGAGCTGGCGAAACTGTCGGCCGTCCGCGGGTGGGAGCAGGCGGCCGCGGCGGACGCCGCTGACAGGAATCAGGCCGCCGGTCGTCCGGCGGCCTGATCAGAGGTCTTCGAGAAAAGGGTGCTCAGCCCTCGATGAGTGGGGCGATGGCCTCTGCCCACTCCTCGGCCTGGGCGGCCGGCTTGACCGCCGACGACCCGTCGTGGCGACCGTGCTCTCCGACCTGCACCGCGCCGCGCTTGGTCAGCATCTCGGCGATGATCTCGCCGCCTCGGTTGTAGGTCTCGCCGTAGACGGTGTCGCCGAGCCCGAAGACGGCGAATCGCAGGCCGGTCAGATCCGGATCGACCTCGTCGAGTTCCTCGGCGAACGGGACGGCGCCGGTCGGCAGCTCGCCCTCGCCGTAGGTGGAGCAGATGACGACCAGGAAGTCCGCCGGGTCGAGGTCCTCGACCGCGAACTCGCTCATGTCGTAGATCGACGGATCGTGCTGGTTCAGCGCATCCGCGACGGAGTCGGCGACGAGCTCGCCCGTTCCGGTCTCGGTTCCATAGAGGATGAGGACCGACATGTGCAGGACTCCTCTCGAGGGTCGTCGTTTCGCCCACAGAGGCTAGCCCACCCCGATCACTTCGCGGAAATCGCTGGTGGAGGCGGGGTTGGAAGAATTACTTGGATGTCCTACTATGCATGAATACTTGGAAGTCCTACTATGTGGTGACGAAGGCCATACCTCACACCGCGCCGGTTGCCGGCGCGACGGTGGCCGAGGGGTGGCCCGCGCACCGCGAACAGATGCCCCGAGACCGACTCACGATCCGTGAAGACCCGTGAACAACCCCGACAAGAATCAAAGGTGATCTGAAGTGTCCGCACCCGCAATCACGTCCATCCCGCACTACCTGGACGGCAAGCGCGTCCCCGCCGAGGGCGGTCGCTTCGCCGACGTCTTCAACCCGAGCACCGGCGCCGTGCAGGCGCAGGTGCCGCTGGCCTCGACCGACGAGGTCGCCGCCGCGGTCGAGACCGCGAAGAAGGCGCAGAAGGAATGGGCCGCGTGGAATCCGCAGCGCCGTGCCCGCGTGCTCATGCGGTTCATCGACCTGGTGAACAAGAACGCCGACGAGCTCGCGACCACCCTGTCGCTCGAGCACGGCAAGACCCACGCCGACGCCCTGGGCGACATCCAGCGCGGCATCGAGGTCATCGAATTCGCCGTCGGCATCCCGCATCTCATCAAGGGCGAGTTCACCGAGGGCGCCGGCGGCGGCATCGACGTGCACTCGATCCGCCAGCCGCTCGGCGTCGTCGCCGGCATCACCCCGTTCAACTTCCCGGCCATGATCCCGCTGTGGAAGGCCGGGCCGGCTCTCGCCTGCGGCAACGCCTTCATCCTCAAGCCCAGCGAGCGCGATCCCTCGGTTCCGGTCCGCCTGGCCGAATTGTTCTCCGAGGCAGGGCTTCCCGACGGTGTCTTCCAGGTCGTCCACGGCGACAAGGAGGCCGTCGATGCGCTGCTGACGCACCCGGACGTCAAGGCCCTCGGCTTCGTCGGCAGCTCCGACATCGCGCAGTACATCTACTCGACCGCGGCCGCGCACGGCAAGCGTTCGCAGTGCTTCGGCGGCGCGAAGAACCACATGATCATCATGCCGGACGCCAACCTCGATCAGGTCGTCGACGCACTCATCGGCGCCGGCTACGGCTCGGCCGGTGAGCGCTGCATGGCCATCTCGGTCGCCGTCCCGGTCGGTGAGCAGACCGCGGATCGCCTGCGCGCCAAGCTGGTCGACCGCGTCAACGCGCTGCGCGTCGGCCACAGCCTCGACCCGAAGGCCGACTACGGTCCGCTGGTCACCGCTGCCGCTCTCGAGCGCGTCCGTGGCTACATCGGCAAGGGTGTCGAGGAGGGCGCCGAGCTCGTCATCGACGGCCGCGAGCGCACCAGCGACGAGCAGACCTTCGGCGACGAGGACATCTCGAAGGGCTTCTTCATCGGCCCGACCCTGTTCGACCACGTCACCAAGGACATGTCGATCTACACCGACGAGATCTTCGGCCCGGTGCTGTCGATCGTCCGCGCCAAGGACTACGAGGAGGCCCTCGCCCTCGCGTCGGATCACCAGTACGGCAACGGTGTCGCGATCTTCACCCAGGACGGCGACGCGGCCCGGGACTTCACCTCGCGCGTCGACGTCGGCATGGTCGGCGTGAACGTGCCGATCCCGGTTCCGGTGGCGTACTACACCTTCGGCGGCTGGAAGCGCTCGGGCTTCGGCGACCTGAACCAGCACGGCCCGGCGTCGATCCAGTTCTACACCAAGACCAAGACGGTGACGACGCGCTGGCCGTCCGGCATCAAGGACGGCGCCGAGTTCGTCATCCCGACCATGGACTGAGCGCGGCCACATGACCACACTTGCCGAGGCCGCGGTCGCCCGGCTCGACGGTGACGAGCGCGTCATCGTCGAGACCGCGGCGGCCTTCGCGGCCAAGAAGTTGGCGCCCTACGCGCTGGAATGGGATGCGGCCAAACACTTCCCGGTCGACGAGCTGCGCGAGGCGGCCGAGCTGGGGATGGGCGCGATCTACTGCTCCGACGAGGTCGGCGGCAGCGGACTGCGGCGTCTCGACGGCGTCCGCATCTTCGAGCAACTGGCCTACGCCGATCCGGCTGTGGCGTCGTTTTTGTCCATCCACAACATGTGCGCGTGGATGATCGACGCCTACGGCACCGACGAGCAGCGCAACAAGTGGGTGCCGCGACTGGCGACCATGGAGACCATCGCGAGCTACTGCCTCACCGAGCCCGGTGCCGGGTCCGACGCTGCGGCGCTCGCGACCCGCGCCGAACGCCAGGGTGACGAGTACGTGCTCACCGGCGTCAAGCAGTTCATCTCCGGTGCGGGGTCGTCGGACCTCTACGTCATCATGGCCCGCACCGGCGACGCCGGTCCCAAGGGTATCTCCACCTTCCTCGTGGAGAAGGACTCGCCGGGTCTGAGTTTCGGTGCGCAGGAACGCAAGATGGGCTGGAACGCGCAACCCACCGCGCAGGTCATCCTCGACGAGGTGCGGGTGCCGGCGGAGAACCTGCTGGCACAGCAGGAGGGGATCGGCTTCGGCATCGCGATGAACGGCCTCAACGGCGGCCGCCTCAACATCGCGGCGTCGTCGCTCGGCGGCGCCCAGGCGGCCTTCGACAAGGCGGCCGCCTACGTCGCCAGTCGCCGCGCCTTCGGCAACGCGCTGATCGACGAGTCGACGATCCGGTTCACCCTCGCCGACATGGCGACCTCGCTGCAGACCTCGCGGCTGATGCTGTGGCACGCGGCGACCGCTCTCGACGAGGGCGCCCCGGACAAGGTGGACCTGTGTGCGATGGCCAAGCGGTTCGTCACCGACAGCTGCTTCGACGTCGCCGACAAGGCGCTGCAGCTGCACGGCGGCTACGGGTATCTGAACGAGTACGGAATCGAGAAAATCGTCCGTGACCTCCGCGTGCACCGCATCCTGGAGGGGACCAACGAGATCATGCGGGTCGTACTCGGTCGCTCGATCGCGGCGCGGTACCGGGAGAACTGACGCGACCGGCTCTCCGGCGCATCGGTTTCGCAGGCAAACACTAGGGAGCAAAGACAATGACGACGATTGCTTTCATCGGCCTCGGCAACATGGGCGGCCCGATGGCGGCCAACCTGGTCAAGGCCGGTCACACCGTGCGCGGCTTCGACCTGGGGCCCCAGGCGGTCGAGACCGCCAAGGCCAACGGCATCGAGACGTTCCCCGCGGCCATCGAGGCCGTCTCCGGGGCCGAGGTCGTGATCACCATGCTGCCCAACGGCGGCATCGTGAAGAAGGTCTACGACGAGATCCTGCCGGCCGCGCAGACCGGTGCCCTGCTCATCGACTCGTCGACCATCTCGGTCGACGACGCCCGGGAGATCCATCGTCGGGCCGTCGAGCACGGCCTCGCGCAGGTCGACGCCCCGGTGTCGGGCGGCGTCAAGGGCGCCACCGCGGGCACCCTGGCCTTCATGGTCGGCGGCGAGGAGGAGGCCTTCTCGGCCGCCCGCGGAACCCTGGATCCCATGGCGGGCAAGATCATCCACTGTGGCGGTCCCGGCGCGGGCCAGGCGGCGAAGGTGTGCAACAACATGCTGCTCGCCGTCCAGCAGATCGCGGTCGGCGAGGCGTTCGTCCTCGCCGAGAAGCTCGGTCTGTCCGACCAGGCATTGTACGACGTGGTCACCGGTGCGACCGGCAACTGCTGGGCCATCGAGACCAACTGCCCGGTCCCGGGCCCGGTCCCGACCTCGCCGGCGAACAACGACTACAAGCCGGGCTTCGCCACCGCCCTGATGAACAAGGACCTCGGTCTCGCGATGGACGCCATCGCCAGCACCGGTTCGCGTGCACCGCTCGGCACCCACGCCGCACAGCTGTACCGCGCCTTCGCCGAACAGCACGGCGACCTGGACTTCAGCGCGATCATCAAGACGCTGCACTGACCCGGGTCTGACGGAGATCCCGTTGCGTTCCGTCCCGGTTGCCGCCGGGGCAGAACGCAACGGGATCTTTTTCGTGGAACTGCCCGGCTCCGGCTGCGCTTGTGCCCGGCAACCGGGCACGAGAGCAACGTGATCACGACGCCGGCCGCCGGAGCACTGTATCGACCTCTGCGACGACGGCGCCGGGCCACTCCGTCAGATGTGCCCAGGTGAAGTCGAGCAGGTGTGCCCGCATGCGCCTGGGTCGACGGTCCAGCGATCGCAGTGGCCCGCAGACCCTCGTGTACCGAGAGGACGGTGATGCGGGCCCGGGTCCGCGCCGACCGGGCGTGCCCGGCCGCGAGTCGGACGTCTCGCGCGACGCCCTCCGACCCCCGCCGGCCACCCCCGCTGAATCGACGATGAGCTGAGACCTCATTCGCGTGCCTCCCCGGTGGAGAACACGGCGTCGCGACGGTCGGTTCGGCGATGTCCACGAATTCTCGACGCAGCGGGCGCAGCCGCGGGCCGTGGCGTGCGACCGGCAACTTCTGTATGACGTCGGGCCGGATCCGGGCACATCGTCACACAGGCCGCTCAGAAGTCCCCGTTGTGCTTCCGCAACGACTGGATCGCCCGCACCAGGGCGGCCATCTCGTCGGAGGACATCCCGACGTCGGCGAAGACCTTCTCGTTGAGGACGGTCGTCGCCTCCTCGACGGTGGACCGCCCGAGGTCGGTGATCTCGACGAGTGTCGTGCGGCCATCGGTGGGATGGGGGACCCGGCGGACCAGGCCGCTCTCCTCCAGACGACGGATCGCGTGGGTGACGCTGGTGACGTGGACCTGCAGGCGGTCGCTGGCCTTGGTGATCGGAAGCGCACCCTGTCGCGAGAACGCCAGCAGCCGCAAGAGCTCGAAGCGGGAGAAACTCAGGTCGAACGGCCGCAGCGCGGCCTCCACACGGGCCAGCAGGATCTGGTGTGCGCGCATCACCGAGGTGACCGCCACCATGCCGTCGGCGACGTCGCCCCAGCCGGCCTGGGTCCAGTTCTCCCGGGCCTCGGCGATGGGGTCGAAGTCCATGCTGCGCCCTGCCATGCTCACACCCTAATGTGCCTGCGCGCCTGATGATCGACGGCACGCCAGCCGTCGCCGACCCGGCATGTCCGAGATCTCGGGCGCCGGTTGATGCCGGTGCGACCACCGCCGATGTGCGCACCATGCCGGGTTTCCGGCAGAAACGTCTGAAACAAATGTGACGCCTGAGACAATGAAAAGACGCCAACGATATCCGCTGCTCGGCGTTCGATTCTGTCGTGTCCATCGATGGGACGACAGTTGCGTAAATCGAAACATTATTCGGACACTTCACCGAATGGTATAGCTGATATGTACGAATGGTCACGATTGCGTGAGGTGATCTGAAACGGCCCCTTAGCTAACATGGCTAATCATCATTCCGGAACGTGAGATATGGGCGGAATGTCCGGCTTCGCCGGTATGCGTGGGCGGTGAAATGTGGTCTACATCAACTAGTTTGAGTGTTGCAGGTCACCGATGGCGGACGTACCCTCGTCTCTGCACGATCCGCGAACTCATATCGTCGCCGACCGTGAGAAATCGATATTCATCACCGGGTAGTCCGATCGAACGAATTCTGCGCCGTCACCTTTCCGAGACATTTCGCGGCGGCGTTGATCGTGTTGCGCCGCTTCTCGAAATTCGTTGTGACGGAAATAATCGCGGGCGTAAGGTTCGTTCTTGTCGACGGGGCGACAACTATCCAGGGGGCCCACACGCCCATTCTTCCGTTGAAGTGGAAGTGCATCTCGTGTGGTCCTGAGGATCCGTTCGGGGTCAGCCCCCAGTCCCGACGGGTGCAGTCAATGACGACGCATGGGAGGCCGCGTGACCATCTCGGAGAAGAACTTCGTGACGTCTCACGACGCTGCGTCGGAGGGTGTGCGGTCACGAGCCGACACCCTCCCTCTGTCCGCTGCTCAGCGCGGGATCTGGTTCGCCCAGCACGTTGCGGGCGACCTGCCCATCTCGGTTGCGCAATACGTCGAGATCAACGGCCCGCTCGACCCCGACGCGCTCGAGGAGGCAGCCCGGAGCACCGGCCGCGAGTTCGGTTCCGGGTACCTGCGACTGGTAGTGGTCGACGGTGAGCCGAGGCAGTACGTCGACGAGTCCCGGGGTGCGCCGGCATACACGGTGGACCTGCGCGACCACGACGATCCCGTTGCCACCGCGCATCGCCTGATGACCGAGGACTATTCGCGTCCGCTGGACCTGCTCGACGACCACCTGATGGTCAGCATCGTCTACCGCGTCGGCGACGAGCACTGGCTCTGGTACCTGCGGGCGCACCACATCGCGCTCGACGGGTTCGGTGCGGTGACGATGGTCCGGCGCATCACCGAGCGCTACAACGCCGCGATCCGCGGGGAGGAGCCACCGCCCTGCGCCGCAAGCGATCTCGCCGACATCATCGAGCAGGACGCCTCGTACCCGGGGTCGTCGAGATACGAGAACGACCGCAAGTACTGGAAGGAACACCTCGATGGCGCACCGCCGGTCGTCAGCCTCGCGGGACGTCCCGGCAAGCCGACGCTGCATCCGATCCTGGTGAGCACGCCGCTGCCCGACGAGACCGCCCGGTTGCTCGACGACGCGTCGCGCGACGGCGGCGTCACCCCGGTGATCGTCGCGGCGTTCGCCGCCTACCTCGCCCGCATGACCGGCAGTGGCGAGGTCCTGCTGAGCCTGCCCGTCTCGGGCCGGCACTCGGCGGTGCTCCGCCGCTCCGGCGGCATGGTCGCCAACGTCGTGCCGTTGCGCGTCCCGGTGGCCGGCCGAACCCTCGACGAGGTCGTGACCGCCACCAAGGGCGAGTTGCTCAGCGCACTACGGCGCCAGCGCTACCGCCAGGAGGACATCTTCCGCGACATGGGGATCTCCCGCGACGAGGCGTCGTCGTTCGGGCCCGCGGTGAACCTCATGCTCGTCGACAGCGAGGTCGTGTTCGGCGACGTCGCCGGTCGTCTGCACGTCCTCACGTCCGGTCCCACCTCGGACCTGTTCGTGAACATCTACCCGGGGGCCGGCCCGGACAGCACGCACATCGACTTCCAGGGCAACCCGAACATCTACACACGCGAGGAACTCGCCGGGCATCACGAGCGCTTCCTGCGCTTCCTGCACGCGTTCCTGAGCGCATCACCCGACGACCAGGTCGGCACCCTGCAACTGCTCACCGAATCCGAGCGCGCCGAACTGCTGCCGGTCCGCGGCGCGCGGGGCGTGGCGCCGCGGATGCTCCCGGACATCCTCACCGACACCGCTCGGCGCCACCCCGACCGCACCGCGGTCGTCGCGGAGGACCACCGGTGGACCTATGCCGATCTCGACGCCATCTCGACGTCCCTGGCGCACCGCCTCATCGAGGCCGGCTGCGGGCCGGACACGTCCGTGGCGATACTCCTCAGACGGTCCGGGTGGACTGTCGCCGCTGCGTGGGCGGTTGCGAAGTCCGGGGCGGCCATCGTCCAGGTCGACCCGGACTACCCACGCAAACGTATCGAGCACATCGTCGCCGACAGCGGCGCCGATGTCGCCGTCACGACCGGTGACCTCGCCGATCGCCTGCCGGAGTCGACGAGCCGCGTCATCCTCGAGGACTTCGACCACGCGGGCGCCGGACCGGCCGACCCCGTCGGTGACGAGGACCGTATCCGGCCGCTGCGCCCCGACAACGTCGCCTACATGACCTACACGTCCGGGTCGACCGGTGTGCCTAAGGGCGTGCAGGTCACCCACAACGGCCTCGCGAACCTCATCGCCGATCGCATCGCCGTCTACGGCCTCGACGCCGAGTCGAGGGTGTCGTACGCGCTGTCGCCGAGCTTCGACGCGTCGATGGAGCAGTTCCTCACCTGCTTCGCGAGCGGTGCCGCGCTGGTGGTCGTGCCGCCGCAGGTCATCGGCGGGGACCGGCTCACACAGTTGCTCGCCGACGAGGGTGTCACCCACCTGACCCTCACCCCGTCGATGCTCGCCACGGTCGACCCCGAGCCGCTGACCCGGCTGCGGGTGGTCGTCGTCGGCGGTGACCGCACCGCGCCGAACGTCGTCGAACGCTGGACGCGCCGGGCACGGATGATCAACGAGTACGGGCCGACGGAGGCGACGATCACCGCGGCCGGCGGCCTGATCGCACCCGACGAGGACCTCACCGTCGGACGCCCGATCCGCGGGGCGTCGATGATGATCCTCGACCCCGCGCTGCAGCCGGTCCCGGTCGGCACCGCGGGCGAACTCTATCTCGCGGGGCCGGGTCTGGCCCGCGGTTACAGCAACCTGTTCGCGCAGACCGCCGCACGGTTCGTGGCCGACCCGCACGGGGCGCCGGGGGAGCGGATGTACCGCACCGGCGACCTCGCCCGCTGGGTGGTCCGCAACGGTGAACTGTCGCTGGAACTGTTGGGCCGCACCGACTTCCAGCTCAAGATCCGCGGCTACCGCATCGAGCCGGGGGAGATCGACGCGGCGCTCGTCGAGCACGACGACGTCGAGGCGTCGATCACCGTGCCGGTGCGCAACAACGCCGGCGCGACGGTGCTGGCGTCGTACGTGGTGCCGTCCGCGGGCCGGCGGATCGACGTCTCCGAGCTCAACCGGTACGCCCGCGAGACCCTGCCGCCGCACATGGTCCCGGCGGTGATCACCCCGCTGGAGTCGTTGCCGCTCAACCCGTTCGGCAAGGTCGACCGCAAAGCGCTGCCCGCCCCGGTGTTCGCGTCGACGCGCGCCGGGCGGCCGCCATCGACACCCGCGGAATACAAGATCGCACAGCTGTTCTCCGAGGTGCTCGGGGTCAAGTCGGTCGGTGCGGAGGACAGCTTCTTCGTCCTCGGCGGCGACAGCATCTCCTCGATCGAGCTCGTATCCCGCGCGAAGGCGGCCGGTCTGGCGTTCACCACCCAGGACGTGTTCGAGTGCAAGACCGTTGCGGCGCTGGCGACGCGGGCGAGTGCGGTCACCGACGACGCCGCGCTGCACGAGTTGCCCGGCGGCGCGGTCGGGTCGTTCCCACTCGCGCCGATCATGCACGAGATGCTCGAACGCGGTCACTTTGACCGTTTCGGGCAGGCCGCGCTGATCGAGCTGCCCGACGACGTGGACCGCGACCGCCTGATCCGCGCGCTGCAGGCGGTCATCGACCGCCACGACATCCTGCGCGCGGTACTCCACGAGGAGCAGCCGGGGGAGGGCTACGTCGAGGTCCGCGACCGCGGCACCGTCGACGCCGCGGACTCGCTCGTCGAGGTCGTCCTCGAACGCCGCGACGCCGACGAGGTCGACCAGCACCTGCAGTCGGCCGCCGACGATCTCGATCCACGTGCCGGCGTGCTGACCCGGTTCGTCTGGATGACCTCGCGGCACCGCGACCGTCCGGATCTGCTGTGGTTGGTCGTCCACCACCTCGGGGTGGACGGGGTGTCCTGGCGCATCCTGCTCGCCGACCTCGCGGTCGCCTGGCAGCAGGTCGCGTCGGGCATGACGCCGCAGCTGAGTCGTCCGACCACATCGGTCCGGCGCTGGGTCCACGGTCTCGTCGAACGCGCCTCGGGTCGCACCGCCGCCGAACTCGACCACTGGAGGCGCACCCTCGCGCCGGGTGAGCGGCCCCTCGGCCCCCGGCCGCTCGACCCGCGGCGCGACGTCGTGTCCACCGCCGGCCGGATCCGGCTGCGCATCCCCACAGAGGTCACCGAGGCCGTCGTGACCACCGCACCCGGTCGGTTCCACGGCGGTCCGAACGACTCGCTGCTCGCGGCCCTCGCGCTCGCGCTGGCGCGCTGGCGTGCCCGTCGCGGCTCGCATCCCGCCGCCGAGCTGATCGCCCTCGAGGGCCACGGCCGAGAGCAGGCGGCGGTGCCCGGCGCCGACCTCACCTCGACCGTCGGCTGGTTCACCTCGCGGTACCCGGTGCGCCTCGACCTCGCCGGCCTCGACCTCGACGACGCGTTCTCCGGCGGTGCGAGCGCGGGCGCGGCGATCAGGGCGGTCAAGGAGACGCTGCGGGCCATTCCCGACAACGGCATCGGGTACGGCATGGTGCGCCACCTCGATCCGGCCGGCCGCAGCGCACTCGGCCACCGACCCGAGCCGCAGATCGGTTTCAACTACCTGGGCCGCGCGGGCACCCGCGAGCACGCCGGTCCCTGGGCGCCGTCGCGCGAGTTCGACGCGCTGGCCGGCACCGCCGACCCGATGATGGCGCTGCCCGCGGTCCTCGACATCAACGCGATCGCCGACCCGGGGCCCGCCGGTCTCGAACTCGACGCCACCTGGGAATTCGCGTCGAAGATCCTCGACCGCGCCGACGTCGAGGAACTCGCCCGGCTGTGGATCGACGCGCTCGGCGCCATCGCCCGGCACGTGCGCGACGAGCACTCCGGAGGGTTCACCCCGTCGGACTTCCCGCTCGTGGAGGTCACCCAGGACGAGATCGACCGCTGGTCGCGCGAGTATCCGTCGCTGACCGACGTGTGGCCGCTGACCGCGCTGCAGTCCGGGCTCCTGTTCCACGCGACCTTCAACGGGAACGGCCCCGACGGGAACGACCCCCATTCCGACAGCACCGGCGGGCAAGCTCACGCCGCGACCGACGGCTACGTCGTCCAGGCCGAACTCGCCTTCGCCGGGACGCTGCAGCCGGATCGGATGCGGCGGGCCGCGCAGCAAGTGCTCGACCGACACGACAGCCTGCGCGTCGCGTTCGTCGAAACCCCCTCCGGACCAAGGCAACTGGTGCTCGGTCAGGTCTGGGTCGAATGGACCGACTCCGACCTCACCCGCATCGCCGACCCCGTCGAGCGGAAGCGGGAGCTGCGCCGGATCATCGACGCGGAGAACGCCCCCTTCGACCTCGCCCGGCCGCCGCTGATCAGGTTCCACCTCGCCCGGGTCGACGACGACGAGTACACGCTGGTCCTCACCAATCACCACATCGTGCTCGACGGCTGGTCGACGCCGCTGCTCGTCCACGAGCTGCTGTTGTGCTACCTCGCCGACGGCGACACCTCCGGGCTGCCGCAGCCCCGCTCGTTCCGGGATTACCTGCAGTGGCTGGCCTCCCAGGACCACGACGCCACGGTCCGCGCCTGGCAGGAGATGCTCTCCGGCATCGAAGGCCCGACGCATCTGACCGGCGGCGGCGACCGCAACGCCGGGACCGCCGGGGTCGCACAGGTCGACTGCGACCTCGATCCCGCGACCTCCGAGGCGATCCTCGGACTCGGCCGTGCCCACGGCGTCACGCCGAACACCGCGATCCAGGTCGCGTGGGCCTTGTTGCTGTCGACGATGATCGGCCGCACCGACGTCGTCTTCGGCAACACCGTCTCCGACCGTCCCGCCCACATCCCGGGCGTCGACCAGATGGTCGGCCTGTTCATCAACACGCTCCCGGTGCGGGTGCGGCTGGAGCCGAACGAGACGGTCGCCGAGCTGCTGGCGCGCATCCAGACCGAGCAGGCCTCGATGCTCGATCACCGCAACATCGGTCTCGCGGAACTGCAACGGGCCGCCGGGATGTCCGACATCTTCGACACCGCAACGGTTCTGGAGTCCTATCCGCTCGACGCCGAGGGCGTCAACCGGTTGCTGGCGCAGGCCGGCCTGCAGTGGAAGGGGCGGGTCGCCCGCGACGCGACGCCGTACCCGGTCAGCCTCCAGGTGACCCCGCCGCGCCCGAGCGGCGACGGCCGCTTCGAGCTGATCCTCAAGTACGCGACCACGCGCCTCGACGCCGAGTCCGCGGAACTGCTGCTCGAACGGTTCACGCTGTTGCTGCAGCAGATCACCGCGGAACCCGACCGCAAGGTCGCGGCGGTGTCGCCCTGCTGGGACACCGAGTTCGCCGAACTGGTCCGGGTCGACGGCCCGGCGCCGGTGCCGCCGCGCGCGCTCGGCGACATCTGGACCGACACCGCGCGCCGGTTCCCCGACGAGCCCGCCGTGCGCTGGCAGGGTCGGACGTCGACCTACCGCGAGCTCGACCGCCGCGCCGTTGCGATCGCGCGCGACCTCGCCGAGCGGGGCGCCGGCCCCGAGCGGTTCGTCGCGCTCGCGGTGCCGCGGTCGGTCGACCTGGTCGTCGCGATGTGGGCGATCGCCAAGACCGGTGCGGCGTTCGTCGCGCTCGACCCGGGCAATCCCGCCTACCGGCTGGCCGAACTGATCGGCGACGCGAAGTGCGCCATCGGCGTCACCACCACGTCGATGCTGCCCAGCCTGCCGGAGAGCGTGGAGTGGCTGCGGATCGACGAGGCGACAGACGAGTCCGCGGCAGGTCCGGACACCGAGCCGATGCGTCCGGACCTCGTCCATCCCGACTCCGCCGCCTATCTCATCTTCACGTCGGGGTCGACGGGCCGGTCGAAGGCGGTCGAGATCAGCCACCGCGGCATCGCCGATCGTGTCGTGGCGCAAGCCGACCACTTCCGCATGGGACCGGGGTCGCGGATGCTGCAGGTCGCCTCGCCGGGGTTCGACGCCTGCGTGTCCGAGGTGCTCAACGCCCACAGCTGTGGCGCATGCCTGGTCATCGCGCCGCAGGACGTCTACGGCGGCGCCGAACTCGCCGACCTCATCCGGACCGAGCAGGTCACCCACGCGATCATCACCCCGACCGCGCTCAACACCATGGATCCCGCACAGGTGCCGTCGCTGACGACGGTCACCGTCGTCGGGGAGGCGACCGGCGCGGACATCGTCAACCGGTGGGCGCCCGGCCGGCGGCTGATGAACCACTACGGCCCCACCGAGTGCACCATCTGGGCCACCGCCGCCGACGACCTGCGGCCCGGGCAGCCGGTGACCATCGGCCGGCCGATCCACGGGGTCTCGGCGTTGGTGCTCGACCCGTGGTTGCGGCCCGTCCCGGTCGGGGTGGTCGGCGAGCTCTACCTCGGCGGCCCGGGTGTGGCCCGCGCCTACCACGACCGGCCCGGGCTCACCGCCGGCCGCTTCGTCCCCGACCCACGGTCGCCGGCGGGGGAGCGGCTCTACCGCACCGGTGACCAGGTGCGTTGGGTTCGCGGCCGCGACGGTCTGGAGCTGGAGTACCTCGGCCGCAACGACGACCAGGTGAAGGTCCACGGCCTGCGCATCGAGACCGGTGACATCGACGCGCGGCTCAGCCGGCACCGGTCGGTCGCGCAGGCGGCCACCGTCGTCCAGCCGGGCCCAGCGGATCAGCCGCTCATCGTGTCGTTCGTGGTCGGCACGCCGGGCGAGGCGCTCGACGTCGACGCCCTGCGCGAGGATCTCGCGAAGTGGTTGCCGCACTACATGGTTCCGGCCGCGGTCGTCGAACTCGACGCGATGCCGGTCACCCGCACCGGCAAGATCGACCGTAAGGCGTTGCCCATCTGGGACTTCCGTGCGGAGACCGCAGGCGGCCGGCCGCCGGAGACCCCGGCCGAGAAACTACTCGCGCGGTTGTTCGCCGAGGTGCTCGAGGTCGACGAGGTCAGCGCCGACGACAACTTCTTCGCACTCGGCGGCGACAGCATCGTCTCGATGCGGCTGGTCGCTGCCGCGCGGGACGCCGGACTGCGAATCACCGGCCGACAGGTCTTCGAGGCCCAGACGGTGGCTGCGCTTGCCGAGCTCGCCGAGGTTCCATCCGCCGGAACCGGGGCCGGGACGCCCTCGCGGGCAACCGATCTCGCTGAACTCGGGGAGACCGACGAGGAGGTCCTCCGCCACCGTTACCCGGGCCTGGTCGACGTGTGGCCCCTCTCCCCGACGCAGGCGGGCATCCACTTCCACTCGACGCTCGACCCGGACGCGGTGGACAACTACACCGTCCGGTCGACGATCCGGCTGTCCGGCGAGGTCGACGCCGCCCGGTTGCGTGCCGCCGCACAGGCCCTCGTCGACCGGCATGACATCCTGCGCGCCGCGTTCGTCGAGACCTCGCGCGGCCCGCGCCAGGTCGTCGTCGGCCGGGTCGACGTCGCCTTCCGTGAGATCGACCTCGGCGACCGGACGCCCGAGGCGGCGGCCGCCGAGGCCGAACGGATCGCCGCCGAGGACGACACCACCGGCTTCGATCTCGGCGTCCCCTCGCTCATCCGGTTCACCCTCGTCCGGCTCGGCGCCGACACCTACGCGCTGCACATCACCAATCATCATGTGATCCTCGACGGCTGGTCGATGCCGTTGCTCATCGGCGAACTCCTCGAGTTCTACGGCGACCCGCCGCGGATCGCGACGGCCGGTCCGGCGCCGTCCTACCGCGACTATCTGGTCTGGCTGGGCGAGCAGGACCACGAGGCCTCGGTCGCGACCTGGGCCCGGGCGTACGGCGACGTCGAGGCCGGGACGCGGGTGAGCCGCCTCGACACCGCGATGACCGGGGACGTCGCCGACGAGATCGTCGCCGAGCTGCCCGCCCAGGAGTTCACGCGACTGCGTTCGGTCGCCGCGGATTCCGCGGTCACCGTCTCCACCGCGCTGTCCACCGCGTGGGCGCTGGTGCTGCGAGTCCTCACCGGCGAGACCGACGTGATCCTGGGGTCGGCGGTGGCCGGCCGCCCGCCGGAACTGCCCGACGTCGACCGGACCCTGGGCATGTTCCTCACCACGGTGCCGGTCCGGGTGCGGCTCGACCCGTCGTCCACGTTGCGGCAGATGCTGATCCGCGCGCAAGAGGACAACGCCCGGCTGCTCGACCACCACTTCGTGGGCCTGCCGGCCATCCAGCGCGCCGTCGGCCACACCGACCTGTTCGACACCGCGCTGGCCTACCAGTCCTTCCCGCTGCGCGAGGAGATGCTCGCCGACCTCGTCGCCTCGGCAGGATTGCGGGTCGACGGGATCTCCGGGGTCGATGCCACGCCGTACCCGTTGAGCGTCGTCGTCGCGCCGAAGAACGTCGTCGACGACGGGGATTCGGGTCTGACGGTCACGCTGCGGTACCGGCGTGACGAATTCGGGGCCGGGCGCGCGCGAGAGATCGTCGACCTGTTCGTCGAATGCCTCGCCCGCATCGCCGACGACCCGGACACCCGGCTCGGCATGCTCGTCCACGGTGGCGGCGCGCTCGACGTGCCCGAACCGGTGCGCTCGCCGAATCCCCGGACGCTGCCCGACATCCTCGCGGCGAGCGTCCGGCGCGACCACGAGGCGATCGCGGTGACCACCGCGTGTGCCTCGGTCTCGTACGGCCGGCTCGACGAACGGTCGAACCAGCTGGCCCGGCTCCTGCTGTCCCACGGGATCGGGCGGGGCGACGTCGTCGCCTGTGTGTTGCCGCGTTCGCTCGACGCAGTCGTCGCCGTCTGGTCTGTCGCCAAGACCGGCGCGGCGTTCCTGCCGGTGGACCCGACCCTGCCTGCCGACCGGATCGGATACCTGCTCTCCGACGGTCAGGTCAGGCTGGGTCTCACGCACGCCGGGATCGCTACCCTGGACGGTCCCGGCGTGCCCAGGGGCCTCGAATGGCTGGTCCTCGACGACGAGGAGGTCCTCGGCCTGCTCGACGCCCAACCCACCGAGCCCGTCACCGACGCCGAGCGCGATGCGTCGATCCTGCCCGACCAGCCCGCATACGTCATCTACACGTCCGGTTCGACCGGCACTCCGAAGGGCGTGGAGGTCAGCCACCGGGGCCTGTCGGCCATCGTCGCCGCCGAGGGCGGTGTCCTCGACGTCGATCCGGGCGCCAGTGTCCTGCAGGTGTCCTCGCCGAGCTTCGACGCGTCGGTGTTCGAGCTCCTGATCGGGCACGGGGCGGGGGCGCGGCTGGTGGTGTCGCCGCCGGACGTCTACGGCGGTCCCGAACTCGCCGAACTGATCCGCCACGAGGCGGTGACGCACGCGGTGCTGACGCCGTCGGCGATCGCCACCGTTCCCCACGAGGGCCTCGACAGCCTGCGTGTCCTCGCCACCGCGGGCGAGGCCGTCGGGCCCGAGTTGATCGCCCGGTGGGCGCCGGGCCGGCGGATGGTGAACCTGTACGGCCCCACCGAGGGCACCATCTGGGCGACCGCGTCCGTCCTCGACCCCGGCCGCCCGGTGACGATCGGCCGCGCGATCGCGTCGGTGGGTGCGGTCGTCCTCGACACCTGGATGCGTCCGGTTCCCGACGGCGTGGTCGGCGAGCTGTACCTGTTCGGGCCCGGCCTGGCCATTGCCTACCGCGGCCGGCCCGACACCACCGCGACCCGCTTCGTCGCGTCCCCGTTCGGCGGACCCGGCGAGCGTATGTACCGCACCGGCGACCTCGTGCGACGCACCGCGGACGGCGCACTGGAATATCTGGGCCGCAACGACTTCCAGGTGAAGATTCGCGGCACCCGGATCGAGGTCGGGGAGATCGATGCCGTGCTCGGGGCGCGCGACGACGTCGCCTACGCCGCGACGCTCGCGCGCAGCTT
This sequence comes from Gordonia aurantiaca, assembly GCF_039939235.1. Taxonomy (NCBI): domain Bacteria; kingdom Bacillati; phylum Actinomycetota; class Actinomycetes; order Mycobacteriales; family Gordoniaceae; genus Gordonia; species Gordonia aurantiaca. Next base: position 179,765 of record NZ_JBDUUF010000003.1, on the reverse strand, counting down.
CGACGGCTCGCCGCAGATGCTGGTGTCCTACGTGGTCGCCGCGCCCGGGGCGACGCTGTCGGGCGACGAGCTGCGCGAGGCCCTCGCCGACAGGCTGCCCGCCTACATGGTGCCCGCGGCCGTCGTCGTGCTCGACGAGATCCCGCGTACCCCGACCGGCAAGCTGGACCGTCGCGCACTGCCCGCGCCGGTCTTCGCGGCGCGCGCCTATCGCGCCCCGTCGACCCCGACCGAGACCCTCGTCGCCGAGACCTTCGCGGACGTGCTCGGGGTCGAGCGGGTCGGCGCCGACGACGACTTCTTCGCCCTCGGCGGCGATTCGCTCAGCGCCTCGGTGGTCGCGGCCCGCGTGGGTTCCGCACTCGGGGTGCGCATCCCGGTCCGCGCGCTGTTCGAGGCGCCGACCGTCGCGTCCCTCGCCGGACTCGCCGGGTCGCTGCAGGGCGTCCGCATCCCGCTGGCGCCGGCCCGGCGTCCGGAACGCATCCCGCTGTCGCCGGCGCAGCAGCGGATGTGGTTCCTCAACCGGATGGAACCGGAGTCACCCGCCTACAACATCCCGGTGATCCTGCGGCTGTCCGGGCACCTCGACATCGAGGCGCTCGAGGCCGCGCTCGGTGACGTGATGTGCCGCCACGAGGTCCTGCGGACGATCTACCCGGAGGTCGACGGCGAGCCGTACCAGCATGTCCTCGACCGGGTCGCCGCGACCGTCGAGATGCGGCAGGTCCCCGAGACCGACGCGCCGCAGGTCGTCGGCGAGTTCGTCCGCCGCGGCTTCGACGTCACGACCCGTCCGCCGCTGCGGGTGGCGCTGATCCGCCTCGACGAGAACCGCACCACGGGTTCCGCCGGAACCGGCGACACCTCAGGCGAATTCCTTCTGGTCCTGGTCGTCCACCACATCGCAGGCGACGGGCAGTCGATGGCTCCCCTGGCCCGGGACGTGATGACCGCGTACGCCGCGCGCCACGCCGGGCACGAGCCGGACTGGGAACCGCTGGAGGTCCAGTACGCCGACTACGCGCTCTGGCAGCGCCAGGTGCTCGGCGAGGAAGACGATCCACAGTCCCTCATGCACGCGCAGCTGGAGTACTGGCGCACCGAGCTCGCGGAGATCCCCGATGTGCTCGACCTGCCCACCGACCGGCCGCGGCCGCAGGTGGCAAGCCTGGCCGGTGGCCACGTGCCGGTCGAGATCGAACCCGACCTGCACGCCCGGCTCACGGAACTGGCGCGGGCCCACAACACCTCGCTGTTCATGGTGGTGCACGCCGCACTCGCCGCGCTGCTGGGCCGGTTGAGCGGTGGCGAGGACATCGTCATCGGCACCCCGGTGGCCGGTCGCGGTGAGCCCGGCCTCGAGGATCTCGTCGGCATGTTCGTCAACACGCTCGCTCTGCGCACGGCGGTCGACGGGCAGGGCTCCTTCACCGACCTGCTCGGCAGGGTCCGCGACACCGACCTGCGGGCGTTCGAGCACGCCGACGTCCCGTTCGAGCGGATCGTCGAGGAACTCAACCCGCAACGCTCCTCCGCGCACCACCCGATCTTCCAGGTGGCGCTGGCCTTCCAGAACCTGGCCGGGGCGCGGGTCGAGCTGCCCGACGTGACGGTGACCCGCGAACAGGCCGATGCCGGGGTCTGCCAGTTCGACCTGCAACTCGTCGTCTCCGACTCCTACCGGGAAGACGGTGCGCCACAGGGTATCTCGGGCGCGATGATGTTCGCCCGCGACCTCTTCGACGAGGCGACCGTCGCCGGTTTCGTCCAGCGCCTGCGCCGTGTGCTCGAGGCGGTCGTGGTCCGGCCCGACACCCCGGTCGGCGACATCGACTGGCTGGGCGCCGACGAGCGCGCCGACCTGCTGTCGCGGATCGGCCGGCCGCGGCCCGGCTTCGATCCGCTGCCGGCGACGGTCACGCTGCCCGAGGTGTTCGCCGCCGCGGTGCGCCGCGACCCCCGCGGCCCGGCCGTGATCGCCGGCGACACCGAACTGTCCTACGCCGAACTCGACCGCCGCTCGAACCGGCTCGCGCACCGGCTCATCGCGGCCGGCGCGGGCCCCGAGGATCGCGTCGTGATGGCGATCGAGCGGTCGCTCGACTCGGTGGTCGCGTGGTGGGCCATCGTCAAGACCGGCGCCGCCTACGTGCCGGTCGACCCGCACTACCCGACTGCACGGATCACCCAGATGATCGGCGATTCCGGTGCGACGCTGGGTATCACGACGCGGGCGGCGCGGTCCGCGTTGCCGGACGACGTCTCGTGGGTCGTCCTCGACGACCCGGACGAGGCGGCACACATCGCCGATTCCGACGACGGGGAGATCGCCCAGGCCGACCGCATCCGGCCGCTGCGTCCGGAGAACGCCGCCTGGGTGGTGTTCACCTCCGGGTCCACCGGCGTGCCCAAGGGCGTGGTGGTCACGCACGCCGGCATCGCCGACTACCTCGCCACGCTGCACGTCGACGACGACGAGCGCCCCGGGTCGCGGGTCCTGCACTTCGCGTCCCCGTCCTTCGACGCGTCGTTGCTGGAGATCCTGTACGCGATCAGCGCGTCGTCGGCGCTCGTGGTCGCCCCGACCGCCGTCCGCGGCGGGCGCGAACTGGGTGACTTCCTGCGCGAGAAGCGCATCACCCACGCGTTCGTCACCCCCGCGGCCCTGGCGTCGGTGGAACCCGAGGACCTCGACGACCTGCGCTTCGTGATGTCCGGCGGCGACGAGGTCCCCACCGACCTCATCAGCCGCTGGGTCGGCGACGACCCGGCGACCGCCCGTCGCTTCCGGGTCCTCTACGGCCCGACCGAGGCGACGATCGTCGCGACCGCGACCGAGCCGATCCCGGCGGGGGAGCGGTCCACCATCGGCACCCCGGTCGCCGGGATGCAGGCGCTGGTCCTCGACGACCGGATGCAGCCGGTGCCGGTCGGGGTGGCCGGCGAACTGTACGTCGCCGGTAGGGCCCTGGCGCGCGGCTATCTGAACCGGCCCGGGGTCTCGGCGTCGCGGTACGTGGCCAATCCGTACGGCCGGCCCGGCGAGCGGATGTACCGCACCGGCGACGTCGTCCGGTGGAACACCGCCGGCAATCTGGAGTTCCTGGGACGCAACGACTTCCAGGTCAAGATCCACGGCTTCCGGGTGGAGCTCGGTGAGATCGACGCCGCACTGTCCGCCCACGCCGAGATCAGCTTCGCGGCGACCGTGCCGCGTCGCGACGCCGCGGTCGGCACCCGTCTGGTCTCCTACGTGGTGCCCGCGCCCGGCGCGGTGGTGTCGGGGGAGAAGCTGCGCGGCCTGCTCGCCGACGTGCTGCCGCCGTACATGGTGCCCGCGGCCGTCGTCGTCCTCGACGAGATCCCGCTGACGCCGTCCGGCAAGCTCGACCGCAAGGCGCTGCCCGCCCCGATGATCACGTCGCAGCGGTTCCGTGCCCCGTCGACGCCGGTCGAGGAGATCGTGGCCGGGGTCTTCGCCGACGTCCTCGGCGTGACCGGCGGTGTCGGCGCCGACGACGACTTCTTCGACCTCGGCGGCAACAGCCTCGCCGCGACCCGCGTGGTGTCGCGGATCGGCGCGGCCCTCGACACCGAGGTCCCGGTGGCGATGATCTTCGAGGCACCCACGGTCGCGAAGCTCGCCGCGCGCGCCGAATCCCACGCGGCGAGCGGGCGTGTCCCGCTGGTCGCACGGGAGCGTCCGGAGCGGGTTCCGCTCTCGTTCGCGCAGCAGCGGATGTGGTTCCTCAGCCGCATCGAACCCGATTCGGCCGCGTACTCCATCCCGATCGTGGTGCGACTGTCCGGACGGCTCGACGTCGACGCGATGCGTGCCGCGATCGACGACGTGGTCGCACGCCACGAGATCTTGCGGACGGTGTACCCGTACATGGATTCCGAACCGGCGCAGGTGATCCTGCCGCCCGAACCCGAACGTGTCCCGATCGTCACCGAGCAGGTGTCACAGGACCGGCTCGACGAGGCGATGTCGCAGTTGCTCGCCCAGCCCTTCGACGTCACCGCCGAGGTCCCGCTGCGGATCCGGCTGTTCGACCTCGGCGGCGGCGAGTGGGTGCTCGCGGTGATCATCCACCACATCGGCGCCGACGGCTCATCGTTGCCGCCGCTGGCCCGTGACCTGATGACCGCGTACGTCGCGCGGGTCGAGGGGGAGGCGCCGCGGTGGGATCCGCTGCCGGTGCAATACGCCGACTACGCGATCTGGCAGCGCGAGGTCCTCGGCTCGTATGACGACGAGAACTCGCTGCTGCGTGCCCAGATCCGGTACTGGACACGGCAGCTCGAGGACGCGCCGGCGCTGCTGGAACTGCCCACCGACCGTCCGCGCCCGCCGGTGCAGTCGTACGCGGGCGACACCGTCCCGATGCGGATCGACGCCGAGTTGCACGCGGCGCTGCAACAGGTCGCCCGCGCCCACAACACCACGCTGTTCATGGTGTTCCACGCGGCGCTGGCCGCCCTGCTCGCACGCCTGGCGTCGACCGACGACGTCACCATCGGTACCCCGTACGCCGGCCGCGGCGAACGCGAACTCGACGACCTGATCGGCATGTTCGTCAACACGCTGGTCCTGCGGACCCGGCTGCGGCCCGGGATGTCGTTCCGCGAATTGCTCGACGAGGTCCGCGAGACCGACCTCGCCGCATTCGGGCATGCCGACGTGCCGTTCGAGCGACTCGTCCAGGAGCTCAACCCGGTTCGCTCGGACGCCCACAACCCGTTGTTCCAGGTGATGCTGGCCTTCCAGAACATGGCCGGCTCCGGCATCGAATTGCCGGACCTCTCTGTGACGGCCGTCGAACCCGACACCGGTCTGTCGCTGTTCGACCTGCAGGTCACGGTCGCAGACAACTACGACGAGCACGGGGCGCCCGCGGGCATCACCGGCGGGATCACCTACGCCACCGATCTCTTCGACGCGTCGACCGTCGCCGGGTTCGCGGATCGCCTCGTGACGATGCTGGAGGCGCTCGCCGCCGATCCGCGTCGGCCGATCGGCGACGTCGAGCTGCTCGACGAGGCCGAACGCGACGAGGTGCTGGTGCGGTGCAACGCGACCGCGCACGAGCTCGATCCCGCCGAGACCCTCGCGTCGGTCTTCGCCGGGGCGGCGCAGCGGTTCGCCGACCGCCCCGCGGTCACCGCGGGCGGGGACACGCTGACCTACGCGGAGTTCGCGCGCCGGGTGAACCGGCTGGCGCGGTGGCTCGTCTCCCGCGGCGTCGGACCCGACACCCGGGTGGCGCTGCGGATGAGGCGCTCGCTCGACCAGGTCACCGCGATGTACGCCGTCCTCGCGGCCGGTGGCGCCTATGTGCCGCTCGATCCGGACCATCCGGCCGAGCGCATCGACCACATGGTCGCCACCGCCGAACCCGTCGTCGAACTGACCTCGCTGGACGGCATCGACCTCGCCGGTTTCGCCGACGCACCGCTCACCGACGCCGATCGTCGCGCGCCGCTGCGGCCGGACAACCTCGCCTACGTCCTGTTCACCTCCGGGTCGACGGGCCGGCCGAAGGGCGTCTCGATCACCCACCGGGCGGTGGTCAACCAGATCCGCTGGATCTGCGACGAGTACGGGCTCACCCCCGACGACGTGGTGCTCCAGAAGACCCCGGCCACCTTCGATGTGTCGGTCTGGGAGCTGTTCGGCACACTCGCGGTCGGCGCCCGGCTGGTGATCGCGCGCGCGGACGGGCACACCGATCCAGACCACCTCGCCGGGGTCATCGCGGCCGAGCGCGTCACCATCACCTCGTTCGTGCCGTCGATGCTGGCGGTGTTCGCCGACGCCGCGCCGGCCGGATCGCTCGACTCGCTGCGCGCGCTGCTCGTCGCGGGCGAGGCGTTCGGTCCCGACGTGGTCGCCGCCGCCCGGCGGATGCTGCCCGGCGTCGAGTTGCACAACCTGTACGGCCCGACGGAATTCACCGTGCACGCGACCGCATTCCGAGCGCGGCCCGACGACGCCGGCCCGGTGCCGATGGGCCACCCGGTGTGGAATGCCCGTGCCTACGTGCTGGATTCGCGGTTGCATCCGGTGCCGAACGGGGTGGTCGGCGACCTGTACCTCGCGGGTACGCAGGTCGCCCGCGGCTATCACGGCAGGCCGGGACTGACCGCCGAGCGTTTCGTCGCCGATCCGTTCGTGCCGGGGGAGCGGATGTACCGCACCGGCGACCTGGTCCGGCGGCGCCGGACCGGCGAGCTGGAATACCTGGGCCGCAGTGACTTCCAGGTGAAGCTGCGCGGACTGCGGATCGAGCTCGGTGAGATCGAGGCGGTGTTCGCGGCCCACCCCGCCGTCGCACGCGCGGTCGCGGTCGTCACCACGGCCGACGACGTGGGCGCCGACGGGACGACGAGCGCCGCGGAGTTCCTCGTCGTCTATGTGGTCCCGGCCAACGGCGCACCGGTCGAGTCGGTGGACACCGACGACGTGCTGGCGTTCGCATCGGGGTCGCTGCCGGGCTACATGATGCCCACCGCGGTGCTGGTGCTCGACGAGATCCCGTTCACCTCGTCGGGCAAGCTCGACCGCAAGCGACTGCCGAAGCCGGAACTGCGCACTGCGGACTACCGCCCGCCGTCGACCTGGCTGGAGAGCGAGATCGTGCACGCCTTCGAGCGTGTCCTCGGGGTGTCGCGGGTCGGCGCCGACGACGACTTCTACCGGCTCGGCGGCAACTCGCTGCGGTCGGTGCAGGTCGTCAACGAGCTGAGGAACGAACTGCACGTGGACATCCCGATCAGGATGATGCTGTCGGCATCGAGCCCGGCCGATCTGGCGCGGCGCATCTCCGACCGTCTGGAGATGGGTGAGGACCTCGACGAGTCCATGGAGTTCGACGCCATGGCGCCGCTCGGCTTCGACGTCCTGCTGCCGATCCGGCCGATGGGCGACGAGCCGCCGCTGTTCTGCGTCCATCCCGCCTCGGGGTTGTCCTGGTGTTATCACACGCTGGGACGCCGACTTGCTCCCGGACATCCGGTGTACGGCCTGCAGGCGCCACAGCTCGCGGGTGAGACACCAGGGCCCACAACGGTTTCGGCGCTGGCCCGGCGGTACTTCGAGGAGATCCGCAGGGTGCAGCCGCACGGGCCGTACCACCTGCTCGGCTGGTCGCTCGGCGGTGTCATCGCCCACGCGGTCGCCGCGCAGATGCGGGCGGCGGGGGAGGAGGTCGCCCTGCTGGCGATGCTCGACACCGAGGCCGATGCGGTGGACGTCGGCGAGATCCGCGACATCACGGCCGGTGAACTCCTCGGCAACCTGGGGCCGGTGCTCGGCATCGACTTCGTGGACGAGGACGCGACCGCGCAGGAGGCCGCGCAGCAGATCGTCGACCATCTCGGGGCGGACTTCGCCGGCGCCATGTTCGGTACCGACGGGTCCGGTATCGACGCGGCGGCGATCGAGCGTCTCACCGAGACGTACAACATGCTGATCCGGGCCATCGGCGACTGGCGGCCTCCCGTCGTCGACGTCGATCTGGCCTATTTCACCGCAACACGTGACCGGCGCGCAGATGCGTCGGGGCACAACGGGTGGTTGCCGTTCGTCCAGGGCGACGTCGTGAACGTCGACGTCGACGTGCACCACCTGGGTATGACAGAGAACGAGGCGATCGAGCAGATCGCCGAAGTTCTCGATCAACACATGACCCGCGCACACGGCCGTGAGGACGACCGTTCGGGGTCAAGCGTTTTCAACAATGGGAGATTCACCATCGAGAAATGAGGTCAGTCCATGAGCAGGTCAGGGACGTCCGAAACACGCCGGTTCCACTTCCAGGGTGACCGCGTTCGCCGCCCGGCCATCGCGCTTCTCGGATGCGCGATGGCAGCGTCGTTCGCGGTGACGGCACCGGCGAACGCCGACACCACGGCGTTTTCACCTCCGGGAGCCGCCAACCACGGGTTGCTCCCGGCGATCACCCCCGGCGGGGCGCCGCCGACGCAGGTGCCGGTGGCGCTGCGGTCACAGGCCCGCCCCGCATCCCAGGTGGTGGTGGCGCACACCCTCGCGAACAACTCCGTGCCGCAAGGGGTTTCCAGGGTCGCGTCGTGGCGGTCCGGTTCGGTGGTGAAAAAGGTCCCGGCACGACCGGTGGCCGATTCCGTCGCTGCGCCGGGCTCGATCATCAAGGTCGGCAACATCGACTTCCGTCGTCCCGGCTCGATCTCGCCGCAGGCGGCCGAAGCGATCACCGCGGGCTCCGAGGATGTCGTCCGCGCCATCTCCGATGTGTTGCGCGGCAACGGTGTGTCGGACGCCAGGGCCGACAAGGTGGCCGAACAGATGGTCGGTGACGCCGTCGTCGGCGGTGTGATCGGCGGAGCTGCGGTCCTGCCGATCGGTCTGGCGATCGGCGCACCCACCGGCGGTCTGGTCGGGTTCCTCTTCGGAATCCCGTTCCTGCCCACGGGTCTGGTCGTCGGACCACTGGTCGGCACCGCCCTCGTCGCCACGCTGGTCGCGCTGCCCGCGGTCACCGCGGGGATCGCCATCGGTGCGGCGCACGGTTACCAGAAGGGCTGGACGGTCCCGCTGGACAAGCCGCAGCCGAAGCACCACGAGGCCGCACACCGGCAGCACCAGCGCAACGCGTCCGCGCCGGCGGAACCGGGCATCGTCCCGAAGCCGCTCTCGCCGGTCCCGGCGGTCAGGCAGATCGCGCCGCCCGCGGCGAGGGTCCCGGCGGTCACGCTTCCGGAGGTCAAACCGCCAAAGATCGAGATCCCCGAGGTCAAGCTGCCGGAGATCAAGTTCCCCGAGGTGAAGGTGCCGGTCGTCGAACTTCCCCGGATCGAGCTGCCCGAACTGCCGCAGCTCCCGGTCCCGCCGGCGCCGAAGCCCGCGGTCTCGCAGGTCGATCCGAGCCAGTCCACGCGCCCGGCGGCGCAGAACTGCTCGCCGTTCCGCATGGCCGAGGTGGCCCTGAAGGGAGGCCCGATCGGCAGTTGCTGAAACCGGGGGCGCTCAGTCCCCGGGGCGGTGCTCGATGAGCATCGCGATCGCGCCGACGATCGTGTCGACGAGTCCCTCGGCAGTGTGTTCGCCGAGCTCGCCACGCTGTTCGTCGGCGCGCATCATGATCAGCGACTCGACGATGCGGAACGGCAGCAGGCTGCGCCGGTCGTCGGGATCCGAGAGGGCCTGCGCGGCGAGTGCCGCGTAGGCCCTCGCCAGTTCCTGCCGGTGTGTGCGGAATTCGGCGAACCGGGGTTCGCCCACCTCCGGCAGCAGGTACAGCGCACCGAGATTCCAGCGCGACCCGGCCAGCTGCCCGACGTCGAAGCGGGCCAGCTCGAGCAGGCGCTCCAATGCGGAGCCGTCAGCGGCGAGGAGTTCGCGCGCCCGCTCCAGCGACGCGACGACGGTCGTCTCGAGGAGCGTCGCCAGGATGTCGTCCTTGGTGCCGAAGTAGTGGTACATCGACGCCTGCCGGATGCCGACCGCCTCGGCGATCATCCGTGTGGACGTCCCGGTGTAGCCGTGGCGGGTGAAGAGCTCCGCCGCGGCGTCGAGGATCTCCTCGCGCGCGGTCTCGCCCCGACGCCGTGCGGGTATCAGACGAGGGCGGCCGGGTCCGCTCGCGGCGGCCGTGCTCGTGCCGGTGCCCATGATTCCTCCTGCGTCGTGCGAACTGTCGGCCCCTAGTCGATCACGTCGCGGCGCCATGGGAGGACGACGAGAACGCGTGACCTGGGTCGGTTAACGAACTCTTAACCGGGGTTTTCGGGCCCGGAACATTTCTGTCAAGCGATAGAAATGTCGCTCCGATTATCTATCAACCGACAGAAAAACGCTCAACGGGGAGCACCTCGACACGGAAAGAAGATGCTCACCATGGTTCTCAGTTCCGCGACATCCACCCCGGACACGACGGCGGCCCCGTCTGCCGTGCCCGGTTCCGCCGGCACCCGTCCGGCCGGATCGGCCGGAGATCTCGACGCCGACGACCTCTCCGAGTTCGGATACGACCAGCAGCTCCACCGCTCGCTCGGCAAGTTCGCCTCGTTCGCGGCGGGCTTCTCCTTCGTCTCGATCCTCACCACCGTCTTCCAGTTCTTCGGTTTCGGTTTCGGATTCGGCGGCCCGGCCTTCTTCTGGACCTGGCCGATCGTCTACGGCGGCCAGTTCCTCGTCGCGCTCTGTTTCGCCGAGATCGCCGCGCGCTATCCGATCTCGGGCGCGATCTACCAGTGGTCGCGGCGCATGGGCGGCGAGGTCATCGGATGGTTCGGCGGCTGGTTCATGATGATCGCCCAGGTGGTCACCGCCTCCGCGGCCGCGATCGCGCTGCAGGTGGTCCTGCCGACCGTGTGGTCGGGCTTCCAGATCATCGGCGACGACCCGACGCTCACGAGCACCAGCGGTGCCGCCAACGCCGTGCTGCTCGGCTCGATCCTGCTGGTCATCGTCACCACCGTCAACTGCGTCGGCGTCTCGTGGATGAGCCGCGTCAACAACATCGGCGTCGTGTGCGAACTCGTCGGCGTCACCGCCGTGATCCTCGCCCTGTTCACCCACGCCCAGCGCGGCCCGGACGTCGTCTTCGACACCGGCATCCCCGGGACGCAACCCGGTTACATCTGGTCGTTCATCGTCTCCGGCCTCATGGCCGCCTACGTGATGGTCGGTTTCGGCTCGGCCGGAGAGTTGGCCGAGGAGACCCGCGATCCGCGCCGTGTCGCCCCGCGCACGATCCGCATGGCGCTCACCGTCTCGGCGATCGGCGGCGGCCTGATGCTGATCGGCGCACTCATGGCCGCGCCGACGCTCGGCGAGGAACTCGCGATCGGTGGACTGCCCTACGTCCTGGACTCGGTGCTCGGCAGCTTCTGGGGCAAGGTCCTGCTGTGCGACGTCGCAGTCGCGATCCTCATCTGCACCCTCGCCATCCAGACCGCGTGCTCGCGCCTGATGTTCTCGATGGCCCGTGACGGCCGGCTCCCGTTCTCCAGGCAACTGGCACACGTCAACCCACGAACCGGCACACCGATCGCGCCGTCGATTCTGATCGGCGTCCTGTGCATCGGCGTCCTGGTGGTCAACGTCGGCAACTCGGCGATCTTCGCGACCCTCGCCAGCGTGTGCATCATCCTCATCTACCTGGCCTACCTCGCGGTGACCGCGCCGATGCTCTACCGCCGGTTCAAGGGTTGGCCGGCATCGGGCGGGGTCGACGCCGGGGGGCGGAAGCTGTTCGGCCTCGGACGATTCGGGATCGCCGTCAACCTGCTCGCCGTCGTCTACGGCGCGCTCATGGTGATCAACCTGGCGTGGCCGCGCGCCGAGGTCTTCGACCCGGCGGGCGACATGCCGATCCTCCGCTGGGCCGGTCCGATCGTCATCGTCGTCACCGTCGCGGTCGGCCTCGCCTGCTTCCCCCGCGGCAGGCCGCACCCGAATCGCGTCGACCCGGCGGCTGCCTGACGTGCGCACCGTCCCGGTCACCACGGTCCATACCGCGCAACCACTTTCCCGAGGAGTACACCGATGACCACCGTCGCCACCGACACCGGAACCACCGCCGGCGCCCGCGAGCACGCCCGTTCGCAGGGCGGCCGGATCACCGACTCGATGCCCGTCGTCCCGGCGTCGAACTGGCCGAACCCGCCCGCCGACGTCGACCCGGCCACGCTGACCTGGGCCGAGACCGTGCCCGGGGGCCGCTACACCTCCAAGGTGCTGGCCCGCGGCACGCGCCTGCGACTGCACGACGTCGAGGGGTCGGCCTGTGCCCACGTCCTGCTGTGGCGGGCGGACGCCCCGTGGGAGCGGCTCAACGTCGCCGACACCGTCAAGGTCCCGTGGCAGGCCTACCTCGGTGCCGGCCATCCGCTGCTGAGCGACCAGGGTCGCGTGCTGGCCACGATCGTCGCCGACGATTCCGGCCACCACGACGCCCTGTGCGGCACCACGACGCTCGCCTCCAACATTGCGAAATACGGTGATGGGCACGTGCATTCGGCCAGCCCGGCGGGGCGTGAGATGTTCACGCTCGCCGCGGCCAAGCACGGCCTGACCCCGACCGACGTACCGCCGTCGGTGTCGTTCTTCCACGGCGTCCGCGTCGACGACGACGGTTCGCTGCGCTCGATCGGATCGGCCGGCCCCGGCAGGTCCGTCGACCTGATCCTGCACCTGCCGTGCATCGTCGCCATCGCGAACACCGCCCATCCGGTCGACCCGTCACCGACCTTCGACACCACCTCGGTGGAGGTGCTCGCCTGGCGCGCCCCCGCCGACCTCGACGCACTGCTCGCCGGGGTCGCCGATACCGACCCCGAATACCAGCGCGCCGCCGCCAACGCCGAAGACGTCTGGGCCGCAGCTCACCTCTGAGCTCACCCCATCCGAGAGGAAACCCACCCCACCATGACCGCCACCATCGATTTCGCGACCGCCCCCGCCGCCGACCTGGCCCTCGTTCCCGGCAGCGTCGTCCACGACGAGGTGATCGGCGAGCGCGGCCCCTGGTCGGGCGTCGTCGCCGCCGGTGACGTCCTCACCATCGTCGACCTCTATGGCAACCAGGCCGTCGACACCCTCTTCTACGGCGCCGGCGACCACACCAGGCGCTACTCCGCGCAGGCCACGATCGCCGCGCAGGGCAACATCTTCCTGACCGCCGGCACCGTCATCCGCGACCAGGAGGGCGACGCGTTGATGGCGATCGTCGCCGACGAGGTCGGCAACCACGACACCGTCGGCGGCGCCTGCTCGCAGGAGTCGAACACGCTGCGCTACGGCCACCACACCAAGCATCAGCACGCCTGTGTGGAGAACTTCCTCATCGAGGGCAGCCGGCACGGGCTCGGCAAGGCCGACCTCGTCGGCAACGTCAACTTCTTCATGAACGTGCCGGTCGACCCGGACGGTTCGCTCGGCATCGTCGACGGTCTGTCCGCGCCGGGCAGGCGACTGGCCCTGCGCGCCGAGATCGACACCCTCGTGCTCATCTCCAACTGCCCGCAGATCAACAACCCCTGCAACGGATTCGATCCGACCGCGGTCCGCGTCATCGTGACCCGGCCCGGCGCCTGAAGAACCCGCCCAGCCCATCGAGATCCTGCGTCATCGACACCTTCGAGGAATCCGTCACCATGTCCGAACACACCGGCAAGCCGGCCCCCGTCACGGTCCTGCGGTCCGGCCCCCTCACCACCATCCAGGACTGGCCCGGCCGTATCGGGTACTGGAAGGTCGGTGTCCCGCCGTCGGGGCCGATGGACGACCTGTCCTTCCGGCTGGCGAACCTGGCCGTCGGAAACCCGGAGACCGCAGCCGGTCTCGAGGCGACCCTGATGGGGCCGGCGCTCCGCTTCGACGAACCCACCGTGGTGGCCGTCACCGGCGCGCCGGCCACCGTCACCGTCAACGGTCGTGCGGTGCCGCAATGGCATCCGATCCATGTCGGGGCCGGGGACGTCCTCGACGTCGGTTCGACCGGTGACCTGGGCATGCGGGTGTACATCGCGGTCGCCGGCGGCCTGGACGCCGAGGATCATCTGGGCAGCCGCTCGACCTTCACGATGGGTCGCTTCGGCGGGCTCGACGGGCGGCCGCTGATCGCCGGTGACCGGGTCGCGGTGCTCGGCGGGGAGAGCCGCGCGCCGCGTCGCATCCTCAACGACGAACAGCCGGCATTCACCAACACCTGGCAACTGGCGGTCACCGTCGGCCCGCACGGCGCGCCCGAGTTCTTCACCGAGGACGACATCGCCGACCTCTTCGACACCGACTACGAGGTCCACTTCAACTCCGACCGCACCGGCATCCGGCTCATCGGCCCCAAACCACGCTGGGCGCGCAACGACGGCGGGGAGGCGGGGCTGCACCCGTCCAACATCCACGACACCGCGTATTCGGTCGGCGCCCTGGACTTCACCGGCGACACCCCGATCCTCCTCGGACCCGACGGCCCGAGCCTCGGCGGCTTCGTCTGCCCGGTCACCGTGGTGACCGCCCAGCGGTGGAAGCTCGGTCAGCTCAAGCCCGGTGACACGATCAGGTTCGTCGCGGTGCGCAGCGAGGAGACCGCGTCGCCGGGCGAGCTCGGGCTCGCGCGTCGCGCGAGCTTCGTGGACGTGCTGTCGTCGGGTGGCGATCCCGACAACGGCATCCTCGGCTCGACGGCGACCGCCGACGGCACGACCACCGTCACCTACCGCCGCTCCGGCGACGACAACATCCTCGTCGAATACGGCGACATGCGACTGGATCTCGCGCTGCGGGCCCGTGTGCACGCGCTCAGCGAGCGCATCGCGGCGGAGAACCCGCGCGGCCTCGTCGACCTCACGCCGGGCATCCGGTCACTGCAGGTCAAGGCCGATCCGGATGCGTGGTCGCAGAAGCAGATGCTGGAGTGGCTCATCGAATGCGAGAGCCAGTTGCCGGCGGCCGAGGACCTCGTGGTGCCCAGCCGTACCGTGCACCTGCCGCTGTCGTGGGACGACCCGGCGACCCGCGAGGCCATCGAACGCTACATGCTCGGCGTGCGGTCGGATGCGCCGTGGTGCCCGTGGAACATCGAGTTCATCCGCCGGATGAACGGACTCGACTCGGTCGACGACGTGTACCGGACCGTCTTCGACGCGAGCTACCTCGTGCTCGGCCTCGGCGACGTGTATCTGGGTGCGCCGGTGGCGGTTCCGCTCGACCCTCGGCACCGTCTGGTCACCACCAAGTACAACCCGGCCCGCACCTGGACCCCGGAGAACGCGGTCGGCATCGGCGGCGCCTACCTGTGCATCTACGGGATGGAGGGCCCCGGTGGCTACCAGTTCGTCGGACGCACCACCCAGGTGTGGAACCACCGCCACCCACGGCCCGCGCCCGGGTTCGACCCCGAACATCCCTGGCTGTTGCGCTTTTTCGACCAGATCAAGTGGTATCCGGTGAGTGCCGAGGAACTGCTGGACATGCGCGCCGACGTGGCGGCCGGACGCGGCGACAGCACCAAGATCGTCGACGGCGTGTTCTCTCTGGCCGCGCATCAGCGATTCCTCGACGACAATGCAGAGGACATCGCCGCCAGGCGGGCGACGATGGAGGCCGCCCGCGCCGAGGAGCGTCAGCGGTGGTCCGCAGCGGGTGAGTTCGCGGCAGAACCCAGGACGGACAACACGGAATTCGTGACCGAGGAACAGGTGGCATGACGACAATCGACGAGATCTACGCGCGGATCGCAGACCGTCCCGAGGTCTTCATCACCCTCCGGCCGCGGGCCGAGGTCGCCGCGGAGGTGGAGGAATCCGTCGCGGCCGGCGGGCCCCTCGCCGGCAAGCTGCTCGCGGTCAAGGACAACGTCGACGTCGCCGGGCTGCCCACCACCGCGGCGTGCCCGGGATACGCCTACACCCCGGGGGCCGACGCGCCCGCCGTCGCCGCGCTCCGGGCCGCCGGCGCGGTCGTCATCGGCAAGACCAATCTCGACCAGTTCGCCACCGGTCTCGTGGGTACCCGCAGTCCCTATGGCGCGGTGCGGGATTCGCGTCGTCCCGAACGGATCTCGGGAGGTTCGAGCTCCGGCTCGGCGGTGGCCGTCGCCCTCGGGTTCGCCGACATCGCCATCGGCACCGACACCGCGGGATCGGGTCGCGTTCCCGCCGGCCTGCAGGGCATCGTCGGGGTGAAGGCCACTCTCGGCGCCATCTCCACCGAGGGCGTCGTGCCGGCCTGCAGGAGCTACGACGTGGTGACGATCTTCGCACCGGACCTCTCCCTCGCGAACCGTGCGATGGCGGAGATGGCGAAGGCCGTGGGCCCGCGTCCGTTCGGGTCGGCAACCCGGCTCGCCGCACCCGAGCAACCGGTCGTCGTGGTGCCCGCAGAACTCCCCGAACTCGACGAGGCGTGGCGCGCGGCGTTCGCCGAGGCGATCTCGCGGGCCGAGGCCGCGGGGCTGGTGATCAAGACCGTCGACCTGTCGCCGTTCCTGGCCGCGGCGAAACTGCTGTACGAGGACGCACTCGTGGCCGAGAGGTTCGATGCGGTGGGGGAATTCCTCTCGGCGGCGGGGAGATCCGCTGACGCCGGTCTCGATCCCACGGTCACCGGGATCATCGGCGCCGCTTCGCGATTCGGTGCGGTCGACCTGCTGCGGGCGCAGCGGAGACTGGCCGGGCTCCGCGCCGAGGCGATGCGGCAGTGGGGTGATGCCACCGCACTGATGGTTCCGACGGCACCTGCTCATCCGGCGATCGCCGAGGTCGCCGCGGACCCGGTCGGCCTGAACTCGCGGATGGGCACCTACACCAACTTCTGCAACCTCTTCGATCTGAGTGCGATCGCCGTGCCGAGCGGTGTGGTCACCGAAAGGGACGGCGGCCAGGCGCAATTCGGCGTCACATTCCTCGCGGGAGCCCACGAGGACGCCGTACTCGTCGACCTCGCCGCCCGCTTCCTCGGCGACGCCGGCGTCGGCGCGTCGTGGGTGGAGAGCGGCGCGTCGTGGGTCGAGGGCGGGAGTGCGGTCGACCTCGCGGTCTTCGGCGCCCACATGCGCGGCGGTCCGCTGGCCCACGAGCTCGCCGACCGCGGTGCACGCTGGGCGGGCGAGGTGGTCACCGCGCCGGCGTACCGGCTCGTCGCGCTCGACACCACGCCGCCCAAACCGGGCCTCATCCGCGATCCCGAGTCCGGCCGTTCCATCCGCGGGGAGGTCTGGCGGCTGTCGCCGGCCGCGCTGGGCGGTTTCCTTGCCGCGCTGCCCGAGCCGATGATGCTGGGCCGGGTCGAGATCGTCGACCCCGCCACCGATTCGTCCCGGTGGGTCGTCGGCTTCGGTTGTGCCGCCGATGCGGGGTCCGCGGGAGCCGAGCTCGACCGCGACCGCTGGTGACCGGGCCACGCGCGACACGCGCGTCCGAGCCGCGCGGCCCGGTGGCACCCGGGACCCCAGGCGTCGGACCACGACCGGTCCAGATCACCGATTCGTCCGAAATGCACCCCTGATTCGCGGCTCGGTGCGCCTGATGCTTGAATATCTCGGCCAGGGGGGTCGGGGAGAAGGACTTGGACGAGTGACCAACATGGGGCAGAACGGAATTCAGCGTTCGGAGAAGGTCGCGCGACGCGCGAACCGCAAGCAGCGGCGCGCGCACCGCGTCGTGGCGGGCGCAGCAGCGCTCGCGACGGTCGCGGCGGTCGGCGCGGGCCAGATCGTGGAGCCGGGCGCGGCCGAGGCGCTGTCGTGGCCGTTCCCGACCCCGCTGACGGACGTCGATCTCGCGAACCAGGTCAAGGACCTGAAGAACGAATACGGCATCAACCCGCTCGGCGGCCTGTTCGCCGACATCAACAACGACCTGCTCGCCGACATCGTCGAGACCTGGCGTATCGAGATGTGTGCGTCGGGCGGCGGGAGGGGTGGGGCGGACTGCTCCAACTCCTCCACCGGACTGCTCGGCTACGGCGTCGCGCTCGTCATGCCCGACAGCCTGGAGCTCGTCCCGGTGGGCGTGTACGGATCGTTCAAGTCGATGTACGACGACATCCCGCAGTGGGTGAAGGACACGGCGAACGTCATCCTCGTGCCGATCTTCGACACCGCGCTGCCGGACAAGCTCACCCCGGAACCCGGCACCGACGGTTCGGCCAGGGTGAAGGGCAACGGCTTCCAGTTCGCCATGGCCTACCGTGACGGCAACGCGACCGCCGTGTCCTACCTGCCGGTCAGCATCGCGACCGCCGGTGCCAGCGACGGCCGGTCGGCGTTCGCCTTCGCGGTGATCGGTTCGGCCCACGCCTGGAACACCGGTGACCTCGACGTGACCGTTCTCGGCAAGCCGCTGGCGACCATCCCGGGCATGACCGGCGTCGGCTGCTACGGCGGGCTCACCGCTGCCTACGCCGGCCGTGTGGGTGCCTGCGCCAATGTCGGCGGCACGTTCGATTTCCGCTACCGGCAGAGCAACGGCGAGGTGCAGTTCGCGCTCACGGACCCGTCCGCGCTCCTCTCGGATCCGACCGGTGTCCTCGGAGGCGCGGGGCTCGAGGTCCTGGCCGGACTCGCCTCCGCGCTGCTCGGCGGCGACGGTGTCGATTTCGACAGCGACTGGTTCTCGTTGTCCAAGGACTTCGCCCGCCTGTCCATCGGCGGCGACTACGGCCTGTTCAGTGGCAACTTCATCCGACTAACCAGCGACTACGGATTCACCGGACCCATCGAGATCGACTGGCTGGGCCAGAAGATCACGCTGCGTCCGCTGGTCGAGGTGAACGGGGAGATGCGCCCGAACGCACTCGGGCTTCCGGTCATCACGTTCGGCCGGCTCGACACCGGCCAGATCGTGCCGGTCCTCCACGTCCCGAGCTACGAGCTGCCCTTCGGTCTGCCGGCCACCGACTCCGTCGACTTCCCGTCGACGTCGGGCTCGGCATCGACGACCGCCGCGCGTGTCGCGGCCGCCGAGACGACCACGTTCGCCGAGGCGCCGTCGGCCTTCGCCGCGACCGGCGTCGAAACCGACACCCCGGAGGTCGCCTCCGACGATGCCTCCGACGATACGGAGGCGGGCGACGAGTACGTCGGCAAGCATCGCGAGCAGTACCACGGCAAGCATCGCCTCGAGGACCGCGTCGACACCGGCGCGGACGCCGAGGGCCCGGCGGACGGCTCGGCGGGCAGCGCTTCGGACGGTGACGGAGCGGAGTCCGGCCCCGGCGGCCACTCGGGCCCGGGAGGCTCGGATTCGGGCAGCGGCGGCTCGTCCGGCTCGGCCGGTTCGGGTGCCTCCTCCGGCTCGGCCGGTTCGTCCGGCTCGGCCGGTTCGGGTGGCTCTGACAGCGGCGGCGATTCCGACGGCGGCTCCGGCTCGGCCGGCGGCTCCGACTCCGGGTCGGCCGGCGAGGCGGCCTGACCGCCCCCACAGACCGGCGCCCCGGCACCAGGACCCGATCCGTGCCGGGGCGCCGACCATCCCCCCGGCATCGCCGGATGGGTCGGCGTGACCGGCTCGGCGGGCGTGAGGCGGACCGTCGCGGTCGGCGACACGACCGGCACCGCACCCGGTCGCGATGACTACCCTGGACGGACACCGGGAGCAGACCACGGAGGGCACGATGGCGATCGATCCGAACAGAAGCAGGGCGGTGGCGGAGGTCGTCCGCCGGCACCCGGTCATGAGCCTGATCGCGGTGTCTCCCGGTATCGCGGTCTTCGTGGTCCTGCTGCTGCTCGACCAGACCTTCCTGGCGATCCTGTTCGCCATCCTGGCCGTCGGGGGCGGGCTCTATCTGCTGACCCGCAAGCGCTGAGGAAGATCACGCCGCGCGGTAGCGCCGACGCCGAGGCCGGCGCGGCTACAGTGGGGCCAACACGAGCGCCACGCCGTGCATGGCGGGGCACCTCGGGCAGCACGGTTCAGGGCGAAGGGAGTGCGCGCGCATGATCGATGGTTCGGGTCGTCATCGCGGCCCGGAGGCATGCAGGCAGGGTCGGTAGAACCATGTCCACGCGCGTCGATGCCTACATCTGGGCGATCCGGTTGACCAAGACCCGGTCGGCGGCGGGTGCGGCCTGCCGCGGCGGTCACGTGCGCGTCAACGGCGCCACCGCCAAACCGGCGCAGCCGATCGTGCCGGGTGACGAGATCCGGGTCTGGGTGAACGGTCGCGAACGCATCGTCGAGGTCGTCAAGACCATCAGCAAGCGGGTGTCGGCCCCGGCGGCCGCCGAATGCTACATCGACAAGTCGCCGCCTCCGCCGCCCAAGGAGATCATCGCGAGCCAGCCGCGCCGCGACCGCGGCGCCGGTCGCCCGACGAAACGGGAACGGCGACAACTCGATCGGCTCCGCAGCACCGGCGGTTTCCTCCTCTCGACGGTCGCCGCGGTCGTGCTGCTGCTGACCGGATGCTCGTCCGACGACACCTCCTCGGATCCGAACCGGCCGGACACCCCGGAAGCCCCCGCCCAGGCGGGCACGGGCCCGTTCTTCGGCCGGTGCGGCGGCGTCACCCTCGAGGACGTCGTCCGCGTCACCGGGTTCGCCGGCCTCACCGAGACGGTCAACAACACCTCGGTCTGCGAATGGGACACCACCGGTTCGCGAACCGGTGCGGTCGCCTCGTTCAACTGGTACCGTGGCTCGCCGATCGGCCGGGAAGAGGCCAACGTGAAACTCTCCCGCGACGTCACCAACAAGCTGGAGATCAACGGCCACAAGGGATTCATCGGCTGGACGGAGTCCGGGCAGATCTGTGAGGTCGGCATCGACTTCGGCGCCGACTTCTTCGAGTGGTCGATCCGCGGCGACGCCGGCAACCCACGCCCGATCCAGCAGATCTGCGACGCCGCGCGTGAGCTGGCCACGATGTCGATCGAGCGTGCGTCGTGAGGCGGGCACCGGCACTCCTGACGGCGATCGTCGTCGGCCTGGTCGTGCTCGCCGGATGCGCCCGCACCGTCGACGGTGAGGCGCTGCCCGTCGGCGGCGCCGCGCAGTCCGGCACCAGCGACATCGACACCGACCAGTTCGACCGGCTCCTGCTCGAATGCGAAGTGCTGCCCGACGAGACGATCGCCCGGGTGGTCGCCGGCGGGGGATTCGCCGAACCGTCGTTCTCCGGGGCGATCTGCCGCTGGCTGGTCGCCGGCGCCACCGACGTCGTCAGCGTGACCTTCAACTGGTTCGAGTGGGGCAGCGTCAACGTCGAGAAGGAGACGGCCAAGAAACTCGGGTTCACCACCGAGAACATCAAGGTCGCCAGCCAGTCCGCGTTCACCCAGCGCAGCCCCGACCGGCCCGGTGTCTGCGGCGTGACCGCACGGGCCCCGAGCCGCGGGATCTTCACCTGGTTCGTCGAGCCGCGGTCGACCCCGCCCGGCGACCCGTGCGAGGCCCCGATCAAGCTCATGGAGTTGCTGCTGCGCGGCGGGCAGTGAGCGATCGGTAGAAAAAATCGGCGCTATGACCCCACTGCTTCTACGCCATGTGGGGGCTACGCCTCGACGAGCGGTAGCGGACCCACCGAGACCGTCGCCGCCACCACGTCGTCGGGCATGAGCAGCCACACGTCGAGCCGCTCGCCCTCGCGGACACGGCGCAGCATGAGCCTGGTCCCGGGGACGATCGGGCGCAGGTACTCGATGACCACGCGGTGGGGCATGTCGACGAGATCGGGGTGATCGACCAGTTCGTCCTCGATCGCCTCTAGATAGGCGGCGTTGTTGAGGTGCTTGAAGGGGTCGAAGTCGGTGCTCCGCAGTACGTGCTCGCGGTCGGGGAGTTCGATGTCCTCGGGCGCCGGCGCCTTCTCCGGGTTCATCGGCTTCCAGCGCAGGCGATGCTCGTCGGTCATCGACGACAGCATCTCGAACGCCGCGTCGGACAGCCGTGACGGCATGCCCTGATCGTTGACGTTGATCCAGAACGCCTCGGTCTCGATCAGGCCGTCGGGGCGCGGGTCGGGATTGAACCGGTTCGTCTCGTGCTCGGCGGTCAACCGCACCCTCATGTTGGTCCAGCGCGTCGACAGCGCGCCGCACCACCGCTGGGCGGTCACCGTCGCCGGCCAGGAGATGGGGCGGACGACGTCGATGACGGTCCGCCGGACGATCCAGAAGGGATCGGTCGCGTGGAAGTCGGTCGCCTCGATGTTGTCGTTGGCCACATCCTGCAGGTAGCGGGCCACGGCGTCGAGTCGGACCCGCATCTCCTGGTCCACATCGCCGGTGCGGACCCGGTACCTCCCCTCGAAACAGCGTGCACCATCTTTCCGATCCGGAAGTGAGGTGCCTCTCATGCCTACAGTAACCTGGCTCACTCGAACCCCTTCACTGGGTCGCAGGTATCTTTGCGGATAAGATACAGTCAACGCCGAAACTAGAACACGTTCTACGTGTTGGATGACGAGGAAACAGCAGATGGCGCATGTGATTACCCGCCCATGTTGCAACGATGCGAGTTGCGTGAGCGTGTGTCCGGTGAACTGCATCCACCCCACGCCCGACGAGCCCGAGTTCCTCACGGCGGAGGCCCTCTACATCGACCCGGAGACGTGTATCGACTGCGGCGCCTGTATCGACGAATGCCCGGTCGAGGCGATCGTGCCCGACGATCAACTCACCGAGAAGGACGAGCCGTACCTGCAGATCAACGCCGACTACTACAAGGACCACGACGTCGAGGGCGGCCTGGTCCCGCCCCGTAAGGCCCCGCAGCTGCCGGACAAGGAACTGCATGTCGCCATCGTCGGCGCCGGCCCCGCCGCCTTCTACGCGGCCGAGGAGCTGGTACGCAAGCCCACCATCAAGGTCGACATGTTCGACCGCCTGCCCACCCCCTACGGCCTGGTCCGTGCGGGCGTCGCGCCGGACCACGCCGCCACCAAGGGGGTCGAGCGGACCTTCGCGTCGGTCGCCGCGAAGAAGAACTTCCAGTACTTCCTGAACGTCGAGGTGGGCAAGCACATCAGCCACGACGAGCTGTGCGCGCGCTACCACGCGGTCATCTACGCGGTCGGCGCCGCGACCGACAAGCGCCTCGGCATCGAGGGTGAGGACCTGCGCAACTCGGTGGCCGCCACCCAGTTCGTCGCCTGGTACAACGGCCACCCCGACTTCGTCGACCTGGACGTCGACCTGTCCGGCGAGCGCGCGGTGGTCGTGGGCAACGGCAACGTCGCCCTCGACGTGGCCCGCATCCTGGTGACCGATCCCGAGGAGCTCGCGAAGACCGACATCGCCGACCACGCGCTGGCCAAGCTGCGCGAATCGAACATCAAGGAAGTGGTGTTGCTGGGTCGTCGCGGCATCGCGCAGGCCGCCTACACCAACAGCGAGTTCCTTGCGCTGGGTGATGTCGAGGGGGTCGACGTGGTCATCGATCCGGAGGAGCTGGTCCTCGATCCGGCGTCGGAGGCCGCGCTCGCCGACGACACGCTCGACTCGACCATCGCCACCAAGATCCGTCTGGCCCGCGAGTTCTCCGAGCGTCCCCAGACGCCGGGCAACAAGCGGATCGTGTTCCGGTTCCTGGTGTCCCCGGTAGAAATTGCGGGTGACGGCGAAGTGACTAGGCTGACCTGCGTGCGGAACGCCTACGCAGACGGGTCCGGCCGAGTCGCCGTGACCCCCACCGACGAACGTTTCGACATCGACACCGGGCTGGTCCTGCGGGCCATCGGTTACCGCGGTGTCCCGGTCACCGACCTGCCCTTCGACGAGGGGCGCGGCGTCGTCCCGAACGAGGGCGGGCGCGTGCAGGCGACCGCGGGTGGAGACGTGATGCCGGGACTCTATGTGGCCGGCTGGATCAAGCGCGGCGCGAGCGGGGGTATCGGCATGAACCGGGTCTGCGGACAGGAGACCGCGCGGGCGGTGATCGACGACTTCATCGCCGAGTCGCTCACGGACCCGACGTCCTCGCGTGACGACGTCGCGGCGCTCGTCGCCGACCGCGGCGCACACCGCATCGATCTGGCCGGCTGGAAGGCCATCGACGCCGCGGAGAAGGCGGCCGGCAAGGCCGCAGGCCGCGTGCGCGCCAAGTTCGTCAGCATTCCCGAGTTCGAGGCGGCCGCCACCGCCGGGGCGAAGTAACCGTGCGGATCGCGCTGCTGTCCTACCGCAGCAAGCCACACTGCGGTGGGCAGGGGGTATACGTCCGTCATCTGTCCCGCGAACTCGCACTTCTGGGCCACCAGGTCGAGATCTTCTCCGGGCAGCCGTACCCGGAACTCGACCAGGCCGCGATCGACGCCGGTGTCACCGTCACCAAGGTGCCCAGCCTCGGGCTCTACGACGAGCCGGATCCGTTCCGCACGCCCAAGCTGAACGAGTATCGCGACTGGATCGACTTCATCGAGGTCGCCCAGATGTGGACCGCGAGTTTCGGTGAGCCGCTGACCTTCAGCCTGCGGGTCGCACGTCTGCTCAAGGAACGTCGCGACGACTTCGACATCGTCCACGACAATCAGTGCCTCGGCTACGGCCTGCTGCAGATCCAGAAGGCGGGTTTCCCGCTCATCGCGACCATCCACCACCCGATCACCCGCGACCGCACGCTCGCGGTCAAGGCGGCGAAGGGCTGGCGCAAGATCACCGCGTGGCGCTGGCACTCGTTCCTGCGGATGCAGGGGCGGGTCTCGCGGCGGATCCCGGAGCTGCTCACCGTGTCCCGCAGCAGCGAGATCGACATCCGCAAGGCCTTCGACATCCCGTCGGGTCGGATCACCACGATCCCGCTCGGCGTCGACACCGAGGTCTTCCGGCCCGGCGCCGAGCGCGTGCCCGGGCGCATCGTATGTGTCGCGAGTGCGGACGCCCCGCTGAAGGGTGTGTCGTACCTGTTGGAGGCGGTCGCGAAGCTCGCCGCCGAACGCGACGACGTCCATCTGGTACTGGTGTCCAAGTTGGACCCGAATGGCCCTTCTGCCAAGATGATCGAGGATCTCGCGATATCCGACCGCGTGACGCTCGTCTCGGGGTTGGAGGATTCGGAGATCGCCGATCTGCTCGCCTCTGCGGAGGTCGCCTGTGTCCCGTCGCTGTACGAGGGCTTCTCGTTGCCGGCGGTCGAGGCGATGAGCTGTGGGACGCCGCTCGTCGCCACCCGCGCGGGCGCGATCCCCGAGGTCGTCGGCACCGACGAGCAGGCCGCATTGCTGGTGCCGCCGCGTGATTCGGGCCGGCTCGCCCAGGCGATCGGGCGACTCCTCGACGACGCGGAGTTGCGGAGCAGTCTCGGCACGGGAGGCCGTCGCCGGGCGGAGGAGAACTACAGCTGGGCAGCGGTGGCCGCCAAGACGGCGGCTCACTACGAAACCGTGCTGGCCGGTCACCGGTAAGCCACAGAAGGGACATCGAGTGCTGACAGTTGATTTCGACCGGCTGAGAGTGGGACCCGGCACCAAGGCGATCGACATCGGGGCGGGCCAGGGACGCCACTCCTTCGAGATGTTCCGTCGCGGAGCCGACGTCATCGCCTTCGACATGTCCGAGAAGGACATGGCCGATGTCGCCGAGATGTTCGACGCGATGACGGCCGAGGGGCAGGTTCCCGCGTCGGCAAAGGCGCGCGCCGAGGTCGGTGACGCCCTTCGTCTGCCGTACGCGGACAACAGCTTCGACGTGGTGCTCATGTCCGAGATCCTCGAGCACATCCCCGCCGACGAGGGTGCGATCAGCGAGATGGTCCGCGTCCTCAAGCCGGGCGGTGTCGCCGCGGTGACCGTGCCCAGGTACTGGCCGGAGAAGGTCTGCTGGATGCTGTCGGACGAGTACCACGAGGTCGAGGGCGGGCATGTCCGCATCTACAAGGCGTCCGAGCTGGCCGACAAGCTGCGCCGTGCCGGCCTCGAGGTGACCGGCACCGATCACGAGCACGCCCTGCACGCACCGTATTGGTGGCTGAAGTGCGCCGTCGGCGTGGAGAACGACGACAACCCGCTGGTGAAGGCCTATCACAAGCTGTTGGTCTGGGACATGATGAGCAAGCCGTGGGCCACCACGACCGCCGAGCGGCTGCTCAACCCGGTCATCGGCAAGTCCGTCGCCCTGTACCTGCGCAAGCCCGAGACCGCAGCGTCTTCATGACGGCGATCCCGGAGATCCCGGGAGTTGTCACCGCCGATCAGATCCGCGCCACGGGTGCGGCGATCGTCGGCATGCAGGAGGAGTCCGGGGCACTGCCCTGGTTCCCCGGCGGGCAGACCGATCCCTGGGACCACATCGAATCCGCGATGGCGTTGTCGGTCACCGGCTTTCACGCCGAGGCCGAGGCCGCATATGAATGGTCGCGCCGTGCGCAGCGGCACGACGGCTCCTGGCCGATCCGCACCGTGTGCGGCAAGGTCGAGGACGCCGGCACGGACTCGAACTTCTGCGCGTACATCGCCGTCGGCGTCTGGCATCACTACCTGATCACCGGGGATGACGGGTTCCTGCAACGGATGTGGCCGGTCGTATGGTCGGCGATCGACTGCGTCCTGCGATTCCAACGGCCCGACGGCGCCTTCCGCTGGGGTGGCGACCACCGCACGGGAGCGATGTTCGGAGAGGCGCTGATCACCGGCAACTCCAGCATCTTCCAGGCGTTGGACTGCGCGATCCGGATCGCGGCCGAGATGGACCAGCCCGACGACGACTGGATCGCTGCGCACGCCCGACTCGGTGACGCGATCCGCGCCGACGTCGTGCGCGAGGAGTGGGAGATCTTCACCCCGCCGTCCGAGCACTCGATGGACTGGTACTACCCGATCCTCGGCGGCGCGGTGCGCGGCCGGGTGGGGCAGGAGCTCATCGCCCGCCGCTGGGAGGAATTCGTGGTGCCCGGCAAGGGGGTTCGCTGCGTCGACCACCGGCCGTGGGTCACCGGCGCCGAAACCTGCGAACTGGCACTGGCTCTCGACGCCCTCGGCGACACCGCCGACGCGATCGAACTCATCGCGTCGATCCAGCACCTGCGGGACCCCGACGGATCGTATTGGACGGGACTGGTTTTCGCCGACGGAAAGCGCTGGCCGGTGGAGAAGAGCTGCTGGACCTCGGCTGCGGTCGTGCTAGCCGCCGACGCGGTCAGCCGCACCAGCGTCGCCAATGGGATCTTCCGCGACGTGCGCCAGAGCCTGGTCGTGACGCCGCGGGAAGAGGAGCCCGCGACGGTTCTCTGAGGTCCCTGTCGTCGCCCGCGGTTCGACGTCGGCAACCGGGGGCGCCGCCGACTCGGTCCACGGCACAGCCCGGTGGCGACGCGCTTGCGAGGCGGGCGATGCCACCGCACTCGCCCGGGCTCTTCTCTCTGTGGCGCGCATCACCTAGACTGGTGTCCAGTCAACCGTCTGATGTGTTCGACGGACGGCCCGCAACGCCGCCAGGGAGGCCTCATGGATTTCGGAATCGTCCAGTTCACCAGCGATCGCGGGCTCAAGCCCCATGTGCTGGCACCGCTGATCGAGAAGGCCGGATTCGCGTCGTACTACGTTCCCGAGCACGGTCACATCCCGACCAAGCGCGAGGCGGCCCATCCGCGTACCGGCGATGAGACCCTGCCCGACGAGCGGTACATGCGCACCCTCGATCCGTGGACGTCGCTGGCGTCGGCGGCCGCGGTCACCGAGCGCATCCGCCTGGCCACCGCCGTCGCACTCCCGGTCCAGTCCGACCCGATCACCCTCGCCAAGGCCATCGCCACGCTCGACCACATCTCCGACGGCCGCGTCACGCTCGGCGTCGGATTCGGCTGGAACCTCGACGAGCTGGCCGACCACAACGTGCCGCCGAAGCGCCGTCGGACGATGCTCCGTGAGTACCTCGAGGCCATGAACGCCCTTTGGACGCAGGAGGAGGCCGAGTACGACGGCGAGTTCGTGCGCTTCGGCCCGAGCTGGGCATGGCCGAAGTCGACGCAGTCGCACATCCCGGTGCAGGTCGGCGCGGCCGGTAACGAGAAGAACTTCAAGTGGATCGCCCGCAGCGCCGACGGTTGGATCACCACGCCGGGCGAGGAGGACATCGAGGGATCGGTCGCGCTGCTCAAGCAGATCTGGTCCGACGCCGGCCGCGAGGGCGACCCACAGGTCGTCGTGCTCGACTTCAAGCCGGTCCCGGAGAAGCTGGAGAAGTGGCGCGAGATCGGCGTGACCACGGTGCTGTACGGGCTGCCGGACGACTCGGTCGAACGTGCGAGCGGTTACCTGGCGAAGCTCGCCGGGAAGCTGGAACTGGCGCCTGCAGCGGTGTAGCCGGACTGTCGGACGGCTTGTCGGGCGCAGGTGAGCGGTCGGCCGGTGGAGTTCGTCGGGGCCGGCCCCTGCCGTGGGCGGACGGCCTGTCGACTCGGCCGGCCGCGCAGGGTCGGTGCGCATGTCCTGCTGTCGAGTGTTCGAGATCGTGCGGCCACCGCACATGTGCCGCTGCCGTGGTGGCTGAGGGGTACCGCCATCCTTCTGCTGGATGGGGTCAGCGCCCGAGCGGGTACGTGGTGGTCAAGTCGGGTGTCGACATGCGCGCGAACCGGAGCAGTTGGAGAGGTGTCGAAACCGGTTGCCGCAGCGTTTATTTCAGCGCTGATGGCACCGATCGTC
The DNA here is from genome assembly GCF_039939235.1 of Gordonia aurantiaca. NCBI lineage: Bacteria > Bacillati > Actinomycetota > Actinomycetes > Mycobacteriales > Gordoniaceae > Gordonia > Gordonia aurantiaca. Next base: position 151,690 of record NZ_JBDUUF010000003.1, on the reverse strand, counting down.
TTCCGGGCCGGGACTCCCTCTGTCCGAGGTGATGTGGGTGGACGTCGGTCCGAGTACATGAACCTGGTTGCAGGACGGCTGATCCAAGGCTCCTTACCGCTTGCGGATCAAAGCTGCGCAGTGTCTCGTGTCCTTCGCCCGCCCCGCGGAGAGGCGTGCACGGATCCAAACTGCGAGGTGTGTGCGTTGCGGTAGGAGATGCAGCACGTCGACACCGACCGGGCCGCGGGTGATGCACCGACACCGACAACCCCTGATCCAGGCGTGCACGCGGCATCGCATGGTCGGTGACCGGCCCGGCCGGTACGCGACCACGTATGATCCGCGTCGGAATCGATGTCGGTGGGTGTCACCGGTTGTCGCCCACGTCGCCCCTCGGCGCGAATGGGCGCCCTCGCGGCGATACGACTCATGCTCCGGGATCTGCCCGCAGGCCCGGGATCACGTACCGTTCGAAGTGCCGTCGAACCTGCGCGGCGTCGTCGATGTCGAGGGTCTCGCCCGGTGACGTGCCGAAGCTGATGAGCACGCGTGCGAGCCACTCGGCGACCTCGTGGAGGTCGTGGTCGGGATGGATCTCGCCACGTTGTGCAGCGGCCTCGACGTACGGGTACCAGAACGTGGCGAGGTCTGGGACGAGCTTCACCACGCCCACGCCGGCGCACTCGGCGAACTCTGTCGGCTCCTCGGTGCGCAACCGCATGAGCAGGGTGCCCGGATCGTCGTACGCGCCCCGGCCGATCCGCACACCAGCGGTGAGCTGTCCGACGAAGCTGTCGACGGCGTCGAGTTCGGCGCGGGCCTCGCGCCAGAAGGACTCGGTGAGCCGGACGATCGTCGCGCCGATCATCGACGGCTTGTCCGGGTAGTGCCGATAGAGCCACGCCCGCGACACCCCGGCCGACTCGGCGACCTGCTGCATCGTCGTCGCACGGATGCCCTTCTCCGCCAGCAGCTTCTCGGTGGCGTCGAGGAGGCGTTCCTGCACCGACGTGGTGGTTGCCTCGGTCACGGTTCCCCCTGGTGTCTGTCGCGGTGTCCGGTGGTCACCGGCACGCGTCGCCCGTGTGGGACGGGTGACTCACAGGCCGAAGACTAACAAGGCCGTAGACAGTTCGCGGAATCTGTATACCGCGGCGGCGGGGATCGTGTAGACAGAAATCAGATTGTGTCTACACCCGATCTCGTCCTAGGGGGCAGCGTGCCTTTACCAACCACCGCGATCATCGGCGCCGGGATCAGCGGCCTGACGGCGGGCAAGATGCTCACCGACTACGGGGTGCCCTATACCTGCTTCGAGAGTTCCGACCGGATCGGCGGCAACTGGGCCTTCGGCAACCCGAACGGTCACAGTAGTGCGTATCGGTCCCTGCACATCGACACCTCCAAGCATCAGCTGTCCTTCCGAGACTTCCCGATGCCGGAGGAGTACCCCGACTTTCCGCACCACACCCAGATCAAGGCCTACCTCGACGATTATGCCGAGGCGTTCGACCTGCTGTCGCGGATCGAGTTCACCAATGGGGTGGAACATGCCCGACGCCTCGACGGCGGCGGCTGGGAGCTGGAGACCCAGCGCGGTGAACGACGTCGCTTCGACCTGCTCATCGTCGCCAACGGTCACCACTGGGATCCCCGGTACCCGAACTTTCCCGGCGAGTTCGACGGGGTCGAGATGCATGCGCATCACTACATCGACCCACGCACGCCACATGACTTCAGCGGCAAGCGGATTCTCGTGGTGGGGCTGGGCAACAGCGCCGCCGACATCGCCGTCGAACTGTCGTCGAAGGCACTCGACAACAAGTTGACCCTGTCCACGCGGTCGAGCGCGTGGATCGTGCCGAAGTACTTCGCGGGCAAGCCCGCCGACAAGTACTACCACACCTCGCCGCACATTCCGGTCAAGTGGCAGCGGAAGTTCATGCAGCTGATGCAGCCGATGACCGCGGGACACCCGGAGGACTACGGCCTGCCGAAGCCGAATCACAAGTTCTTCGAGGCGCATCCGACGCAGTCGGTGGAACTGCCGTTGCGCCTCGGGTCCGGGGACATCGTCGCGAAACCCAACATCAGTCGGCTCGACGGCTCGACCGTGCACTTCGAGGACGGCACTGCCGACGACTTCGACATCATCATCTACGCAACGGGTTACAACATCACCTTCCCGTTCTTCGATCCCGAGTTCATCAGCGCCCCCGACAACCGCATCGACCTGTACAAGCGCATGTTCTACCCGGGCATCGACGACCTGGTGTTCGCCGGTTTCGCGCAGGCGGTGCCGACGCTGTTCCCGTTCGTGGAATGCCAGGCGCGGGTGATCGGCGCCTATGCCACCGGGAACTACCGGCCGCCCTCGGTCCCGGAGATGCGGGAGACGATCAAGGCCGACACCGAGTTCTACACCGGGCACATGGTGCCGACCGCACGGCACACCCAGCAACTCGACCACTACCTGTACGAACACAACATCCGCACCAAGGAACTGCCCGAAGGGCGCAGGCGTGCTCAGGAACTCGGCCCGGTGAAGTGGGCGGGTGTCGCCGACACCGTCTCGGCCGGTGCCGCTGCGGGAACGGAGGCCTCGGCATGATCACACCGACCGGTGCGCAGACCGTGCGCTTCCCGTCATCGGGTGTCGACTGCGACGCCTGGTTCTTCCAGGGGTCCTCGACGTCGCGGTTCGAGGTCGACGGAAAGCGTCCCGTCGTCGTCATGGCACACGGCTTCGCGGGGACGAAGGATTCGGGCCTCGCGCCTTTCGCTCTCCGTCTCGCCGACGCCGGGCTCGCGGTGTTCGCCTTCGACTACCGGGGCTTCGGTCTGTCGGACGGTGAACCGCGGCAACAGATCTCGCTGACGAGACAGGCCGAGGACTACCGGGCGGCGATCGTGGCGGCCAAGCGGCAGCCCGGGGTCGATCCCAATCGGGTGATCCTCTGGGGTGTCTCGCAGTCGGGTGGGCATGCGCTCACCGTGGCCGCGGACCGTGCCGACGTCGCCGCGGTGATCGCGGTGGTTCCGCTCGTCAGCGGACTCGCGGCCGGAAAGGCGGCCTTCCAGCAGGTCGGCGGCGCGTCGATCGCACGATCGACGGCCACGGCCCTGGCGAGCTCGGTGTCCAAGAGACTCGGCCGGGCGCCGAAGATGATGCGTGTCGTCGGCAAGCCCGGTGACCAGAATGCGGCACTGACGTCCCCGGGATTCCTGGAGAGCTACCTGGCGATCGCCGGACCATCGTGGCGCAACGAGGTCGACGCTTCGGTCGGGTTGGAGATCGGCGCATTCCGCGCCGACAAACACCTCGACCGGATCAACGCGCCCGTGCTCGTGCAGATCGCCGACTTCGATTCGGCCGCACCGCCGCACGCTGCCGCCAAGGCGGCGTTCAAGGCGCGCGCCGAGGTCCGCCACTATCCGTGCGACCACTTCGGGGTCTTTGCGGGCAGCGACTTCTTCGAGCCGTGCGTCGACCACGAGATCATGTTCCTCACACGGCATCTCGCGAAGCATTTGGCGGAGGCGCGGTGAAACGCGCGGTCGTCGTCGGCGGGGCGTCGGGGATCGGGTTGGCCACGGTCGATGCCCTCACCGCCGAGGACGTCGAGGTCGTCGTCGCCGATGTCGATGGCGACAGCGCCGAGAAAGTGGCCGCCGGGCGCGGTGACACCGTGAGCGCCCTGCGCCTCGACGTCACCGACGAGGCCTCCGTCGCCGCGGGCTTCGACGCGGTGGGGGAGTTCGACACCGTGGTGAACTGTGCCGGTCTCTCCGATCCGGGCGCGCTCACCGAACTCGAGCTCGGCGCCTGGCAGCACACCGTCGACGTGTGCCTGACCGGGACGTTCCTGGTCATCAAGCATGCGGGACAACGGATCGCCGACGGCGGGTCGATCACCTGCATCGCCTCGCTCAACGGCCGTCAGCCGGGCGCCGGGATGGGTGCCTACTGCGCGTCGAAGGCCGGCGTCCTGATGCTCGTCGAGGTCGCGGCACTCGAGCTCGCCGCGCGTGGCGTGCGGGTCAACGCCGTCTCGCCGGGACTGGTGTCGACGCCGCTGACCGAGGGCATCGGCCTGATCCCCGGCCTCACCGACGAGTACATCGAGAACACCCCGCTCGGCCGCAGCGGTGATCCGGCGGAGATCGCCGACATCGTGGTGTTCCTCGCCTCGGAGAAGGCGAGCTGGATCACCGGCGCCGCCTTCGACGTCAATGGCGGCGCGCATCTCAAGCGCTACCCCGACGTGCTGGGAAGGGTTCGAGCGCTCATGGGGCAGGGCTGATGCCGGTCCTCGGGTGGCTCGCCGGTGCCGGCGTGCCGAGGGACCGGCACGCCCGTCCCACTAGCGCTTGAGTGGTGCCCCTACTTCGCCGGAGTCGCGTCGTAGGACCCGCAGCGAGCCCTCGGCGCGCACCTCGGTGAATTGCCCGGAGTCCATTGCCTGGCAATAGATCTCGTAGGGCGGTCGGCCACCGTCGGCGGGGTCCGGGAAGACGTCGTGGATCAGTAGCGCGCCACCGATGCGCACCCACGGGGCCCAGCCGTCGAGGTCGTTCTGGGCGGCCTCCATACTGTGGCCGCCGTCGATGAACACGAAGTCGGCGGGCTTGCCCCAGACGCGGGCGGCGACGGTCGACGGGGCGAGCAACCCGACCACCGTGTGTTCCAGTCCGGCGTCGAACATGGTGCGGCGGAAGCGCGCCGAGGTGTCGAGCTTGCCGGAGTACGGGTCGACGAGGGATTCGTCGTGATACTCCCAGCCCGGCTGGTGTTCCTCGGAGCCGCGGTGATGGTCGACGGTTACGATCACCGCGCCGTGCGCCTCGGCGGCCGAACCCAGGAAGACCGTGGACTTACCGCAATAGGTGCCGATCTCGACCCCTACCTTCGTCGAATCCGGTTGGGACAGATACTCTGCGGCGATCTCGAAGAGCGTCTGCGCCTCGTCGAGCGGCATGAATCCGGGCGCCTCCTCGGCGACCCTGAGACGTTCGGGCGAGGGTGCATTCGGCACTGCGTTGGGCGTCGGCGACGCGGACTGTGACATAGGGCAGATCCTATCGGGTGTGTGAGAGGCGCCGCGTAGGGTGAGCGATATGAAAGCTCAGGTACTCACTGCAGAGACAGGCCCGTCCGGACTCGAGTTGCAAGACGTTCCCGATCCCACGCCGGCCGACGGCCAGGTGGTCGTCGACGTCAAGTCCTGCGGTGTCTGCTTCCCGGACCTCCTGATGAGCCAGGGCAAGTACCAGCTCCGCATCCCGGTGCCGTTCACCCCCGGCACCGAGGTCGCGGGGGTGGTGCGCTCGGCCCCCGAGGGTTCGTCGGTGAGGGTGGGGGACAAGGTTCTCGTCGCCTCGATCGTCGGCGGCTTCGCCGAGCAGGTCGCCGCTTCGCCGGAGCAGCTGCTTCCGCTGCCGGCGGGACTCTCCTTCGAGCAGGGCTCGGCGATGGGCATCAACTACCAGACCGCGCTCTTCGCGCTGAAGACCCGCGCGCACACCCAGCCCGGCGAGGTGGTCGGCGTGCTCGGCGCCGCCGGCGGTGTGGGCACCGCGACGATCATGGTCGCCAAGGCGATGGGCGCGAAGGTCATCGCCATCGTGCATCGCAAGGGTGCCGAGGAGCTGCTGCGCAGCGCCGGCGCCGACGAGATCGTCCAGCTCGAGGAGGGCTGGGGTGCCGAACTGAAGAAGATCGCCCCGAAGGGCGTCGACGTCATGATCGACCCGTCCGGCGGCGAGGTGTTCGACGAGGCGCTGCGCCAGGTCGCCCCCGACGGCCGGTACGTGGTGGTCGGCTTCGCGGCCGGCGGCATCCCGACCGTCAAGCTCAACCGGGTGCTGTTCCGCAACATCGCCGTCGTCGGCGCGGCGTGGGGCGAGTACGTCCGCACCCATCCGGAGCTGAACCTCCCGGCCAAGCTGCACGAGGAGCTCACCCAGATGATCGCCGACGGGATGACCCCACAGGTCAACAAGACCTACACACTCGAGCAGCTGCCCGAGGCGTTGACCGACCTGGCCGAAGGGCGGATTCTGGGTAAGGCGGTCGTGAAGATCGGCGATCGAGGGGATCGGTAGGCCCCGGCCGGCGACGACCGCACGACGACGCCCATCTGCGAAGGGAACCGCCATGTGTCGCAACATCACCGAACTCCGCGGACTGGAACCCCCGGCCACCGGGGAGGAGATCGAGGCGGCCGCCCGGCAGTACGTGCGCAAGGTGAGCGGCATCCGACAGCCCTCGCCGGCCAACGTCGAGGCCTTCGAGGCCGCGGTCGTCGCCGTCACCGACGCCACGCGCACCCTGCTCGACGCCCTGCCCGAGCGTCGTCAGCCACCCAAGACGGTCCCGCCGCTCCGCCGCCCCGAGGTGCGGGCGCGGATCGCCGCGCGGGGGTAGAAACCAGATGAAGCGGTTCGTGTAGCCGGGCGACACGAACCGCTGGACCAGTGGCAGGTCGTCGGAGCGAGCCGGCAGATGGCTCTCGCTCGGCGACCCATTGCCGACAGATCCGTGCCACATCCAACCCGACAACCCGGACAATTCCCAGGTCAGCCGGATTAGACCCAGCGGGGAGCGAAAAATTGGGACCCGAGGACTCGCCGCGGATAGCCTCGGAGTGGTGTCCAACCACCGATCCCACCGAGCTCAACGAGCCGTTCCGCGTGCGATCCGTCTGTTCGCACTCGCGCTGACGGCAGCACTCGTCGGCGTCCTGGCGGTTCTCGGCCTGCCGGCCCCGAGCGCCCAGGCGGCACCACAGGACAGCTGCGCACCCGCGGGTCTGGCGTCGGCATCGGCGGCGCCGGTGAACCTCGCTGCCGCCGAGCAGGGCGGGGAGGACAGGTACACCACCCCCACCACGGCGCCGGTCGAGTCGATCGACGTCGGCGCGCTCGAACTGCTGGTGCCGGGCAAGCTCTCCGTCGGCACCCTGTCCGACGCCGGCCCGAGCATCTGTGTGAACAGCAAGGGCGTGTTCACCGGCTTCGACAACGAGCTGCTCAAGGCCGTCGCCGAGAAACTCGGCCTGCAGATCGAGTTCAACGGCACCGAGTTCGCCGGTCTGCTCTCGCAGGTCGCCAACGGCCGGTTCGACGTCGGGTCGTCGTCGATCACCACCACCGACGATCGTCGCAAGACCGTCGACTTCACCAACGGTTACGACTTCGGCTACTTCTCGCTGGTGGCCCCGGAGGGCGGCCCCATCAAGTCGTTCGGCGATCTCTCGGCGGCGACCCGCATCGCCGTCGTGCAGGGCACGGTCCAGGACGACTACGTGGTCAACACGCTGGGACTCGACCCGGTCAAGTTTCCCGACTACGCGACCGCCTACGCGAACCTCAAGAGTGGTCAGGTCGACGCGTGGGTCGCCCCGTCGCAGCAGGCGGAGGGCGCCGTCCGCGACGGCGACGGCACCGCGATCGTCGAGAACACCTTCAGCGTGAACAACTTCGTCGCCTGGGCGGTGGGCAAGAACAAGCCGAACCTCGTGGCGGCGCTCAATTCCGGTCTCGACGCCATCATCGCCGACGGCACGTACGCGAAGCTGTACGAGGACTGGGTGCCCCGTGAGCTCCCCGAGGGCTGGAAGCCGGGCAGCAAGGCCGCGCCGGCACCGGATCTGCAGGACATCGCCGCGGTCGCCGCGGCGAACGCCGAGAAGAACGTCCCCGGCGAGGCCACCAAGCCGAAGAGCACTCTGCAGCAGCTCGGCGACACCTTCTTCAACTGGGAGCTCTACAAGAAGTCCTTCCCCGAACTGATCAAGACCGGCCTGGCGAACACCCTCATCCTGTCGGTCGTGTCCGGCGTCCTGGGCACCATTCTCGGCATGATCCTCGCGATCTGCGGCATCTCGCGATCCCGCTGGCTGCGCTGGCCCGCACGCGTGTACACCGACATCTTCCGCGGACTCCCGGCCGTGGTCGTCATCCTCATCGTCGGTCTCGGCGTGGGTCCGGTGGTCAAGGGCATCACCGGCAACAACCCGTACTGGCTCGGTGCGGTCGCGCTGGCACTCCTCGCCGCCGCCTATATCGGCGAGATCTTCCGCTCGGGCATCCAGAGCGTCGACGACGGCCAGCTCGAGGCATCGCGCGCGATCGGGTTCAGCTACCGGCAGTCGATGCGACTGGTGGTCGTGCCCCAGGGCGTGCGTCGCGTGCTGCCCGCTCTGATGAACCAGTTCATCAGCCTCATCAAGGACAGTTCGCTGGTCTACTTCCTCGGTCTCCTGGCCAGTCAGCGAGAACTGTTCGCGGTGGGACGAGACCTCAACGCGCAGACCGGAAACCTGTCGCCGCTGGTCGCGGCGGGCATCATGTACCTGATCCTGACGATCCCGCTGACGCACCTGGTCAATCACATCGACCGTCGCCTGCGGACCGGACGGCCCGCCGACGTCCAGGACGATCCGCTGCCCGTCACCGCCGTCGAGAAGGGATAGGCACATGTCTGCCACCACCACACGAAAAGCCGTGTCGCTGACCGGCACCGGGCTGCACCTGTCCTTCGGCAGGCACCACGTGCTGCGTGGCGTCGACATCGAGGTCGGCGCCGGCACCACGACCACCGTCATCGGGCCGTCGGGCTCGGGCAAGTCGACGCTGTTACGTGTGCTCAACCGACTCTACGAACCCGATTCCGGCGACATCCTGCTCGACGGCCGGTCGGTGCTCGGGGACAACCCCGACGAACTGCGCCGCCGGATCGGGATGGTGTTCCAGCACTTCAACCTGTTCCCGCACAAGACCGTGGTGGAGAACGTCGCCCTCGGACCGCGAAAGCTCAAGGGACTCAGCAAGGACGAGGCCCGCGAGGTCGCGTTGCGGCAGCTCGAGATCGTCGGCCTCACCGCCAAGGCGGACGTCCGGCCCGCGCGGCTGTCGGGTGGTCAGCAGCAGCGCGTGGCCATCGCCCGTGCCCTCGCCATGGCGCCGGAGGTCATGTTCTTCGACGAGGCGACCTCGGCTCTCGACCCGGAGCTGGTCAAGGGTGTGCTCGCCCTCATGGCCGATCTCGCGAAGGAGGGGATGACCATGGTGGTCGTCACCCACGAGATGGGGTTCGCACGCAACGTCAGCGACAACGTGCTGTTCATGGACCACGGCGCGGTTGTGGAAACCGGTGCGCCCGACCAGATCTTCGACGACGCGAAGTCGGATCGGCTGCGGACCTTCCTGTCTCAGGTCCTCTGACGGGCCGCGGGGCTCACATCCACTTCACGAGCTCGTCGGACCGTTCCGGATGGCTGCTCCGGAAGCGCTCGACGACGTCGCTGATGTGCTCGTGCATCAGCGTCTGTGCCTTGCGGGGCCGGCCGGCGATGATCGCCTTGGCGATGTCGCCGTGGACATGGCTCATCGCGTCGTCCTCGGGGATCGTGTCGCGGCCGGCCTCGAGGACGTGCTCGACGACGATGTGGTCGACGGCCTGGGTCAGGAGCGTGATCACCCGGTTGCCGCTGAGTTCGGCGATGACGGCGTGAAAGTTGTTGAGGTCGCTGAAGATCTCGCTTGCCTCGTGCTCGTCGACGTCGTAGTCGAGAAACCGGGCGAAAGCGGCCTCTTTCAGCTTGCGATCCTCGAGACGGGCCACCTTCGCCGACAGTTGCGGCTCGAGGATCAGCCAGGTGTCGAAGACCTCGTCGTAGGTCGCACCGGCGAGGTGGAAGTACAGCGTTGCGGTGCGCGCCAGGTAGGACGCGTTGAGCGAGCTGACGAACGGCCCACCGCCCGGACCTCGTTTGAGCGTGATCAGTCCCTGGACCTCCAGGATGCGCAGGGCCTCACGCAGGGTTTCGCGACTGACCGAATAGTTCGCGAGCATGTCACTCTCGGCCGGAAGCCGATCGCCGGGACGCAGACCCAATGAGACGATGTCCGAGACGATCGCCGCAGCCGTGGTCTCGGAGGCCTTCGGCGCACGCGTCGGCTCGCCAGACCTCACCGAAGAGCGCATCGCTCCGGGGTTGTAGATGATCGGGAGGCCTGTGCGGGCCAGTTCGCGTGTCATCCTCGGCCTTTTCTCGCTCGGTGTCTTCTCTGTACCGCCGGACGCCCGGTCACGGGGACGGGTACCGCCGGACGCCCGGTCACGGGGACGGTTGCACTGTACGTGGTGAACGAGGCCGTCCTGTGGCATTTCGTACGGGTGAACGAAAACCCCGAGTCCGGTCCGCGCGATCAGTAGGGCGACGACCCGCCGTCGACGTTGAGGGTGGTGCCGGTGATCGCGCCGGCGTGCTCGCCCAGCAGGCTCAGCGCGGCGTGGGCGACCTCATCAAGGGTCGCATGCCGGCCGGTTCTTGTCAGATCCTTGTAGTTCTGTTGGGGATTCGCATAACGCCCGGTGTTGGCCTTGCCCGCCGACGACGACTGGGTGCGGACCCGCGTCGGGATCTCCACGTACCCGGGGCACAGTGTGTTGCAGGTGATGCCGAGTTCGCCGCAGTCGAACGCGATCGACTTGGCGAGTCCGATCAGCGCGTGCTTGGCGGTCACGTAGGGGCCGATGCCCGGCAGGGTGGGCAGCTTTCCCTCGAGCGACGACACCATGAGGATGCGTCCCCACCCGCCCTCGACCATCTGCGGGAGCACCGCGTGGGTCATGGTGACCGCGGTCATCACGTTCAGCTCGAAGCCGCGGCGGAAGGCGCCGGGGTCGAGCTTGTCGATGCGTCCGTACTCGCCGGTGCCGCCGCCGACGTTGTTCACCAGGATCTCGATCGGTCCGAGGGCGTCGCGCACATGGGCAGCGACCCGCTCCGATTCGCCGTCGGCGAGGGCGTCGGATTCGACGAACACCAGGCGGTCGCCGGCCGACGCCTCGTCGACGAGCTCCCGGCCCTTCTCGGCGCGCCGTCCGGTGACGGCCACGCGAGCGCCGGATTCCAGCAGTGCCAACGCGATTGCCTTTCCGATTCCATCTGTTCCCCCGGTTACGAGAGCGACACGTCCGTCGCGCATCACTGGTCCCCTTTCGGTCGGTGCTGTCGAGCGAAGGCTATCCCAGTGAGCATAAACCTACTGAGGAATATTTGAGACAAGCGATAATTCCTCAGTAGGAACTATTGACACGTGTGACGCAGGTCATGTTGAATCCCTCACATCGAGTGACGTGCACCACTTCGACACCCCCAGATCCGAACCCCCAGATCCGAACCCCGAGATCCGAACCCCCAGAGGAGAAGCCGTGGAGTATGTAGTCCCGTTCGAGGACCGGAAGCGCTGTGAGAACGCGCTGGTCGGCGGAAAGGGCGCCAACCTGGCCGAGCTCGTGGCCGCAGGTTTCGACGTTCCGGCCGGATTCGTCGTCTCGACCGAGGCCTATCGGGTCGCCCTCGAGGAGGCCGGTGCCACCGTGCGCATCAAGTCGCTCGTCGACGGCATCGACCACGACAACATCGCGCAGCTCGACCAGGTGACCACCGAGATCCGGCAGATCGTCGAATCGGTCGAGATCCCGGCCGCGATCCGTGACGAGGTGGCCCGTGCATACGCGGCACTCGGCGACAACGTGCGGGTGGCCGTCCGGTCGTCGGGCACCGCCGAGGACACCGCCGATGCGAGCTTCGCCGGCCTGCACGACACACTGCTCGAGATCGTGGGCGTCGACGACGTGCTCAAGGCGGTGCGGGACTGCTGGGCGTCGATGTGGACCGCCCGGGCCGTCTCCTACCGCAACAGCAACGGCTTCGACCACGCGACCGCCAGCATCGCGGTCGTCGTCCAGACGATGGTGTCGTCGGAGCTGTCGGGCGTCATGTTCACCGCGAACCCGCTGAACGCGCGCACCGACGAGATGGTCATCAACGCCGGCTACGGCCTGGGTGAGGCCATCGTGTCGGGCATCGTCACCCCCGACGAGTACGTGGTCTCCGGCAACGATCTCTCGTTGCGCCGCACGCACATCGGCGACAAGGCCCTCACGATCACGGTGCGGGAGTCGGGGAGTGGCACCGAGACCAAGGACACGCCGGAGGCCGACCGCAGCCGCCGTGCGCTGACCGACGAGCAGGTCGCCGAGCTCGCCGCCCTCGGACGTGAGGTCCAGCGTCACTACGACGGCCTGCCGCAGGACATCGAATGGGGCTACGCCGACGGGAAGTTCTACCTGCTGCAGGCGCGTCCGATCACCGGCGTGGACTTCACCTGGGACGAATGCGTCGACGACTGGCAGCTGGCACCCGAGGACGAGAACACCCTGTGGACGTTCAAGTACTCCGAGCAGTACTGGACCGGCGGCATCACCCCGCTGTTCTACTCGATCCGCGCCCGCGAGTCCCATGAGGGGATCATGCGGATGACCGAGCTCGCCGGCTTCCGCGACCTCATCAACCTGCGGACCTACAAGTACAAGTACGGCACCGCCTACTACAGCCTGGACTGGGACGAGCCGTTCCAGCGCTACGCCCTGCCGCGTTCGGTCCGTGCCGGTGGCGCGTTCAACGTCCCCGAGGACATGCTCACCAAGACGCTGAGCGAACCGCTCGACGTCAAGCGGTGGTTCCGGATGATCTGCGCGATCAACTCCTCGCCGACGTCGGCCTTCTACAACTGGAAGAAGAACGCGCGGCACTTCATCTTCACCCCGGAGGAGATCGACAAGGCCAACGGACTGCCCGATGCCGAGCTGCGCAAGCTGTCCGACGACGCGCTGCATCGTTACGAGCGCAACCTGCAGGAGCAGGCGATCCGGTTCATGGATTCGCTGTGGGTCGGTACGCATGTGCAGAACCTGATGATCTTCGGCGCCTTCGGCCAGATGGTCGCCAAGTACTACAAGGGCACCAACGCGCTGATCGGCCAGGAGCTGATGAGCGGCCTGCCCACCAATCTGCAGAGCCAGGAGACCCACGAGTTCTTCCGTCTCTCGGAACTGATCCGCAACTCGGCCGAGCTGCGCCGCATCTTCGACGAGAACCCGGGGGCGCAGTTCTTCAGGGCCCTCGAGGATTCGGCGGAGGGCCGGGATTTCCTGGAGCAGTACAACGCCTTCCTGGCCGAGCACGGGCACCGTGGTCACGCCGACCGTGACATCTACTTCGCCCGGCGCGCAGACGATCCGAACATCGACTACGAGGCGTTCCGCATGTACCTGCAGGTCGAGAACCCGACGACCCCGGCCGAGCAGGAGCAGCGGGTCATCGCCAAGCGCGAGGCGGCGTTCAACGAGGTCATGGAGTACATCGGCCGGTCGCGGTTCGGCAAGATCGCGCAGCAGGTGTTCAAGTTCCTCTACGACGAGGTCATCGACTTCCTCGTCCTGCGTGAGGACTGGCGCCATTACATCGACCGCATCACCTACGCCAAGCGCAAGGCGTTCCTGGAGGTCGGTCGGCGGGCCGTCGAGCGGGGCCTGCTCGACGACGTCGAGGACGCGTTCTTCCTCAGCGAGAACGAGCTGTTCTCGGTCCTGGCCGGTGGTCAGCCGGAGAAGTTGGTGCGCGCCAAGATCTCCGGTCGTCGCAAGGCCTTCGACAAGATGAACAGCCGCATGTTCACCCCGCCGATGCTGTTGCGCGGCAACGATCCGGTCGTCGAGGACACCACCGACAGCGAGGGTGGCAACCATTTCGTGGGCATCGGCACCTCGGGCGGTGTGATCGAGGGTGTCGCCCGCGTGATGCCGAGCATGTCGCAGATCGCCGAGCTGCAGCCGGGCGAGATCCTGGTGTGCAACGCAACCGATCCGGGCTGGGCCCCGGTGTTCTCGATCATCGGCGGCCTCATCATCGAGACCGGCGGCATGCTCGCGCACGGCTCGTGCCTGTCGCGTGAGCACGGCATCCCGGCCGTCCAGCTGGTCGGCGGCATGCGGCTCATCCCGAACGGCGCGCGGGTCCGCATCAACGGCACCACCGGTCAGGTCGACATCCTGACCGACGAGCCCGCGGCCGAGTCCGTCGAGGTCGGCGCGAACGCCTGACGCGGATCATCGTCCCGCCCGGCCGACCCGCACGCCGGCCGGGCGGGACGATCCGCCTCATCGAAGAACCAACGCTTGCAAAGAGATAGGAGACGCACCCGACATGGGTAACGTCACGTTGTTGACGGCCGAGGCCGACCGGGTCCACGACCGCTCGCACGAGCCGACCGGCGAGGAGAGCTTCCAGGAGAGCTGGTACCTCACCTTCTACGACCCGCACAGCGGGATCGGCGGCAACTACCACCTCGGCCTCCAGACCCCGAGGGGAAGGGCCGATGTGTGGAATTGGACGGTCGTCGACAACAAGGTCGGCGGACACTTCGAGTCGCTGACCCTCCCGTTGCCCGATGCCGACCTGTCCGACCTCTCCCTCGGTGGACTGGACATCACCACCGTGGAGCCGTTGCGCTCCTACGACGTGACCGCGACCTATCCCGACAGCGACCTCACCGCCACGGTCCGGTACGAGGCATTCACCGATCCGTTCGCCTTCGGCCTCGACGGCAACGGCGTCCAGATCGGTTCGAGCCACTACGAATCCTTCGGTCGGGTCACCGGCACGCTGACCACGGGCGGCGACAAGACGGACTTCACCGCCTGGGCATTCCAGGATCACTCGTGGGGTCCGCGCAGCTGGTCGAGCCTGCGCTCGCACCGCTGGATCTGCGCGACCTTCGGCGACGACCTGTTCATGTCGGTGGCCGGGTTCGTCACCGACACCGGCAGCCGGGTCTCGGGCTACGTGTACGACGACGGATTCCGCGCCGTCGATCGCGTCTCGTTCGGGATGTCGGTAGACGACGACGGATACAGCCCGACCGGCTGCGACGCCCGGATCTGGACCGCCGACGGTCGCGGCTACCACGTGCATGGCCGCGCCGTGGTCGCCGACGTCAACAGTCACGACGAGGGCTTCTTCGCCGGCGACGGTCTGACCGTCTTCGAGATGGGCGGGCGTCTCGGCACCGGTCTGCTCGAGGTCGCCGAACTCAAGACGCTGACGCCTGCGATGGAGGCGGCACTGGGTCGGGGAGCGGCGCAGTGACCGCGCCGAAGGTGCTTCTCGACGGCGTGGCCAACTTCCGCTCGTTGGGCGGACTCCCGACGACCGACGGGCGCAAGGTGCGCGAGGGCGTCCTCTACCGGAGCGAGTCCCTGGCCGGGCTCACCGACCTCGGACGGAAACAGTTGGCGGAGCTGCACATCGGTTCGATCTGCGACCTGCGCAGTCCGGGTGAGCAGCAGCGCGATCCGATCGAGTGGCCGGAAGGGACCAACCCCCACCAGATCCCGGTCGCCAAGCTCCCGGATGCGCGGGTCGCCGGCGTCGAACTGATCCGACGCGTCATGGCCGACACCTCCGGCGAGTACATCGAGGAGGTGCTGCTCGGCAACGCCAGGGAGATGCCAAGGGCGTTCGGCGAGAGCATGCGCGGCGTCTTCGAGAGCCTCGAGGACCCGGAACGGCTCCCACTGCTCGTGGCCTGTGTGGCCGGTAAGGATCGCACCGGATTCGTCACGGCGCTGATCCTGGCAACCCTCGACGTCGAGTGGGAGGCGATCGTCGCCGACTACCTGCTGTCCAAGAAGTACTTCACCGCCGACCGCCTCTACCGTTCCATGGTGGTCTGGCTCGACGAACTCCCGGATCCGATCATCACGCCGGAGAAGCTCCACGAGAACTCCGCGCGACGCGAGTACCTCGAGGCGTCGTTCGACGCGATCCGCGAGGAATACGGGAGCTTCGAGGACTATCTGGCCGGGCCCTGCGGCATGGACCCCGCGCGACGCGAGCGTCTCAAGGATCTGCTGCTGGAGTGACCCGGCCCCATGGGTGCGCCGACGGCGTCCATGTGATCGCGACCCGGGTGTGAGTGCGCGGGCCGCCCGCTCCGGCTTGCGGCGGGTGCGGAGCGGCTCGCGGCTCGCACTCCCTCGTCGCCAGGCGTGCGAGGAGTGCGCCGACGAGCGGCGAGGGGCCGGCGTCCCGGTGTGCCCGCAAAATCACCGGCGCGGAGCGCCCTTCGAAATCAGTCGGATGAATTCTGGGCTCAGGTCCACCCGGTGCTTGACAATTTCATCATGAGGAATAACAGTGATGCGTGTCACGACTCGAAAGGAAGGTGAGGGGCTATGACCGAGTGCGCCACGGACGCAGACCGGTTTCCACGTCCTCGTAGCGGCCCGCTCGCAGGGATTCGCGTGGCCGACTTCTGCTGGATGGGCGTCGGGTCGGTGGCCACCAGGCTCCTCGCGGATTTCGGCGCCGAGGTCATCAAGATCGAGAACCGCAAGCGACTCGACATGCCGCGCCGGTTGCCGATCTACAAGGACGAGGTGCGCTCCTACGGCGAGGAGGACCCGAATCCCGACCCGGAGAAGGGCGGCCTGTTCAACAATTACGCGCGTAACAAGCTGGGTATCACCCTGAACATGTCCGACCCGCGCGGACGTGAGCTCGCCGACGAGCTGATCAAGGCGTCGTCGGTGGTCACCGAGAATTTCGCCCCCGGTGTGATGGAGAAGTGGGGCCTGACCTACGACCACCTGCGCTCGCTGCGCGAGGACATCATCTACGCGCGTATGAGCGGGTTCGGGCACAGCGGCCCGTACCGCGACCACCGCAGCTACGGACCGGTCATCCAGGCGGTCAGCGGCCTGTCGTTCAACAGCGGACTCCCCGGGCGCGAGCCGTCGGGTTGGGGGCTGTCGTACATGGACAACCAGGCGGCCTATTACAACTCGGCCGCGATCCTCACCGCGATCTACCACCGGAATCGCACCGGCCAGGGCACCGAGATCGACGTCTCCGCAACCGAGGTCGGCGTCAACCTGCTCGGCGCGGACCTGCTCGACACCCTCGTCAACAGCCGGCCGAGCCGCCGCCCGGACTATCCGCGCGGCAACCGCCTCGAGTTCCCGCAGGCCGCGCCCCACGGCGTCTACCCGGCCGCCGGCGACGACCAGTGGGTGGCGATCGCGGTCTTCGACGAGAAGGACTGGCGCGCATTCGTCGAGGCGATCGGAGACCCGGACTGGGCGAGGGATGCGCAGTTCGCCACGCAGGAAGCGCGGTTCGCCAACCAGGATGCCCTCGACGCGCACGTGGGTCAGTGGACTCGCACGCGTGACAAGTACGACGTGATGACCCTCCTGCAGGGCGCCGGCGTGGCGTGTGGCGCTGTGCAGAACCCGGCCGAGCTCGACACGCGCGACCCCCAGATCGCCACGTATGGAACCTTCTTCGAGCTCGACCATCCGGTCATCGGCACCGCGAAATTCGAGGGCGTGCCGGTGGAGTTCGAGCACGGCGGACCCGACAATTGGCGATCGGCGCCACTGCTCGGCGAGGACAACGACTATGTGTTCGGCACGATCCTCGGTCTCGACGAGGACGAGCGGGCCGAACTCGCTGCGGCGGGAGTCATCTGACATGAATGCACACGAAGCCAGGCCCGACACCGGCAACCGGCCCTTCGACGGGCTGGCCGTCGTCGAACTCATCGACGACCCGGCGGGCGAGTACACCGGCAAACTGTTCGCCGACCTCGGAGCGGACGTCGTCAAGGTCGAGCCCCCGCAGGGCGCGCCCGGCCGGCGTCAGGGCCCGTTCATCGGTGGGCAGGAGGATCCGAACCGGAGCCTGGAGTTCTGGGCGTACGACACCAGCAAGCGCAGCGTCGTCGCCGATCCGCAGAACGCCGATGACGTCGCGATGGTGCACGCACTGTGCGCTCGCGCGGACCTGCTCGTCGTGGGGCGAGAGGAGAGCGTCGAGCGCTTCGGAACGTCCTTCGCCGAACTGCGCGAACGCAATCCGCGACTGATCCTCGTGGCCGTCACGCCGTTCGGTCTCCGCGGTCCCTGGTCCGGATACCGGACCAGCGACCTCGTCGCGCTCGCGGCCGGTGGCCTGCTCAACAGCTGCGGCTACGACGATCACTCGATCCCGCCGATCCGTCCCGGCGGCAACCAGGGCTATCAGCTCGGCGCGATCTTCGCCTACCTGGGCGCGATGCTCGCACTCATCGAGCGGCAGGCCGACGGGCAGGGGCAGGTCGTCGACGTGTCGATTCACGGTGCCAATGCGGTCAGCGGTGAGCTGGCCAATCCGTACTGGTTCTATCCGAAGGCGATCGTGCAGCGTCAGACCTGCCGCCATGCGCAGCCGGTGCCGACCCAGCCGGCACTGTTCGAGTGCGCCGACGGGGTGTACGTCTATCTCGCCCTGATCCTGGCCGACCAGCACATGTGGAAGGCCCTGGTGTCCTGGATGGAAGAGCTCGGCGTCGCCGCGGATCTCACCGATCCGGCCTATGACGCGCTCGAGTACCGGCAACAGCAGTTCGGTCACATCCAGCAGATGATCGAGGTCTTCTTCATGATCCAGGATTCATCGACCGCCTATGACGAGGGCCAGCGGCGCGGCCTGCCGATCGGCCCGCTGAAGGCCTTCGAGGACCTGCCCTCCGACCCGCAGCTCGCGGCCCGCGGCTTCTTCACCGAGGTCCCCGACGGTGAGGGCGGGACGATCACGTATCCCGGTGCGCCCTGGCAATTCTCGTCGTTCGAAGCGAGGCCGGGACGTGCTCCGAGACTGGGTGAGCACACCGACGAGGTGCGGACCGAGGTCGCCGCCGAGGCCGGACCGCGGGCGGCGAGCGCCTGATGGCGGCGTGGACACCCGGCACCTGTGCGATCGTCGGCATAGGCGCGACCGAGTTCAGCTCGAACTCCGGCCGCGGGGTGCTGACGCTCGCGGCCGAGGCCTCCCGGGCAGCGCTCGAGGACGCGGGTCTCACGCCCGCCGACGTCGACGGGATCGTGCGCTGCGACATGGACGACGTGTCGGCGCCGGCACTCGCGCACGTCCTCGGGGTCGGCGACATCGACTACTGGGGTGAGAACGGTCCCGGCGGTTCCGGCCCCGCGGCGATGATCGGCCAGGCCGTCGCGGCGATCACCGCCGGCCTCGCGACAACCGTCTTGGTCTACCGGTCGCTGAACGGCCGTTCCGGCAAGCGGTTCGGACTCGGCGCGGGTGAGACCGTGGCGGCCGGGGGCAACAGCACGTTCGAGGAGTTCTTCGCCCCGTACGGGATGCAGACCCCCGGACAGTTCTTCGCGATGGTCGCCCGGAGGTACGCGCACGACCACGGCATCGACGACGACCGACTCGCGCGCGGTCTGGGGGGATTCGCGGTGGGATGCCGGGCGCACGCCAACGCCAATCCGGCCGCGGTGTTCGCCGAGCGACCGATGACCATGGAGTCCTACCTCGGCTCGCGGATGCTCGCCGATCCGTTGCGGCTCTTCGACTTCTGTCTGGAGACCGACGGCGGATGCGCGGTGGTGGTGACCACCGCCGAACGTGCCCGCGACCTGCGCGCCACCCCCGCGCTGATCGCCGGCGTGGCCCAGGCGACCGGCGGTCACGTCCAGCCCGGCATGATGTATCCGGTGCTGATGAGGCCCGACATCACGGCCTGGCCCTCGCGGGAGTGTGCGGACAAACTATACGCGCGCAGCGGGATCGGTCCCGGCGACGTCGACGTCGCGCAGATCTACGACTGCTTCACGATCACTGCGCTGCTGCAGCTCGAGGATTACGGTCTCGCCGAGCGGGGCGAGGCGGTGGATCGCTGTGCGGCAGGGGAATTCGGGCCCGGGGGCCGCGTCCCGGTCAACACCGCGGGTGGCAATCTGTCCGAAGGGTACATCCACGGACTCAACCATGTGCTCGAAGGGGTGCGCCAGATCCGCGGGACCTCGACCTCGCAGCGTGCGGGGGCAAGGGCGTCGCTGGTCACGTCGGCGCCCCCGCCGGGCGCCAGTGCACTGATGTTGGTGGCTTCATGAGCGATACGACGATCCGTACACGTGACGGCCTTGCGCCGGTGACCGAGGACCCCGACACCCGCGGCTTCTTCGAGGCTGCGGCGCAGGGGCGACTCGTCGTAGCGGAATGTGCGCACTGCCGCACCGTCATCCACCTGCCGTCGTCCTTCTGCGCGGACTGCGGAAAGCATTCGGTGTCCTGGCGAGACGTGGAGCCCCGCGGCACGCTGCATTCCTGGACCGTGGTCGAACACCAGGTCCATCCGGCCTTCCCGGTCCCGTACACGTGCGTGCTCGTCGAACTCGACGAACCGGCCGGCGTACGCCTCCTCGGACATCTCGGCGGCCGGCCGAAGTTGCGCATCGGCATGCCGATGGTCGCCGAGTTCGTCGAGGTCGACGGCGTCACCATCCCGGATTGGGTTCCCGCGCAGGGGTGATCCATCCCGGAAACCAGGCAGGAGTTGCCCCCGATGGATGCTCGCACACTTCAGGCCCTCGCGGAGAAACTGTTCGCAGCCGTCGAACGCTCCGACGGTGACGCCTTTCTGGCCTGCTTCGCACCCGACGCGGTGATCGTCCAGAACGGTGGGCGGCCCCGCGCGGTGTCGGCTGCCGCCGAACACGTCGGCAACGCCGCGCCGGATGCCGCCCGACACACCTACTCCGACATCCGCCGCCATCTCTTCGACGGGGGATTCGTCGAGGAACACACCGTCCGATCGGTGACCGCCTCGGGGGACGTGCTCATCCGCCACGCCTGTGTCGTCTGCGACGTGGATGCCGACGGCCTGGTCACACAGATGCGGGAGTACATCGACAGGTCACCCGTTCCGACACATTTGATGATGAGGAATATCGCCTCCGGCCCTTGACAAACTCCTCATGAGGAATAGGGTGATGTGTGTCATATCGAGCGGGTCGGCGTCGAGCCGCCCACGGTGGTGGAGGAAAGCGATGACCGTCCGGGAACTCGCCGGCATCGAGGTGGTCGACGAATCGCTGTTCGCCGTCGACGACGAGGGCCATGTGCGCCTGGTGGGCGCTCGGTGCGACCACTGTGCGACGGTGACCTTCCCGGCACAGGAAGGGTGTCCGCGCTGCGGCGCCGCCGACATGGAACCCGAGCCGCTTCCCCGGACCGGGACGCTGTGGGCCTTCACCGTTCAGGGCTTCGAACCGAAGCCGCCGTACCGGGGTCTCGGCGAGTTCGAGCCGTACGGCGTCGGGTACGTCGATCTCGGTCCGGTACGGGTCGAAACCCGCCTGACCGTCAACGACCCGGCCGCACTGCACAACGGGGACGTGATGACCCTGCGGCTGATCCCCGCATACCGCGACGACGAGGGCCGCGTCGTCCACACCTTCGCCTTCGGGCCCGAACTCGAGGAGGCACGGGAATGAGCGCCGGCGCACAGCGATCCGCCGAACACCGGGCGGCCACCGCGGGCAACGGTGTCGCCATCGTCGGCATCGGCATCCACCCCTTCGGTCGAACCCCGGGCCGCAGTGGCAGGGAACAGGGTGCGATCGCCGCTCGCAACGCCCTCGCCGACGCCGGGCTCGAGTGGTCGGACATGCAGTTCGCCTTCGGGGGAAGCCACTCCGCCGGCGACGCCGACACCCTCGTCGCCGATCTGGGCCTGACCGGTCTCCCGTTCATCAACGTCTACAACGGTTGCGCCACCGGCGGCTCCGCACTCATCACCGCGCGTGGCGCGATCGCGTCCGGAGCGTACGACCTGGGTATCGTCATCGGCTTCGACAAGCACCCGCGGGGCGCGTTCAACGAGGACCCGCGCACCCTGGGCCTGCCCGAGTGGTACGGGTCCACCGGGATGATGGTGACCACGCAGTTCTTCGCGATGAAGATCCAGCGGTACATGCACGACCACGGGATCGACACCCGGTCGCTGGCGCTGGTCGCGGAGAAGGCGTTCTCGCTCGGTGCGCTCAACGAGAACGCCTGGCGTAGGAAGCCGTTGACGGCCGAGGAGATCGCCTCGTCGACGATGATCAACTACCCGTTGACGCAGTACATGTTCTGCTCGCCGGGCGAGGGCGGGGTCGCGCTCGTACTGGCCCGAGCCGACCAGGCGCACCGGTACACGTCGACCCCGATATACCTGCGCTCGGTCGAGTTCCGGTCGCGGAGGTTCGGTTCCTTCGAGGTCTACAGTCCCTGGGCCTGCCCGGACACGGCGGACGGCCCCACCGTGTATGCGTCGCGCGCTGCGTTCGAGTCCGCCGGGATCGAACCGTCCGACGTCGATGTCGCGCAGATCCAGGACACCGAGTCCGGCGCCGAGATCATGCACATGGCCGAGACCGGCCTGTGTGCGCACGGGGAACAGGAGAAGTTGCTCGCCGAGGGGGAGACCCGGCCCGACGGACGCCTGCCCATCAACACCGACGGCGGAGTGCTCGCCAACGGGGAACCGATCGGCGCCACCGGGCTGCGCCAGATCCACGAGACCGTCCTGCAGTTGCGCGGGCAGGCCGGCGCGCGCCAGGTGCCGGGCAGTCCGAAAGTCGGGTTCACCCACGTCTACGGCGCCCCCGGCATCAGCGCCTGTGCGGTGCTGACCCGCTGAGGACTTCGCGAACTTTCACCGGCCGGATGCGGCATCCGGACGTTTCAGAGTGAGGAAACACCATGAGCTGGGGATTCGAGACCGATCCGGATTATCAGAAGGAACTGGACTGGGTCGAGGAGTTCGTCCGCACTGAGGTCGAACCGGTCGACCGGGTGATCGACCACGCCTGGGACGTCCGGGATCCGAAGCGCAACGCGCTCATCAAGCCCCTACAGGCGCAGGTTCGTGAGCGCAAGCTGTGGGCCTGCCACCTCGGTCCGGAGCTCGGCGGCCCCGGTTACGGCCAGCTGAAACTCGCCCTGCTGAACGAGATCCTGGGTCGAACCCACTCGGGGCCTGTCGTATTCGGGTGCCAGGCGCCGGACTCCGGCAATGCCGAGATCCTCGCTCATTACGGCACACCCGAACTGAAGAAGCGCTATCTCGAACCGTTGATCGAGAACGAGATCGTCTCGGCCTATTCGATGACCGAACCGCAGGGAGGTTCCGATCCGACCGCGTTCGTGACCCGGGCCGAGCTCGACGGCGACCACTGGGTCATCAACGGCGAGAAGTGGTTCTCCTCCCATGCGAACTTCGCGTCGTTCCTGATCGTCATGGCGGTCACCGATCCCGATGCCGACCGGCACCATCGCTCGTCGATGTTCGTGGTGCCCGCCGACACCCCGGGCGTCGAGATCGTCCGCAACGTCGGCGTCTCCGGTCACGAGGCCATCGGCGACACCCACGCCTACGTCCGTTACACCGATGTCCGAATCCCTGCCGACCACATCCTCGGCGAACGCGGCCAGGGCTTTGCGGTCGCCCAGACCCGCCTCGGCGGGGGACGCATCCACCACGCGATGCGCACCGTCGGTCTCGTTCGGGAATCGCTGGACATGATGATCGAACGCGCGGTGAGCCGGAAGAGCGGCGGGGGCACCCTCGCCGACCGCCAGCTCGTCCAGGAGATGCTCGCCGACTCGTGGATCCAGCTCGAACAGTTCCGTCTGCTCGTGCTGCAGACCGCGTGGAAGATCGACAGGTTCAAGGACTATCGCAAGGTGATCGCCGACATCTCGGCCGTCAAGGCGGCGATGCCCAAGGTCCTGCTCGACGTGGCCGGTCGCGCGGTGCAGCTGCACGGATCGCTCGGCATCTCCACCGAGATGCCCTTCGGCTCGTGGGTCATGGAGTCCTTCCACATGGGACTCGCGGACGGCGCCACCGAGATCCACAAGGTCCAGCTCGCCAAGCAACTCCTCAAGAACGCGACGCCGGCCCCCGGTCTCTTCCCGACCCGCCACCTGCCCGCGCTCGAGGCGGAGGCCGAGGCCAGGTTCGCCGACCTGCTCGCGGAGGTCTGAGCGATGGCCGACCCGTCCGGCATCACCATGCCCAGCACCGACGTAGAGGTCGCCGAGGTCCGCCCCGGTGAGAACCTCGACTGGCCGAGGCTGAACGCCTACCTGGCCGAACGCATCCCGGAGGTCCACGGCGAGCCGGTCGTCGAACAGTTCCCCAACGGCTCGGCCAACCTCACCTACCGGTTGACCTACCCGGACATCACTGTGGTCGTGCGTCGTCCGCCGTTCGGTACGGTTGCCCCCGGCGCGCACGACATGAAGCGCGAGTACACCGTGCTGTCGCATCTGTACCCGCACTACCCGCGCGCCCCGCGGGCGCTGCTGTTCGCCGACGACGTCGACGTCATCGGCGCGCCATTCCTGGTGAGCGAATACCGGCCGGGAGTCGTCGTATGGAACAGCCTGCCCGACACCATGACCGTGCCGGACGCCGGCCGCCGGGTCGGCTTCGCCGTGGTCGACGCCCTCGCCGACCTGCATGCGGTGGACTACGTGGCCGCCGGTCTCGCCGGTCTCGGCAGGCCCGAGGGCTATCTCGCCCGGCAGATCCGTGGTTGGACGAAGCGGTGGGACGCGGTCGCCGACGCCGACCCCGACGCCGACGTGTCGATCATCGGCCAGGTGGGCGAGATCCTGGCCGAGACCCTCCCGGAGGAGGGTGTGGGCACCATCGTCCACAACGACTTCAAGGTGGACAACTGCCAGTTCGCGCGCTCCGATCCCGACCGGGTAATCTCCGTCTTCGACTGGGACATGGCCACTCTCGGCGATCCGCTGACCGACCTGGGCACCCTGCTCAACTACTGGCCGGATCCGGACAACGACACCGCGATGGCGGTTCCCGGCCTAGACCGGCTCGGCCTGCCGTCGAAAGGCGAGGTCGTCGATCGCTACTCGCAGGCCCGCGGGATCGAACTCACCCTCGACGATCTCCGCTGGTACGAGGCATTCGGGTGCTGGAAGACGTCGATAATCCTGCAGCAGCTCTACGCCCGCCACCTGCGCGGCGAGTCCACCGATCCCCGGATGGGCGAACGCGGACGCGACGTCGTCCCGCTCGGGCACCGCGCCCGGGATCTGCTCGGCGGCTGATCATTTCGGGACGCCATCTCATCTCATCACCACGGACTTGGAGGTTCGAACGTGTACAAACCAGGAAGCAGGCTCAAGAGTGCCGCATGCAGCACCGAGATCGTCGTCGTCAAGCCGCCGCGCAGCGGTGAGATCACCTGCGGCGGGGCGGTGATGGCCGAGGCAACCGCCACCGTCGACTCCGTCCCGATCGCCGATGGCTGGGACACCGGCTCGGTGCTGGGCAAGCGCTACGAGGACGTCGACACCGGACTGCAGGTCCTCGTCGTCAAGGGCGGCGACGGCGCTCTCGGAATCGACGGCCGCGCACTGACGCTCGTCGAGGCCAAGGCCCTTCCCGCTTCGGACTGACCCATGGACATCACACTGCTTCTGGAGATGGCCGCCGACGCGCATCCCGACCGGATCGCCCTCGGCGGGCGGTCGGACGGCATCACCTACCGACGGTTCGCCGACATGGCCCGCCGGGTCGGCAGCGAAGCCGCCGGGCTGGACGCACGGGCACTAGGACTGCTCGACCTCAACTCTCCGGTTTTCCCGACCCTGCTCTTCGGTGCCGCATACTCAGGTAAACCATTGTGTCCGTTGAACTACCGTCTCGCCGATGATGCGGTGAACCAGGCGGTGGACCGACTCTCGCCGGTGGTGCTGTTCGCCGGTGGCCCGATGGCGGCCCGGGTGCCCGCCCGTCCCGGGGTCACCGTCCGCCGCTCCGAATCCGTCCTGAGCGGCGACGGTGCCGCACCGGACGACTTCGTCCACATCCCGGACGGGGAACGGCCTGCGGTGTACCTGTTCACGAGTGGCACCACCGGCACGCCGAAGATCGCGGTGCTGCGTCAACGGCACCTGTGGTCCTACATCGTGTCCTCGGTGGAGTTCGGCAGTGCCGGTGAGGACGAGGCGATCCTGGTGTCGGTGCCGAACTACCACATCGCCGGCATCGCTTCGGTACTGAGTTCGGTGTATGCCGGTCGCCGGATGGTCTATCTGAGCGCCTTCGACCCCGAGCAGTGGGTCGAGACCGCGGATGTCGAGGGCATCACCCACGCGATGGTGGTGCCGACGATGCTCGGCCGCATCCTCGACGTGCTCGAGGCGCGCGGGCGGACTCTGCCCGCGCTGCGACACCTGTCCTACGGCGGTGGACGCATGCCGGTGGACGTCGTGGAACGCGCGATGCGCCTGCTGCCGCAGGTGGGCATGGTCAACGCCTACGGCCTCACCGAGACCAGTTCCACGATCGCGGTGCTCGGACCGGAAGACCACCGGGTCGCGGCCGCGTCGTCGGACCCGCGGGTGCGGGCCAGGCTCGGATCGGTCGGCCGCGCCCTGCCCGGCGTGGAGATCGAGATCCGCGACGACGACGGCAACACGGTGTCGCCCGGGCAGATCGGCGAGGTGTACGTGCGCGGCGAGCAGGTCGCCGGCGAGTATGTGTCCCACCGGGCGGTCGCCGACGACGGCTGGTACCCGACCCGCGACCACGGCTATCTCGACGCCGACGGTTTCCTGTTCCTGCAGGGCCGTGCCGACGACGTCATCGTGCGCGGTGGCGAGAACATCGCCCCGACCGAGATCGAGGACGTCATCGCCACGCACGACGCGGTCGACTCGGTGGCCGTGGTCGGGGTGCCCGACCAGGAGTGGGGAGAGCGCGTCGAGGCCGTCGTCGTCACCCGGCCCGGCACCGGAGACACCGACGAGATCGCTTCGCAGATACGGGATCTGGTGCGCTCCACCCTTCGCTCCACACGTGTGCCGTCGACGGTGCATTTCTGGGACGAATTGCCGTTCAACGAGACCGGCAAGCTGCTGCGTCGGGTAGTCCGGGAAAGGTTGTCGACCACCGTGACCGCAGGAGGCGCCCGATGATCCGGACCCTGACCGACGAGGACCGGATGATCGCGCGGGTGGCCAACGAGCTCTTCGACGGCCACCCCGTGATCCCCGAGAACGACGAGCCCGTCGCCCGCTACGACGCCGCGACCTGGCGACAGGCCGCCGAGGTCGGGCTGGCCGCGCTGGCCATGCCGGCCGAACTCGACGGGATCGAGGGGTTCGCCGCGCTCGGTGAGGTCCTCGGCGCCGCCGGCGCCGCGCTGAGCCCGCTGCCGCTGGTCGGCTCGGTCGTCACGGTGCAACAGCTCCTGGCGCTGGCGGTCACCGGCCCCGAGCGCGCCGACCTGCTCGCCGAACTCATGTCCGGCACCTCGATCGGCACCCTCGTCGCCGGTCACCGCGACGGTGCCGTCCGGGTGGAGGACGGCCCCCTCGGTCCGCGACTGACCGGTCGGGTGGACGCCGTGCTCGACGCGGTCACCGCGGATCTGGTCCTGGTCACGGCCACCGCTGCCGATCCCGTCGATCCCGGTGGTGTGGCGCTGTATCGCGTCGACCCCGCCGACGCCGGTTTCACCGCCACGCGGACCCGATCGGTCGACCTCACCCGCGAGTACGGGCACGTCGAACTCGACGGCTGTGCCGCGCAGGTGATCACGACCCATGATCTGCCGGCCGCGCTGTGTCGGGTCGAGGACCTGGCCACCGTCGCACGGGCGTGTGAACAGCTCGGCGCGGCCCGACGCTGCCTGGAAATGACCACCGGCCACGTCCGCGAGCGCATCCAGTTCGGCCGCGCGCTCGGCTCTTTCCAGGCCGTCAAGCACCAGTGCGCCGACCTGGCGGTTGCCCTCGACGATGCCGAATCCGCGGTGACGCACGCGATCTGGGCGGTCGACGAGTCACCGGAGTCGCTGCCCGCCGCCGCCGCGATGGCGGGCGCGGTGTGTGCTCCGGTCGCCCACCGGGCGGCCGACACCGCGGTGCACCTGCACGGTGGCATCGGGTTCACCTGGGAACACCCCGCCCACCTCTACTACCGTCGCGCGGTCACCGACATCGCGGTGTACGGCGACGAAGCGCACTTCCGGGAGCGGTTCCTCGTCGCCTCCGGCATCACCTCCACAAACGTGTAGCCCCACGAACTCGGACCGTCCCCCCAACGGTCCTCCCACCAGCAAGGAGTCACCCCATGACCACAACCCAGAACCCGGACACGGCACAGGTCGGCACGGCCGGCCGGGCCCACATCGAGCGGATGGGCCTGTTCGGGCACGTCATCGACGGCAAGGTCCGGGCATCGGCGGACGGCGCAACGATGCCGGTCATCGACCCGTCGACCGGTGAGCAGATCGCCACCGCGGCAAAGGGTTCCGCCGCCGACGTCGAGCGTGCCGTGACCTCGGCGCGGGCGGCGTTCGACGACGGACGCTGGCGGCTCCTTCCGCCGCTGGAGAAGGAAGCGCGACTGCGCCGGCTCGCCCAGCTCGTGGAACGCGATCGCACGATCTTCGGTGACCTCGACGTCTTCGACTCCGGCCTCCTGCGCTCCTACACGGTGTTCCTCGAGGACTTCGCGATCAACGCGACGAACTACTTCGCGGGATGGCCGAGCAAGCTCCAGGGCACCGTGCCCCCGGTTCCGCCGGGCTTCTCGGCACAGCATTGGCGCGAGCCGGTCGGCGTGGTCGGCATCATCGTGCCGTGGAACGGCCCGACGGCCGTCATGGGATTCGTCGCCGCCGCGCTGGCCGCGGGGAACAGCGTCGTCCTCAAGCCGGCGGAGGACACCCCGATGTCGGCCGTGCTGATGGCCGAACTGGCCGTGGAGGCGGGTATCCCGGAGGGCGTGTTCAACGTCGTCCACGGCGAAGGCCGCGACGTGGGTGCACCGCTCGTCGAACATCGTGACGTCGCACTGGTCTCGTTCACCGGATCGGTGGAGACCGGCCGCGCGATCGCGGCGGCCGCGGCGAAGGGCCCCAAGCCGGTGTCGCTGGAACTGGGTGGCAAGAGCCCGTTCATCGTCTTCGCCGACGCCGATCTCGACGCCGCTGCGGCGGCTGCCGCGGCGGGTGTGTGGAGTGGCCAGGGACAGATCTGCACCGCGGGTTCGCGGGTGCTCGTCGACCGCTCCATCCACGACGAGTTCGTCGCGAAGGTGGTCGCGGCGAGCGAGAACCTCTCCGTCGGTTCGCCCTTCGACCCGGCCACCGATCTCGGCCCGCTGGTGTCGGCGGTCCAGCTGGAACGGGTGAGCGGCTACGTCGAGCTCGGGCGATCGGAGGGGGCCTCGGTGGCGCTCGACGGCGGCCGGGTCGGCGAGAAGGGCTTCTTCCATGCCCCGGTCATCTTCACCGGCGTCCGCAACGACATGCGGATCGCGCAGGAGGAGATCTTCGGGCCGGTCATGTCGATCATCCCGTTCGATGGCGAGACCGAGGCGATCCGCATCGCCAACGACGTCGAATACGGGCTGGCCGCAGGCGTGTTCACCGGCGACGTGGGCCGTTCGCAGCGCATGGCGCAGGCCCTGCGGGCGGGCACCGTGTGGATCAACACCTATCAGATGGGCTATCCGACAGTGTCGTACGGCGGCGTCAAGAACTCGGGCTTCGGTCGCACCCTCGGCGAGGAGATGGTCCACGAACTGACGTCGATCAAGAGCGTCTGGACCGCATACCCGACGCAGTCGCCCGACTGATCGATCCGGCACGACTCGAGGTGGTCCCTGGTTGCACTGCGCCGCAGCGTGATCGGGGACCCCTGATCCGGCGTGCCGTACGCCCCGGTGACGAAACCGGCACAATTATTTATGAGGAATATTCCTACTGAGGATTGACACGGCGGGGGTCGTCGACTGTAATCCAAGAAGTGGCGCATAACACACCCGCCCGAGTCGTGCGGGTGGGATCACCATCGATGTGAGGAGGCCGGATGAGTGCGGTAGCGCACCGCGACGACATCTCCGCACTCGTCACGGCCTACTGTGTCGCGTGCGACACCCGGGACCGACGGCGCCTGGCCGAGTTGTTCGCCGCCGACGCCCGCGCCACCTACGACACCGCGGACGAGTTCCGCGGCGCGGAGGCGATCGCGGACTGGATCTGCGCGGCGACCGCTCACCTGGCATGGCAACAGCACTCTGCGCAGGTCATGGACGTCCACGTCGCCGCGAACCGGGCGGACGTCGTGGCCTACCTGCACTCCCATCAGGTTGCCGCCGACGACACCGCGCATGTCACGTCGATGGTCAGCCGCTACGACCTCGTCCTGACCAGGCGTGAAACCCGCTGGCGGATAGCCGAACTGGATCTCGTCGTGGGCATCACCGAGCAGCGTCCGGCGCAGCTCGGTGTCCGCGCCGGGCAGACGATCTCGGCATCCGCGGCCACGGGAGACATGGGCACGGCACGCAGGGGTACGGCATACAGGGGCACAGCACACAGGGGCACAGCACACAGAGGCAGGGAGACGGCATGACGGAAGCGAACACAGCGGTCCGACCCGGCGTGGACGAGTTCGTGGCCACCGCGCGCGAGTGGATCGAGGGCCAGGGTCGTCGGCGCCTCGAAGGTGACGATGCCCGGACCTGGGGCACCGGCAGCGACGACGTCTCGGTGTTCCACGCACTGTCCGACGCCGACGAGCGCCGGCTCATCGCCGAACGATGTGCCTGGGAGCGCGCCAAATACGATGCCGGCTACGGGGCGATCACCTGGCCCGTACAGGATGGCGGCCGGGCTCTGCCCGAGGAGTTCGTCGCGGCCTTCGCCGACCTCGAGGCCGAGTACGACGTCCCGGCGCCGCACGAGCTGGTCGGCGTCACCATCAACCTGATCGCCCCGACTCTGCGACTGATGGCCACCACCGAACGGCTGCGGGCACTGATCACGCCGATGATGCGTGCGGAGCTCCTCGCCTGCCAGCTGTTCAGCGAGCCCGGTGCGGGCAGCGACCTCGCCGCGTTGGGCACCCGGGCCGTGCGTGACGGCGACGAGTGGGTCCTCGACGGCCAGAAGGTCTGGACCTCCGGTGCCCAGTTCGCCGACTGGGGCGAGATCCTCGTCCGGACCGACCCGAATGCGCCCAAGCACAAGGGGATCACGGCGTTCATGGTCCCGATGGACGCACCCGGCGTCGACGTCCGTCCGCTCCGGCAGATGACCGGCGGATCGAGCTTCAACGAGGTGTTCCTCGACGGCGTCCGGTTGACCGACGACCTGCGGATCGGCGAGGTCGGGGAGGGCTGGAAGGTCGGCCTGACGACCCTCGGCTTCGAACGCGGAGCGAGTTCGGACACCACGGGCGTCGGCGGCAGCGCCCGCCAGTGTCGTGAACTGGCGTTCCACACCGGGGCACACCGCGACCCGATCGCCCGGCAACGGCTTGCCGAGGTGTTGATCGGAGATCGTCTCGCGGACATCGCCGTCCACCGCGACCGGGCCGATGCGACCTCGGGCAACCCGACCCCGGGCGCGCTCGGGTCCATCCGGAAGATGCAGTGGGTCGGGCGCCTGACCGCGACGGCCGAGTTCGCCCGGGCTGCACTCGGCCGGCGTCTCGTCCTCGACTCCGGCGAGTGGGGGACCTTCAGCTGGCACCAGCATGTCCTCGGCGCGCCCGGCTACCGCATCGCGGGCGGCACCGACGAGATCCAGCGCAACATCATCGCCGAACGCATCCTCGGCCTGCCCCCGGAACCCCGCGTGGACAAGGACGCACCCTGGTCGGCGATCCCGCGCTGAACGCGGAATGTGACTCACCGACGAGAACCCGAAGAACGAGAAGAGGCACGACGAAATGGTCGAACACGACCTGGCCGGCAGAGTCGCCCTGGTCACCGGCGGCAGCCGCGGTCTGGGCAGGCAGATGTCGTGGGCGCTCGCCCGGGAGGGCGCACACGTGATCATCGCCAGCCGGAAACAGGAGTCCTGCTGCGAACTCGCCGAGGAGATCACCGCCGAGACCGGAGTCCGCGCCATCGGCCTGGGAGTCCATGTCGGCGAATGGGATTCGGTGACCAGACTGGCCGCCGACGCCTGGGACGCCTTCGGTCGGGTGGACGTCTGCGTCAACAACGCCGGGATCGCGCCGCTCTACCCGAGCCTCGACGAGGTGAGCGAGGCACTCTTCGACAAGGTCTTCGACGTCAACGTCAAGGGGCCGTTCCGGCTCTCGGCGCTGCTCGCCCCGAAGATGGTCGCCGCCGGCGGCGGTTCGATCATCAACATCTCCAGCAACGCCGCCGAGCGCCCCGCGTCCGAGTACGTGCCCTACGGCGCCGCGAAGGCCGCGCTCAACTCCCTGACCAAGGGCCTCGCCGCCACCTATGGTCCGACGGTGCGGGTCAACACGATCATGTGCGGCGCGTTCTTCACCGACATCGCCAAGGGCTGGGACCGAGAGGCGTTCGACGAACTCGCCTCGGCCTGGCCGATCCCGCGCGGTGGTGACCCGTCCGAAATCGTCGGCGCCGTGCTGTATTTCGCGGGTGCGACGTCGTCCTACACCACCGGCGCGCTGCTCGCGGTCGACGGCGGACGCATGGCGGTCGGGTGACGGGCGAGGGCACCGGACTTCACCGACAGACTCCGGCCCCTCGGTGGGGCCACTGTGAGAAAGGGTTTGACATGGCAGAGCTGGACGGCAAGGTCGCACTGGTCACCGGTGCGGCACGAGGCCAGGGACGTGCGCACTCGATCGCGCTGGCCAAGGCCGGTGCCAAGATCGTCGCGATCGACTTCGTGGAGAACATCGACCGCGTCTACTACGACCTGGCGACCCCCGCCGATCTCGAACGCACCGGCAAGGAGATCGAGGCGATCGGCGGCACCGTGATGACGCGCAAGGCCGACGTCCGATCGCAGGAGCAGCTCGACGAGGTCGTCGCGGAGGCGGTCGGCGAGTTCGGCGGCATCGACATCGTCGTCGCGAACGCCGGCATCGGCACCACCCTCGCCAAGACCTGGGAGCTGACCGACGACGACTGGTTCAACGCCCTCGACGTGAACCTCACCGGTGTGTGGCGCACCGTGAAGGCGACCGCGCCGCAGATGATCGAGGCGGGTCGGGGCGGCGCCTACGTCCTCACCTCGTCGCTGGCGGGTCTCAAGGGGTACCAGCATCTCGCCCACTACGTGTCGTCGAAGCACGGCGTGAACGGGCTGATGAAGGTGCTCGCAAACGAGCTGGGCCCCTACAACATCCGCGTCAACTCGATCTGCCCGGGCCTGGTCAACACCGACATGATGATGAACCAGCCGACCTACGACGTATGGCGTCCGGATCTGGAGAAGCCGAGCAAGGACGACGTGATGGAGCTGTTCAAGACGTTCCAGGTCCTCCCGATCGACTACCTCGAACCCGAGGACGTCAGCGAGGCCGTCGTGTGGCTGGCATCCGATCACGCCCGCGTCATCACCGGTGTCGCGCTGACCGTCGACGGCGGTCAGATCGGCCGCGGCTGACGTCCACGAACTCCCCGGGACGCGTCATTCCCGACTGACCCGGGGCGGGATCCCGTCGGCCCCCGCGGCGGGAACCCACGATGCCGGTGTCCGCGTTTTCCGTGGAGCGGACACCGGCATCGGCCAAGCTCAGTCCCCGGCGACCTCGAACAGACGGGCCGCGTTGTGGTAGAAGACATTTCGCAACCAGTCAGCGCCCATGTCCTGGCGGGTGACGGCCTCGAGCGCGTGCGTGTACCCGTACGGGATGTTGGGGAAGTCGCTACCCCACAGGATCCGGTCGCCGGCGTCGGCGAGCCGCGACCGCAAGCCGTCGGGGAACGGGGCGTCGCGTTCGGCGAAGTCGGTGAACGCCATCGTGGTGTCGAGATGGACGTTCGGGAACTCGTGGGCGAGGTCGAGGAAGGCCTCGTACTCCGGCATTCCCATATGCGCGATGATCAGCGGCAGCGACGGGAATCGGTGCAGGAGCGCGCGGATCGGCTCCGGCCCGGTGTGGGTACCCGGCGCGGGGCCGGAGCCGCAGTGGATGATGACCGGAATCCGGGCGTCGGCGATCTGCGACCACACTCCGTCGAGCAGCGAATCGGTGGGCGAGTAGTCGCCGACCTGGATGTGTGCCTTGAAGACCCGGGTGCCGGCCTGGATGGCGCGGGAGACGTACGCGGTGGCCGATTCCTCCGGGTAGAAGGTCGCCGTGTGCAGGCAGTCGGGGTGATTCGTGGCGAATTCCTGCGCCCACCCGTTCAACCACTCCGCCATGTCGGGCTTGTGCGGGTAGATCAGCGACGAATAGGCGCGGATCCCGAATGCGCGCAGCGTCTCCACCCGGACGTCCTCGTCGGCGCGGTAGGTGATCGGCCACTCGCGACCCACCAGCGGGCCCGCGGAATCGAAGTAGGCCCATACCTTGTCCATCACCGACCGCGGCATGAAATGCGTGTGGACGTCGATGAGGCCGGGCAACCGGAGCCCGGTCCAGATCGCGCGCACCCGCGCGGCCTCGTCGGGGCTGAACGGCGCCGGGGCCCCGGCGCCGGGGGTCTCGGCGGAAGCGGCCTCGGTGGCAGGGGTGTCGGGAACGGCGTTGGTCACTCGTCCGACGTTACGCCCGGGGCGGCGCCACGGTGAAGGCCCGCCTCACCCGACGGCGGGCGAGACGAGCATCTTGCGGTGGTCGTTCGGCTGCGACAACTCGGCGAACACCCGCCCCGTCGATTCGAGTCCGACTATCGCGCTGACCAGCGTCGACGACCCGACGACGCCGCTGCTCAACTCGGCTGCGGCGGTCGCGAACTCGGCGAACGTGTAGTACGAGACGAAGTGGATCGACGCCTCCTTCACGACGCCCGCGACCGGCATGAACCGGTCGTCGGACAGGCACACGCCGGCGACGACGATGCGGCCCTGCGTCCGCACCGCGTCGAGGGCGGCCGCGATCATGCCGGGCTTGCCCACGCACTCGACCACCACGTCGAAACCGTCCCCGACGAGGCCGGGCACCTCGTCGGGGGTGCAGACCGCCGACGCCCCGGCGTCGAGGGCGGCCGCCCGCCTGCCGGGTGACGGGTCGGAGCAGACGACCTCGCCCGCGACCCCGCGGGACAGCCAGTGCAGGACCGCGGTCCCGACCGGTCCGGCGCCCAGCACCAGGACGCGCTCGCCCGGTGCGATCGCGGCGCGGGTGACGGTGTGCAACCCCACCGCAAGGGGTTCGACGAGCGCGCCGTCGACCGGGTCGATGCCGTCGACCCGGACGGTCTCGGCCGCCCCGACCACGACGAATTCCGCCAGCGCTCCCGGCAGCACGCCGAGGCCCAGCGTCCGCGCCGACGGGCAGCGGGCGATGTCCCCGGCCAGGCAGGCGCGACAGCGATGACAGCCGCGCACGGGCATCGACGCGACCCGATCGCCGACCCGGAACCGCGCGGTATCGGCGTCGAGATGATCGGCGGGCGCGCCGACGGCGGCCACCTCGCCGGCGAACTCGTGGCCCATGACGACGCCGGGCGGGAGGAACGGTGCCGTCGACAGGTCCGAACCGCAGATCCCGTTGGCGGCGACGCGCAGCACGAGTTCGCCGGGGCCGGGCGTGGGATCGGGCAGCTCGGTGACGTCGAAGGCCTCGTGGCCGGGCCGGCCGGTGGTGACGGCGGCGCGCACGGTCAGCCCTGCGACCAGCGGACCGCCGGTGCCTCGGCGGCCGACCTCGGCACGATGAAGACGCCCTCGGCCTCGCAGGTGACACCCTCGGCGTCGGAGATGGCGCCCTTCGCGAAGCGCTTGCGTCCGGTCTCCTCGGTCACCCAGGCGTGCGCGCTGAGTGCACCGAGGCGGGTGGGGCGGAGATAACGAATGGTGATGGTGCCGGTGTAGCACGGCCCCTCGACGCTGGCCGCATTGCCGAGCAGATGGTCGAGCAGCATCGCGCAGACCCCGCCGTGCACACACCCGGGCGGGCCCTCGTAGGCGGCGCCCAGGGTGAAGTCGCAGCGCACCCCGCCCTCGACATGCTCGACGCGCAGCGGGGGTGCGAGCGCGTTCCGGACGCCGATGACCGCGTTGCCCCAGGCCATGCCGGTGTTCTCACGGGTGTGCCGGACCCCGTAGGGGCCGTCCATCTGTTCGCTGCGCAGGTCCTTCACGACCTCGGCGATCCGGCGGCGGGCGTCGTCGAGGACGTCCTCGGAGACCTCGGTGCGGATGACGGCGTCGACGAGATCGCGGACGGTGTCGGTGAGCGGCGTGTACACCCCGCGTCGGCGCTCGACCTCGGCTTCGGAGATGTCCTCGAGGATGAACTCCATATGGCTCCGATCACTTGAACTGTGGGATAGGTAACGCCAGGTGGCGACCCTCACTAGAACGTGTTCTAATTCAACACTAGAACGTGTTCTAGTTTCGGACGTTTTCCCGATCAGCGAGAGGTGGACGATGACCGCCCCGACCTTCGACCTCACCGCGCGCGACGAGACCTGGGTCAAGCGTGTCCTGCCCGTGCTGAAACTCGTGGTGAAGACCTACTTCCGTTCCGAGGTGCGCGGCATGGACAAGGTGCCAGACGGAGGCGTCCTGCTCGTGTCGAACCACTCGGGCGGGCTCATGGCGTTCGACGTCCCGGTGATCGCGGTGGCCTTCGCCGACGAGTTCGGCGCCGACCGGCCGCTCTACACCCTGGCCCACGACCTCATCTTCACCGGCGCGGGCAAGGACGTCTTCGGCAAGTTCGGATTCCTGCCCGCGCATCCCAAGAACGCCGTCGCGGCGCTGAAGGCCGGTGCGGCCACCATCGTGTTCCCCGGCGGCGAGTGGGAGGTGCTGCGGCCCACCAGCCAGTCGGCCGTCATCGACTTCCACGGCCGGACCGGCTACATCCGCACCGCCCTCGAGGCCGGGGTGCCGATCGTCCCGATCGTGTCCATCGGCGGCCAGGAGACACAGCTTTTCCTCAACCGCGGAGACACCCTCGCCAAGCTGCTGCGGCTGGACAGGCTGCTGCGCGTCGACAGCGCGCCGTTCGCCCTCGGGTTCCCGTTCGGTCTCACCGCACACTTCCCGCCCAACATCCCGCTGCCGTCGAAGCTCGTCACGGAGGTGCTCGACCCGATCGACATCACCGCCGAGTTCGGCACCGACCCGGACCACGACGAGGTGGACCAGACGATCCGCAAGCGGATGCAGCACGCCCTCGACGGTCTCGCCCGCGAACGCCGGTTCCCGGTTCTCGGCTGACCGGAAGGAGAACCCCATGCTCAGCACACTTCGAGAACGACTCGCCACCTACACCTGGCTCGTGCGGACCCTCGTCCGCAGCGGATTCCTCGGCTCGCTGCGCCTCGACCGCTACATCCGGATGGGACTCAACCTGCGACGTCACGGCGGGGCATCCCCGGTCAGCGGCATCGGCCTGGCCGCGGCGAGGTCCCCGAAGGGACTGGCCCTCATCGACGAGGCCGGACAACTCACCTGGGGCGAACTCGACGCCCGGTGCGACGCCCTCGCCGTGGGACTTCGAGACCTGCCCGGCGGCCGTCCCGCCACCGTCGCCATCCTGTGCCGCAATCACCGCGGGCTCATCGAGGCACTGGCCGCAACATCGCGCCTCG
This sequence comes from Gordonia aurantiaca, assembly GCF_039939235.1. Taxonomy (NCBI): domain Bacteria; kingdom Bacillati; phylum Actinomycetota; class Actinomycetes; order Mycobacteriales; family Gordoniaceae; genus Gordonia; species Gordonia aurantiaca. The sequence goes on along the minus strand of NZ_JBDUUF010000003.1, from coordinate 114,457 downwards.
GCGCCGACGCGGTGCTCCTCAACACGGGCTTCGCCGGGCCGCAGCTCGCCGACGTCCTCGAGCGCGAGGGCGCCGACATCCTCATCGCCGACGATGAGTTCGATGCCGTCATCGCCCCTGCCGGCGAACGCCTTCCGCGCCTGCGTCGGGTCCACGCCTGGACCGATTCCGGACCGGTCGGCGGGCACACCGTCGACGCGCTCATCGCCGCGAACCTCGGCCGCCGTCCCGAGCGGCCGGCGCGAGCGGGGCGCATCGTGCTGCTGACGTCGGGCACCACCGGCACTCCCAAGGGCGCCCGGCGCGGCGGCAGCACCGACGTCGCCTCGCTGGCCGCGATGCTCGACCGGATTCCCTGGCGGGCAGGGGAATCGACGGTCATCGCCGCACCGATCTTCCACGCCTGGGGCTTCGGCCAGGTCGCCATCTCCGCGACCATGACCTGCACGATGATCATGCGGCGCCGGTTCGACCCGGTGGCCACGCTCGATCTCGTCCGCGAGCACGAGGCCACCGGCCTGGCCGTCGTGCCGGTGATGCTCGAACGCATCATCGACCTGCCCGACGACGTGCTCGACGCGCGCCCGATGCCGAGCCTGCGCTTCGTCACCGCCAGTGGCTCGCGGATGCGCACCGACGCCCTCATCGCGTTCATGGACCGTTTCGGCGACATCGTCTACAACAGCTACAACGCGACGGAGGCCGGGCTGATCAGCACCGCGACGCCCGAGGACCTGCGTGCGGCCCCCGAGACCGCCGGCCGGCCGCTGGTCGGCACCAGTGTCCGCATCCTCGACGACGAGGACCGGGTCCTGCCGGTCGGGGAGATCGGCCGCATCGTCGTCGCCAACAACTCCGGATTCGACGGTTACACCAGTTCGGCCAGCAAGGCATTCGCCGACGGGCACATGGTCTCCGGCGACGTCGGGCGGATCGACGAGAACGGTCGCCTGTTCGTGGTCGGCCGGGACGACGAGATGATCGTCTCGGGCGGCGAGAACGTCTACCCGCTCGAGGTCGAGCAGGTCATCGCGGCGCTCGACGAGGTCCACGAGGTGGCCGTCATCGGGGTCGACGACGAGAAGTTCGGCCAGCGCCTCGCGGCCTACATCGTGCGGGCGCCGCAGACCCTGATCGGCGCCGAACAGATCCAGCAGCACGTCCGCGAGCAGCTGGCCGGCTTCAAGGTGCCCCGCGACGTCCACTTCCTCGACGAGCTGCCGCGCAACGCGACCGGCAAGATCCTCAAGCGCGAGCTGCAGGCCGCGGTTCCCGAGCGGAAGGTCAGCTGAACGATGAACTCGCAGAACATGACCCGCGACGCCCGGCTCCGGGCGGTGTCCTGGGAAGCGCTGCCCGAGGCGGCCGAACGGATGACCGGCCCCGACGCGCTGATGCTGAACATGGAGTCGGCGTCGAACCCCATGCACACGCTGAAGGTGGCGGTCCTCGACACCTCCCGGCGCGGCAGGCCCGTCGAACTCGCCGAGCTCGCCGCCCTGCTGCCGCAGTACCTCGGGAAGTTCCCCCGCGCGACCCAGCGCATCCAGTGGGTGCGCGGATGTTCGGCGCGCCCGTACTGGGTGCCCGACACCGACTTCGACGTCACACGCCACCTCGACGAGCGCCGGGTGTCCGCGCCCGGCCGCCGCGCCGACCTCGACGCCGTGCTCTCCGACCTGGCCGTCGAGCAACTCGATCGCGACCACCCGCTGTGGGCGCTCACCCTCGTCCACGGTCTCGAAGGCGGCCGGCAGGCGATCGTCGTGCGCGTCCACCATGCGGTGGCCGACGGGCTCGCCGCGCTGAACACCTTCATGGCCGCCACGGCCGAGCCCGGCCACGCCGTCGAGCCCGTGCCGGTCGCAATACCGGCCGACGACGTCGACACCCGGGCGCTGAGCCGGTCTGCACGCGCGGAGTCGCGACGGCTGGCCCGGGAACTGCCCGCCCTCGTCAAGGCCGTGCGCCGATCGGTCGCCAAGCGGCGCAAGGTCGAGAACGCGGACCGGATTCCCAAGCCGCTCACCGCCCGCCGGACCAGCTTCAACTCCCGCAGCGGCGCCACGCGGGTGTGCGCGTCCGCCGACATCCCGCTGTATGCGGTGCAGCAGATCGCCCTGGCCGCGAACACCACCGTCAACGGCGCACTGCACGGCATCATCGCCGGCGCCATCCGGGAGGAGCTGATCGCCCGCGGCGAGGAGCCCGGCGCCTCGGTCACGATCTTCGGGGTGTGCAAGGACCTCACCTCGTCGCGCACGTACGGCAACGAGATCGCCACCTCGTCGGCCTACCTGCGCTCCGATCTGGCCGATCCGGTGGAGCGCATCGTCGCGACCGGCGAGAGCTGCGCGGCGGCCGTGGCGTGCCGCCGCGAGGTTGGCTTCGAGCTCACCGAGAAGCTGTCGACCTACACGGGCCGGCTGGGGCCGTTCTTCCGCAGCGTCGCCGCCGACCTGATGCCGGTGGTGATGAACAACATCACCACCGCGAACCTCCCGGGCCCGCGCACGACGCGGTGGGTAGGTGACGTCGAGGTGGTCGACTGGATATCGTTCGCGCTGGCCATCGCGCCCGCCGACGTCAACCTCACGACCTACAGCTACGCGGGACGCCTCAGCATGGGCCTCATCGCTACGCCCGAGTCGATGCCCGACCCCGCGGGATTCCTGCGGCGCGTGTCCGCCGCGGTGGACGAGGCGGCCGATGCACTGGGCATCAGGTCCATGGCGCAGGAGGCCAGTTGATCGACTGGGAAACCGAGCTCGCCCGCGTGGGGCTCTTCGCGGGCGTGTTGCCGCGGGCCATCGGGAGTTCGGCAGAGGCTCGCCGCGGCAACCCCGAGACCGGTATCCCCGCAGCAGGATTCGGCCCCCGACTGGTGGGGGAGACCGCGATCGACGAATTGTTCATCGCGGTCAACTCGGTGATCCGCGACATCCCGCCGATGGAGCAGGTCGAGGCGTGGGTGGCGCGCTGCCGCGACGTCGCCGACGAGTTCGCCCGACTCGACCCCTCCGAGGTCTACCGCGACCCCGGGGCGCCGCGCATCCTGTCCCGCGATCGCAAGATCTTCGGGACCACGGCCTTCGAGCACATCGACTACTCGACCGAGACCCGGCTGCCCGACTCGGTCGCGAACCTCGACCCGCACGCCGACGGCCTGGCCTCGGTGCGGGTGATGACGAGGCGGCGTCCGGGCGCACGCTGGCTGATCTGGGTGCACGGCGCCGCCCAGGGCCGCGCCGACGACCTGTACGCCTTCCGGGCCGCGCACCTGCACAAGAAACTGGGCTACGACGTCGTCTTCCCGGTGCTGCCCGCGCACGGGCCACGGCGCATCAGCAAGGTCGCCTATCCGGGCTTCGACCCGCTCGTGAACACCCTCATCACGATCCGGGCGATCGCCGAGATCCGCTCCCTCGTGTCCTGGATCGCCGCCCAGGATCCGGCCGACATCACCATCGCCGGAACGTCTCTCGGCGGTCCGATCGCCGCGATGGTCGCGTCGATGGACCCGCGGATCTCCTCGGTCCTCGCGGTGGTGCCGATGCTCGACATGCACGCGACGTTGGCCCACCACATGGCCCGCGGCGGCTCGAAGGGGCGTCGCCTGGCCGAACTGATGCGCAGCGACGAGGTCCGCGAGGTGTCCAAGGTGATCAGTCCGCTGTCGGTCGAGCCGTTGCCCGCGCCGGACCGGCGGATGGTCGTCGCGGCGTTGAACGACCGGGTCACCTGGGTCTCCGCCGCGCAGAGACTGCACCAGCACTGGGGCGGACGTATCCACTGGTACAACGGCAGTCACGTGGGGCATGCGATGTCGCCCGGCATCCGGCACGCCACCGACGGGTTCCTGAGCGAGCCCGTCAGGCCCGCGGGGCCGGCAGGCGAGAACAGGCGGGCGGTGACCTGACCATTCGGTGCAGGTGCGTCCGGCGACGACCTGCACCGAACGGACGGGCCGGTCAGGTGCGTCCTTCCCGAACCCATATCGCCCGCGACACCGGTGTGGTGTCGCGGGCGATATGTCTCGGTCCGAGGCCCCGACCTACTCGGGCACCAACTCCGGATTGGCGTCGGCGAGCAGTTCCTCGCGGTCGTCGGCGAGGACGAATCCCGCCTCGATCGCGGCGTCGGTGGCGTTCGCGTAACACATCTCGTACTCCTCGCGCGTGCCGTAGCGATCGGCGAGCAGGTGTTCCGGGATCGGGTGGGTGGTGCCGAACAGGAGGCAGATCCGCGACACCGGGTCCGGGACGATGCCGCTGAGCACCTGTGTCGGGGCGTCGACGCTCGGAGTGCGCACCCCGCCGAGGACGTTGCCGAGGTCGTCGACCTCGAACTCGGGCTCGGGCGTGTGGATTCCGCGCAACCGCAGGGGCTCGGCCGACGGCGGGGGAGCGCCGCCCTCGGCCCACCTCGTCAGGTGCCGCAGCGCGGCGCGCAGGACGAAGCGCTGCTGTCCCCGGTTCACCGGGTCGGGGCAGCCCAGGTACTCCTCGAACGCTCCGACCTGGTGCAGATCCGCGTGGGACGTCCCGGCCATCTCCCACACCCGCAGGCGGTCGTCGTCGGGCTGCCGCACCGAGAAATAGCGGAAATTGGTGAGGATGTCGGTCTCGGTCTGCAGGACGAAGATCGGGGAATCACGATCGGTGCGCAGCCGGGTCGGCTCACCGGAGAACACCGTCGTCACGTCGACGCCGGTGCCCACCTCGCCGGCCGGGAGTCCGGCGGCGGCCCGGCTGTGGATGAGGTACCCGTCGAAGACGTCATCGGCGGGGACCTCGTTGACGAAGGTCGTCAACGCCATCGCCGACTGGGATTCGCCGACGGCGAGGACCGTGGACACCTCGAGCCCCGACAGCGGATGCCCGTCGGCGTCGGTGTCCCGGAGCGCGCGGCCGATGGAGGCGAAGATGTCGTAGCAGTACGCGTCGCCCGGATGATGCAGCCCGGCATAGCGTTCCGGGTCCTTCTCGGCGAGACCCTGCGGCGCGCCCGTGCTCACGCCGACCGAGCCGGTGCCTCCCTCGATACCGACGTACTGCGCCGAGACGCCGACGTAGGCGTGGCCGCTGCGCACGAGTTCGGCGGCGAGATAGGAATATTCGGGCGCCGCGTCGCTGCCGCTGCTGACGTTGAGCCACTCGACCACGAGGCGTCCGCTGAAGTTGCCCGGCCGGGCGGGCCGGCGGACCACGACGCGCGTGGTGAACTCCGCAGGCGGGGTCGGGGTGTCGCCGACGAGGCGTTCGGCGACGCCGGAGGCGGCGTACTCGGTGTCGGTGAATCCGGCTGCGCTCAGGTCCGGCACCGGCGAGGCGCTGAGGAGCGAGGAGCCCTTGCCGCCGTCGAGCGGCCGGAAGGTGATGGGGGCGTTCACGTGTTCTTCCTGTGCTTCTTGATGGCCTCGCCGAACATGAAGTGCATCTTGGTGCCCTGCGGCCAGCCGACGTAATAGCAGAGGAACAGCCCGATCTCCTCGAGCTGTTCGGGGGTCAGCTCGCCGTTGGCCAGTGCGGCGCCGGCCTGGATCTCGGCGACGTCGATGTTGTTGCTCGCGGCGAGGGCGCCGAGGAGGAGAAGGCGCCGGTCGCGGTCGGTGAGTCCCTCGCGGGCCCACACGTTGCCGAAGACCTGGTCGGCGGTGTGCGCGAAGTAGTCGCCGGGGCCGTCGCTGACCTCCCAGCCGTAGACCTCGGACATGCGCCGCAGGCCGCGCTTGCGGATCTCCTCCGGTGCCTCGTCGGACATGTGGGATCGGGTCATGTGTTGTCTCCTTCGGCATGGGGGACGCCGAGTCCCGCGGCCAGGTCGCGCAGAGCGATACGGCCGAGTGGCAGGTCGACGTCGAGTTCGTCGGCGAGGGCCAGCGCCAGCGACAGGTCCTTCTCGCCCAGGGTGCGGACGCCGGTGAGGATGCCGTACCAGGGGTCGTCGGTGTCGACGGGTGCGGTGGTGTCCCGCAACATGATCGCGCCGGGGCCGCCGGTGACGGCGTCGGAGTGGCGGACCACCTTGCCCAGTTCGGCGATGTCGAGACCCGCTGCCTCGGCGAGCCGGGCCGCCTCGGTGGTGGCGGCGAACGAGATGAAGTGCAGGAGATTGCGGGCGAGCTTCATCTTGGTGCCCGCCCCGACGTCGCCGGCGTGGACGATCATGTCGGCCACGAGCGAGAACGGTTCCTTGAGCCTCTGGTAGGCCTCGCGAGGGCCGCCGACCATGATCGCCAGCCGACCCGACGCCGCGCCCATCGCGCCGCCGGAGATCGGGGCGTCGAGCAGGATCACGTCACGCGCGGCGCACTGCTCGGCGAGCTCGACCGCGGTGTCGGCCCCGATCGTCGAGTGGACGGTGATGATCGTCTGAGGCCGGGCGGCCGACAGCAGGCCGTCGGGTCCGGTCACCACCGACCGGACCTGTTCGTCGTCGAGCACGCAGATGCCGATGATGTCGGACTTCTCGGCCAGGCCTGCGAGCGAGTCGGCCGCGTCGGCACCTTTCTGCGCGACCTTCGCGACCGCGTCGGCCGACAGGTCGAACACCGAGAGCCCGCCCGGCCAGGCCGCCAGGTTCCCGGCCATCGGTCCGCCGATGTTGCCGAGGCCGACGAAGCCGAGCCGGGGCCGTGCGGTCGGTGGGGCGTCGGTCATGAGCGGATGACCTGTCCGCCGTCGACGTTGAAGATCTGCCCGGTGATCCAGCTCGCCTCGTCGGAGAGCAGGAACAGGCACATCCCGACCAGGTCCTCGGGCTTGCCGAACCGCTTGAGCGGCAACCGGTTCACAATGTCCTGGACCATCTCGCCGGGCGTGGTGGTGCGGGTCGCCTCGGTGTCGATCGGGCCGGGGGCGATGGCGTTGACCCGGATGTTCTGGCCGCCGAGCTCGGTCGCGAGCTGCTGGGTGAGTCCGTTGACCCCGACCTTGGCCAGACCGTAGAAGCCGCTGTAGAGCCATGCGGCGGTAGAGGACTGGTTGACGATGGACCCGCCGTTCGTCATGTGCGGGTAGACCGCCCGGGTCACGTTGAGGGCGCCGTCGAGATTGACGCTCATGAACTTCTTGTAGTAGTCCCACGGCACCGTGATGAGGAAGTCGAGCCTCATCCCGCCGTAGATGGCGGCGTTGTTGACCAGGCCGTCGATCGAGCCGTGGGCGTCGACGGCCGCGGTGGCCAGCGCCTGTGCGGAGTCCACGTCGGCGACGTCGGCGTGGACGTAGAGGCCGCCGATGTCGGCGGCGACCTGCTTGCCCTGCTCGTCGTTGACGTCGGCGACCACGACGTTGGCGCCCTCGCCGGCCAGCGCCCGGGCGTAGGCCTCGCCGATGCCGCCGGCCGCGCCGGTCACGATCACGGTCTTGTTCTCGAAACGCTTGGAACTCATCGTCCTGCTTTCTCTCTAGGCCGGCCGTGCGACGGCCTTGGTCTCCAGGTATTCCTCGAAGCCGGCGACGCCCATCTCGCGACCGATGCCGGACTGCTTGTACCCGCCGAACGGGACGTCGGCGGCGTACCAGATGCCGCCGTTGACGCCCATGGTTCCGGTGCGAACTCCGTTGACCACCTTGTTGATCCGGCCCTCATCGGTGCCGTACACCATCCCCGACAACCCATAGGGGGAGTCGTTGGCGATGCGGACGGCGTCGTCGTCGCCGTCGTGCGGGATGATGACGAGCACCGGTCCGAAGATCTCCTCCTGCGCGACGCGCGCGGAGTTGTCCAGTCCCGAGATGAGGGTGGGTTCGACGAAGAACCCGCGCGGCCTGTCGGCCGGGCGCCCGCCGCCGATCTCGATGGTGCCGCCTTCCTGTCGAGCCAGTTCGATGTAGGACTCGACGCGCTGCCGCTGCGCCTCGGAGATCAGTGGCCCGCAGATGGTTCCGGCGTCGGTGGGGTCGCCGGCGGGAAGGCCGGCCATCGCGTCGCGGGTGGCGGAGATCGCTTCGTCGAGCCTCGCGCGCGGCACCAGCAGGCGCGTCGTGATCGCGCAACCCTGGCCGGCGTGGGTGACGACGTTGAATGCCGCCATCGAGCAGGCCGAGGCGATGTCGGCGTCGTCGAGGACGATGAACGCCGACTTGCCGCCCAACTCGAGGAACACCTTCTTCAGCGACTCCGCCGCCGCGGCCATCACCTTCTTGCCGGTGGCGGTGGAGCCGGTGAACGACACCAGGTCGACGCGGGGATCGGAGGCCAGCTGCGCCCCGAGCTGATGATCGGTGGAGGTGACGATGTTGAGCGCGCCCGGCGGCAGGTCGGTCTCCTCGGCGGCGACCTTGCCGACAAGTGCCGCACACCACGGGGTGTCGGGCGCGGGCTTGAGGACGACGGTGCATCCGGCGGCCAGGGCCGGGCCGATCTTGGCGAAGTTGATCTGGTGCGGGAAGTTCCACGGCGTGATGGCGCCGACGACACCGGCCGCCTCCGACCGCACCTCACGGTGGTTCTTGATGCCCATCGGCTCGGCCACGCCGAGGTCACGGGTCCACTCGTGGTTCTCCGCGAGGTCGGCGAAGTAGCCGAGATCGGTGACGGGGCCTTCGAATTGGGGCCCGTGGGTGAGGAACGAGGGACAGCCGACCTCGGCGATGGTCAGCTCGCGGAACTCGTCGGCGTGGGCGAGCAGCGCATCACGCAGCTGTCGCAGGCACCGGGCCCGGAAGGCGTGGTCGCGCGACCACTCGGTGGTGTCGAACGCGGTGCGTGCAGCGGCGATCGCGGCGTCCATGTCGGCGACGGTGCCCTCGGCGGCCTGTCCGATGACCTCCTCGGTCGCTGGGTTGACGACGTCGAAAACGCCACCACCGCCCGGCGTGAGTTTGCCGTCGATCAACAGATTCGACGCGGATTCGGGACGAAGGGTCATGAGCTGGAACTCCATCTGGACAGGTGTCTGGACTCAAGTTCAAAGCTAGTGTAGCGTGGCTCACATGTCCAGCCCCGTATCGCAGGAATCCACACGGCGCCGCTTGACGCAGCAGCAGGCGGAGACGGTCGCCAGGCTCACCGATGCGGCGGTCGACGTCCTGAACGCCGAGGGCTTCGAGGGGCTCACCGTGCGCTCGGTCGCAAAGCTTGCGGGCGTCGCGCCGGCCACCGCGTACACCTACTTCTCGTCCAAGTCCCACCTCGTCGCCGAGGTCTTCTGGCGGCGGCTCTCGGCCGGTGTCGCCGAGCCGGATCCGGGAAAGTCCAAGAGCGAGCGGGTCGCACAGGTGCTGCGCGAGGTGGCGCTCGTGGTGGCGGGCGAGGGACAGCTCGGCGGTGCGGTGACCGTGGCGCTGCTGGGGACCGACCCCGACGTCGAACACCTGCGGGTGCGGATCGGTGTGTTCATCCGCCGGCGTCTCGCTGACGCGCTGGACGAGGACCCGGAGAACCCGAGCCCGCTGCTCGATGCGCTGGAGATGATCTATGCCGGTGGCCTGGTCCACGCCGGTATGGGGCACATGTCCTATGAGCAGACCTCCGAGCGGCTCGTCGCCGCAGCACATCTACTGATGGAGAAGTGATGACCGAAACCACGTCGGTTCGCGGTATGGAGGATCAGATCCCCTTCGATCCCTATGCCTATGACTTCCACGAGGATCCGTATCCGACCTACGCCCGGCTGCGCGCCGAGGCGCCGGTCTACTACAACTCCACGATGGACTTCTGGGCGCTCGCGTCGCACGCCGACGTCCGTGCGGGATTCCGTGACGTGCAACGGTTCTCGAACAGTTGGGGGGTGTCGATGGACCCCTCGGCGTACGGCCCGGACGCGCACAAGTCGATGTCGTTCCTCGCCATGGACGACCCCAAGCACATGCGCATCCGCAAGTTGGTGAGCAAGGGGTTCACCCCGCGGCGCGTCAACGATCTCACCGGCCGGATCACCGCGCTGACCCATGAGCACTGGAGCAAGTGCCTGGACATGGGCGAGTTCGACTACGTCGCCGAGTTCGCCGCGTTGCTGCCGATGGACGTCGTGTCCGAGTTGCTCGACGTCCCGCGTGCCGACCGGGCCGAGCTGCGCCGGCTGTCGGATCTGTTGTTGCACCGCGAGGACGGTGTCCTCGACATCCCCGAGGCGGCGGTCCACGCCTACATCGATCTGCACAAGTACTACTCCGAACTCATCGCCGACCGGCGGAGACATCCGGGCGAGGACCTCGTGTCCGCACTGATCGCCGCCGAGATCGAGGACGACGCGACGGGTGAGAAGACCACCCTCACCGAGGACGAGATCATCGGGTTCATGGTGCTGATGGTGGTCGCCGGCAACGAGACCACCACCAAGTTGCTCGCCAACGCACTGTACTGGGGCTGGCGCAATCCCGACGAGTTGGCGAAGGTGTTCGCAGACCCCGAGGTGGTCGTCCCGCAATGGACAGAGGAGACGCTGCGCTACGACAACTCCACCCAGATCGTCGTGCGCCGCGTCGTCGAGGATGCGCCCTACGGCGACAAGGTGATCCCGGCCGGTGACCGGGTGCTGCTGCTCGTCGGATCGGCCAACCGGGACGAGGAGGTGTTCGGCCCCGACGCGGACAGGTACCTGATCGGCCGCGACACCGGGCAGTCCCTGATGAGTTTCGGTCTCGGTGCGCACTTCTGCCTCGGCGCACATCTGGCCCGGCTCGAGGCGAACATCGCACTGGGCGAGGTGATCCGCTCGATCCGCGCGGTCGAGATCGACGCCGACAAGGCCGTGCGCGTGCACTCGGTGAACGTCCGCGGCTTCGCCGAACTCCCCGTGAAGGTGACGGTGCGCTGATGGCCTTTCTTCCCCATCCCGAACGCCGGCCGGTCCTGGTCGCCGGTGCCTCGTCGGGCATCGGCGCCGCCACCGCCGAATATCTCGCCGCCGCAGGATATCCCGTAGCACTGGCCGCCCGGCGTGTGGCGAGGCTCCAGGAGATCGCCGACCGGATCATCGCCGCCGGGGGCGAGGCGGTCGCAGTGCCACTGGACGTGACCGACGAGCGGTCCGTGATCGACTGCGTCGCCAAGGCTCAGGCGGCGCTCGGTGATCTCGAGATCGTCGTCGCGGGGGCCGGTGACCTCGCCGTCGGCCTCTCCTACGAGACGAGCACCGAGCACTTCGCCGACCAGGTCGACATCCATCTCAACGGTGCCTACCGCATCTACCGGGCCGTGATCGGAGGCATGATCGACCGCGGCCGGGGCGATTTCGTGTTCATCGGCTCCGACGTCGTACTCCATCCCCGGCCCTGGTCGTCGGCGTATGTCGCGGCCAAGTCCGGCATCGACGGTCTGGTCGCGACCATCCAGCTCGAACTCGAGGGGACCGGTGTGCGCGCCGGGGTGGTGCGCCCCGGTCAGACCCTGACCGGCATGGGCATGAACCTCGACCAGAAGACCACCGAGAACATGCTCAACGACTGGATCAGGCACGGGCTCGCCCGGCACGGGAACTTCCTCGCGCCCGAACACATCGCGCAGGCCGTGCACGCGATGGTCACCATGCCCCGCGGCGCCCACATGCGTGCGGTCGAGGTGGAGGCCGAGGGCGCCATCTCCCGCGACCGCATCGAGAAGACGAAAACCGAATCATCGCAGGACAAGTCAGCCAGGGCAGACACCAACGAGGGGACGGACCGATGACCGCCATCACCGAATCAGGCCTGAAGAAGCCGCAACGTGTTTCGGGTGGCGAGGGTGAACACGGGCACCTCGACGAACTCGCCACCGATCCGATCTCGCTGTTCAGGCGGGTCCGCCAGGAGTGCGGGGACGTCGGCATGTTCCAGCTCGCCGACCGCGAGGTGGTGCTGGTGTCCGGCTCCGCCGCCAACGAGGAGTTCTTCCGCGCGCCGGAGGAGGACCTCGACCAGGCCGCCGCCTACCCGTTCATGACGCCCGTGTTCGGTGAGGGCGTCGTGTTCGACACGAGCCCGGAGGAGCGCTCCAAGGCGATCCACAATGCCGCGCTCAAGGGGCCGCACATGAAGCAGCACGCGGTGACCATCCCCAACGAGGTCGAGCGCATCATCGCGAACTGGGGAGACTCCGGCGAGATCGATCTGCTCGACTTCTTCGCCGAGCTGACGCTCTACACGTCGTCGGCCTGCCTGATCGGACGCAAGTTCCGCGAGAGGCTCAACGGCCACATCGCCCATCTGTTCCACGACCTGGAGAAGGGCACCGACCCGATCGCCTACGTCGACTACCACGCCGACATCGAATCCTTCCGCAAACGCGATGCCGCACGCGCCGAGCTCGTCGAGTTCATCCAGGGCGTGATGAACGAGCGCATCGCGAATCCCACGGAGAACAAAGAGGATCGCGACCTGATGGACGTGCTCGTCCAGGTCGGGTTCGACGCCAACACGATCACCGGCATGTTCATCTCCATGATGTTCGCCGGCCACCACACCACCTCGGGCACCGCCGCGTGGACGCTCATCGAACTGCTGCGCAACCCGGACTACATGGCGCGCGTGTACGACGAGCTCGACGAGATCTACGGCGACACCCCGCCCGGTGAGCGTCCCGAGTGCACCTTCGCGCACACCCGGCAGATGCCGCAGCTGGAGAATGCGCTGAAGGAGGCGCTGCGCCTGCATCCCCCGCTGATCATCCTGATGCGGGTGGTGCAGAAGGACTTCCAGGTGGAGGGCTACGAGATCTCCGCAGGGCAGTCGATCGCGGTGTCCCCGGCGGTGTCCAACCGGCTGCCCGAGGACTTCCCGGAGCCGGACGCCTTCGACCCGGACCGCTACGAGAAGCCCAGGCAGGAGGACCTCGCCAACCGCTGGACGTGGATACCGTTCGGCGCCGGCCGGCATCGTTGCGTCGGAGCGCAATTCGCGATCATGCAGCTCAAGGCGATCTTCTCGGTGCTGTTCCAGAACTACGAGTTCGAGATGCTGCAGCCCTCGGAGACCTACCGAAACGACCACTCCAAGATGGTCGTTCAGCTGCAGCAGCCGTGCCGGGTCGCCTACCGTAGGCGGAAGGACCGCTGATGCGCATCGAGGTCGACCTGGATCTGTGTCAGGGCCACGGGATGTGCGAGATGGAGGCCCCCGGGATCTTCGAGGCGCACAAGGATCACGTGGAGATCCTCGAACCGACCCCGGACGAGTCACGACGCGCCGAGGTCGAGGCGGCCGTGCAGTACTGCCCGACACAAGCCCTGCGCATCATCGACGACGAGTAGCCCTGACGAGTGGAGAGAGTGGGACACATGTCTTTTGACCGTGCCGAACTGGAAGAGATGAAGCAGCGGTGGCTCGCCGCGAACATCGAGGCGGAGAAGGCGGGGGACTGGAAGCCGCTGGCCGAGTTCTACACCGAGGATGCGACCTACGGCTGGAACTACGGCCCCAAGAAGGATTTCATGGCCGTCGGCCGGGAGGAGATCCGCGAACTCGCGCTCGGTCAGGAGATGGAGGGCCTCGAGGGCTGGACGTACCCGTACCAGTCCTGGGTCATCGACGACACCACCGGCGACATGATCGGCTTCTGGAAGCAGGTCTACGAGGGCACCCGCGCCGACGGCAGCCACTACGCGCTCGAGGGCATCCAGGGCAGCTGGTTCAAGTACGGCGGCAACTTCCGGTTCCGTTGGCAGCGTGACTTCTTCGACTATGGGAACGTGTCGTCGCTGTTCATCGAGATGATGCAGGACAAGGCGATGAGCGAGAGCATGCTCAAGCGGGTGGAGAAGGCTGCACCCGGCAACCTGCCCGGCTGGTACGACCACGGCAAGACCCCGGTTCCGATCTGGTGACGTGACATGACTCGACCAGCCCCGACCTATCCAGGTCTGAGTCACGACCAGCTCGCGACCCTGGTACCCGAGCTCCTGCTGAGCGGCCAGATGATCGACCGTAGTGGGATGGCCCACCTGATCTCGGCCTACGGGCGCGAGGTGATGGGCGAGATCGCCATCGAGGAGTGGATGGCGGCCAGTCCCGTCTACACCAGCCGGATGCGCACCGCGCTCGGCATCGACGGCGACGGCGTCGAGGACATGTTCAAGTGCCTGCAACTCGACATCGGTGCGCCACCGCAGTTCATGGATTTCCGGTTCCGGATAGACGACGAGTACCACGGATCGTTCGTCCTCGATCACTGCGGCGCACTGCTCGACGTCGAACCGCTCGGCGACGAGTACGTGACCACCATGTGTCACGACATCGAGGACCCGACGTTCGACGCGACGGCCATCGCCACCAACCGCAGGGCGCGCATCCGCCCGGTGCACCGGCCGCCCCGGCGCCCGGCGGACCGGACGCCGCACTGCGAGTGGACGGTCACCATCGAACCCGACCGCGAGGAACTTCCGCTGCCGCCGGACGCCGAGACGATGTTCGGCACCGAGGCCGGCCGGCTGGAGCTGTCGCCGATCGACGCCTCGGCCACGGACGGCTGGGTCGACTACCGCGGTCCGCTCGTGGCGGATCTGCAGTTCGCCGAGTGGTCGCGGACGGCGCTGGTGCGGGTCGCCGAAGAGGTTGCGCTGCAACATCAATTGCTGGCGCTCGGCTTCCAGCTCGGCCTGCGTCGCCGCGCGGACAACGAGTTGCAGGTCGTCGAGATCTGTCGCAAGCAGTTGACCGGGATCGCCGGGCTGGCCGCCGACCGCATCCGGGCCGCGCTCGACCTGCCCACCGATGCACGAGGGCTCGCGCAGGTGCTCGCCGTGCATCCGTGCTTCGGCCCGAGTCAGTACACGGGTCTCACCGCGACCGCCGACGACGACACCGTCCTCGTGCGACTACCGCGGGAGTCGGCGGCGATGGCCGACGACGGGTGGATGTCGATCATCACCCCGGATCACCTCGAACCGCTGCAGGCGGCCGCCACCGCGGTGAGTCCGTACCTGAGCGTCGAGGGCGCGGTGGATTCCGACGAGGCACTCGAGATCCGGATCGTCACGTCCGACACCGCACAGGAGGAGAGCGGCGAGGTCGCCGTCGCACGATTCAGCGGCGGTGCGGGTTTCGAGTTCGTCGACCGCGGACGCTCCATTCCCATCACCCCGGTCGGCAGCTCGGCGTGAGTCCGGACGGCGGCCGGCCCAGCGGTGCCGTCGGACTCGGCGGCCGGGTCGCGGTGATCGCGGGCGCGACCCGCGGCATCGGGCTGGCGGTCGCGTATGCGCTGTCCGGCCAGGGTGTATCGGTGGTGGTCAACGGCCGGGACAAGGCTGCGGTCGACGACACCGTCGAGGAGATCCGCGGTGGAGGCGGTTACGCCGTCGGCGTGTGCGGATCGGCCGGTGACGACGGCGTCGCCCAGCAGATGGTCGACACCGCGCTCGGGGTGTTCGGTGCGCTCGACATCGCGATCAATTGCGCCGGCATCGCCGAACCACCGGGCTCGACGGTTCTGACCATAACCCCGGACGAGTTCCGCGCGCAACTCGACGCCCACCTGATGAGTGCGTTCCATCTCGTCCGGGCGGCCGGGCGGGTTTTCGTCGAACAGGGTGCGGGGTCGATCGTGCTGACCGGATCTGCGGCGTCGCTCGGCATGTTCGGCGGAAGCGGATACCCTGCGGCGAAGGGCGGGGTCAACGCGCTGGCGCTCGCGGTCGCCGCGGATCTCGCCGAACACCACGTGCGGGTCAATGTCGTGATGCCGGGCGCCAGGTCGCGGCTGTCGACCGGCGACGACTACGTGGCCCACATCGAGGGTCTGCATCGGCGGGGCATCCTCGACGACCAGACCCGTGACGCCGCGCTCGATCCGGCACCACCCGAATACGTCGCACCTCTCTACGTCTTCCTCGCCAGTGACGCCGCGCAGCACATCAACGGTCAGGTCTTCAGCGCGGCCGGCGGGTTCATCGGACGGTTCGAGTCCCAGCAGGCGAGCTTCATCGCCTATCGGGACCACCGGGATTCCTCGCCATACAGTCTCGTCGAGTTGGCCGAGTTGCTGGGTTGACGGGCGCGCTCGGAAGAGTGCGGGTCGTCGTTCCGGCACTGGGTCGGTCGGCTCTATCGGTCGGTTTGGTCAGGCGGTCGGGTCTGGTCAGCCGGTGGACTTCGCGCGACGGGCGGCCGCGCGCTCCACCCACCACCGTGCGCCCGCGGCGATGGACTCCTCGACCGGACGTGGGGTCCAGCCCAGGTCTCGCCGGGCCTTCGAATGATCCATCTCGGACATGAAGAACATCAACTGCACCGAGGGCACGGTCAGTTGTACGGGCCTGCGCGTCACGACGGCCCGCGCCGTGCCGGCCGCCCCGATTGCGTAGAGTGCCGCGCGGTTCAGGGTCATGCGCGGCGATTGCCGATCCGCCTCCCGGGCGGCGATCGCGGTGATCTCGGACATGTCGATGGACCGGTCCGACACGATGTAGCGCTCGGCCACCTTCCCGTGGTCTGCGGCCAGGATCAGGGCCCGAGCGGCGTCGTCGATGCCCACCGATTCGGCGCACCAGCCGCGAATGGTGAACGGCAGCTTCCCGAGTGCGGCACCCGCCACGAACGACCCGTGTGGAGTGGGGCCGACATCGCCGGGGCCGTAGGTGTTGGCGACACACATCGCGACCCCGGGAACCGCTCCCTCCCGGGCGCGGGTGAGCAGCAGATCCTCGGCGGCGACGCGGCTCTTCACGTAGCCGGGCGCCCCCGGCCAGTCGAATGTGTCCTCCTCGGTGGCCGGGCGTCCCGAGACCCGCCCGATGGTCGCCGCGCTGCTGGTGAACACGAACCTCCGCAACGGCATCCCGGCGGCGACGTCGAGCACCGCGCGCAGGCCGTCGACGTTGGTCCGGAACAGCGGAGCCGGGTCCCGCAGCCACGCACGGGTGTCGACGGCGCAGTGGAACACGACGTCGCAGCCCTCCATCGCCGACCGCACCGCCGCGGCGTCGAAGAGGTCCCCGGTGACGTGCTCGAAGCCGAGTCCGTCCAACGTGCGCAGATCGCTGGTCGCGCGGGTGAGTACCCGTACCTCCTCGCCGTCGGAGATGAGCTGCCGGACCAGCCGCGACCCCAGGAATCCGTTGCCGCCGATCACCAGCTTCATGAGCGCGGTGAGGGTGTCACGAGCCCAGCCCGCCCGGAACCAGGTCGTCGATGGCGGCGGCGCTGCGTGACAACATCGTGTCGAACATCGCGTCGCCACGCTCGGTGGGCTGTGCGGCGGCGGAACCGAACACGATGATCAGCGGGGCCTGGACGAGGTTGCCGACGTAGTCCTCCCAGCACTGGTCGAGGGTGTACCCGGTCACGCCCTCGGTGACGAGTGCCCGGTGATATGACGCCACGATGCCCCGCTCGTGTGTGCGGCGGTCCTCGACGGTCAGGCTCGTGCTGAGCAGGAAGGCGATGTCGCGCAACGGGTTGCCGGTGGTGATGGTCTGCCAGTCGATCACGGTGACCGCGCCGCCCGGCCCGAACAGCACGTTGTCGACCCGCAGGTCACCGTGGATGAGTGCGGCATTCTCCAGCGGGGCGACCAGCCAGTCGCCGGCGGTGCGGACCAACCAGTCGATGGCCGCCGAACCGCGGGCGTCGGGGGAGAAACGGTCGCGATAGACGTCCGCCATCGGCGCCAGGATGGATTCCATCATCTCGCGCTCGGGTTCGCCCGGCAGCGGCATCTGTTCCAGCAGCGCGGTGTCGTTCCAGCGCGGGGCGTGCAGCCCGGCGGCGGCGACCGCCACCGCCTCGGCCTGCGCGGGTGAGCACCCGGTGATCTGATCGCCCTGCAGCGCGTCGCCGATGTCCTCGAGCAGCAGCACGAATTCGGTTCCCGCGTCGGAGATCGCCGCGGCATAGCAGTCGGGTCTGGGGACGGTGAAGTCGTCTGCCAGCTCGCGGTAGAAGCGGACCTCGTTGCGGAAGACCCCGGATCCGAACTCGCGCTGTTCGGGCGCCCCCGTCGCCAGCTTCGCGACCATCGTCGACGGCAGGTCCGTCGGGCCGTCGTACTGCAGACGCAGCCGGTAGGAGCCCGCCATCTGCCCGGTGCCGACGGTTTCGGCGTCCACCGAGGCGATGTTCGCCTCGTGGCCGTTGTCGGTCAGGAACCGCGACAACCAGGCCGGGGTGAGTTGTTCGACGCTGGTGGGGATCTCGACCGTCTCGCTCACTGCGACATCCTTCCGGGATTCACCGGCAACCCGGCCGCGGCGGCGGGCCGGATGGTGCGATACGCCTCGACGACACCGGCCAGCTCGGTGGGCGTGGCGCCGTGCAGGATCACCGAGTCCACGCCGAGATCGAACTGACCGGCGATGGCCCGCGCGCACTCCGCCGGGGTACCCGTCGCGGAATCGGCGACCCACGCCTCGGGGATCACCTCGGCGAGTTCGGCGAGCTCGTCGTCGGTGGCCGTGGCGTCGATCGGGCCGCGGGCATTGCCGAACGCCGTTGTCGCGCGGATGCGTTCGAGATCGGCCGGGTCCCAGTCGTTGGCGCACATCAGCTGGTCGGGATAGCCCTGCAGGTAGGTGGCCAGCCGTCCATGGAGCCGGCGCACGCGGTCGGGCGGGGCGAGGTCGTCGGTGACGGTCGCGACGACCGACCAGATCCGGATCGACGCCGGGTCGCGATCCGCGCGTTCGGCTCCGCGCCGGACGTGCTCGACGGCCCGCCTGGTGGCGTCGGCGCCGAAGTAGGTGTGCAGCACGACGCCGTCGGCGATCTCGCCCGCCAGCTCCAGGGTCCGAGGGCTCATCGTCACCAGCAGGACCGGCGGTGGGGGCTCGAGTGTCACACCGAGACCGAGCAGCGGATACGAGCCGGCCGGCCCGTCGTGTCCCACGACCATCTCGCCTGCCCACAGCCTCCGCAGAAGGCCGGTGATGTCACGCAGTCCCGCGCCGCTGACGAGCGGCACGCCGAGGATCTGCCACTGCGGCGCTATACCGCGGCCGAGCCCGAGCGCGAAACGCCCGCCGGACAGTTCGTGGAGCGTCGCGCCCATGGTCGCGGTGATGATCGGATGACGCGTGTTGTGGTTGGTCGCGGCGGTGGCGATGCCGAGATCCTCGGTCGCCCCGGCGAGCGCACCGCACAGCGCGGCGGCGTCCTTGACGTTGAACCGCTCGGACACGAACGCCGTCCCGAGTCCGAGGTCGTCGGCGAAGCGCGCCTCCGCGGCGAGCTCACGCGGCGTGACCGGATGGCGCGAGAGGGCGTAGTAGCCGAGTTCGGTGAGCCGGTCCATACGATCTGCCTGCCGTCCGGCGCGGATCAGGCGCTCGCGCTCACCGTCTCGCGATACACCCGCGATCTCGGTTCGCGGACCCACAGCGTCCCGGTGCCCGCGGTGGGGCCCTCCTCCTTCAGCGCGCGCTTGAGGATCTTGTTTGTCGCCGTGGTGGGCAGATCGTCGGCGACGCGGACGTAGGTCGGCCAGGCCTTGGGTGACAGATCCGGTTGCGCGGTAAGCTGTTCGGCGAATCGCTCCGGGGTGAGCTCGGCGTCGTCCTGCAGCACGATGGCGGCCATGACGGCGTCGCCGACGTGTTCGTCGGGCACCGCGTAGACGGCGACCCGGTTCACCTCGGGGATGCGCTGCAGGATGCGCTCGATCGGACCGGCGGCGAGGTTCTCACCGTCGACGCGCATCCAGTCGCCGGTGCGCCCGGCCAGGTAGATCCAGCCGTCGGAATCTTTGTACGCGAGGTCGCCGGACCAGTACATGCCGTGGCGCAGGCGCTCTCTGGTGGCTTCCTCGTTGTTGTAGTAGCCCATGAACATCCCGCCGCCCTCGACGTTGACCAGCTCGCCGATGGCCTCGTCGGGGTTGAGCAGCGCCCCGGTCTCGTCGAACCGCGCGGGTGGGCACTCCTCCAGCGGATCCTCGTGGTAGATCGCGACGTTCGGGAAACCCCGGCCGATCGAGCCGGGCGGCGTACCGGGTTCGCGGGTGATGATGATCGCCAGCTCGGTGGAGCCGAAGCCGTCCCACACGGTGCAGCCGAAACGCCGTGAGAACTCCTCGATGTCGCGGTCGGTGGCCTCGTTTCCGAAGGCGACCCGCAGCGGGTTGTCGGCATCGTCGGGCTTCTCCTCGGTGGCGAGGATGTAGGCGAGGGGCTTGCCCACGTAGTTCATGTAGGTCGCGTTGTAGCGGCGGATGTCGTGCAGGAAGGTCGACGCGGAGAACTTGGCCGGGGCGATGGCGGCGCCGCCGCACAGGGCGACGCAGTAGCCGCCCATCAGCGCTGCGCTGTGGAACAGCGGCATCGACAGGTAGCAGACGTCGCCGGGTCCGATGTCGTACTTGTCCACCAGCACCGGCCCCGCGAACGGGATCATCATGTGCGCGAACTGGACCGGCTTGGGGTCGCCGCTGGTGCCGGAGGTGAAGATGAGCATGTAGGTGTCCATCGCGCCGGGCACCGAATGTGGGGTCAGCTCACCGGCATTCGCGACGAGGTCGGCCCATTCCTGCGTGGAGGTGTCGAGGATGCGGACGCCGGGGAGGTCCAGACCGTCGAGGAGCGGCCGGTGCTCGGCGTCGGTGATGAGGATCTGACAATCGGCGCGGAGGATGTCGCCTGCGAGGCCCTCACCTCGGCGGGTGTTGTTGATGCCGGCGGTGACATAACCGCCGAGCGCGCCGGCCGCGAGGGCGATGAGCATGTCGGGGGTGTTGCCGAGAAGCGTCCCGATGTGCATGGGACGGGAGGTGTCGGCGAGACCGAGGATCGCGGCGGCGGTCTTCTCCGACTCACGGATGTATTCGCGCCACGTCCAGGTGCGGCCCTCGTAGGTGATCGCCAGGTTGTCGTCGTCGGCGCGTGCCTGCAGAAGCTGGGTGACTGTCTCGGCCATGCAGCCGAATCTAGAACGCGTTCACCTGGCGTATGTACAGATCTGAGAAATTGTCTACTCGCGGACCTGCCGGGGACGCCGCGGCATCCCCGGCAGGTCCGTGGGGCCTGGTCAGCGGGTGAACGACCCGCTGCCGGGGACGACCGTGAAGGTCTGATCGTTCTGGCCGATGATCGTCGTCGTGAACTCGACCTTGCCGGCGCCGGTCTCGAGGGCCACGCCGTCGGCCGGGCGGCCGTCGCTGCAGGCGTCGAACACCTTGCTGCCGGTGGCTCCCGTGGTCTTGTTCGTCCACGAGATGCCGACCCGGGCGCCTCTCAGGTTGGTCGCGCACGCCTCGGTGGGCATGGTGTCCAGCGCGACCTGGGTGACGCCGGGTACGGTGGCCGATGCCAGGATGGAGGCCGCGAAGCCTCCGCTGATGCCGTTCGACCCGACGGTGATGCCGGCGTTCGGGACCTGGTCGACGCTCAGCGGTTGCTCACCCGGCGTCGCGTGAGCGGAGGCCGCGCCGATGGAGAGCGCGCTGAATGCCGCGAGAGCTCCGAGTGCTGCAGTGATCTTGCGTCCCATGTGTATCTCCCGTCACTCTGGACACTTATAACCGAGCCTACGGCAGTGATGTTGAACTCCTCAATGTGAGGTCGGCTGCGTCCGGCTGATAGAAGGGGATCCATGACACATGGGCAGCACGCCGAACCCCGCGATCCCCTGAACGCCTTTCATGTCGGTGGCATCGAGGTCTCGGAGCGTACCGTCCGCGCCGGGCAGGTGCTGTGCAATCGCTTTGCCGATCACCGCGGCCTCATCGAGCTGCCGGCGCTTGCGGTCCTCTTCGACCACTGCGGCGGTATCCCGTTCCACCAGGTGCACGGCGATCCGTCGGCGGCCACCCTGCAGGCCCGGCTGTCCTTGTCGACGCACGGGCGCGCGCAGGCCGGCGACACCCTCTCGGCGCGCGCCGAGGTGATGATGCACGACGAGGGCTGGGGGTCGACGACCGTCGCGATCCGCACCGGCGCAGGCGAACTGCGATGTATCGGCACCGCCCGCAACGTCCGCGTGGGGCGTGCCCCGGTCGGCGAGACCCCCTCCGGCGAGATCGGTCTGCCGCTGCCGGGCTGCGAGGTCGACGTGCGGCTCCCCGAACCGATCCCGGTCGCTCTCACCGGACGCGAGATCGTCGAGGAGGTCGCGACCAAGGTCCGCGAACCCGGGCCGCTCACCGAGATGCTCGACGGCACCGTCGAGATCCTCGACGGAACCTCGGAACGCGACGCCGGTGTCCGCTTCCGTGCCCTCACCGAGGGGTGGATGGGCAACATGTTCGGCACCATGCACGGCGGCGTGATCGCGACGATCGTCGGCCAGGCCGGCTCCTTTGCGGGCCAGCTCCACGCCGGGGCCGGGCAGGAATACTCGATCGGCGACATGGCGATCGGCTTCTACCGCTCGCCCGCCGTGGACGGGGGAGAGGTCACCGTCGAGGTGACGCCCATCAAGACCGGGCGACGCATCTCCTCGTTCGAGGCGACCATGACCTCCTACGACGACGTGTTGCTCAGTCGCGCGACGTTGGACGTCCACTACCACTGACCTGCGTCGATCGCCATCCGAGGTGATCGTGTCGGGAAAAAACAATCAAGCGCGCTTGATTCTTCTCGGAGAGTGTGTGACGCTGCTGACATGTCCCGTGCAGCCGTGCAGCAGGTCGTCGACGACCTCGAAACCGAATCCGAGCAGCTCGATGCCCTCGTGTCCGATCTCGATGACACGGGGTGGGCGACGCCGACGCCCGCCGAGGGGTGGACCATCGCCCACCAGGTCGCACACCTGGCCTGGACGGACGAGGTCGCGGCGCTCGCGGCCACCGACGCCGAGAGGTTCACCGCGCTGCTGACCGAGGCGCTGCAGAACAACCCCGAGACCTACGTCGACGACGCGGCCGAGGCGGGCGCCGGGGTCCCGGCGGACGAGCTCCTCTCCCGCTGGCGCGCGGCGCGCGCCCGACTCGCGGCCGTCCTGCGCGCGGTTCCGGACGGCGTGAGGATCCCGTGGTTCGGGCCGCCGATGTCCGCGGCGTCGATGGCCACCGCGCGCCTGATGGAGACCTGGGCGCACGGGCTCGACGTCGCCGACGCGCTCGGGATCACGGTCCTGCCGACCGATCGGCTGCGGCACATCGCGCACATCGGTGTGCGCACGCGCGACTTCGCCTACATCGTCAACGGCAAGACCCCGCCCGCAGAGCAGTTCCGCGTCGAACTCACCGCGCCGTCGGGCGAGGTCTGGACCTGGGGGCCCGACGATGCGACGAACATCGTGCGCGGTCCGGCGCTGGACTTCTGTCTGCTGGTCACCCAGCGTCGCGCGCGCGCCGACCTGAGCCTGGAGCTGATCGGCGAC
The DNA here is from genome assembly GCF_039939235.1 of Gordonia aurantiaca. Taxonomy (NCBI): domain Bacteria; kingdom Bacillati; phylum Actinomycetota; class Actinomycetes; order Mycobacteriales; family Gordoniaceae; genus Gordonia; species Gordonia aurantiaca. The sequence continues at coordinate 91,283 of NZ_JBDUUF010000003.1, read as the reverse complement.
GACGCCCTCGAATGGTCGTCGATCGCACAGTGTTTCGCCGGCCCGCCCGGCAGCGGTCGCGAACCGCGCGGGGCCTGAACGCCTCCGGGCCGTCCACACACGACATCGATACCCACATCCCACCGAGAAGACCGAGAAGAAGGAGCCACGGGTGCCCATTGCCAGCCCGAACGTCTGGGATACTCCGGAACGCCTCGAACTGCGTTCCACCGTGCGGAAATTCGTCGAGAAGCACATCCTCCCGTACCAGGACGAGTGGGAGCGCGAGGGTCTGATCCCGCGTGAGCTCCACCTCGAGGCCGCCAAGCTCGGTCTCTTCGGTCTCGGCATCCCGGAAGAGGTCGGCGGGTCCGGCGGTGACCTCATCGACACCACCATCCTCGCCGAGGAGCTGCACTACGCGGGCGCCGCGGGCGGCATCTTCTCCGGCCTGTTCACCCACGGCATCGCCCTGCCGCATCTCATCGCGGCCGGCGATCCCGAACAGATCGACCGCTGGGTGCGTCCGACCCTCGCGGGCGAGAAGATCGGTTCCCTCGCCATCACCGAGCCCGGCGGCGGCAGCGACGTCGGCAACCTGACCACCAAGGCCGTCCGCGACGGCGACCACTACGTCGTCAACGGTTCCAAGACCTACATCACCTCGGGTGTCCGGGCCGACTTCGTCGTCACCGCGGTGCGCACCGGCGGCCCGGGTGCCGGCGGTGTGTCGCTGCTCGTGATCGACAAGGAGACACCGGGTTTCACCGTCACCCGCAAGCTCGACAAGATGGGCTGGCGCTGCTCGGACACCGCCGAGTTGTCGTTCGTCGACGCGCGTGTGCCGGTCAAGAACCTCGTGGGCGCGGAGAACTCCGGTTTCGCCCAGATCGCGATGGCGTTCGTGACCGAGCGGTCCGGGCTCGCGGTGCAGGCCTACGCCAGCGCCCAGCGCTGCCTCGACCTGACCCTGCAGTGGGCCCGCGACCGGCACACCTTCGGCAAGCCGATCATCGCGCGGCAGTCGGTGCAGGACACGCTCACCGAGATGGCCCGCCGCATCGACATCGCCCGCACCTACACCCGCGCCGTCGTCGAGCGGAAGGTCACCTCGAACGACGATCTCATCGCCGAGGTCTGCTTCGCCAAGAACACCGCGGTCGAGACCGGGGAATGGGTGGCCAACAAGGCCGTTCAGCTGCACGGCGGGTTGGGCTACATGACCGGCACCGAGGTCGAACGCCAGTATCGCGACATGCGCATCATCGGCATCGGCGGCGGCACCACCGAGATCCTCACCGGCCTGGCCGCGAAGCGGCTCGGCTACCAGGCCTGACCGGCGCACGGCACACAGACAACGAGAGGACCGCATTCACATGACCGTCCAGGACAACCCCTTCGTGGAGACCCCCGAGCGCGCCGAACTGCGCGCCGCGGTGGCAGGTCTGGCCGCCAAGTACGGCAAGGACTACTTCCAGCAGTGCGCCCGCGAGGGACGTAAGACCGACGAACTCTGGCAGGAGGCCGGCAAGCTCGGCTTCATCGGCGTCAACCTGCCCGAGGAGTACGGCGGCGGCGGTGCCGGCATGTACGAACTCGCCATCGTCATGGAGGAACTCGCCGCCACCGGCACCGGCCTGCTGATGCTGGTGGTCTCGCCGGCCATCTGCGGCAACATCATCGCGCGGTTCGGCACCGACGAGCAGAAGCAGCGCTGGCTGCCTGGTCTCGCCGACGGTTCCATCACCATGGCCTTCGGTATCACCGAACCCGACGCCGGTTCCAACTCGCACAACATCACCACCACCGCCCGGCGCGACGGCTCGGACTGGCTGCTGTCGGGCCAGAAGGTGTTCATCTCCGGTGTCGACCAGGCGGATGCCGTGCTGATCGTCTCCCGCACCGAGGACGCCAAGACCGGCAAGCTCAAGCCTGCGCTGTTCATCGTGCCGACGGACGCCGAGAACTTCACCTGGACGATGATCGACATGGAGCTGGTGAACCCGGAGAAGCAGTTCCAGCTCTTCCTCGACGACGTCCGACTGCCCGCCGACGCGCTCGTCGGCGACGAGGACGCTGCCTTGAGCCAACTGTTCGCCGGACTGAACCCGGAGCGGATCATGGCTGCGGCGTCGGCGATCGGCATGGGCCGGTTCGCGCTCGGCAAGGCCGTCGAATACGTGAACAGCCGCCAGGTCTGGAAGACCCCGATCGGTGCGCATCAGGCCATCGCCCATCCGCTGGCCCAGGGCAAGATCGAGCTCGAGATGGCCAAGCTGATGATGCAGAAGGCCGCCACGCTCTACGACGCGGGTGACGACTGGGGCGCCGCCGAGCCGGCGAACATGGCGAAGTACGCCGCCGCCGAGGCCGCGAAGAACATCGTCGACCATGCCGTGCACTCGATGGGCGGCAACGGCCTGACCACCGAGTACGGCCTGGCGCCTCTACTGAGCCTGGTCCGCATCGCGCGTGTGGCCCCGGTCAGCCGGGAGATGATCCTCAACTTCGTCGCGCAGACCAGCCTGGGCCTGCCGAAGTCGTACTGAGGCAGGATCGAGGCGTGTCCACGTCTGTCACCGCGAACTCCCGCGAACCGCAGCAGGAACGTTCACGCCGCACGCGGGAACGCCTGCTGCGGTCGACGATCGACGCCCTCGCGGCCGACGGCTGGGCCGCGGCCACCGTCGCCGCCGTCGCCGAACGCGCCGGGGTGTCGAGGGGCGCGGCCCAGCACCACTTCCCGACGCGGGAGGCACTGATCACCGCAGCGCTCGAGCAGGTCTTCGAGGATCTGACCGTGGCGTCGGACAGCGAGATCGGTGAAGCGGGAGAGGCGATGAGCTCCGCGCGGGTGCTCGCGGCGGTCCGGCGGATCGTGGATGTCTACACCGGCACGGAGTTCAAGGCGGCGCTGCAGGTGTGGGCGGCCGCGGCGTCCGATCCCGCCCTGCGCAAGCTGATCCTTCCGCTCGAGGCGAAGTTCGCCCGCGCGGCGCATCAGCGGACGATGGCGGCGATGGGGGTGTCGCCCGACGACGAGAAGGGCTTCCGGCTCGTGCAGGCCACCCTCGACTTCGCGCGCGGCCTGGGGCTGGCCGACACCCTGACCGACGACTCGGCACGTCGCGCCCAGGTCGTCGACACGTGGTGCGAACAGCTCGCCGTCGCGTTGGGGGCGGACGGCGTGCGCTGAGTCCGAGGCGTCAGCCCGGCGTGGTCGTCGTCGAGCGTCCTCTCGTGCCCGCCCAGTACACGCCGAAGGACATGAGCGTCATCCCGACGAACACCACGATCAAGGAGATGGTCATCGAGACGTAACCCTGATCGCGCGGGTCGATGAACGGGTACGGATACCAGTCGACAATGGGGCCGCGGATCAGCGTGTAGACACCGTAGACGAGCGGGATCGCCAGCCATGTCAGCCAGCTGCGTTCGGGTAGACGCCGGGCGCGCACCATGACCCAGTCCAGGAGCATCACCAGCGGGATGATGCGGTGCAGGACGTCGTTGACCCAGCTGTAGGTGACGTCCACGTCCACATCGCCGAGCAGCAGGGCGTACACGATGCCGGTGATCACCATGCAGGTGGTGACCGCGCCGCGGAACCACTCCCACCCGGGCGCCGTCGGGGCGATGAGGCCGCCGACGAGCAGCACCGCCGCGGCCGCGATGTTGCTGAGCACGGTGAAGTAGCCGAAGAAGTTGCCGAGGGTGAAATCGGGGTCGCCCCAACGGACCATCACCTGGTAGACCAGGGCACCGGTGCCGACGGCGGCGAAGGCGATGCGGAGAACACGGATCCACCAGGTCGCTGTCACAGGGTGATTCAAGCACCCGGTCGCGCGGAGCAGTCGCAGCATCGCCGATGCATCGCCACGGTGGCACGAACATGCTTCGCCGGCCGGCGACGAACGGGAGCGCCGATGGGATGATCTCGGGCATGGCTTTGCCCTTCGCCCTGACCGCGCTGCTGACGACGCACGATCCCGGTGCCGCCCGTCTGCGCAAGGCCGCGCGCGGTGCGTCGGCGATGGCGATCGGCGCACTGCTGGTCCTCGCGCTGCGCACGGTGACCGATGTCCCCGCCGCGGCGGAGATCTCGGCCGGTTTCCTGTCGCTGTGGGCGACGGTGGGCGCGGTGAAGGACACCACCGCGCGGGCCAGGATCGTCACGACCGTCGCACTCCTCGTCCCGGGCTGCGCGGCGGCGCTCGTCGCGTGCCTGCTGCACCCGTGGCCGATCGCGCGTGCGATCGCGTTCGTCGTGATCGCCGGGGCCGCGGCGTGGACCACCCGCTACGGGCCGCGGGGGAGTGCCCTCGGCTTCTTCGGGTTCTTCACGTTCTTCTTCGCGGTGATCATGCGGGCCGACCTCGAGGCCCTCCCGGTGATCTGGACCCTGGTGGCCGTCGCCGTGGTGAGCGCGCTGCTCGTGCGCCTCGTGCTGATCCCCGACCGGCCCGGCCGCGAACTCGAGAGTCTGTTGCGCAGCCTGCGCGCCTGCGCCGACGACCTGCTGCGCGTCGCGGTCGAGTCGAGCGGCGAACCGGAACGGGACCGGGATCGGCTCGGAGCGGCGATCACCCGGCTGTCGGCCGCGACGAATGCGACGGCCGTCTGGCAGAAGAACTACGACGCCGCCCGCTACACCGACGTCGACGATGCGACGCTGTCGCTCCGGGTCGCGACGCTGCACTTGTCGTGCGAGCAGGCGGCGTTGACCGTGGCCGACGCGGGTGCCGCCCCCGGGCGGCCGGATTCCACCGTCGCACAGTCGGTGTCGTGGGTCCGAGACGTACTGCGGTCCCCGTCGGGCGCGGCGCCGACGGTCGGCGGGCACGACGCGACGGTCGCCACGCTCGGCGTGGTCGCGTCGGCGGCGGCCGATCTGAGCGCGATCGAGGTCCGGCATCGCCGTCGGACCATGGTGCCGCCGGCGCCGTCGGGATCGTCTTCCCGAACACCGAAACCGAAGACGCCCCGTCCCGACACCACCCGCTATGCGCTGCAGGTCATGGTCGCCTGCTCGGTGGCGGTCGTCGTCGGCGATCTCATCTCGGCGAGCCGCTGGTACTGGGCGGTGCTCAGCGCCTTCATGGTCTTCAACGGGATGGCCACGCGCGGAGCCATCCTCACCAAGGCCGTGAAGCGGGTGAAGGGAACCGTGGTCGGACTGGCGATCGGCATCGCGATGCTGCTGATCATCGGTGAACATCCGGTGATCCAGTACGTCATCGTCGTATCCGCGGTCTTCTTCGCCTTCTACCTCGGCGCGGTCTCCTACACCTGGACGATCCTGTTCATCACGGTCGTCCTGACCAACAGCTACGACCTGCTCGGCGTGCTCAACCGCCACATCGTCGAATGGCGCGTCGAGGAGACCCTGTGCGGAGCGGTCGTCGGCGCGGCCGCGGCGTTCCTCGTGCTGAGCACACCGACCTCGCCGGTCCTCGACAGCAAACTGCGCGCCTACTTCGATGCGCTCGTCGACCTCGCCGAGGCGGCGACGAAGGCGATCACCGACTCCGCCACGCGACCCGACACGTCTGCGATCCTGCACGCCGTCCGGGTTCTCGACGAGGCCGAGTCCGCGGTTCTCGATGCCGCGACGTCGGCGGTCTTCGCGCTCAGTCGATCCCACCGCTCGATGTTGCGCCGCCTGCGTCCGCATCTGCACGAGACGACCCGCGCGGCACGCGGACTCGCCTGGTCGGTGGTGGGGCCGATACAGGACGACACCGGTGTGGCTCCCGGTGGCCGGTCCGACGACCGGGACCCGCTCGCCGAACTACGGGAGGCCGTCGACGACACGGTGCCGGTCATCGAGCACGGCGGTGTCCGATCGGCCGTGGAGCACGGCGGTGTCGGATCGGCCGTGGAGCACGGCGGTGTCGGATCGGCCGTGGAGCACGGCGGTGTCGGATCGGCCGTGGAGCACGGCGGCGAGATGCCCATGGCCGAACCCCGTCTCGTGTTCGAACCCGCCGATCCCGATCCGGTGCGGCAACTCGACCGGGTCACGGCGGCGGTGCGGGGCATGGCGGCGGCGATCGAGGTGCCGCAACATCGGAATCCGATTCTCCCGCGCCGGAGGTGACCGCGGAAAGCCGGCGGCTCACCGAGAGGTGAGACCTCCCGGCGAGCCGCCGGCGGACAACAGCAGCGAGATGGCGAGGGTCGCTCAGCTGTCGTGGATGATGACGCCGCGCAGGTTCTTTCCGTCGCGCAGGTCCTGGTAGCCCTCGTTCACCTGGTCGAGGGTGTAGGTGGTGGTGATCAGCTCGTCGAGCTTGAGCTGGCCCTGGTCGTACAGACGCAGCAACTTGACGATGTCGTACTGCGGGTTGGCCGAGCCGAACAGGCTGCCCTTGATCGTCTTCTGGTTGAGCGTCAGGTCACAGCCGGACACGTGCACGGTCAACTTGGCCGGGTCGGCGAGACCGGTGATGACCACGGTGCCGCCCTTGCCGATGACCGCGGTCGCGTTCGACACCACCTCCTCGTCGACCGTGCCGACCAGGATGAGGGCCTGATCGGCGCCCTGCCCCCAGGTCAGCTCGTTGACCTTGGCCGCGGCCTCCGCGGGATCGGCGAAGGCATGCGTCGCACCGAATTTCAGGGCTGCCTCGCGCTTCATGTCGACCGGGTCGACGACGACGACGTACTTGGCGCCCGCCGACACCGCGCCCTGGACGGCGTTGATGCCGAGTCCGCCGATGCCGTAGATCACGACGGTGTCACCGGCCCGCACACCACCGGCGTAGACCGAGGTGCCCCAGCCCGACGGCACACCGCAGCCCACCAGCACGGCCTTGTCCAACGGCAGCCAGTCGTCGACCTTCACCACCGAGTGCTGGGAGATGGTGGCGCGCTCGGAGAACGTGCCGAGCATGCACATGGCGCCGAAATCATCCTTGCCGGAATGGAACCGGAAGGTGCCGTCCGGCATCGATCCCTCGAGGATGGTGGCGCCCATGTCGCACAGGTTCTGCCGGCCCGTCGAACAGTAGCGGCAGGTACCGCAGTTGGGGATGAAGCTGCACACGACATGATCGCCCGGCTTCACCTTCGTGACCCCCGGGCCGACGGCCTCGATGATGCCCGAACCCTCGTGGCCTCCCACGATGGGATAGCGGGGCGGTAGGTCGCCGTCGGTGAGGTGGAGGTCGGAGTGGCAGAGCCCGGCGGCGACGTACTTGATCAGGACCTCGCCCTCACGGGGTTCGTCGAGATCGAGTTCGACGATCTCGAAGGGCTTCCCGGGTCCGGTGAGTACGGCGGCCTTGGTGGTGAGTGTCATCATGTGCTCCTCTGCACTTGCGGGGGAATCTCGGGGGAGGGGAGAGATCAGAGCTGGATGTTGACGGCCTTGGTCTCGGTGTACAGATCGATTGCGGCCGAACCGAGTTCACGGCCCCAGCCGGACTGCTTGAAGCCGCCGAAGGGCATCGCGGTGTCGAAGCCGTTGTACTGGTTCACCCAGACCGAACCGGCCTTGAGCGCGCGGGCCGTGCGGTGGGCCTTGGACAGGTCGCTGGTCCAGATCCCGGCGGCGAGGCCGTAGATCGAGTCGTTGGCGGCGGCCGCGACCCCGGCGTCGGCGTCGAAGGGCATGGCCGCGACGACCGGACCGAAGATCTCCTCGCGGACGATGGAGAAGTCGGGCTCGACGTCGACGAAGACGGTCGGCTCGATGAAGAACCCCTCGTCGCCCCAGCGTCTTCCGCCGGTCAGTGCGCGTGCCCCGTCGGCGAGGCCGGCGGCCAGGTAGCCCGAGACGCGGTCGAACTGTTCCTGGCTGACCAGCGGGCCGAGTTCGGTGGCGGGGTCGAGACCCGGCCCGATCTTCGCCTTCGACGCGGCCTCCGCGACCGCCGCGGTGAAGTCGTCGAAGATCGGGCGTTCGACGAAGAGTCGGGTGCCGGCGACGCAGCACTGGCCGTGGTTGAACATCCATGCCGCGACCGAACCGGCGACCGCCTTCTCGAAGTCGGCGTCGGCGAACACGATGTTGGGGCTCTTGCCGCCCAACTCGAGCGACACCTTCTTGAGGTTGCCCTTCGCGGCGTCGACGATTTTCTTGCCCACCTCGGTGGAGCCGGTGAAGGCGATCTTGTCGACGTCGTCGTGCGCGGACAGCGCCGCACCCGCGTCGCCGAAGCCGGTGACGATGTTGACCACGCCGGGCGGGAACCCGGCCTCGCAGAAGATCTCCCCGAGCAGCAGCGCGGTGAGCGGCGTCTGTTCGGCCGGCTTGAGGATCACGGTGTTTCCGGCGGCCAGCGCGGGGGCGAGTTTGAAGGCCGCCATCAGCAGCGGGAAGTTCCACGGCACGATCAGGCCGCACACGCCGACCGGTTCGCGCAGCGTGTACGCGTGGAACTCGCCGCCGGGCACGAATGGCATCGACACGTCGACGGTGGTACCGGTGATCTTGGTGGCCAGGCCCGCGTTGTAGCGGAAGATGTCGGCCGACCACGCGACGTCGACCGCGGTCGCGATGGTCGCGGCCTTGCCGTTGTCGAGGGCCTCGAGCTGACCGAACTCCTCGGCGCGTTCGGTGAGGAGGTCGCCCACCCGCCACAGCAGCCGCTCCCGCTCGTTCGGCTTCATCCGGGTCCACGGACCGTTGTCGAAGGCCTCGCGTGCGGCGCGGACCGCGCGATCGACGTCGGTGGTGTCGCCGTGCGCGACCGAGGTGATCGGGCGGGCGGTGGCCGGATCGATGGTCTCGAAGGTGCGGCCCGACGCCGAGTCGACCCACTCTCCGCCGATCAGCATCGGACGGTCGCGGGCGATGAAGTCGCGGACTCTCGGCAGCAGTTCGGTGGCGACTGCGGTCATGGGAACCTCCATCTCGACGTGGTAGACCACCCGCCGGGCCGGCACCGGTCCGGGGCCAGGGGTGATCTGGGTCATAGGTGTGACCTGACTCATTTCTCCCACCGATCTCCGGCGTCGCCGTGTCCAGAAACTGAACACCGCAGCTGTACAGGGAAGGGGCGGAGGCGAGGGTGCGGGCGGTGGCCGTCGACGGCGCGGCTAGCCTCTTCCGGTGGTGGCGCCTGCCGCCGGAACCCCATGGACGCAGGAAGGTGACCGATGACAGCGCCTGCGTCCACGTTCTCCGGGCTGCGCCGGGTCCTGCGCTCGCTCGGCCCGGTGGCCGCCGCGACGCAGCCCAGAGAAGCCCTGCGGGCCGGTCTCGGCGCGACCGTCGGCGTCGGAATCCTCGCCGTGGTGCTGTGGTCGTCGTCGGTCGACGTGCACACCGGTCTCTTCCTGATCGCGCCGTTCGGCGCCTCGGCCATCCTGCTCTTCGGAGCGCCGAACAGCCCGCTCGCACAGCCGTGGTCGGCCGTCGTCGGGAACACCGTGTCCGCGCTCGTCGGCGTCGCGGTCAGCTCGATCGGACTGCCCGTTCAGGTCGCCGCCCCGGTGGCCGTCGGGGCGGCCTTCCTGGCGATGGTGGCCTGCCGCGCAGTCCATCCACCCGGCGGCGCGGTGGCGATGTCCGCGGCCCTGAGCCCCGGCATGGTCCGTGAGCTGGGGTTCCGGTTCGCCCTCGAACCGGTGGCCGTCGGGACGATCGCCCTCGTGGTGCTGGCCGTCGTCTACGCGCGCCTCACCGGCCGCAGGTACCCCTACCGGCGGTTCGAGGACACACCCTCGGCCGGCAGCCGGATCGGGCTGGACGAGGGCGAGCTGGTCGACATCCTCGACCGCTACGGGCAGTCGCTCAACCTCGGCGTCGCGGACCTCGCGCGACTGGTCGGCGCCGCGGAACTGCAGGCCGCCGGTCATCGCGCCGGTCCCCTCGTCGCCGGCGACATCATGTCCGAGGACCTGGTCACCGTCGGACCGGGATCGACGGTGGGCGACCTGGCCCGGATGTTCGACACCCACCGGTTCACCTCACTGCCCGTCGTGACCGACGACGGACGGTTCCTGGGTGTGGTGTTCCAGATCCATCTGGTCTCGCGCCTGCGGGACGGAGGTGCCCGCCGAGGATCGGACCGGGTGTTCGGACGCCTGTTCCGGCGTGACGGCAGTTCGCTGACCGCGGTCGACGTCATGGCCACGACGCTGCCGATCGCGGCTCCGGACGCACCGGTCGCCGCGCTGCTGCCGATGCTCGCCGACAGCGGCTGCGACGCCGTGCCGGTGCTCGACGGCGACGTGCTGGTCGGCATCGTCACCCAGACCGACCTCATCGCCGCGCTCGCCCGGCAGGCCGTCGCCGATCCGCTCGTCGACTGACGCCCGGCTAGGTGCCCGGGGTCTGGATCCCCAGCGCCCGCATCCGCGCGTACAGCGTGGTGCGGCTGATCCCGAGGTCCCGTGCGGCCCGGACCTTGTTGCCTCCGGACCGTTCGAGCGCATCGACGATCGCGGCGCGTTCGGCCTGCTCCCGTCCCGACAGGTGGGCCGCCCGCGTCGTGGTGCGGTGATCGGCCGGCAGATCGGCGGTCTCGACCACCCGTGACATCCGGGTGCGGCAGGCGGAGGCCGCCTCCCGCAGGACCGCGATGAGCTCGGTGAGGTTGCCCGGCCAGTCCTGGCTGAGGAGCGCGTCGGTCGCCGATCCCGACAGCGTCAGGTCGGGGTCGATGTCGGCGAGCACGGCGCTCGCGATCGCGGCCAGCTCCGAGGTCCGATGCCGCAGCGGGGGCGGGTCGACCCGGGTGGCGCAACGGCTCAGCAGCGCGGCGACCGCAGGGCCCGCCTGGGCGCGCGGCCCGCTCACGACGATGAGCGGCGACGACGCCGGCGCCGACACGGTGGCCCGCGTGAGCAGGGCGAGGGACCGGTCGTCGAGCAGGTCCACGCCGTCGACGATCAGTGGTATCCCTGCCGACCGGGCCTGCGCGAGCGCCGCCGCGACGTCAGGCGTCCGGCCCGCGATCAGCTCGTCGGCGACATCGAGGTGGGCAGGGCTCACACCCGGCACCGCGTCGGCGGCGAACCCGCGCGCCAGCGTGGTGCGCCCGGTCCCCGGTTCGCCCGACACCGCGATGCTCGTCGGGGACGGCACCCGCACGTCCGTCGGCCGCGGAGTCGACGGCGGGGCCACGGGCCGGAAGCGGAAGAGCGCCGCGCCACGGGTGCCGGCGACCGGTTCGACGTTGACCTCCACCTCCATACCCGACACCAGCGTCAGCGGCAGGGTCGTGGCCCGCAGCGCCGGATCGGTGGCGAGGGCGCGCAAGGCGCCGATGTCGGTGGGGGACAGCAGCTCCGCGGCGAGGGCATTGGTGAGCTGCAGGTCGTCACCGATCGCGGCCACCGCGATGTCGCGTCGGGGCGCCGCCCGCTGGAAGGCGTCGAGAACGCGACGCTGGTGCGCCCGGGACCGGTCGAGCAGCCGATCGGCGATGTCGGTGACGATCCCGTCGACGAGCGGCACCGCGAGGGGATTGATCCGCTCGGCGATCTCCGACATGCAGATGATCCCGGCCAGGCGACGGGTCGCCGGGTGGATGATCGGCCGCCCATAGCAGCTGATCGAGCGCAGCTGTTCCAGGTAGTGCTCGCTGCTGTTGACGACGACCCCGCCGCGGATCTCGGCGGGGGTGCCCAACGCCGTGGTGCCGACGACGTCCTCGCCGAGCGGCACGCCGGGCGCGACCCCGATCGCGTCGAGCCGGCGCTCGACCGCGGTCCCGAAGGCGACGCGCGAGACCATGCGGCACTCATGGTCGACGAGCAGCAACGACACGTCGGTGTCGGCGAGCCGGGCCGCGGCGTCGTCGAGAACAGGGCGCGCCGCGTCGAGCAGCGGATCGGCGGAATCGATGTCGTGGACTCGGTCGGGGACGGCGTCGTCGGGCCGCACCCCGGACATGGCCGACCGCTTCCACGAGTGCTCGATGACCTGCCGCCGTGGAGTTCGATCGGAACGCGGTGAGAGAGTGTCGATGACACCAACGTGGCACAGATCACCGACGAATGAAAGGGTCCGAAGTCACCGTCCGAGGGGGTCGGCGTGTCGTACTACGGTGGGCGCATGCGCGTGGCGACCTGGAACGTGAACTCGGTGAAACAGCGGATTCCTCGTCTGCTGCCCTGGCTCGACGAACGTCGCCCCGACGTCGTCTGCCTGCAGGAGACCAAGCTCTCCGACGCCGCCTTCCACGATGCGCTCGGCGCCGACCTCGCCGAGCGCGGTTACCAGGTCGCGCACGTCGGCCAAGGACAGTGGAACGGCGTCGCGCTGCTGTCGCGGGCGGGGCTCGACGACGTGCAGGTCGGTTTCGAGGGGATGCCCGGCTATCCCGATCCGGAGACCCTCGAGGCGCGTGCGGTGTCGGCGGTCTGCGGCGGCCTGCGCGTCTACTCCCTGTACGTCCCGAACGGCCGCACTCCCGACTCGGACCACTACCACTACAAGCTCGAATGGCTCGACGCCCTCGCCCGCGCGGTCGCCGACCCGTCGACGACGCTGCTGTGCGGCGACATGAACATCGCGCCCGCCGACGCCGACGTCTTCGACCCTGAGGCCTTCGCCGGGCACACCCATGTCACCCCGCCGGAACGCGCGGCGCTGTCCCGGTTCGAGTCGCTCGGCTTGCGCGACGTCGTACGCGACCGGTGGCCGGACGAGCGGGTCTTCAGCTACTGGGACTACCGCGCCGGCATGTTCCACAAGGACCTCGGCATGCGTATCGACCTCATCCTCGCCGGTGAGCAGGCCGCCGGCCGTGTCGAGGCGGCCTGGGTCGACCGCAAGGCACGCAAGGGCAGCAAGCCCAGCGACCACGCGCCGGTCATCGTCGACCTCGACGAGGCGCCCGACGGCGACATCGGCCCGGTGGTGCCGCCGCCGTCGAACCCGGCCAGGCCCGGGGCGGCGAAGGTGAGGCTGCCGCAGACCCCGGAGTGACGGCCCCGGAAATGGCGACGTGTGCCGGTGGAAAGGCGACCGGTCTCGGGCGCCGGCCTCATCTCTCCGGTCATCTCTGTCTCTCCGACGCCGACGGTCGAGGTCTGTCCCGAAGCGGGGGAGGGCGTCTATCGGCGGCGCGACGCGGGTGATGCTCACCACGCTGGGCGGAGCGGGGCACCGAGCAGCCGGCGACGGTCGTCGACCGACGGCTCGGCGGCCGGTACTCGCCGACGGGACGACGGCGCGACCCCGACATCCGCTACGCGGCGCTGACGGCGCAGGTGAGGGGCCCTTCGGCCGGTGTCCGGGGAGCAGCTCGGTAACGGCTTCGCCGAACCCTCGACGCAGCGGGTGGGTCGGTGTCAGCATGGGTGAGGTAATGCCAGTTCCCAGCGTCGCCGGACCCATGTGCACACGACCTGCTGACCTGCAGGTCGCGCAGAGGATCCGTTTTTTGACCTGTGCAAACCCGATCGGTACAGTGGATCGTCGGTGCCCGGCCCATGCCGGGCCAGTCCGCATGCCCGGCCAACGGTTCACGACCGGTCCACCAGGTCCGGCGATCCACGGCAGGACGGCGGCGCGGGCTGACAAAGCGAATCCGCTGTCGAGTGTATGACACGCCCGACCTCGGGGTAGCGAATTTGTACTGACCAGCGTGAACGCGCTGGTGGGGCGAGTTGTGGAAGCCCGAAACGGACCGGTTTCACCGCCGGAGATCCGGACGGACTTGCCCGGAGCACCAACCACAACCGACAAGAAGAGGGAATGAACACCTAGTGCCAACCATCAATCAGCTGGTCCGCAAGGGCCGTCACGACAAGGCTGCGAAGACCAAGACCGCGGCCCTCAAGGGAAGCCCGCAGCGTCGCGGCGTGTGCACCCGCGTGTACACCACCACCCCGAAGAAGCCGAACTCCGCGCTGCGCAAGGTCGCCCGCGTGCGCCTGACCAGCTCGGTGGAGGTCACCGCCTACATCCCGGGTGAAGGCCACAACCTGCAGGAGCACTCGATGGTGCTCGTCCGCGGCGGTCGTGTGAAGGACCTGCCCGGTGTGCGCTACAAGATCATCCGCGGCTCGCTCGACACCCAGGGTGTCAAGGACCGCAAGCAGGCCCGCAGCCGTTACGGCGCGAAGAAGGGGAGCTGACAGAAATGCCACGTAAAGGACCCGCGCCCAAGCGCCCCCTGATCAACGACCCCGTCTACGGTTCGCCGCTGGTCACCCAGCTGGTGAACAAGGTCCTGCTGGACGGCAAGAAGTCGACCGCCGAGCGCATCGTCTACGGCGCGCTCGAGCAGGCCCGCGAGAAGACCGGCACCGACCCGGTCGTGACCCTCAAGCGTGCGCTCGACAACGTCAAGCCCACCCTCGAGGTCAAGAGCCGTCGCGTCGGTGGCGCGACCTACCAGGTGCCGATCGAGGTCAAGCCGGGCCGCGCCAACACGCTCGCGCTCCGCTGGCTCGTCACCTTCAGCCGTCAGCGTCGTGAGAAGACGATGGTCGAGCGTCTGGCCAACGAGCTCCTCGACGCCTCGAACGGCCTCGGTGCTTCGGTGAAGCGTCGCGAGGACACCCACAAGATGGCCGAGGCCAACCGGGCGTTCGCGCACTACCGCTGGTGACACTTGCCGGCCGCGGAGGCCGTCGGCGAGTTCACCTCACAACCCCGGTCTCCGCGGCCGGAACAATCCCAGACCCAACAGCTCTAGCGAAAATGCGAGGCGATTAAGTGGCACAGGAAGTGCTCAGCGACCTGAAGAAGGTGCGCAACATCGGCATCATGGCGCACATCGATGCCGGCAAGACCACCACGACCGAGCGAATCCTCTTCTACACCGGCGTCAACTACAAGATCGGTGAAACCCACGACGGTGCCTCGACCACCGACTGGATGGAGCAGGAGAAGGAGCGTGGTATCACCATCACCTCCGCGGCCGTGACCTGCTTCTGGAACAAGAACCAGATCAACATCATCGACACCCCGGGCCACGTCGACTTCACCGTCGAGGTGGAGCGCAGCCTCCGCGTCCTCGACGGCGCGGTCGCCGTGTTCGACGGCAAGGAGGGCGTCGAGCCGCAGTCCGAGCAGGTGTGGCGTCAGGCCGAGAAGTACGAGGTCCCCCGTATCTGCTTCGTCAACAAGATGGACAAGCTGGGCGCGGACTTCTACTTCACCGTCCAGACCATCAAGGACCGTCTCGGCGCCAAGCCGCTGGTCCTGCAGCTCCCGATCGGTGCCGAGGACAACTTCGACGGCGTCGTCGACCTGATCGAGCAGAAGGCCATCACCTGGCGCGGCACCGTCGAGATCGGCGCCGAGCCGACCATCGAGGAGATCCCGGCCGATCTGGTCGAGAAGGCTGCGGAGTACCGCGAGCAGCTCCTCGAGACCGTGGCGGAGTCGTCCGAAGAACTCATGGAGAAGTACTTCGGCGGCGAAGAGCTGACCGTCGAGGAGATCAAGGCTGCGATCCGCAAGCTGACCGTCTCCCGCGAGCTCTACCCGGTCCTGTGTGGCTCGGCGTTCAAGAACAAGGGTGTCCAGCCGATGCTGGACGCGGTCATCGACTACCTGCCGTCCCCGCTGGACGTGCCGTCGGTCGAGGGCCACGCGGTGGGCGACGAGGAGCAGATCCTCTCGCGCAAGCCGTCCGCGGACGAGCCGTTCGCGGCCCTGGCGTTCAAGATCGCGGCGCACCCGTACTTCGGCAAGCTGACCTTCGTGCGCGTGTACTCCGGCCGCATCGACGCCGGCACCCAGGTGCTGAACGCGACCAAGGGCAAGAAGGAACGCGTCGGCAAGCTCTTCCAGATGCATGCCAACAAGGAGAACCCGGTCGACGAGGCGGTCGCGGGCCACATCTACGCGATGATCGGCCTGAAGGACACCACCACCGGTGACACCCTGTGTGATCCGAACGCCCCGATCGTGCTCGAGTCCATGACCTTCCCGGACCCGGTCATCAACGTCTCCATCGAGCCGAAGACCAAGTCGGACCAGGAGAAGCTGAGCACCGCGATCCAGAAGCTCGCCGAAGAGGACCCGACCTTCTCGGTGCAGCTCGACGAGGAGACCGGCCAGACCGTCATCGGCGGTATGGGCGAGCTCCACCTCGACATCCTCGTCGACCGCATGCGTCGCGAGTTCAAGGTCGAGGCCAACGTCGGCAAGCCGCAGGTGGCGTACCGCGAGACCATCCGCAAGACGGTCGAGAAGCACGAGTACACCCACAAGAAGCAGACCGGTGGTTCCGGCCAGTTCGCGAAGGTCATCATCAAGCTCGAGCCGCTGGTCGACGCCGAGGACGGCGCGACCTACGAGTTCGAGAACGCCGTGACCGGTGGCCGCGTGCCGCGCGAGTACATCCCGTCGGTCGATGCCGGTGCCCAGGACGCCATGCAGTACGGTGTCCTCGCCGGTTACCCGCTGGTCAACCTGAAGGTCACCCTGCTCGACGGTCAGTACCACGACGTCGACTCGTCGGAGATGGCCTTCAAGATCGCCGGCGCGCAGGCCCTCAAGGAAGCTGCGCGTATGGCCAACCCGGTCATCCTGGAGCCGATCATGGCCGTCGAGGTCACGACTCCCGAGGATTACATGGGTGACGTCATCGGCGACCTGAACTCCCGCCGTGGCCAGATCCAGGCCATGGAGGAGCGCAGTGGCGCCCGTGTCGTGAGGGCACTGGTTCCGCTGTCGGAGATGTTCGGCTACATCGGAGACCTTCGGTCGAAGACCCAGGGCCGGGCTAACTACTCCATGGTGTTCGACTCGTACGCGGAGGTTCCCGCGAATGTGTCGAAGGAAATCATCGCGAAGGCGACCGGCGAGTAATCACCGGTTCGCACAGCGAACGCGCTGGCCGACAAGCGGGCGCACCAACGTAATTGAAAACCCCTGCTGGGATCCGCCCAGTAGAGCAACAACACAGTCCAGGAGGACAATCAAGTGGCGAAGGCGAAGTTCGAGCGGACCAAGCCGCACGTGAACATCGGCACCATCGGTCACGTCGACCACGGCAAGACCACCCTGACGGCGGCCATCACCAAGGTGCTGCACGACAAGTACCCGGAACTCAACAAGAGCTTCGCGTTCGACCAGATCGACAAGGCTCCCGAGGAGAAGGCTCGCGGTATCACCATCAACATCTCGCATGTTGAGTACGAGACCGAGAAGCGTCACTACGCACACGTCGACGCCCCGGGCCACGCCGACTACATCAAGAACATGATCACCGGTGCGGCTCAGATGGACGGCGCCATCCTCGTGGTCGCCGCCACCGACGGCCCGATGCCGCAGACCCGCGAGCACGTGCTGCTGGCCCGCCAGGTCGGCGTGCCCTACATCCTCGTCGCCCTGAACAAGGCCGACATGGTCGATGACGACGAGATCATCGAGCTCGTCGAGATGGAGGTCCGCGAGCTGCTGGCCGCCCAGGACTTCGACGAGGAGGCCCCGGTCGTCAAGGTCTCGGCTCTCAAGGCCCTCGAGGGTGACCCCGAGTGGACCAAGTCGATCGAGGAGCTCATGGCTGCCGTCGACGAGTCGATCCCGGATCCGGTTCGCGAGACCGACAAGCCGTTCCTCATGCCCGTCGAGGACGTCTTCACCATCACCGGCCGCGGCACCGTGGTCACCGGTCGTGTGGAGCGCGGCGAGATCAACGTGAACGAGGAAGTCGAGATCGTCGGCATCCGCGAGAAGTCGCAGAAGACCACCGTCACCGGTATCGAGATGTTCCACAAGCTCCTCGATTCGGCGCAGGCCGGCGACAACGCGGGCCTGCTGCTCCGCGGCCTCAAGCGTGAGGACGTCGAGCGCGGTCAGGTCGTCGTCAAGCCGGGCACCACGACCCCGCACACCGAGTTCGAGGGCCAGGCCTACATCCTGTCGAAGGACGAGGGTGGCCGCCACACCCCGTTCTTCAACAACTACCGTCCGCAGTTCTACTTCCGTACCACGGACGTGACCGGCGTCGTGACCCTCCCCGAGGGCACCGAGATGGTCATGCCGGGCGACAACACCGAGATGAGCGTCAAGCTCATCCAGCCGGTCGCCATGGACGAGGGCCTGCGCTTCGCCATCCGCGAGGGTGGCCGCACCGTCGGTGCGGGTCGAGTCACGAAGATCATCAAGTGATCCAATGATGATCCACTGACTCTCCGAGTCACGGGAGGCGCCCGGTCGCGAAAGCGGCCGGGCGCCTTTCTCTTTGCCGCAGCCGATTGCACCGATGACCGAGTGGATGTTCTGGACCGGCCTGGGCGTCACCGCGCTCGACGTCCTCATCGGGCTGGGGGTGGCATCGTCGACCTTCGGCGGCACGGTACGGCCGGTCGCCGAGCTGCTCGACGCCCTCGACGACCTCCGCGCGAGCGGCGCCCTCACCGAGGGCGGATACCGCAGTGCACGGCAGCGGATCGTCGATGAACTCTTATGCGCCAGTGTGATGCGGCACGCATCACCGCGGATCGTAGTCTCGTCTCCATGCGTGTCTTGAGTCGACGGTCCGAACCGGACCTCGCGGTCCGGGTGGCCGGTGACCCGAACCGGGATGTGCCGGTCGTCCTCGTCCACGGGATGGCGTCGGACCACTCGACCTGGCGGCACCTCGCCGCCGCACTGCGGCGCCGGGGACGCCCGGTCGTCAGTGTCGACCTGCGCGGGCACGGGCGCAGCGGGCGTCCGGACGGCCCCTACCGGCTCGACGACTTCCGCGACGACCTCGTCTACGTGCTCGACAACCTCGGCATCCACCACGCCGACGTCGTCGGGCACTCGCTCGGCGCCCACACCTCGCTGCGGCTGGCGATGTACGAACCGTCCCGCGTCCGGCGGCTTGTGCTCGAGGAGATCCCGCCGATGCCGCGTGACGAGGCGGACCTGTCCGAGAGCATCACGATGGAGTCGACCTTCGGGGAGCGGGTCCGCGGCATCCTCGCGCTCGCCCGCAATCCCTTTCCGTACGTGCGGTACGACAAGCGGATGGGCGAGGAGATCGTCGCGGAGTTCGACGTGTGCTCGCCCGACTGGTGGGCGCAGCTCCCGCGCGTCACCGCGTCGACGATGGTCATCTCCGGCGGCGAGCGCAGTTTTCTGCCGCCCCGGCACCTGCGGACCGTGGCCGACGCGCTGAAGGACTCGCGTTTCGTGACGATCGAGGCCGGGCACAGCGTGCACCGCGATCGGCGTGACGACTTCGTCCGACAGGTACAGGAGTTCCTGGCCTGAGGGCGGCGTCGTGCGGGGCCCTCAGGCCGTGGTGGTCCTACGTCGCCGGCTTGTTGTGCAGCTTGCGCGGGTCGACGCCGACCTTCTTCCAGCCCTCGTAGGCCCACGGTACGTAGAGGTACTTCATCGGTAGGCGGTTGAACAGTGGGTTGAGCGCCCGCATGAACGCCGCGAAACGCTGGAAGTTCCTCTCCTTCTTCTCATCCCACTCCAGGCCACAGACGTCGCGCATCTGCTGGGGCAGCGTGCCCACGATGACCGTGCGGATGAATGCGTTGAGCGGCGCCGACAGCACCTTCCACACCGGGGCGGGGATGTTCTTCGGCCGCGGCAGTCCCTGGCGGATGTAGCCGGTCGCGTAGACGACGGTCTTGTGCGGGACGAACCGGTTGAGCATGTCCTCCCAGTACTCGAGGAACTCCTCATAGGTCTCCGGCTGTCCGCGGTCGCTGACGCCGTAGAGCCGGTACCAGGTCTTGGACTCCTCGAAGATCTGGACCTTCTCGGCGTAGCTCAGCCGGCGGATGAAGGTGTCGGTGATGTAGAGGACCTGGTCGACAAAGGTCGCGTGCGCCCAGTAGAACAGCTCCGGGTTCAGGGCGTGGTAGCGCGAGCCGTCGCTGATGGTGCCCTTGATGTCGCGATGGAAGTCGCGAACCGTCCGCCCCCACTTCTCCGGTTCGGTGCTGTAGACGGTCTTCATGACCGGCGGCCCGGTGCGCTTCGCACGGCCGAGGAAGTCGCTGAAGATGACCGAGTGGTCGAGCACCGCCTGGCCGAGCTGCTCGATGCAGTTCTCGGTGCCGGCGAGACGCTGGAAGCCCAGGATGCCCCGGACGTCGCCGTAGAACTTCCACACCAGCGAATCGGCACCGAGGCGGGGCTGGGCGATCTCGGCCGCGGTCTCCGGGGTGTACTCGACGATGATCGGTTCCGCCTCGCGGATACCGGTATCGAATCCCTGGTTGACTGACATGAGGCCGAGGGTAGCGCACTTGGAACAAACTGTGAAGGTTGTTCCAACGATTCGTACAACCCTCGTTCACACCGATCCGGCCGACAAGGAGGACGTGATGGGCGACGACGCCCCGAACGGTGGGTGGGAGCTCCCCGACGTGGAGGAACTGCTGGCCACGGCCGTGGCCGTCCGGCTGCCGATGCGCACCCGCTTCCGCGGGCTCACCTGGCGGGAGACGATGGTGTTCGCCGGTCCCGCCGGCTGGGGCGAGTTCGGCCCCTTTGTCGAGTACGACGACCGGGAGGCGGCGAACTGGCTGAGGGCCGGGATCGAGGCGGCCTGCATCGGACCGCCGCCCGCGGTGCGCGACGCGGTCCCGGTCAACGCGACCGTGCCCGCGATCCCCGCCGACCGGGTGGCCGATCTGTTGAAGCGTTATCCCGGTGCCGGGACGGCCAAGGTCAAGGTGGCCGAACCCGGCCAGACCCTCGACGACGATGTCGCACGCGTCGCGGCGACCCGCGAGGTGATCGGGCGCGTCCGTGTCGACGCCAACGGGGGCTGGTCGGTCGACGAGGCCGTCACCGCCATCCGGGCCATCGGCGAGGTCGAATACGCCGAACAGCCGTGCCGGACCGTCGAGGAGTTGGCCGCCGTCCGGCGGGCGGTGGATGTCCCGATCGCCGCCGACGAGTCGATCCGCAAGGCCGATGACCCGTTCCGGGTGGTCGCGGCCGACGCCGCCGACGTCGCGGTGGTCAAGGTCGCGCCGCTCGGCGGGATGCGCGCGACGCTCGACCTCGCCGAGGGCCTCGGGCTGCGGGTCGTCGTGTCCAGCGCGCTCGACAGTGCCGTCGGCATCGCTGCCGGGGTCGCCGCGGCCGCCGCCCTCCCGGACCTCGATCTCGCCTGCGGGCTCGGGACCGGATCGTTGTTCACCGCCGACGTCGGACCGTCGTTCCTCATGCGCGACGGCGTCGTCGAACCGCGGTGGTTCGGCCCCGGCGATCATCTCGACCTCGACGCCCATGCCGCGGGCCAGGATCGGCAGGCATGGTGGCGGGACCGGTTGCGCCGGTGCCATCGACTCCTGGAAGAGGCCGCGTCGCGGTGACCGGGTCCCGCTAGGAACAATCTTGCCGATTTGTCTCAACTTGGTCTAGGATGCGACGTGGGTCACATTCGCGGCCCGATGGCGGGTTCGCGAATCGCGGCGCCGGCCCCGGTGGCGCGGCCGAGTGGAGGGAGAGGTCCATGGCATCTGTGTTGGCGACCCCGCCCGCAGGCAGCGACCTGCAGCCCGTGCCGTGCTCGCACCGAAACAGCATCCTCGAGATCATGTCGATGCGGCGCGACCCGTTCGCCTTCGCCGATCGTCGCCTCGCTGGGTTCGGGCAGGTGTCGGGACTCGACGCCTTCGGGGTGCAGATGGTCGTGAGCGGCAATCCGCGTGCGGCACAGGAACTCCTGATGAACAAGGACCGGGCGTTCGCCAACGGCCCGGCGTGGAGCCACTTCATCGGCCCGTTCTTCAACCGCGGCATCATGCTCCTCGACTTCGAGGAGCACCGCCATCACCGGCACATCCTGCAGCAGGCGTTCAGCACCACCGCGCTCAAGGGCTACATGCAGGAGATGCAGCCGATGATCGCCGACCGGGTGGCGGGCCTGCCGGAGGGGCGGGTGAAGCTGTTCGAGCAGTTCAAGGCGCTCACCCTCGACGTCGCGCTCGAGGTCTTCCTCGGTCTCGATCTGCCGAAGGACGAGGCCGACCGTATCAACAAGGCCTTCATCGACACCGTCCGCGCGGGCGTGGCCTATGTGCGCAAGCCCGTCCCCGGCGGCCGCTGGTGGAAGGGATTGCGGTCCCGCAAGGTCCTCGAGGAGTTCTTCCACACCCACATCCCCGCGAAGCGCGCCCGCGAGACCCCGGACCTGTTCTCCGTGCTGTGTCACGCCGAAAGTGAAGAGGGGCACGGCTTCTCCGACGAAGACGTCGTCAACCACATGATCTTCGTGTTGATGGCCGCGCATGACACGTCGACCATCACGATGACCCAGATGGCCTATCACATGGCCAAGCATCCCGAGTGGCAGGAACGGGTCCGCGCCGAGTCGCTCGAACTCGGTCCGGAACTCGGCTTCGACGGCCTCGGCGGCATGATGGCGCTCGACCTCGTCCTCAAGGAGTCGCTGCGGCTGTGCCCGCCGGTGCCGGCGCAGCCGCGCATGGCCGTGCGCGACACCTCGTTCCAGGGCTTCTACGTGCCGAAGGGCACCATCGTCACCGTCTCGCAGATGGCCAGCCACCGGGACCCGGAGTTCTACACCAACCCGGACATGTTCGACCCGGAGAGGTTCTCCCCGGAGCGGGCCGAGGACCGGTCGCACAGGTTTGCCTGGATGCCGTTCGGTGGTGGCGTGCACAAGTGCATCGGCCTGTATTTTGGCCAGATGGAGATCAAGACGATCTTGCACCACCTGCTGCGCGGGTTCGAGTGGTCGGTCCCCGCCGACTACGAGATCCCCATGGATTACAGCGCGATGCCCGTGCCCAAGGACAAGCTCCCCGTCACCCTCCGGCACCGGTGATCGCGTGGCAGACGAACTCGTGAAGGACGCCGTGAACCCCCCTGCAGTGAAGACCCCCGCCAAGACCCCCACGAGGACCAAGGGCAACCGCAAGGTCCGCAACACCGCCAGCCCGGCCGACCAGGAGGCCGCGATCCTCGCCGCCGCCGGCGCCGAGTTCGCCGCGGTCGGTGTGCGCCGCGCCAACGTCGACGAGGTCGCCGCGCGCGCCGGCGTCAGCCGCAGCACCCTGTACCGGCGCTTCCCGAACAAGGAGGCGTTGCTCTACGCGGTCGCCAACGACGCCTACGAGCGCAACATGCGCACCCTCGAGGAAGCGGTCAAGGGACTCGGCCCCAAGGAGGCCCTCGTCGAGGCCTTCGCGGTCGGCGCGGAGCTGGTCAAGAACGATCCGCTGCTGAGCCGGATGGTCCTCACCGACTCCGAGGTCAAGAGCGTCACCTCGCGGATGACGTCGTTGTTCATCGACATGGTCACCGACCGGGTCGCCGCCACGCTGCGTGAGGAGGGGGCGCAGATGCCGGTGGAGGACCTGCTCGAGGCCGTCGAGATCCATGTGCGACTCGTCATCTCGCTGCTGGAGACGCCCCCGTCCGATCCGGAGCGCAGCGAACCCGAGCGGGTCCGCGAATTCGCCGCCAAGTTCCTCGCCCCGATGATCTGGTGATCCCGAGCCGGTGATCGGCCACCCGACGCCGGCCGGGCCGGACGGACGCGAGTGCCCGCCCGAAGACAATCCGCACAACCCGCAAACCCGAACACCCGAGGGGGAACCAATGAGCCTGCGCGACAAACTGTCCCGGACGCCGAGCCGTGAGGACGTCCGGGCGGCACTCAACGACAAGGTCGTCGTGGTGACCGGTGGTGCACGCGGGATCGGCTTCGAGACCGCGACCCAGCTCTTCGACGCGGGTGCGAAGGTCGCCATCGGCGACGTCGACGGCGAGGCGGTGGGCAAGGCCGCCGCCGACCTCGGGATCGAGGGGATCGAGGTCGACGTCACCAAGCGGGAGTCCTTCGACGCGTTCCTGACCGAGGTCGAGTCGCGGCTCGGCCCGATCGACGTGCTCGTGAACAACGCGGGCATCATGCCGGTCGGACCGTTCCTGTCCTATGACGACACGATCATCCGCCGCACCTACGACATCGACGTGCTCGGCGTGATCATCGGCTCGCAGGAGGCCGCACGGCGGATGGTCAGGCGCCGCACCGGCCACATCGTCAACATCGCCTCGACCGCCGGCCGCATCCCGACGCCCGGCCTGACCATCTACAACGGCGCGAAGGCCGCCGTCATCGAGTTCTCCGAGGCGCTCAACGCCGAACTCGAGCCCGAGGGTGTCCGGGTCAGCGCGGTTCTCCCGACCTTCACCCGCACCGCGCTCATCTCCGGCCTCCAGACCAACAAGTTCATCCAGACCGTCGAGCCCGGCGAGGTCGCGGGAATCGTTGTCGACACCATCGCGCGGCCGGTCGTGCGGGTCTACGCACCCCGCTCGATGCGCTGGGCGGACTCCAGCCCGCTGTTCCCGCAGTTCATGAAGCGGTTCAGTCGCAAGCTCACCAAGCTCGACTCGATCTTCCTCCACCCGGACCGGCAGGCCCGTGCCGCCTACTCCAGCCGCATCCGCGGGGAGCAGGTCGACACCGAGGAGAAGAACCGCCTGTCGTCGTGAGCGCAACCCCGTCGACCATTCCGGCAGCCCGGGCGGCGCGGCGTGAGCTGATCGAGGCGCTCGAAGACCTGCACGACCTCGAGGTCGAGGCGGGACTTCGGCGCCCGGTGCCACGACGCCGGTGGCTGAGGCCGCTCGCGCTGGCCATCGTGGCCATCGCCCTCGCGGTGTTCGCCGTCCTCGCGTGGAACGACGCGCGTGACGCGTACACCGACGCCGACTTCGAACGTGCCGCCGCCGAACGTGTCTCGGTGCTCATCGCGCCGGACCACCGCGATCCGCGTCGTGCCCAGAAGATCCTCGCCGGCGCCACGGGAGCATTCCACGACGAGTTCGCCCAGTCCGCCGACGCCTACACGACCTTCGTGCGGGAACAGGGCACGGCGTCCTCCTCGTCGGTGGACGGAACCGGAGTGTCGGCCCGGAGGGGCGACACCGCAACCGTTCTCGTGGCCGCTACCGTGGTCTTCGACGGAGACGAAGCGAATGGCGACGGGGAACGCGCACGACGCTTTCGGCTGCGGGTCCTCGTCGAACCCGACGACGGCACGCTGAAACTCGCGGCGGTGCAGTACCTCCCATGAGTGGCATCCGGACCGAGAAGCCCATCTCCACCCGGGCCGCCGCGTTGCGGATCGCGGTGGCCGCGGTCGTGTTCGCCGCGGTGTTGGTCGCGGTCGGATTCGCCTGGCGCGCCGAGCGGTCCGGAGCCGACGACGCGGATGCCCGCGCCCAGCTGCGCGATGTCGCGGGGACGATCGTGGCCGACGTGTTCTCCGTCGACGCCGGTCGCTGGCAGCAGGACCGGGCGCGGGCCCGCGGCCTGGTCGCCGGCGAGTTCCTCGACAACTACGGCAGCCAGCTCGCGCGCCCGCCCGCCGACGGCGCCGTCTCGATCGTGTGGCGGCCGGAGACGGTCGGCATCGTGGTGGCCGACGCCGACGAGGGGCAGGCGCTCCTGCGGGTCGCGGTCACCGTGCGCGCCGCCGAGGCCACTGGTGATCCGGCCACGACGCGACGGTCGGTGCTGGCCCGCTTCGTGAGGGTCGACGACGCGTGGCGGCTCGCCGCGGCGGAGGTGATCGGGTGACGCCGGAGAGCATGGATCAGACCGACGGGGTCCCGACGCGCGTGCAGCTCGCGCGCGCTCATGTCGACGAGGCCACACGCGCCGCCCGCCTGGCCGTCATCGCCGCGACGCCCGCCCTCCGGGCCCGCGCGCTACGGCGGAGCGGCCGGCTGCGGATCGCACTGGCCGGTGTGGCCGCGCTCGTCGTCGTCCTGCTGGTCGTGGGTGCGGTGTCGGCGTGGCGGGTCCGTGGGTACGAGCACGAATCCGACCTCCGACGTGACGTCCTGGCGTCGGCGCGCGACGCGATCGTCACCATGCTGACCGCCGACCCCGGTGACGCCGAGGCATACGTCGACGCGGTGCTCGCCGTCAGCACCGGAGCCCAGCACGAGCGCATCGAGGCGGCCCGCGACGTGCTCGTCGCCGAGGTCGCCGGACAGCCCGGCCCCAGTGTCGGACAGGTGATCTCAGCCGGACTGGTCACCGACCCGACCTCCGGCGACGAGGGGGACGACGCCGATGTCCTGGTGGTCGCCGACGCGACCAACCCGGTGCTGCTCGGCGGACGGTCGCAGCTGGACGGCGCGGCCGACGTCGACGCCACCGCCGAACGGATCACCGCGCTGCTGACGATGGAACGCGCCGGTGACGGCTGGAAGATCGCCGAGGCGAGGTTGTCGTGACCGAACTCCTTCCGCCGCGGATGAGCCGCGCCCTCCGACGCCGGGTCGCCGCCCTGTACGTCGTCGCCGTCGCGGCACTGCTCGTCGCGGTGGTCGCCGGGATCGGGGCCTGGCGCGCCGATCAGGGGCTCGACGAGACCGGGCGCACCGCGATCCTGGAGGCCACCGGCACCGCGGTCACCTCGCTCATGACCTTCGCCCCCGACGACCCCCCGCAGCATCGTCGTGCCACCGACGCGCTCCTGGCCGATCCGCTCCGTCTCGAGTACCGCAACCGCGGCGTCGACGTGGTCCTCCCGGGTGCGCGGGCGTCATCGATCGGGCTGAAGACGACGGTCGTCGGCGCCGGGCTGTCCGAGCTCTCCGGCGACCGCGCGAAGGTGCTGGTGTTCCTCGACCAGAGCGCCACCGCCGCCGACGGGCAGAAACCTATAGGCTTTAGCGAAACGGCCGACGCAGGAGTTGCGAAGACCTCTTCCGCGAGGTGGGCATTCATGCGTAAGGTCAACGGGAATTGGCTGTTGTCCGACCTGCAACCGGTCGGCGACGTGACCCGCTGAGACACCCGACGCGGGATGTCACCGGACGTCCCGTGCGCATCGGTGTACGCGGTGAGAGGGGAGAGCAGATGAGTGGATCGGCCGCAGGAGTGGTCATCGTCGGGGCGGGGCTCGGTGGCGTCCGGGTCGCGGAGAACCTGCGCAACAACGGATACACCGACCCGGTAACCCTGGTCGGGGCCGAGGCCCACCCGCCCTACGACCGTCCGCCGCTGTCCAAGTCGGTGCTGCTGGGCAAGGACGACCGGGTCGACCTCAAGCCCGCCGGGTTCTACGACGATGCCGGCATCACCCTGCGGCTCGGCAACGCGGTGACCGGTGTGTCCCCGGCGGACAAGACCGTCACCCTGGCGTCCGGCGACATCATCGCCTACGACCACCTCGTGCTCGCCACCGGCCTCGTCCCGCGCCCATTCCCGGGCCTGACCGAAGGTGTCTCCGGTGTGCACATGATCCGCACCTACGACGACGCGGTCGCGCTGCGGGAGCAGATCGATTCGGCGACGAACGCAGTCGTGGTGGGCGCGGGGTTCATCGGGTGCGAAATCGCGGCCAGCCTCACCGCGCGCGGACTGCGCGTCGCGCTCGTCGAACCCGCGCCCACGCCGCTGGCGGTCGCCCTCGGCGAGAAGATCGGCGCACTCGTCGCGCGCCTGCACACCGACAACGGCGTGGATCTCCGCACCGGCGTCGGCGTCGGCGAGATCGTGGTGGGCGAGGACGACGAGGTGCGATCGGTGAAGCTCGACGACGGCACCGAACTGCCCGCCGACATCGTCGTGGTCGGCATCGGGTCGATTCCGGTCACCGACTTCCTCGAGGGGTCGGGCATCGAGCTCGCCGATCGTTCCGTCGGTGGCGGGATCTCCTGCGACGCAACCGGACACGCCGGCGTCGAGAACGTCTACGCGGTCGGCGACGTCGCCAACTGGCGCGATGCGGACGGTACGCCGCGGCGTGTCGAGCACTGGAACCACACCGTCGAACAGGCGTCCGTGGTCGCCCACCAGATCGTCGGCGGCGCCGCGGTGGCCCCGGCGGTCCCGTATTTCTGGAGCGACCAGTTCGACCTCAAGATCCAGGTACTGGGGGAGCCTCGTGCCGATGACGACGTCCACGTGGTCGACGACGACGGCAAGAAGTTCCTGGCCTACTACAGCCGCGACGGCATCCTGACGGCCGTCGTCGGTGCGGGCAAGGTCGGCGCGGTCATGAAGACCAGGCCCAAGCTGCAGACCCCGACCCCGATCGCCGACCTCCTCTGAGACGCGCCGATGGGGGTCGAGCTCACCGCGGCCGCGGTCGAGGCGGCCGCCGCCGAACTCGCCGATCCCGAGCGGGCCGCCGGCCTGGCCCGGTTCTTCCAGGCCCGGCCGGGCGGATACGGCGAGGGCGACGAGTTCATCGGTCTGCGTGTGCCGCAGCAGCGGGCGATCGCCCGGCGCTTCCGCGGCATCGGTCCCGATGAGGTTGTCCGCCTGATCGATTCACCGATCCACGAGCATCGTCTGATCACGCTCTTCCTGTTGCGCGCGGAGTTCGAGAAGACGCTGCGCGGCCGGTCCGGGCCGGACTGGCCGGGCGCGAAGGGTTGGGTCGACCTCTATCTCGACGCGGTGCGGCGCGGCCGGGTGAACAACTGGGATCTGGTGGACTCGTCGGCCGACTCGGTGCTCGGGGAATACTGTTTCCTCCGCGGCGAGACGGCCGTCATCGTCGAACATGCCGCGCAGGAGGATCTCTGGCGGCGGCGAGTCGGCATCATCGCGACCTTCGCCCACATCAAGCACGGCGACGCGTCGGCGCTGCTGGCCGTGGCGCCGCTGGTCCGCGACGACCGCCGCGACCTCGTCCAGAAGGCGTTCGGCTGGATGCTGCGTGAGACGGGCAAGCGTGTCGACGAACAGATCCTGCTCGACTACCTCGAGGCCAACGCGGCCCGGATGGGCCGCACCGCACTCGGATACGCACTCGAGCACCGCAGCGCCGAGGAGCGGGCGTACTTCCGGGGGCTCAGGTAGGTCAGCGCTCCCGCGCGACCCTGAGCGCCGCCCAGATCATCGGGAACTGGAACGGCAACCGGGCGAGAGCGACGATGCGGTAGCGCAGCGGCCTGTCCCACCACAGCCGCACCATGTTCAGGTTCGCCGGATACACCGTCACGAACAGCAACGCCGACAGATACCCGGAGAGCCGGCGGGTGCGGGGGACGAGAAGTCCTGCGCCCAGCGCGATCTCGGCGACCCCGGACGCGTAGGTGAGCGCTCGGGGGTCACCCGGGATCTCCTCCGGGACGATCTCGTCGAACGGCTCGGGCGCCAGGAAGTGCAGCACTCCGATGCCGAGCAGCATGGACGCGAGCCCGCGCGCCAGCAACGCCGGATCGGGTCGGGGGCCACCCGCGCGTGGTTCGGGCCGGGTGATGCGGGTGACGGCCATGGGATCCGGCTCCTGTGTCGGCGGTGGACGTGTCGGCGAGACCGTGTCGGCGGGGGACACCTCACGCTGTCACGGATCGGCGCTCAGAACTCGATCTTCAGTGAATCCGAGGTCGGGCGGGCCTGGCAACCGAGGATGTACCCGTCCTCGATGTCCTCCGGGTCGAGCGCGCCGGTGTTCTCCATCTCGACCGTGCCCTCGGTGAGAGTGCATGCGCACGAACCGCATTCACCCTCCTGGCAGGAGTACGGCGCGTCGAGTCCGGCGGCGAGCATGATGTCGACGAGCGTCCGCTTCCGCGGCCAGGAGAGCTTGTGGGTCTCACCGTCGAGTTCGACCTCGACCGTCGCCGCGTCGGCCTGCTCCTCCTCGGTGACCTCCTCGAGCGCGACGTCGGCGAACGGGTCGCCCGACAGCGAGTTGTAGACCTCGGTGTGGACGTTGTGATGTGGGAAGTCCGCCTGCGACAACGCCTTGTGCACGGCGTCCATGAACGGGCCGGGGCCGCACAGGTATGCGACGTGGGTGCGGGCGTACGGCGCGAACACGGAGGTCAGCGCGGTCGCCGTGGGCAGTCCCTGCAGCGACTCGAGCCAGTGGATGACCGTGAGCCGATCGGCGTGTGCGTGGAGCAGGTCGCGCAGCTCCGACGCGAAGATCACGTCGTTCTCACTCCGGTTGGCGTAGAAGAACACCAGCGGCGCGCTGCTCTTCTTCAGCGCGGCCTTGAGGATCGACATCACCGGCGTCACGCCGCTGCCGGCGGCGATGAGCAGCAGCGGGTCGTCGTAGGACTTCGGGGTGAACACGCCCGACGGCGGCAGCACCTCGATCTGGGACCCGGGCGTCAGGTTGTCGCACACCCAGTTGGAGCCGTAGCCGTCGACGGTGCGCTTGACCGTCACCTTGGGCCGCGCGTCGGTGAACGGCGACGACGCCAGCGAGTAGCACCGGGCCACCGAACCGGTGAGATCGCTCGGGATGCGCAGGGTCAGGAACTGTCCGGGCTTGTAGTCGGTGAACGCCGCCGACGCCGTCTCGGGCACCTCGAACTCGAAGGACTTGGCATCCGACGTCTCATCGATCACCTCGGCCACGGTGAGGATCACGCTCCGTGAACCATGAGGGGTCAGGTCAGACATGTGCAGCTCTCCGACGTCGAGGACCGGGCTCGCCCCGGACCGAATTAGAACACGTTCTAGTTCAGAATAGCCCACCGGGTGGGGTCACCACGAGGGCATGCCTCCGCCAGCGTAGTCAGGCGATGGCGTCGTCTCCACGGACGTCGCGGGTCAGTGCGGCCACGCCGTCGGCCATCGTCCGCGCCCCCGTCTCGATGAGTTCCTCGAGATCGCGCTCGGGGTGGGCGAGCCACTGCTCGTAGGCGGCGAGCGCCGCGCCCAGGGCCAGCCAGCCGACGGTCTGGGGGAGGGGGTCGTCGGGCCGCAGGCCGAGCCGGGCGGCCGCGAACTCGGCGACGACCTGCCGCCAGTCTGCATACATGATCATCGAATGTGCCTGCAGCGCAGGAACTCCCAGGAGCAGCGACATGCGGCGGCGGTGGTTGTCGATCTCCTCGGGCGGCACGCGGTTGAACGACACCAGTGCCTCGACGAGGGCGTCGGCCATCGGGGTGTCGTCGGGGATCTCGGCCAGGAGCGCGCGCAACTCGTCGAGGTGGCTGTCGAACTCGCCCCACGGGAGTTCGTTCTTCGACGAGTAGTAACGGAACAGGGTGCGGCGCGCGATGCCGGCGGCCTCCGCGATGTCGTCGACGCTGGTCTCGTCGAACCCGCGGGTGGTGAACAGGTTGATCGCGACCGCGCTGATCCGGGCCCGGGACGAGGCCGGGCGCCGACCGGGCGGGTTGCGCTGCGGACCTGCGTCCGCCTTGTTGGTCGTCATCGAGAGCACACCCTATGTGACCTGCTCGTTCGTTGGCCAGAAGGTCGTCGCAGATCCCGACCCGCGACCTGACCGTTTGGACGGTTTCGGCGTCGACTCTGGTTTTCTGCACCGAGTGCCACTACAGTCACACGTGATCGCAGTCACGATCAACCACCAAGAGAGGAATGGATCATGGCAGATCAGTCCGCGGTGAACGCCCAGAACGACGAGCTCATCGCCGAGTCCCTCGTCGAAGAGGTGTCGATCGACGGGATGTGCGGGGTCTACTGATGTCGGCCCCGACATCGAATCCGACCCCCGGCGGCCGTGCCCCGGTCGCCGGGGTCCGGTTCGACACCCCCGCGACCGACGCGACCGCATCCGCGCAGATCGACCCCGCGCAGGGCGGTCCCGTGCAGAACGAGCACACAGGGAACGACGCCGCGCAGTGCGGGGCGGCGCAGAAGGGTTTCGACACCTTCGCGGCATGGGAGCTCAACCCGAAGGTGGCGTTGCGGCCCGAACCGTTCGGCGCGTTGCTCTACCACTTCGGCACCCGCAAGCTCTCGTTCCTCAAGAACCTGACGGTGGTGGGGATCGTCCGGTCCCTCGCCGACCACGACTCCGCCGAGGCGGCCCTGCTGGCCGCCGGCATCACCCCCGCCCAACGGCCGCTGTACGTGCAGGCGCTCACCGCGCTCGCCGACAGCGGGATGATCACCCGCCGCGCCGCCTGAGAGTCGCCGGCCCCGACCCCCGCGCCGCAGCAGTAGCTCAGCCCACCACCCAGACCATTAGGACCGCCACGATGACGACCATCGAGATGCCGCCCACCGCAACAGGACTCACCACCCCGCCGCCCGTCGGTGCCGACCAGCCGCCGAAGGTGGGTCGCCTTGTCGACCAGTTCGAACGCGGCCTCGACGCGCCGATCTGCCTGACCTGGGAGCTCACCTACGCCTGCAACCTGGCGTGCGTGCACTGCCTCTCGTCGTCGGGCAAGCGGGACCCGCGCGAGCTGTCGACCGAACAGTGCAAGGCGATCATCGACGAGCTGCAGCGCATGCAGGTCTTCTACGTCAACATCGGCGGCGGCGAGCCGACCGTGCGCCCGGACTTCTGGGAACTCGTCGACTACGCCACTAGCCATCAGGTGGGGGTCAAGTTCTCCACCAACGGACTGCGCATCGACAAGGAGGTCGCCGCCCGACTCGCGGCGTCGGATTACGTCGACGTGCAGATCTCGCTCGACGGCGCGACCGCCGAGGTCAACGACGCCGTGCGCGGCCCCGGTTCGTTCGACATGGCGGTCCGTGCGCTGGAGAACCTCGCCGAGGCGGGTTTCCGGGACGCCAAGATCAGCGTCGTGATGACCCGGCAGAACGTCGCCCAGCTCGACGAGTTCAAGGCGCTCGCCGACCGGTACAACGCGACGCTGCGCATCACCCGACTGCGTCCGTCGGGTCGCGGCGCCGACGTCTGGGACGACCTGCACCCGCTGCCCGAGCAGCAGCGCGAGCTCTACGACTGGCTTGTCGCACACGGTGATCGGGTGCTGACCGGTGACTCGTTCTTCCACCTGTCGGCCTTCGGCTCCGATTCCGGCGGCGGCCTGCCGGGCCTCAACCTCTGCGGCGCCGGTCGCGTGGTGTGCCTGATCGACCCGGTCGGCGACGTGTACGCCTGCCCGTTCGCCATCCACGAGAATTTCCTCGCGGGGAACATCCTGACCGACGGCGGATTCCAGGAGATCTGGCAGCGCTCCGAGCTCTTCCGGGAGCTGCGGGAGCCGCAGAACGCCGGTGCCTGCACCAGGTGCTCGCACTTCGACGCCTGCCGCGGCGGCTGCATGGCGGCCAAGTTCTTCACCGGCCTGCCGCTCGACGGCCCCGATCCCGAGTGCGTCCAGGGCCACGGCGAACGACTGCTCGCCGGTGAGCGGGTGAAACCGACTGCGAACAAGGATCATTCGCGTGGTACCCCGCTGACCCTGATGACCCGCCGGCCGGACGGCGACCTCGCGCCGATCGGCCGCCTCACCAAGTCCTGTGATGAGAACCCGCTGGCCGGGTTCACCCCTGCCGCGCGGTAACCGACCCGCGGCCGACCGTGAACCGAGTCGTCCCGGAGGCGCTGGGTGCACCTCCGGCGATGGCCCGTGTCCGAGAGAAGAGTGAGTGAGAAATGGCTCTCAACCCCTGGGCGAAAAACCCCTGGTTCGAAACGGTCACCGAGGCGCAGCGTCGTGCCAAGAAGCGGCTGCCGAAGTCGGTGTACTCGTCGCTGGTCGCCGGCACCCAGGCCGGTGTGACCCTCGACGACAACGTCAAGGCGTTCTCTGAACTCGCCTGGGCCCCACACGTTGTGGGCGCTCAGCCGGAGCGGGAGATGGCGACCACGGTGATGGGGCAGGACATCTCGTTCCCGGTCATGATCTCGCCGACCGGCGTGCAGGCCGTCGACCCCGAGGGTGAGGTCGCGGTGGCCCGCGCCGCCGCCGCACGCGGCACCGCGATGGGCCTGTCGAGCTTCGCCTCGCATCCCGTCGAGGAGGTCACCGCGGTCAACGACAAGATCTTCTTCCAGATCTACTGGCTCGGCAGCCGCGACGACATCCTGATGCGCGCCGAACGTGCCAAGGCCGCCGGCGCCAAGGGTCTCATCGTCACCACCGACTGGGTGTTCAACGTCGGCCGCGACTGGGGCAGCCCGGAGATCCCGGAGAAGGTCGACCTCAAGGCGCTCGTGCGTCTCGGCCCGGAGATCGCGATCAAGCCGCGGTACGCCCTCGACTGGGTGAAGGGCGGAAAGGTCACCATCCCGGACCTCACCGCGCCCAACCTGACGCCGCAAGGGGTTCCGGGCCCGACGTTCTTCGGCGCCTACGGCGAATGGATGAACACCCCGCCGCCCACCTGGGACGACCTCAAGTGGCTGCGCGAACAGTGGGACGGGCCGTTCATGGTCAAGGGCATCACCCGTCTCGACGATGCGAAGCGCGCCGTCGAGATCGGGGCGTCGGCCATCTCTGTGTCCAACCACGGCGGCAACAACCTCGACGGCACCCCGGCGACCATCCGGCTGCTGCCCGACATCGCGAAGGCGGTCGGCAACGACGTCGAGGTCCTGCTCGACGGCGGCATCCGCCGCGGCAGCGACGTCGCCAAGGCGCTCGCGCTCGGCGCCCGGGCCGTCATGATCGGCCGCGCCTACCTGTGGGGACTCGCGGCCAACGGGCAGGCCGGCGTCGAGAACGTGCTCGACCTGATGCGCATGGGTCTCGACGGCGTGCTGATGGGCTTGGGGCACAAGAGCGTGCACGATCTCTCGCCCGAGGACCTGCTGATCCCGGACGGCTTCACCCGGACCTTCGGGGCGGACTGACGGTCCCACGAGACACAGTCGCATCCCGCCCGCCGTCCGGTCCGTCCGGCGGCGGGCGGGATGCGTTCAACCCCCTCGACCCGGAACTAGAACGTGTTACAGTTCTGCCATGGGACAGTTCGACGGCAAGGTCGTCTACATCACCGGCATCGCCCGTGGTCAGGGCCGCAATCACGCGGTCCGGTTCGCCCGTGAGGGGGCTGCGATCGTGGGCCTCGACATCGCGGGACCGATCATCGACCACGCGACCTACCCGGCGGCCACGCCCGACGATCTCGCGGAGACCATCCGCCTCGTCGAGGGTGTGGGCGGGAAGATCCTTGCACGGCAAGGTGATACGCGTGATCTGGCATTCCAGCAGCAGCTCGTCGCAGACGCTGTCGAGCAGTTCGGCCGACTCGACCACGTGGTCGCCAACGCCGGCGTGCTGACCTGGGGCAAG
Source organism: Gordonia aurantiaca (assembly GCF_039939235.1). Classification (NCBI taxonomy): domain Bacteria; kingdom Bacillati; phylum Actinomycetota; class Actinomycetes; order Mycobacteriales; family Gordoniaceae; genus Gordonia; species Gordonia aurantiaca. The sequence goes on along the minus strand of NZ_JBDUUF010000003.1, from coordinate 56,485 downwards.
GTGTGGGAACTCACCGAGGAGCAGTTCGGCGACGTCGTCGACATCAACCTCGTCGGCGCGTGGAAGACCCTGAAGGCCACGGTCCCCGCGATGCTCGAGGCGGGCAACGGCGGCTCGATCACGATCATCAGCTCGGTCGCCGGCCTCAAGGCGATGCCGTACCAGGCGTCGTATTCCGCCTCGAAGGCGGGACTCGTCGGACTCGCGCAGACGGCGGCCAAGGAACTCGGTCACCATCGCATCCGGGTCAACAGCGTGCACCCGTACGCGGTCGACACCCCGATGGGCGTGGCCGACACCGAGGCACATCGCATCTTCGGAATCCCGTGGGTCAACCCGCATTTCGTGTCGATCCTCGACTACCACCCGGTCGCGTCGCTCGACGAGATCTCCGACGCGGTGCTCTACCTCGCGTCCGACTCCGCCAAGGGCATCACCGGTGCGGAGTTCCAGATCGACATGGGCCACTCGAAGGTCTGAACGCAAGAAAGAATCGCGGCTTCGGGCCCGGGATCGCGAGTTCTGACTCGCGATCCCGGCCCGAAGCCGCGATCTCACGTGTGCTCGCGTCCTGGACGGCTGCGGTCAGTCGGCCCAGAGGGTCTTCGGGTCGACGGCCTCGGTCGCCGGGGCGGACGGGGTCTCCGGCTTGGTGCGCGAGAAACGCGGGGCGACCTGCGCCTGCGTGACACCGTCGATCTCGACGAGGTTGGCGCGGGCGGCCATGTGCGGATCCTGCGGCGCCTCGGTGAAGCTCAGGACCGGCGAGACACAGGCGTCGGTGCCGTCGAAGATCTTCGCCCACTCGTCACGGGTGCGGGACTTGAAGGTCTCGGTGAAGATCTCCTTCAGCTTGCCCCAGTTGGCGACGTCGTTCTGCTCGGGCAGGTCCGCGTCGGCCAGGCCCAGGCCCTTGATGAACTCGGCGTAGAACTGCGGCTCGATGGCGCCGACGGCCATGTACTTGCCGTCGGAGGTCTCGTAGACCTCGTAGTAGGGGGCGCCGGTGTCGAGCATGTTCACGCCGCGCTCGTCGCGCCACAGGCCCGTGCCGCGGAACGCCCACATCATCTGCCCCAGAACGGAAGCGCCGTCGACCATGGCGGCGTCGACGACCTGGCCCTTGCCGGACACACCACGTTCGAGGAGGGCGGCGAGGATGCCGACGACGAGGAACATCGACCCGCCGCCGAAGTCGCCGACGAGGTTGAGCGGCGGCACCGGGCGATCGCCGGCGCGGCCGATCGCGTGCAGCATGCCGGTCAGCGAGATGTAGTTGATGTCGTGGCCGGCGAGGTTCGCGCGCGGGCCGTCCTGGCCCCAGCCGGTCATGCGGCCGTACACCAGGCCGGGATTGACCTTCTCGAGGTCCTCGGGACCGAAGCCGAGGCGCTCCATGACGCCCGGGCGGAAGCCCTCGATGACGACGTCGGCCTTGGCGACTAGGTCGAGGATCGTGGCGCGGTCGGAGTCGTCCTTCAGGTTGGCCTCGACGACCTTGCGGCCACGCAGCAGGGCGTCTGCCTTCCGGCCGGGCTGGGGGAGGCTGCCGGGCCGCTGGACGCGGACCACGTCGGCGCCGAGGTCGGCCAGCAACATCGCGGCGTGCGGGCCCGGGCCGATGCCCGCGAACTCGATGACGCGGATCGAGCTCAGTGGGCCGGACTTCCCGCTGGTGTGTGCTGTCGTACTGCTCATGTGTCGTCCTCCGGTCGTTGTACCCGCCCCTGTGTCGGGCGTCACGCGTACCGAAAAGCATTGCATACCCGATCGAACGTTCGTCAAAGTGGGCTGCGCCACGTTTTCGGGCCCTTTTCCTGCCCGAAATTGGGCCGAGGGGCAGAAGTGGCGTGGCCGGATCGCTAGCATTGGTCAGATGACAGGACCGTCGATGCTCGGACAGCACAGCTGGCCAGACCTCGATGGCAAGGCGATCACCCTCGTCGTCCCGCTCGGCTCGGTCGAACAGCACGGTCCGCACCTGCCGCTCGACGCCGACACCCGCATCGCCGCCGCCGTGGCCGACCATGTCTGTGACGGTTCGGCAGGTGAGGACATCCTGCGGGCCCCCGACCTCAACTACGGCGCGTCGGGCGAACACGAGGGCTTTCCCGGAACCATCTCGATCGGCCACGACGCCCTGCGGGCGATGCTCGTCGAGTACGGTCGCAGCGCGTGCCGCTGGGCGCGCCGGATCCTCTTCGTCAACGGACACGGCGGCAACACCCGTACCCTCATCGACGCGGTGTCACTGCTCCGTTACGAGGGTCGCGACGCGGCATGGTACCCCTGCGCCTTCCCTGACGCCGATGCGCACGCTGGATTCACCGAAACCTCTGTGCTGCTGCATGTTTCGCCTGAGGTGGTCGACCGGGGGCGTGCCGTGGCCGGCAACCGCGAGCCGGTCGGCGCACTGCTCGGCGCGATGCGCTCGGGTGGCGTCGGCGCGGTCAGCCCCACCGGCGTGCTGGGTGATCCCACGGACGCCAGCGCCGAGGAGGGGCGCAGGCTCCTCGACGGCGTCGCCGGGCACCTGCGCACCTCGCTGTCGTCCTGGGTGGTCGACGAGCGGGGGCGGCTGACATGACCGCGCTCGGTGACCAGTCGCCGCACCGCCGCTCCGCGGCTGTCGGTGAGGGCCGCTCCGCGGCGGGGGAGAACGGAGAGATCCCAGACGTGACCGACGTGGCCGAGGGGAATGACGTGGCGTATGTCGATGCCGTTGACCCCCAACAACATTCGGGTACAGATATCGGTGGGGTCGCCACCGACGGGACCGCCGACGGGTCCGTGACCGACGGGTCTGCGGCAGGAGACCTCGCCGGGGAGGGGGTCGCGGCCGTCGAATCCGCGGACGAACCCGCCGCCGACCAGGCCGATCCGACCCCGCCGGCCGCGCGCGACCTCCCGGACGGTTTCCAGGTGCAGATCGACCTCAAGGCCGCCCGCGGCGGCGACCTGCGCTACCTGGTCGGGGGATCGCCCACCCGGCTGATGCGAATGTCCGACACCGCCCTCGGCATGACCTCCGATGACGGACGAATCGAGGTGTGCAACAACGTGACCCGGCGTCTCGCCCGGGCCCTTCTCGACGCCGGCGTGGCGAACCCGCGTCCGATGTTCGGCCCGCGGACCGACGATGTCACCGTGGTCGTCCCGGTCAAGGACAACCAGGCGGGCGTCGACCGGCTCGTCGACGCGCTCGCCGGCCTGAAGGTCATCGTCGTCGACGACGGGTCGCAGACCCCGATCGCGGTGGACCGGCCCGACGTGAAGGTGATCCGGTTCGATGCCAACCGCGGCCCCGCCGCCGCGCGCAATGCCGGAGTTGACGCGGCCACAACGGATTTCGTGGCCTTCCTGGATTCCGACGTCGTGCCCGCCACGGACTGGCTGACGGTGTTGCTGGCGCACTTCTCCGACCCCTCGGTCGGCATCGTCGCACCGCGCATCGTCGGTCTTCGTGCCGCCGACAAGTCCGCGTCGCTCGCGGAGCGATACGAGAACGGCTGGTCGTCGCTGGACATGGGGCCGGTGGAGTCCGCGGTCCTGCCCTCGACACGCGTCCCGTACGTGCCGAGCGCGGCAATGGTCGTGCGACGCAACGCTTTCTGCGGGTTCGATGAATCGCTGCGGGTTGCCGAGGACGTGGATCTGTGTTGGCGCATGCACGCCGCGGGCTGGCGCATCCGCTACGACCCGGTGGCGCGGGTGGCGCACGACCATCGCACGACGCTGCGCGACGTCCTCGCCCGCCGGTGCTTCTACGGGACGGGCGCGGCACACCTCGCGTCGCGGCACGGCGACCGGGCCGCGCCGGTCGTGATGTCGGTGCCGATGGCGGCGGCGGTGGTGGCGCTGCTGACCCGCACCCGGATCGGCGCGGCCATCGCGATGCTCATCTTCACCCAGATGGCGGTGCGACTGCGTCGCCGCCTGGGCGACCTGCCGTCGGCCCCGCTCGTCTCGGCGCAGCTGACCTCCCGGGCGGCCGGCCACGGACTCCTCCAGGCCGCCGGCGCCATCTGCCGGCACTACTGGCCGGTGGCGCTGCTGCTGGCCCTGATCTCCCGACGGTTCCGGACCCTCGCGGTACAGGTGGCGATCATCGAGGGGGTGGTGTCCTGGGTCCGGGACCTCATCACGGACCCGGCGACCCCGCCGGCGCTCGGACCGTTCCGCTACCTGCTCATGCATCGTCTCGACGACCTCGCCTACGGCGCGGGCCTGTGGCAGGGCGTCATCACCCAGCGGGATCCCGAAGCGCTGCGCCCCGTCATCTCCCGATGACCCCGGCGCTCGCCGGTCGGGTCACCGCCGACGTCGTCATCGTCGGCGCCGGCAGCGCGGGATGTGTGCTGGCCGAACGGCTCTCCCGCGACCCCGATCGCCAGGTCGTCCTGCTCGAGCGCGGTCCCGAACGCTGGCCGGGCCGTGCGGAACGCGATCTACGGCGCCTGCCCATCGGCGACGACGCGCCCTACGCGCTGCGGCACCGCACGAACCTCCACGGACTGACCGCTGCGCGTGGCAATGCCGTCGGCGGCTCGTCGGCGGTCAACGGCGGCTACTTCCTGCGATGGCACCGCGAGGACTTCGCCTCCTGGCCGCAGGGATGGGACCTCGCCCGCATCGAGGCGGCCTACGACGAACTCGACGGCCCGACCGGCACGATGAGCGTCTCGCCGGTGACCGACGACGAACTCGGCGACGCCGGCGAGGCTTTCGAGGGTCACTGGTCGACGCGGACCGCTGTCCGGCCGCTCGACGAGCGGTGGCCGGTGGTCGGGGTCAACCGTGTGCTGAGCAACCGCACAGGGCCTCTGCGCCGGACCGCCGCGGAGGCCTATCTCGCGTCGGCGCTCGGCCGCCCCAACCTGCGGGTGATGACCGACTGCACCGTCGTGGGACTCGAGACCGCGGGGTCCTCGACCGTCACCGGCGTGAGAGCGGAGCGCGTGTCGGTCTCGGCCGGGGAGGTGGTCCTCTGCGCCGGCACCCTGGGAACGGCGCACCTGCTGCTCCGATCGGGACTCGACTTGGTGGAGGGTTGTGGTCACCTGGCCGCATCCGAACACCGGGGCCTGGCCGTCTACTACCGTCGCCGCTCGCCGGCGAGCGGCGGAATGGTGTTGCCGACCGTGCTGCACACCCAGGATGGGTTCGAGATCCGCTGCTACCGGGACGATTTCGCGTCGTACATCACAAACCTGCCGGCGATCGGGGCGATGGTCGAGGTCACCGCGATGCAGCCCTCGCCGGTGCGGCTCGTCGACGGGGGTGACCGCGTCGATCTGATCTTCGACGAGCCGGCGCCGGAGACCGCGGCGGCGATGCGGGCCCACGCCGACGCGGTCGTGGAGATGCTGAACTCGCCGGATTTCGCCGACATCGTCGTGCCGGGCAGCGTGACGGTGGCCGATGTCCCGGGGTTCTCCCAGCACGCGTGGGGCACGATGCCGCTCGGGGAGTGCACCGACCGTCTCGGCGGCGTGCCCGGGGTCCACGGCCTCCGCATCGTCGACGGGTCGATCCTGCCCGCGGGCGGCCGCAGCGGTCCACACGCGACGATCATGATGACGGCGGTGTGCATCGGGGACGAACTGGCGGGAGTACGGTGAGCAGGGCAGGCGTCCGTTTCGATGCTCTCCGAGGGCAGGTGTGCATGTTCGTCCTCGACGCACCGGTCGACACCCACGAGGAATCGTTGACCGTCAGGAAGTCTCGCTTCGTCGCAAGGCTGGCGGCCGTGGGTTCCGAGACCGACTTCCGGACCCTCCTCGACGCCGTGCGCGCCGAGCACACCGGCATCGACCACGCCTGCTGGGCCTTCTCGCTGGGCTCCGGGCCGCACCAGGTCACCCGCTTCGGCGACGACGGCGAACCCACCGGAACCGCGGGTCCGCCGATCCTGGCGGCGCTGCAGACCCGCGGCGTCACCAACGCGGCGATCGTGGTGGTCCGGTACAACGGAGGCGTCCAGCTCGGAACCGGCGGACTGGTCCGCGCGTACGGCTCGGTGGCCAGGGCGGTACTGGATCGCGCGCCGCTCCGCGCGGCCGGGCAGATCAGCCGGGTCCGGTTCTCGGTGCCGATCGCCGACGCCGGGAAGATCGATCAGGCGGTGTACGCGCTGGGCACCGTCCTTTCCAGCGACCATGCGGCGCAATCGGTCTCGTATGTGGTCGATGTCGACGGCCCGGACGAGGGCGCGCTGTGCGATCGCATCCTGTCCCTCACCTCGGGTGCGGCCGAGATCGCCGGGGTCGAACACCTCATCGCCTGACCGCGGGCGGCACGGGGAATGATTTCGCACGACGTGTGCGTCGACGACGGCGATCGGTTCTAGGCTGGCCACATGTCCGGAACCTCGCTGTCAGATCCTGCGGTGCGCGAGTTCCTCGCCGCCGGTACCAAGACGGGCCACCTGGGCTATCTGGCCTCCGACGGCCGTCCCCTCGTCGTCCCGGTGTGGTTCGTCGTCGACGGCGACCGGCTCGCCTTCAACACCGGCGCGTCGACTGCGAAAGGCCGTGCATTGCTGCGTGATCCGCGGGTGGTGTTGTCCGTCGACCTGCCGCAGCCGCCGTATGCGTTCGTCCAGGTGCAGGGACGGGCCGTGCTCACCGAGGACCTCGACGAGGTACGCCGGATCGCCACCCTGTGCGGCGGTCGGTACATGGGCGCCGATCGGGCCGAGGAGTTCGGTCACCGCAACGGCGTTCCGGGCGAACTCGGGGTGTGGATCGAGCCGACGAAGGTCATCGCGGTCCTCGACGTCACGGCGTGAGCGCAGTGCCTCGCGTCACGTCCGCGATTACGTCGGCCCCACCGCGATGGCGTGCCCGGGCGATCGCGGGAGTCCGTCGCCGACACCGGCTCCGGGTGACAGGGGAGCACCGATGACAACCAAGCGCATTCGACTGGTCGCCACGGTCGCCGCCGTCTCCGCCGCGCTGGCAGCGGCCGTCCTCGGCACCGGGTCGTCGACCGCGTTGCCACGCATCGCCGACGACACACCGATGTGCGCGGGCGCCGTCCCGCCGCGCGCCCTCGTCGCGGCGCCCGGCTCGTTCGAGGCCGTTGCATTCGATACCGAGGGCAGGATGCTGGTCAGCGATGTGATGGGGAATCGACTGTTCGCGGTCGACCGGCCCGGCGCCACAGCCCGGAAGGCCGCGGCGGTCGCATCGCCCGGCGGGATCGCGCCCCTGCCGGACGGTCGCGTGCTGGTGGGGTCGGGCAGCGGGCCGACCGCGCTCCTCGCTCCCGGCGCCGCGTCGCTCGTGACGGTGGACCCGCGGACCGGCTCGAGCACCACCCATGCGGACGGACTGGCGATGGCCAACGGCGTCGTGCGCGCGCCGGACGGCACGGTCTACGCGTCGAGTGCCCTGGCGCCCGCCATCGACCGGGTCGGCCGGGACCGCCGGGTCTCCCGCGCCTGGTACCACGCCACCACCGGTAACGGCCTGGCCCTCTCGTCCGACGGGAAGACGTTGTACGCCAACGTGTCCCTGCCCGACACCCGCATCCTCGCGATCGACACCGCGTCCGGGGTGGGGCGGACGTACTTCCGGCCGCCGGCCGGACTCGACTGGGTGTTCTTCGACGACCTGGACGTCGACGCCGCAGGGAACATGTACGTGCCGTTGTACCTTGCCGGCCAGGTGTGGCGGGTTTCCCGCGACGGCTCACACTGCGCACTCGCGAAGGGGCTGACCGCGCCGGCCGGGATCTCCGTCGGCGCGGGTGGTGCGGGGTTCTCGGCCCGGGCCGTCTACGTCACCACCCATGCCGGGTCGGTGGTCGAGATCCCGCGGTCCGTCCCGGCAGCGCGCTGAGGCCTTCCGGGGCCACCGAGCTCCGGGCCACTGGTGCTCTCCGGCCCTCCGGGGCCGTCCGGTCGGACGGCCTCACACGGCCCGGCGCCCCGGACGTCAGTACAGTCGTGGAGTGCGCCACGGCATCTGCATCCTGCCCGACCTGACCTGGGCCGAGTCGCGACCGCGGTGGGTCCTCGCCGAGGAGATGGGTTTCGACCACGCCTGGACCTACGACCATCTGGTGTGGGGCCGGATGCAGGACGCGCCCTGGTCGGCGTGCGTGCCGCTGTTGACCGCGGCCGCGGTGGTCACCGCCCGGATCCGACTCGGGGCCTTCGTGGTGTCCCCGAACTTCCGTCACCCCGTGGCCTTCTCGCGCGAGGTCGAGACCCTCGTCGACATCTCCGACGGCCGGTTCCTGCTGGGACTCGGCGCGGGCGGAACCCCGGACGATCTGGTGCTCGGACAGCCGCCGCTCTCGGCACGGGAGAAGGTCGACCGGCTCCGGGAGTTCGTCGGAAGCCTCGACCGCACGCTGAGCTCCGACCACGTCGACGCCGATGGCGAGTACTACCGGGCACGGGACATGCGGCTCGGACGGGGCCCGGTCCGCGACCGGGTACCGTTCCTGCTCGCGGGCAACGGTCCGCGGTCGGTTCGCCTCGCGGTGCGGTCCGGTGACGCGTGGGTCACCAACGGATCGCCGTCGCAGACCCTCGACGAGTGGTTCGCCTCGATCGCGCGCAGTGTGAGGATCCTCGACGACGAGCTCGGCCGGTATCCCGAGCGCCGGATCGACCGGTATCTGCATCTCGACGCCTCGCCGCGCAATTCGCTGGAGAGCGTGGGACTGTTCGACGAGATGGTCGGGCGGGCAGCAGAACTCGGGTTCACCGACGTGATCACGCACTGGCCGCGCGCCGACGAACCCTACAAGGCCTCGATGAACGTCCTCGAGGCGATCGTCGAACGTGGACTCTCTCCGGAGGCCGGGGACATCGATACCTGAGGCTCGGACGCCGGGGGATCGGGGCCGAGATCAGGCGCCGAAGCCGCGCAGCAGCCCGGAGTAGGGCTTGGGCCGGGGAGCGGCGAACTCACCCGACGCGGTGGAGGTCCGCACGCGCATGGCGGCCAGGGCCGAGAGCATCCCGACGCCGGCGGCGACGCCGTCGATCACCGGGGCGCCGATCCGGTCGCTGATCGTGTGGGCGAGATCGGCCATCCCGGCACACCCGAGGACGATGACGTCCGAGCCGTCGCCGAGCAGCGCCTCGCTGCAGGCCTTGGTGAGGATCTCGGCGGTGTGCGGGTTGGACTCGAGTTCCAGGACCGGGATCTCACAGGCGTGGATTCCCCGGCACTGACGATCGAAGCCGTAGTGCCGCACGAGGTCTCCGGCGCGGCCGATGGTCCGGCCGAGCGTGGTGACCACCGAGAACCCACGGCCCAGGGGAGCCGCCAGATGGAACGCGGCCTCGGCGATCCCGAGGACCGGCGCGGAGGCCACCTCGCGGGCGGCATCGAGGCCGGGGTCGCCGAAGCACGCGAGCAGGTAACCGTCGGCGTCCGGATCCTCCGAGATCGCCTGGAGCACACCGGGAACCGCGAGCGCTTCGTCGTAGTGGCTCTCGATCGAGGCCGGACCCGTGGGCGAGGTGACCGCGGTGATCTCGGTGTCGGGCCGCGCGACGGATCGCGCGGCCCGCGAGATCACCGCGGTCATGTACCCCGAGGTGTTGGGGTTGATGACGCAGAGACGCATCAGTTGCTCGCCGTCTCCTCGGAGACGACCGTCGGCACGTCCTCGATCACCGGCTCGCCCGCGGCGTCGACCTCGATGTCGGTGGTGATCCGGGCCTCGATCGGCGCACCGTGGATCATCTCGGTGGGAACGACCTTCATGCCGATCCAGTAGACCACCGCGCCGAGGGCGGCTCCGATGAACCAGGTGAAGCTGGCCTGGTAGGAGGTGCCGAAGATGACCACGCAGATCGGCGCGATCGAGGCGATGACGGTGGCGCCCACCGCGACCGGGTTCCAGCCGTTGCGGTACCAGTAGGCACCCTCCGGCTTCATGGTGAACAGGTCGTCGACGACGATCTTCTGCTTCTTGACGAGGTAGAAGTCGGCGATGAGGATGCCGAACAGCGGACCGATCACCGCACCCAGGGTGTCCATCGTGTAGTGGATCGCCGTCGGGTTGTTGAAGAGGTTCCACGGGGTGATCAGGACCGAGCCGACCGCCGCGATCATTCCGCCTGTGCGCCAGCTGATCTTGGTCGGGGCGACGTTCGAGAAGTCGAACGCGGGCGAGACGAAGTTGGCGACGATGTTGATGCCGATGGTCGCGATGGCGAAGGTCAGCACGCCGAGCACGGCGGCGGTGGTGTTGTCGATCCGGTCGACGATGTGGACCGGGTCGGTGATGATGCTGCCGTCGGCGTCGGTGCCGATCACCGTGACGCCGGCCGACACCGTGCAGACCACGAGCAGCGAGAAGAACAGGAAGTTCACCGGCAGGCCCCAGAAGTTGCCCTTCTTGACCTCGCCGAAGGTCTTGCCGTAGCGGGAGAAGTCGCCGAAGTTCAGCATCGGTCCGGAGAAGTACGAGACCACCAGGGCGAAGGCGCTGACCATCATGGTGATCGACGACCAGCCCGACAGCCCGTCACCCACCGAGAGATCGAGGCTGATGTTGTCCCATCCGGCCTTGACGATGAGATAGGCGGCCAGAGCGAGCATCACCACGTAAACGGCCGGTCCGCAGAAGTCGATGAACTTGCGGATCGTCTCCATGCCGTTCCAGAAGACGAACGCCTGCAGGATCCACATCAAGATGAACCCGGCCCAGCCGAGCGCCGACAGGCCGAGGAACCCGTGCTGGTCGACATCACCCCACGGCGCCAGGCCCGGCCAGAACTTCAGGGCCAGCAGGCCGAAGGCCACGGAGGCGAGGTAGGTCTGGATGCCGTACCAGACCACCGCGATCGAGCCGCGGATGATCGCCGGGATGTTGGCGCCCTTGACGCCGAACGAGACCCGCGTCGTCACCGGGTAGGGGACGCCGGCGATCTGCGACGGCTTGGCGACCAGGTTGCACAGGATGTTGACGGCCACGATGCCGACCACGAGCGCGACGAGCACCTGCCAGGCCGCGATGCCCAGCGCGAACAGGCTGCCGGCGAAGACATAGCCGCCGACGCTGTGCACGTCGGACATCCAGAACGCGAAGATGTTGTACCACGTCCACTTCTGTTCCTTGAGTGGTGCGAGGTCCTCGTTGGTGAGACGGGTGTCGTAGCTTTCCTTGATGACGCTCTCACCCGCTGCGGCATGGTGGGACGGTGCCGCGCCGGTGCTTGATTCGGACATGTGGTCTCCCGGTTGTCTCTCAACGTGTGGGTAATCCGCACTGAGGTGGTCCGCTCTGGGGCGCGGAAACGCTGATGCGACAAAGCTAGGAACGGTTTGTTACCTGGTGATGACGGCGCGGATATATTCCGGCAGGTGGTGGTGGGACGCGTCCGGACGCAGGTGAGAAGGGATGGGACGGGCCGCGTGCCGGCCGCTTTCGCTCCTCGCGGCGCGGACGACACCGGAGGGCTCAGTCGTGCCGCACGTCCAACAGGTCCGCGGTCTCGACGATGGCCGCCTCGAGTCGACCGTGGTGGCGACGCGCCACGTCCAGCACCGCGGCGGTGTCGCGGGCGTCGAAGGCGTCGAGCAGCTCCTCGTGGTCGGCGTTGAGTGCGGCCTGGGTCTCCGAGTTCACCTGGCGCATCGCCTGGAACGGCTCGGTGAGATTCCAGGTGGCCTCGAACATGTTGAGCAGGCGCGGCATCCCGCACGGCAGGGTCAGGGCCCGGTGGAACTCGCGGGAGATGTCGTGAAAGGCCTTGCCGTCGTTGTACTTCACCGCGACGAGCAGTTCCTGGTGCCGGGCGCGGGCCGCCTGCAGCGTGGCCTCGTCGATGCGCTCGACCGACCGGGCGAGCGCGGCCTGCTCGAGAGTTCCTCGGACGAAATAGATCTCGCGCAACTCCTCGGTGGACAGCTGGCTCACGCGGTAACCGGCGTTGGGCCGGTGAACGACGAGTCCCTCGCCGACCAGGGTCTTGAGTGCTTCGCGCACCGGGATCGGGCTCACGCCGAAGGCGTCGGCGATGTCCGCGGGTGGGATCTGGGTACCCGGTGGGGCGCCGCCGGACAGGATGAGTCGTCGCAGTTCCTCGAGGACGTTGGCACGTGTGTTGCCGGTCCGGGTCTCGGCCAACTGGGCGAGAAGGCGATTGGTCATCCGCCGGCTCATCGCATCACCGGCTTTCTCCTCGGGTGGCGTGCGATCCACTCGGCCACCGCTTCGGTGAGCCGGTGCTGGTTGTGGCGCTTGACGATCTCGTGGCCCTCGTCGTCGAACATCAACATCTCCGCCACGGCCCCGCGCGCCTGGAGTTCGGCGACGATCTGCTGCGACTCGCTCACCGGCACGTTGGTGTCGTGGGCTCCGTGGACGACGAGCAGCGGCGCGCGGACCTGATCGATGCGGTGGATCGGGGACAGGTCGGCGAGCAGTTCGCGATCGGATTCGGGGTGGCCGTATTTCGTGTGGGCGGCGACCGCGATCCACGGCTCGGTGTTGCGGAAGAACGACTCCAGGTCGCTCATGCCGCAGATCGCGATACCGGCGGCGAACAGTTCGGCGTGGAAGGTGAGGCAGGCCAGGGTCAGGTAGCCGCCGTAGGACTGACCCGAGACGAACACCCGGTCGGGGTCGGCGATGCCCTGCCGGCACAGGAAGATCGCGCAGTCGGCGGCGTCGTCGATGCCGGCATATCGGCCGTACCGGTCGTCGGCGTGGGCGAACAGGCGGCCGTAACCCGACGACCCGCGCACGTTCGGCGCGAAGACGGTGATCCCCGCGTCGACGAGTGGGCCGAACAGGAACTGGTAGTCGGGGCGGGTCTGGCCCTCCGGGCCGCCGTGGAAGTACAGCAGCGTCGGACCCGGCGGGGCGTCTGAATCACGTTGGCGCGCCGGTCGATAGAGGAAACCGGAGAGGGGCATGCCGTCGCGTGCGAAGAACTCGAGCAGTTCGGGATGCAATTGGTCTGACGGTCCCTCGCCGGTCACCACGTCGTCGCGCACCGGGACCACCCGGCGGTTCGGTACGTCGATGAGGTGGACCAGCGGGGAGTGCTGCGGGCTGGACACCGTCACGCTCACCACCGAGCCGGCGGCGCTGATGGACAGTTCGGAGGCGACCTCGCCGGGCAGCTCGATCGGCGGGTGGAGCGTTTGATCCGGCAGCGTCATGATCTGCAGCTCGCTGCGGCCCTTGACATTCCACAACAGGGCGACGGTGGACTGGTCGTGGCTCACGGCGAACTCGTCGAGACCCACGTCGCCGCGCTGGGCGAGCACTCGGAACCGGATGCCGAACCTGCTCACCTCGACGCCGAGCAGGCGTGGGAACTTCGCGTCGAAGTCGCTGCGCACCAGGGCCTGCACGCTGTCGAGGTCGCGGAGCTGCTCGTTCGGCGCCGGCACGAAGACCAGCGACGCATGATCGAAGCCCTGGTCGAGGATGTATCCCTGATCGGTGACCGCGCCCGGGTCCTGGGGGAGGAGCGGGGTCATGGTGACCTCGTCCGCGGTGGCGTCGGGACGGCGGCGGATGAGGAGCATGTCGTGGTAGCCGCGCGGCCCCACGCGCAGGAGGGTCGCGCCCTTCCACGAGTCGATCAGTTCGCTTCCCACACGGATGTCGAGGGTCTGCGTGGTCTGCGTGCCCGGATGCACGCGCAGCGCATGCGTCGTGCCGTCGTTGTCGATGGCGGTGAGCAGCACCCAGTCGGTGTCCCAGCCGACCAGTCGCACGGTGCCGTAGGAACGCCCGTCGGGGCGGGTCGCGGCGATGCGGTGCGACGCGTCGTCGTCGGGGTCGGTGGTCACGACCCAGACCTGGTGGTGCTCGCCGCCGCTGGGCGCGAGTTCCACGGCGAGCCAGCGGCTGTCGGTGGAGTGGACGATCTTGCGGACCGGACCGGTGGACGGCAGTTTCACCCAGCGGAGTTCGCCGACACCGGTCCGCGACAGCGATCGCTGTGCCGCGCGCGGGTACCCGGTCCCGTCGTCGACGATGTAGGCGAACGCGCTCCCATCCGGGGAGATGGACGCGCCGTAGGTCTTCCAGCCGCGGTCGTCGAAGCGCAGCGGCAACCTGACCCCGGTGTCGCCGACGGTCGGGTCGTGCGCCGCCGCGGCGGCGTCGTGGGTCGTCTCCGCCGTCACCGCTTGGTCTTCTCTTCCATCGTCTGCAACCACATCTCGAGCAGCGCGACCTGCCACAGCTCGTTGCCGTCGAGCCGCGTGCGGATGCCGTTCGGGTCGGCGAACAGCTTCGCGAGCGTCGCCGGCCGGTAGAGGCCGCGGTCGATCGCGGCCTGCGACCGCAGGGTGTCGGCGACGAGGTCGAAGACCCCGCCCTCGAGGTGGCGGATACCGGGCACCGGGAAGTAGCCCTTGGTCCGGTCGATCACCGCCGAGGGCAGCAGGGCCCGGCTGGCCTCCTTCAGTACGCCCTTGCCGCCGTGGGCGAGTTTGAGATCGGCCGGGCAGGTCGCGGCGAGCTCGACGAATTCGTGGTCCAGGAACGGCACGCGGGCCTCGAGGCCCCACGCCATGGTCATGTTGTCGACCCGCTTCACCGGGTCGTCGACGAGCATGACCGTGGTGTCGAGGCGCAGAGCCGCGTCGACCGAGGTCTGTGCGCCGGGCGCGGCCTGGTGGGCCTCCGCGAACGCGAAACTCGGGTCGTATCCGGCCGCGACGAGGTAGTCGTCGGAGAGGATCTCGCGGATCGCGGCGTCGTCGCGGTCGAAGAACACGTCGGCATAGGCGCGGGTGGTGCGCTCGCGGGGGACACCCTGCAGCGGCGGGTACCAGCTGTAGCCGCCGAGGATCTCGTCGGCGCCCTGCCCGGACTGGACGACCTTGATGGACTTGCTGACCTCCTGCGACAGCAGGTAGAAGGCGACGCAGTCGTGGCTGACCATCGGCTCGCCCATCGCCGCGACGGTGTCGGGGATGGCGGGCAGCAGCCGGTCGGTGCCGATGTGGATCTTGTGGTGGTCGGTCGCGAAGGTGTCCGCGATCAGGTCCGAGTACGCATACTCGTCACCGGATTCGCCCGCGGCGGAATCGAACCCGATGCTGAAGGTGGCCAGGTCGGTCTGGCCCTGCTCGGCCAGCAGGGCGACGACGAGCGACGAGTCGACGCCGCCGGACAGCAGCACCCCCACCGGGACGTCGGCCACCATGCGGCGCCGCACCGAGGTGCGCAGCGAGTCCAGGATCTCGGCGTGCCAGCGCTTCTCGTCCCAGTCGGCGCGGTCTGGATGCGGCGCGAACACCGGTTCCCAGTACTTGCGCTCGGTGCGCCGCCCGTCGGGCCGGATCGTCATGACCGTCGCGGGTGGCAGCTTCCGAATGCCGTTGTAGATGGTGTGCGGCGCCGGGACGACCGCGTGGAAGCTGAGGTAGTGGTGCAGCGCAACGCGATCGATCGAGGTGTCCACGTCGCCGCCGCGCAACAGGGCCTGTACCGACGACGCGAACCGCAGCCGTCCGGGGGTGTCGGCCAGGTACAGCGGTTTGACGCCCAGGCGGTCACGGCCGAGCGTGACGACACCGGTGTCGGTGTTCACGATCGCGAACGCGAACATTCCGATGAAGTGGTCGACGCAGTCAGGGCCCCAGGCGTGGAAGGCCTTGAGGATCACCTCGCTGTCGGCGTGCGAGAAGAACTGATAGCCCTTGGCCTCGAGTTCGGCGCGCAGTTCGTGGTGATTGTAGATGCAACCGTTGAACACCAGCGCCAGGCCAAGGGCCGGGTCGGTCATCGGCTGGCTGCCGCGGTCGGAGAGGTCGATGATCTTGAGCCGGCGGTGTCCCAGTGCCACCGCGCCCTTGGCGAAGACGCCCGAGCCGTCGGGACCGCGGCGGGTCATCTCGCAGGTCATTGCGTCGACCGCGGCGACGTCCGGGACGCTCCCGTCGAAGCGGACCTCGCCGCAGATTCCGCACATGATGTCAGTCCTCCCGCTCGGTGACGTCTGGCCGGGCGGGCCGAAGGGGTCGACCCGTCCGTTCTTCGATACTGCCGCACTCTGGGGTGGACCCCGTCCTTCTTCGCCCGTCCGTGACCGTTCCCGGTCGCGGTCGACGGCCGTCGCCCGAGGTCACCGTTCAGCCTAAGAGGGTTCAGGCGACGCGGCAGGGTGAGACGGGCTCGCCTGATCGACGGGCGCGAACCCGCTCGCCTGGCTACGATCTCCGCGTCGAACGGAGAACCATGTTCACACAGCTAAAGAGTGCTTTCGGCGCGATCGCCGCGGCGGTCACCTGCGTCGTGGTCGCCGGCGCCGCCGCGATGATCCCCGCACCGGCGTCCGCGGCCCCGCAGGGTTACGCCCCGGGTCCCGGTTGTGCGTGGCAGCTGATGTCCAACAGCACCGACCTCAACGTCGCCTTCCCCGACGCCGACGCCACCTACTGGGTTCTGCCGTATGCGCTGGGTCCGGGCGACTCGATCAGGCTCTCGGGCACCTACCCGGCCGCCCGGTACTTCTCGCTCAACACCTACGGCACGAACTTCGACACCGTGGACACGTTGCGCGACAACCAGATCCGGCCCGACGCCGGCAGTGTCAACCCGTTCGCGGCGCCGGTCGGGAAGGTCCCGCCGACGCAGCGCCGCTGGCACGCGACGGTCGTGCCCGGCGCCGCCGACCACTCGCGCAACGAAATCCGTGGACTCCCCGCGAGCGGCCAGAACGCGCCGATCGGCTTCCTCATCATCCGCGTGTACGTGCCCGACGACCCGAACTCGCCGAACGGCGGTGTCCCGCTTCCGACGGTGACGTTCTCGATCGCGGGCCGCTCGATCCCGGTCCGGCCGTGCGCGACGCCGTTCAACCCGCGCGACCACGACGGCCCGATCGCGCAGGCGCTCACGAAGGTGTTCGACGACGCGATCGGCAGTGCGGCGTCGGGCGCGTTCCCCGGCAACTCCCCGGAGGCGACGTTCATCAACCCGGCGAGCACCTCGGGGCTGTTCCCGAACGGAGACAACAAGTACATCGGCTCGAAGCTGACGTACCGGCCCGGGCGGGTCGCGGTGATCCGCGGCAAGGCGCCCACCTACCCCGACAACCGCGCGGGCGTCTCCCCGGCCACGCCGGGCATGCAGCTGCGCTACTGGTCGATGTGCCAGAACGACAAGGTGTCGCCGTACCCCGTCGTCGCATGCGCGTCCGATGACCGGACGAAGGTCGATGCGTCGGGCCACTACACGTATGTGGTCGCCGCGCCGTCGGACCTCACCGCGGCGCAGGTCGCCGGCACGGACCTGACGGTGATCCCGTGGGGTAGCACCTCGGTCGACAAGGTCGTGTTCCTGCGCAACATGCTGCCGTCGTCGGGGTTCTACCCGAACAGCGTCCAGGCGTCGCAGGCGACGAAGTCCGACCCCGCGTCGACCATGGGCGAGTACTACCCGCGGGCGACCTACTGCGCGGTGGAGACGCTGCGGACATCCGGGTGGGAGGCCTGCTACTCGTAGGCGGCCGAAGACACCGCCGAACCGCGGATATCGCGGCTCATCGGCGGCGGTGAGTGACTCGGGCGATTCCTGGGTAGTGCGGATGGAGGTCCCGCATCCGTCGACACGGCGTTCCGGTCGTCGTCGCGGTCCGCGCGGTGACCGTCCGTGAATCCGCATGGCCGAAGGGACGACCGTGTCGAAAGACGAACCCATCACCGAACCGCGCCCGGAAGTGCTCCGACAGGTGGACGCGATCCGGTCGGAGACACGACGGGTCCTCGCGGGGTTGCTGGACCCCGCCGAACCCGTCGCACTGCTGGATTTCCCGAACCACGCCAACGCCGGTGACGTCCTGATCCACTCCGGCGAGCGGGCCTACCTCGACGAGCTCGGCATCGACGTGGCATATGAGGCGTCCCTGGAGACCTACGACGGGCAGGTACTCGCACGGCGACTCCCGAGTGGCCCGATCCTCCTGCACGGGGGCGGCAACTTCGGGGATCGGTACGCGCCATATCAGGAGTTCCGCGAGCGCATCGTCGCCGAGCACCCGGATCGGCGGATCATCGTCCTCCCGCAATCGATGGAATACCGGTCGGAGGAGAACCTCCAGCGGACGCGATCGGTGTACTCGCGCCATCCCGCACTCACGCTGCTCATCCGGAACGCCGCGATGTGCGAGAGGGTCCGCGGCCACTTCCCCCGTAACCGGGTTCTCTACTGTCCCGATCTCGCATTCGGTCACGGCCCGATCCGGGCGCCCGAACCGCAGATCGACGTCGTGGTGTTGCGGCGAACCGATTCGGAGTCCGCGCATCGCGGCGGCGACGTCCTCGCCGGGCTCCCCGAGGACACCCTCGAGATCGACTGGGGCTTCGACCAGTTCGGCGAGGACCTCAGGTGGTGGCCGAGGGCGCTGCTGGTGCGATGGCTGAACGTTCCGGGCGTGCTCCGGCACAGGGCGCACGAGTTCACGGCGCGGACCTTCGCGAAGCAGACGCAGGTCATCGTGGACAATGCGGTCTCCAAGCTCGCCCATGGGCGTGTGGTGGTGACCGACCGGCTCCACGCCGGGGTGTACCGGGCGCTGATGGGGCGGCCGGTCGTCATGGTCGACAACGCCAACGGCAAGCTGTCGGCCGCATACCGCGACTACCTGCACCGCTTCGCGGTGGTGAGCATCGCGTCGGACTTCGACGACGCCGCCCGGCGCGCACAAGAGATCCTGTCGGGCACCTGAGACCCGTTGGGCAACCGGCGGTCGTGTTCAGGGATCGCCGGTTGCCGGGTGTTCACGGTCGAAGAGGCGAGCACGGCGTCACCCAGGTGGTGATGTCGCAGTGCACCACCTCGACCCCCTTGGTGTCGGTGATGCTCACCGACACGACGACGTCGGTGCCCTCGGTGATCGCGTCGAAGTCGATGGGCCCGGCGAGCCGGGCCTCGGCGGTCAAACGCGTGGTGGCCTTGGTCAGGTAGCTCGTCTGCATGGCCTTCGGGATCCAGCGGTGCGAGCTCGGGGTGGTCGCCTCCATGAGCATGCCCATCGCGCATTCGGCCAGGTTGCACGCAGCGATCGCGTGGAAGGTGCCGATGTGGTTGTGCACGCCGAACCAGTTCGGCGCCGTCACCCGGCAGTGGCCGGGCTCCATCTCCTGCACGAGCGGCAGGACGGTCCCGAAGTACGGGACCTTCGCGACCATGCCCAGCGAGAACAGCACGTTCCCGAAGGCGTTCGCGGGGAGCTTCTTGCGCAGGGCATAGGTGGGGCTGTGTGCGGCCACGCGTATCTTACTCACGAGTCAGTTGGCGTCCGCGCCTTGCGCTCACCCGATCCGCGAGCGCTTGCCGACCCCGTTCAGCGGGCGCCGGAAAACGGCGGGCGCGAGATGGCCGGGCGGCTCGGCGGGCACTGTGACGAGGTCGGATTTGAGTCTGCGCGGGTCGGTGTTGCATACTTGTCGGGTTGCCTTGACCGGTAGACGCAGGTTGTCGGATGAAGATGACCCCGCGGACGCCGTCAGGTGAATGACTCCCAGGCCCGGTTGACGGGGAATGGGCGTGTAACGCGTGCAATCGATCAGGTTCACGGTCTCGACACGCCCGACCGCGGGTGCCGGAGCAAACCGGTTCGGACCAGTGACGAGCCAACGTACAACGACAGATGAACAGCGTCGATTGCCGGATCTCACACGGCGGTCATGTGCTCAGCCGGCGAGAGCCTGCCCCTGATCACGCGGTGTTTGTCTGTCGAGAACAACTGACGGAAGAGGACACAGCGTGGCGGGACAGAAGATCCGCATCAGGCTCAAGGCCTACGACCACGAGGCGATCGACGCTTCGGCGCGCAAGATCGTGGAGACCGTGACCCGTACGGGTGCACGCGTCGTCGGCCCGGTGCCGTTGCCCACCGAGAAGAACGTGTACTGCGTCATCCGTTCGCCGCACAAGTACAAGGACAGCCGCGAACACTTCGAGATGCGTACCCACAAGCGACTCATCGACATCCTCGACCCGACCCCGAAGACGGTCGACGCGCTGATGCGCATCGATCTGCCGGCAAGTGTCGACGTCAACATCCAGTAGGACGGGGGCGAGAATAACCATGAGCAATCAGAGTTCGACCAAGGGAATCCTGGGCACCAAGCTCGGCATGACCCAGGTCTTCGACGAGAACAACCGCGTCGTCCCGGTCACCGTGATCCAGGCCGGCCCGAACGTCATCACGCAGCTCCGTACCCAGGAGAAGGACGGCTACACCGCAGTCCAGATCGCCTACGGCGCCATCGACCCCCGCAAGGTGACCAAGCCGGTCGCCGGCCAGTTCGCGAAGGCCGGGGTCACCCCGCGTCGCCACCTGGCCGAGATCCGCGTCAACGACGTGAGCGAGTTCGAGGTCGGTCAGGAACTGACCGCCGAGATCTTCTCCGACGGCGCGCTGGTCGACGTCACCGGCACCTCGAAGGGCAAGGGCTTCGCCGGCGCCATGAAGCGCCACGGCTTCGCCGGCCTGGGCGCCAGCCACGGTGCTCACCGTGTGCACCGCGCGCCGGGCTCGATCGGTGGCTGCGCCACCCCGGGTCGCGTGTTCAAGGGCATGCGCATGGCCGGCCGTATGGGTAACGACAAGGTGACCACGCAGAACCTCACCGTCCACAAGGTGGACGCCGAGGCCGGCCTGCTGCTGATCAAGGGCGCCGTCCCTGGTCGCAAGGGCGGCATCGTCGTGGTTCGCGACGCAGTGAAGGGTGGTGCGAAGTGAGCACCGAGACCGCAACCAAGCTGACGCTGGACGTCAAGACCCCGGAGGGCAAGACCAACGGCACCGTTGATCTCCCCGCCGAGCTGTTCGACGCTCCGGCCAACATCGCGCTGATGCACCAGGTCGTCGTGGCCCAGCAGGCCGCGGCTCGCCAGGGCACGCATGCGACCAAGACCCGCGGCGACGTCCGCGGTGGTGGCGCCAAGCCGTACCGCCAGAAGGGCACCGGCCGCGCTCGCCAGGGTTCGACCCGTGCGCCGCAGTTCACCGGTGGTGGCACCGTTCACGGTCCGCAGCCGCGTGACTACACCCAGCGCACCCCCAAGAAGATGAAGGCCGCCGCACTTCGCGGTGCGCTGAGCGATCGCGCTCGCAACGAGCGCATCCACGTGATCACCGAGCTGGTCCCGGGTCAGGTCCCGTCGACCAAGACGGCCCGCCAGTTCCTGGAGAGCCTCTCGGATCGCCGCAAGTTCCTGGTCGTCCTGTCCCGCGAGGACCTGACCGCCTGGAAGAGCGTGGCGAACCTGCAGAACGTTCTGCCGATCGCTCCCGATCAGCTCAACACCTACGACGTCCTCGACTCGGACGACGTGGTGTTCAGCGTCGAGACGCTCAACGCCTTCATCGCCCAGAACACGGCGGATGCCAAGGCTGCCGTCGAGAAGACTGCAGAGGAGGCCTGACATGACGACTGTTGCCGATCCGCGCGACATCATCCTGGCGCCGGTGATCTCCGAGAAGTCCTACGGACTCATGGAGGACAACGTGTACACCTTCCTGGTGCACCCGGAGTCCAACAAGACCGAGATCAAGATCGCCGTCGAGAAGATCTTCGGTGTGAAGGTTGCCAGCGTCAACACCGCCAACCGCCAGGGCAAGCGCAAGCGCACCCGCTACGGCTACGGCCGCCGCAAGGCCACCAAGCGCGCCATCGTGTCGCTGACCGCCGACAGCAAGCCCATCGAGATCTTCGGAGGCTCGGTCAGCTGACCGGGGCTTCAGAGAAGGACTGAGACTCATGGCTATTCGTAAGTACAAGCCGACGACCCCGGGTCGTCGCGGGGCCAGCGGCTCCGATTTCGCCGAGGTCACCCGTGACCATCCGGAGAAGTCGCTGGTGCGTCCGCTGCACGGGCGCGGTGGCCGTAACGCTCACGGCCGCATCACCACCCGTCACAAGGGTGGCGGCCACAAGCGTGCCTACCGTCTGATCGACTTCCGTCGTCACGACAAGGACGGCATCAACGCCAAGGTCGCTCACATCGAGTACGACCCCAACCGCACCGCGCGCATCGCGCTGCTGCACTACGTCGACGGCGAGAAGCGCTACATCATCGCGCCGAAGGGCCTGAAGCAGGGCGACGTCGTCGAGAGCGGCCCGACCGCCGACATCAAGCCCGGCAACAACCTGCCGCTGCGCAACATCCCGACCGGTACCCAGGTCCACGCCGTGGAGCTGCGCCCGGGCGGCGGCGCCAAGATGGCCCGCTCGGCCGGCGCGTCGATCCAGCTGCTCGGCAAGGAGGGCTCCTACGCCACCCTGCGTATGCCGTCCGGTGAGATCCGTCGCGTCGACGTGCGCTGCCGCGCCACCGTCGGCGAGGTCGGCAACGCCGAGCAGAGCAACATCAACTGGGGCAAGGCCGGCCGCATGCGCTGGAAGGGCAAGCGCCCGACCGTCCGCGGTGTGGTCATGAACCCCGTCGACCACCCGCATGGCGGTGGTGAGGGCAAGACCTCCGGTGGTCGCCACCCGGTCTCGCC
Organism: Gordonia aurantiaca; assembly: GCF_039939235.1. Classification (NCBI taxonomy): domain Bacteria; kingdom Bacillati; phylum Actinomycetota; class Actinomycetes; order Mycobacteriales; family Gordoniaceae; genus Gordonia; species Gordonia aurantiaca. The sequence continues at coordinate 34,023 of NZ_JBDUUF010000003.1, read as the reverse complement.
GTGGGGCAAGCCCGAGGGCCGCACCCGTAAGAACAAGGCCAGCGACAAGCTGATCGTCCGCCGCCGTCGCACCGGCAAGAACAAGCGATAAACAGGAGGAGGTAGAGAATGCCACGCAGCCTCAAGAAGGGCCCGTTCGTCGACGACCACCTCCTGAAGAAGGTGGACGCTCAGAACGAAAAGGGCACCAAGCAGGTCATCAAGACCTGGTCCCGTCGTTCGACCATCATCCCCGACTTCATCGGTCACACCTTCGCCGTCCACGACGGCCGCAAGCACGTGCCGGTGTTCGTCTCGGAGTCGATGGTCGGGCACAAGCTGGGCGAGTTCGCCCCCACCCGCACCTTCAAGGGTCACATCAAGGATGACCGGAAAGCGAAGCGCCGCTGATGACTACGCAGACCGATAATCCGACCGCCAAGGCCACCGCACGATTCGTGCGCGTCACGCCGATGAAGGCCCGCCGCGTGCTGGACCTCATCCGCGGCAAGAACGTGGACGAGGCCCTGGACATCCTGCGGTTCGCGCCGCAGTCGGCGTCCGAGCCCGTGTACAAGGTGCTGGCCAGCGCTGTCGCCAACGCCGAGAACAACCAGGAGCTGGATCGCCGGACCCTGGTGGTCTCCACCGCGTTCGCCGACGAGGGCCCGACCCTCAAGCGTTTCCAGCCCCGTGCCCAGGGACGCGCTTTCCGTATCCGCAAGCGCACCAGCCACATCACCGTGGTCGTGGAGAGCCGGCCGGAGAAGGCAGGTGCCGGCCGTGGCCGTGCGCGTCAGCCGAAGAAGAAGGGAGCCTGACAGTGGGCCAGAAAATCAACCCGCACGGCTTCCGTCTGGGCATCACCACCGACTGGAAGTCGCGGTGGTACGCCGACAAGCAGTACGCGGACTACGTCAAGGAAGATGTCGCCATCCGCAAGCTCCTGTCCACCGGACTCGAGCGGGCCGGCATCGCCAAGGTGGAGATCGAGCGCACCCGTGACCGGGTCCGCGTCGACATCCACACCGCTCGCCCCGGCATCGTCATCGGTCGCCGTGGCGCCGAGGCCGATCGCATCCGCGGTGACCTGGAGAAGCTGACCGGCAAGCAGGTCCAGCTGAACATCCTCGAGGTCAAGAACGCCGAGTCCGAGGCACAGCTGGTGGCCCAGGGCGTCGCCGAGCAGCTGAGCAACCGCGTGGCGTTCCGCCGCGCGATGCGCAAGGCGATCCAGTCGGCGATGCGTCAGCCGAACGTGAAGGGCATCCGGGTCCAGTGCTCGGGTCGCCTGGGCGGCGCAGAGATGAGCCGCAGTGAGTTCTACCGCGAGGGTCGCGTGCCGCTGCACACGCTGCGCGCCGACATCGACTACGGACTCTACGAAGCCAAGACCACCTTCGGCCGCATCGGTGTGAAGGTGTGGATCTACAAGGGCGACATCGTCGGTGGACGCCGCGAGCTGGCTGCGGCCGCTCCGGCAGCCGAGGATCGCCGTCCGCGCCGGCCCAGCCGGCCCCGGCGTAGCGGTGCCCAGGGCACCACTGCGACGAGCACCGACGCCGCTCGCGCGGCCGAGACCGCTCCCGCCGAGGCCACCGCTGGTGCGGCTGAGAAGCAGGAGGGCTAGGCCATGTTGATCCCACGTCGGGTCAAGCACCGCAAGCAGCATCACCCCAGCCTCAAGGGGCAGGCCAAGGGCGGCACCAAGGTGACGTTCGGCGATTACGGCATCCAGGCTCTGGAGGGCGCGTACATCACGAACCGTCAGATCGAGTCCGCTCGTATCGCGATCAACCGGCACATCAAGCGTGGCGGCAAGGTCTGGATCAACATCTTCCCGGACCGCCCGCTCACCAAGAAGCCGGCCGAAACCCGCATGGGTTCGGGTAAGGGTTCGCCCGAGTGGTGGGTCGCCCCGGTCAAGCCGGGTCGCGTGCTGTTCGAGATGACCTACCCGAACGAGGAGATTGCCCGCGAGGCCCTGCGCCGCGCACAGCACAAGCTCCCCATCAAGACCAGGATCGTGACCAGAGAGGAGCAGTTCTGATGGCACTCGGAGTTGCTGCGAGCGAGCTCCGCGAGCTCAGTGACGCTGATCTGGTCGACCGCCTGAAAGAGTCGAAGGAAGAACTGTTCAACCTTCGGTTCCAGATGGCCACCGGCCAGCTCGACAACAACCGTCGCCTGCGTACCGTGCGTCGCGAGATCGCGCGTATCTACACCGTGATGCGCGAGCGCGAGCTGGGCCTGGCGTCCGGACCGGATGGTGATGACGCATGAGTGAGGACCAGAAGGTGACCGAAAACCAGACCGCTCCGCGCGGCCGCCGCAAGGAGCGGATCGGCTACGTGGTCAGCGACAAGATGCAGAAGACCATCGTGGTCGAGCTGGAAGATCGTAAGCGCCACGCGCTGTACAACAAGATCATCCGGACCACGAGCAAGGTCAAGGCACACGACGAGAACGGCGATGCCGGCGTCGGTGACCGCGTGCGGATCATGGAGACCCGCCCGCTGTCGGCGACCAAGCACTGGCGCCTCGTCGAGGTGCTCGAGAAGGCCAAGTAAGCCCTTCTCGACGTCGACTCGGCGACAAGAACGGCCCGTTCCCTCCGGGGGACGGGCCGTTCTGCATTCATCGGTCCGGTCCGCTGTGGCGGGCACGACACGCGTTCGTCCCACCGGGGGATTGACCCTGATGAGAACCGATGCGAAGGTTGGCGAAATGTCGTCTCCCATGTCGTTGTCGGCCCGCGGCACCGCCTCGTCCGGATCCGCGGAGGCCGCGAGCATGCAGCGACGTGAGGCACGCCGGCGCGGCCCCGCGTGGGTCCGGCGGATCGTCCGGTCCGAGCGCGACGAGCCCAACCTCGACCACGTGCGCCGCATCGGAGCCCGCTTCCTCGGACTCGGTTTCATCGGCTACCCGATCGTGTCGCCGACGAACATCGCGATGTCGGGGTCCATCACCGCATCGTGGTGGATTCCGCTCAGCATCGTGATGTCGGTGGTCCCCGGTCTCGCACTGTTCCTCGCCAGCTTCCGGGACGGCACGCGGTGGCTCGCGCCGCTCTCGATCTGCCTCTGGATCTGCTATCTCGTCACGGTCGCCCTGTGGTTCGTCGCCTGGGACGGGACGACGATCGTCGGCGCGGACGACGTCGGGCAGTGGATGATCGCGTTCTGCGGGATGCCGGCGATGGTCCTCATGCTCGTCGACCCGCGGCTCAGCGCGGCCGGCCTCGTGACGTGCTCGCTGCTGGGCCACATGTCCCAGCAGGTCGGACGGTTCGGCCAGCTCACCAGGGATCTGGGATTCGAGGAGATCTGGTCGATCGCATTCACCGCGGTCTTCCTCGCGGTCGTCCTGGTCGCGATCCGCACGGCGCGCAGTCTCGACGAGACCCAGGAGGTGACCTACCACAGGGCCGCGGTCGCGGCCGCCGCCACGGCCAGGGAGGTCGAGAAGGCCCGCTTCGACGCGATCGTCCACGACCGGGTCATCGCCTCGCTGCTCGCGGTGCGGGAGGGCACCCCCGACGAACGGCTGGCCGTGCAGGCGCGTTCGGCGCTCGACGAGCTGGTGCGGATGCCTGCGCAGGAGGGCGGTGCGGTCTCGAGGGCCGAGACACTCCGGCGCATCCGGTCGGCGGCCGCCGGGATCTCGGAGCGGATCGAGGTCCGGGTATTCGGCGACAGTGTCTCCGGGACCGCGGCCTCGGGGCAGGATGCCTCCGGGGGAGACGGCGGGGGGTATCCGGTCGAGGTCGTCGAGGCCGTGGTGGAGGCGATGAGCGAGGCCCTGCGCAACGTGGCGCGCCACGCGGGAACCGAGGCCGATTGTGCGGTGATCGTGCAACTCGCCGACGACGGGCTGAGCATGGCCGTCGTCGACAACGGGGAGGGATTCGACCCCGACGAGGTGGCGCCCGGCCGGATCGGCATCGAGGTGAGCATCGTCGGCCGGATGTCGAGGGTCGACGGCGGACACGCGCGGGTGAGCAGTCGGCCGGGCCGCGGCACCACGGTCCGCATCGGGTGGGAGAAGCCGTGACCGGTGAGTGCCCGCGGGCCCGGGGCGCCGGCGTCGACCGCGGCGCCGTCGACAACGCCTTCGGTATCGGCTCCGCGCCGCTGGCGGTCGCGATGACGCTCTTCGGCTGCGGCTACCTGGCGGTCACCGTGTACGCGAACGCCGGCGTCACCGGTGTCTGGCAGTGGCTGGGCATCTCCGCAGGCTTCGTGTTCTTCGCCGTCGCCTGCTTTCTCATCGTCGACGCGCCGGGAGACCCGCTGCCGGTGCACATGACGGTGATCCTGTGCGTGCTGGCCGTCGCCGGCGTGACGGCGACACTGTTCTCGCTGCCGTTCCCGCCGACGCACGTCATGCAGACCGGTCCACCGATCGGGGCGTCGGTGATCGTGCTGGCGTTCGTGGCCGTGCGCGGCCGGCCGGCCGCGGCGTGGACCGGCAGCGTCGTCATCAGCGTCGTCGCCACGGTGTGGGGACACGTCTCCACCCGCGGTGCGTTCTGGGGGCTCGGGGCGACGCTGCCCGGCTACGCGATCATGATCATGGGTTCGCTGTTCTCCCTCATGTTGCGCCCGATGGTCCGGCGTCTGTACGCGATGCGCGAGGCCGACGAACGGCAGGCGGCGCTCGACGCGGCCGCGGCGGCCGCCGCCGAGGAACGCAGCCGCCGGTTGGAGGTACTCGATCATCTCGCCCGGCCGATCCTCACGCGGATCGCCGAGCGCCGGGAGTTCGGTGCCGACGACGTCGAGACCGCGCGCCTCATCGAGGCGCAGCTCCGTGACGGCATCCGGGCGCCGGGACTCGACCTGCCGGAGATCCGCGAGGCGGCCTGGCGCGCACGGCGGCGCGGCGTCCACGTGGTGTTGCTCGACGACGGCGGCCTGTCGGCAGTCGGGCAAGCGGAGTCGGTCCTCGGCCGACGTCGGCTGGCGGCCACCGTCGCGGCGCTGCTCGACGCGACCAGGCGGGGGCGGGTCACCGTTCGCGTGCACCCGCCGGGACGAGCCGTGCTGGCGACGATGGCCGTCGACGCCGACGACGGGACGTATCTCGTCGAACTCGACCTGGCAGGCCATGCGCGCGAGTCCGTGCTGGCCGGAGGGGATCCCGACGGTTCCGTCGCCGCACAGTCCCTCGGTGACGAAGGGATGGTGGGGTCATGACCCGGGCACTTGTGGCGCCGCGGATCGCGACGGGTTTGCGGCGGTTCGGCCGGCTCCCGCGGGTCGATGACACCGACCTGCAACGGCAGAAGCGGATCGGCTGCCGATTCGTCGGGGGCGGCATCATCGCCTTCACGCTCGCCATGACCCCGGTCGCGATCCAGCACGCCGAGCTCGCCGCGACGTGGTGGACACCGGTCAGCCTGTTGCTGGTCGCGGTCCCGACATGTCTGCTCGTGTGGTCGACGTTCCTGCCCCGCCCGCGACTGCTGGAGACCTTGGTGTTCGCGTGCGCCGCCGGATATCTCCTCGCGACGCTGCTGTGGTTCCCGGCCTGGCGCGGCGTGCCCGACGAGGAGGCCCGGTGGGCCGTATGGCTGCTGCAGTTCCCGTCTGTGCCCAGCTTCGCGCTGGTCGTCGTGCTGCGTGTCCGGGAGGCCTGGATCAACGTGGTCGTGGCGACCTTCGCCGTGCACATCGCCAATCAGGTCGCCCGGTTCGGCGAGATCCGGCCGCTGGACCTGCTGTCGGCCCCGCTGTCGATCGCGCTGGCCGGGGTGTTCATCGCCATCGCCATCGCCACGGCACGTAACGTCCGGGTGCTCGACGAGCGGCAGGCCGAGGTCATGGAGATCACCGAGTCCCTCGCCGCCCAGACCGCCCACGAGGCCGAGCGGGCACGGTTCGCGGCGATCATCCACGATCGGGTGATCGCCTCCCTCCTGGCCGTCACCCCGGGTCCATCGGACCCGAGGTTGCGCGAGCAGGCGTCCTCGGCGCTGCGTGAACTCGACCGTCGGGCGGACACCCCGACGGACATGACCGGCGACGAGCTCGTCGACCGGGCGGTCGAGACGGCCGCGAGCGTGAGCGATGAGATCCGGCTGTCGGTGTCCGGAGACCGGACGGCGGGGTTCCCGACCGAGGTGGTCGCCGCGATCACCGATGCGGCGGGGGAGGCGATGCGCAACTGGCAGCGGCACGCCGGTGGCGACGCACGGTGCGAGGTCGCCGTCGAGATGGACGACGGCACGGTGACGATCATCGTCTCCGACGACGGCGTGGGCTTCGACCCGGAGACGGTCGACCCCCGGCGGTTCGGCATCGCGAGCGGCATCGGCGAGCGGATGGCGGCGCTGCCCGGCGCCTCCGCGGAGATCCGGAGTTCCCCCGGCGCGGGAACCGTCGTCCGGCTGAACTGGAACCGACCATGAGTTCCTTCCCCGGCACCCCGAACTCCCACGAGCTCGACGACCTGACCGCGAATCTGTTCGGGCTCGGGTCGGCAACGGTTGACCGCGCCCTCGTGGCCTTCGGAGTCGCCTATCTGGTGGTGCTGGGGGTCGCGGCCCGCGAGATCCGGCAGCCGTGGAGCTGGTTCGGGCTGGCGTGCGGTTTCGTGCTGTTCGCCACGGTCGCCGTCGTGATCGTCCGACAGCGCGGAAACCGACTCGGGGTGCCCCTCGCGGTGGCGGTCACCGCGACCACCGTCGCCGGCCTCGCGGTGTCCTACCTGAGCCTCCCGCTGGCGACGTACGCGACGTTGCAGACGACCCCGGCGACATCGGCCCTGACCATCCTGCTCGCACTCGTGATCCTGCACGGCCGGACGGTGGCGGCATGGGCGGGTGCGGCGGCGGCCACCGCGCTGGCCATGCTCACCGGGGTCGCCACCGGACTCGACCCGGTCATCGCGGCGGGCAACACCATGTTCTGCTACCCGGTGCTGGTGGTCGCGACCCTGTTCGCGGTCATGGTGACCCCGATGCCGGCACGGATGCGCGAACTGCGCCGGCAGGCCCTGGCCGAGGCGGCGGAGGGCGCCGCCGCCCGGGCCGCGGCCGCCGAGCGCGACCTGCAGCTGCGCCGCCTCGACGAGCGGGCCCGGCCGGTCCTGCGTCAGATCGCGGACGGCCACGAGTTCACCCCGGCCGAGGCGGCCGAGGTCCGGCTCGTCGAGGCGCGTCTGCGCGACTCCATCCGCGCACCGGGCTGGGACTGCCCGGAGGTCGCGGACGCCGTGTGGCGGGCGCGCAGCGCCGGTGTCAACGTCCGCCTGCTCGACGACGGCGCGCTCGACGACCTCGCCGACGGCGGTGCGATGCGGCGAGACGTGCGGACAAGGCTCGTCGAGGAGCTCACCGCGGTGAGCGAGGCGGGGGTCATGGCGACCGTCACCGCGCGGATCTCACCACCCGGACGCGATCTGGTCGCGACCATCGTCGTCGACGCCGGCGACGACCGTCGGCGCGTCGAGTTCAACAACGAGCGTCGCGGTGTCGGCGGCGACGGATCCCCGGTCGATGCCACCGCCGGGGACCGCGAGCACGGACAGCCGAGGCCGAGGAACGAGATCCCGCGCCGCTGACGCCGCCCCGGATCTCGTGGGTTCCGGGGCCGCGGTCGTTCAGCCGCGCCGCGAGACGATCGGCCCCTGCACAGACCACGGGAAGTTGATCCACCTGTCGGTCGTGCGCCAGCAGTAGTCCGGGATCGTGATGGTGTGCGGCTTCTTGTAGAGGACCGCGCTGCGCACCTCGGCGACCCGGCCCTGGTGCTCACAGAACTCCTCGACGAGTTTCAGGGTCTTGCCGGTGTCGGCCACGTCGTCGACGATGAGGACCCGCTGGCCGGTCAGCCCGCTCGACTCGAGCAGCGAGGGCAGCAACACCGGTTCCGCCAGGGTCTCGCCGACACCGGTGTAGAACTCGACGTTGAGCGAGATCATCAGCTTGCAGTCGAGGGCGTAGGCGATCGCGCCCGCCGGGATGAGTCCGCCCCGCGCGATGCCGAGGATGATGTCGGGGACGAATCCGTCGTCGACGACCTGCTGCGCCAATTCCCGACAGGCGGTTCCGTTGAGTTCCCACGTGAGGATCTCGCGTTCGGCGGAGGTGTCGGTCATGTGGAGGAATGTTGCCAAAAGGCCGGCCAAAGGCCCAACGTGGGTCGTAGAAGCAAGTGTTCGCATGTTGGCCGCGACCTCGACCGCAGCTGGTCACCCACGGCCGTGACCTGGGAATTTCCCGGGAGTGCGGATGAGCGTGACGGGAACGTAACTTTTCGCTCTCGCGGCACGACAAGCAATCGAATGACGGTTCGAGAAGGCGATGGTGGGTATTTTGTACGAGTGAGGTTGAGTGGATTACACCTAGACCGTTGATGTGATCGGCGCCCACAGCGCCGACTTCCTTCGAAAAGCCCACCGACGCGTAAAGGAAACCATGTCCGAGGCCACTGGTCAGCGACCCTCCGTCGCGTCCTACGCGCCACGCCACCGGCGGCCGGAGCAGTCGGATTCCGGGGACCCGTTCGTCTCGCCCGACCCCGTCGCGGAGAAGCTGCGGCGCTGGCGTGAGGAGCGGGACGCCGCAACGTCGGCCGTCGGCGGTGTGGAGTCGCCCGGGGCAGGCGTGCCCCACGCGGGCGTGGTGGGCGTCAACGGACACGGACCCGCACCAGGCCCGCTCCGCATCGACGAGCAGGCCGCGCCGGCACCCGAGGAGTTCTCGCGGGCGTCCGCCGAGGCGGCGGAGGTCCCCGTACCGCCCCGTGAGGCGGACGCCGCGACGGCTCGACCCGACGTCGACGAGCAGGCCACGCCGATCACCGAGCAGTTGCCGGTCACCGAGAAGATCGAGACCCCTCGACCCGAGCGGCCCGCGGCCGCCGCGCAGAACCCCGTGCGGGGTGAGTGGGTCCTCTCCGACGGTGTACGCGCACAGAGCGCCGCGGCACCGGGCCTCGGGCCGGTGGCACCCGAGACGGAGACCGTGACCAGGACGCCGTCCGGGCGGTTCTGGGCGGTTCCCGCGGCGCCGCCCGCACCGCCGCCGGCGGCTCCGACGTCGGCGCCCTTTCCGCCCACCCCGCGGACCCGGGCCGAGCACCCGGTCCCGGGGACGCCGGACGTGCCGGCGGCGATCGAGGTGAAGAACCTGCACAAACGGTTCAAGGACACCGTCGCGGTCGCCGACGTGAGCTTCACCGTGCCGGCCGGCAGCATCGTCGCGCTCCTCGGTCCCAACGGTGCGGGCAAGACGACGACCGTCAACATGCTCTGCACCCTGCTCAAGCCGGACGGCGGCACCGCCGTCGTCGACGGGCACGACGTGATCACCGACGCCGCCGCGGTGCGGCGCTCGATCATGCTGACCGGCCAGTTCGCGGCCCTCGACGAGGCGCTGAGCGGCCGGGAGAACCTCGTGCTGTTCGGCCGGCTCCTGGGACTGAACAAGAAGCAGGCCCGGGCCCGCGCGGACGAGCTGCTCGAGACGTTCGGCCTCACCGACGCCGCAAACAAGCGGGTCGGCCAGTACTCGGGTGGCATGCGTCGCCGCGTCGACATCGCGTGTGGGCTCGTCACCGCCCCGAAGGTCGTGTTCCTCGACGAGCCGACCACCGGTCTCGACCCGCGCAGCCGGCTCGAGGTCTGGTCGCTGGTCGAGCGGATGCGCGCGTCGGGGATCGCGGTGCTCCTGACCACCCAGTACCTGGAAGAGGCCGATTCGATGGCCGACAACATCGTGGTGATCGACCACGGCCGGGTCATCGCCAGCGGAACCGCCGACGAGCTGAAGGCGGCCACCGGCGCCGCCTACTGTGAGGTCACGCCCACCGACGTCGCCATGCTGCAGCGCATCCGCGAGTGCCTCGCCGATCTGCTCGGCCCGCACGCCCACGAGGAGGACGGGGGAACCTCGGTGGCCGTCCCCGCCCCGGATGGTCCCCGCACCCTCGCCGAGGTCATCAGTCGCACCGAGGCCGCGCAGATCGAGTTGTCGGACATCGCGCTGCGACGTCCGTCCCTCGACGAGGTCTTCCTCGCACTGACCGGACCGGAACGGCCCACGACGTGACCCAGACCATGGTGTCGGAGGTCCCGGACAGCGGCACTCCGCGGACCGATCCTGTCGTGGACGCACCCGCCGTGAGGGTGCGCCCGCTCCATCAGTGGTGGGTGCTGACCGCTCGCGGGGTGAAGAAGATCGTCACCAACGGCGAGATCTTCCTGGCGTTCCTGTCGCCGGCGCTGCTGGCGCTGTGCTTCTACCTGCCGTTGCGCAAGCTCGTCGACACGTCCGGATTCGACTACGCGCAGTTCCTGATGCCGATCATCATGCTGCAGTCGGTCGCGTTCGTCGCGTCGTCGGCGGCGATGCGATCGGCCAACGAGCGCGACAACATCCACAACCGGTTCCGGGTGCTGCCGATGTACGCCGCCATCCCCATGCTGGCGCGCACCTCGATCAACTCGGTGCTGCTCGGCATCGCGCTGGTGTGTGGCCTGATCGCCTGCCTGCTGATGGGCTGGCGTCCCGACACCGAGTACGGCGGCGGGTACACCGGGACGCTCATCGCGGTCGCGGTCGCCGGCGTGTTCGGCTTCCTTCTCGCGATGACCGCCGACGGCATCGGTCTCGTCGCGGCGTCCCCGACCGCGACCAGCCAGCTGATCGCGTTCCCCACGCTGATCCTCGGGATGCTCTCCACCGGGTTCGTCCCGCTCTCGGCATTCCCCACCTGGATCCAGGGGTTCGTCGAGCATCAGCCGATCTCGCAGATCACCACGGTCATGCGATACGCGGAGGCCGGCGACCTCACGTGGGAGGTGTGCGTGCCGACCTTCTGGTGGTGCATCGGACTGCTGGTGATCTCCGCGGGCCTGCTCGCGGTGGCGGAATGGAGGACCCGGCGATGAGCGTCCAGCCGATCACGCGACCCGAGATCGTGTTCCCGGAGGTCACCACGCCCCCGGAGGAGAAGTCGTTCCGCACCTGGCGGAACCAGACGCTGGTGCTCACCGGCCGACAGCTGCTGGTCATCGTCCGCGACGTCCCGACCCTGATCCAGATCATCGTGTTCCCGATGCTGACCATGCTGATGTTCAAGGTCGTGCTCGGCGACATCGTGGGCAAGGCGACCGGCGAGGACAGTGCGTTCCGGACCGTCCCGCTGATGGTCATCGTCAGCGCCATGTTCGGCTCGGTCGCGGCGGCCACCCGGCTGAACGTGGAGCGGCAGACCGGCCGGCTCGCCCGGCTGTGGGTGCTCCCGGTCAACCGCTCGGCGGATTTCAGCTCCCGCATCCTGGGCGAGATCCTGCGGGTGTGCGCGACCACGGTCGCGATCTTCGCCGCCGGCCACCTCATCGGATTCCGGTTCACCCAGGGCGTCGGACCCGCGATCGGGATGCTCGTCATCGCCACCGCCTACGGCGCCTGTTACGCGATGTTCGTGCTGGCGGTCGCGGTGAACGTCGGTCCGGGTGCGCCGCTGGTGCCGTTCCTCGGTTTGCTGTCGAGCGTGCTGATGTTCTTCAATTCGGGTTTCTCACCGGTGGATGCCTACCCTGGGTGGCTGCAACCGATCGTGGCGAACCAGCCCATGACACCCGCGATCGACGCGATGCGCGCCCTCGCCGTGGGCGGTCCGGTGGCCGGCGACGTGATCAAGGTCGCCATCTGGACCGCGCTCATCGGCGGCCTGTCCTTCTACCCGGCCCTGCGCGGTTACCAGAAGGCGGCGGTGGAGCGATGACCGGCAGGAGCGGTCCAGCGGTTGCGCAGCCCGAAGCCGCGGAACCCGGACCCGGCCCACGACGCCGCACCCGCCGGCGCCGCACGGCAGACGACCGGCGACGCCGAGTTCACGAAGTCCATCTGCGAGAGGGATACACACGGTGAGACGCCACGATGACACCCCCCGGTCGTCGTCTCGGAACGAACAGCAAGTGGATAGGAGCATGATGGCGGACGCGGACGGCCGTGTACCCGAGGGCGCTTTCCCCTTGTCGGCGGCTCAGTTCGGGTTGTGGCTCTCGCAGCAGCTCAATCCCGACGTGCCCATCAACATGGCTCAGTACGTGGAGCTACGCGGTGAGCTCGACGTCGACCTCCTCGAGCAGGCGCTGATCGTCGTCGGCAAGGACATGGGCTCGGGCTACCTCCGTCTCATCGACGTCGACGGCACCCCGTACCAGATGGTGGACCCGACCATCGAGCAGTCGCTGGTCCGCCTGGACTTCACCGACCGTCCCGACCCGACGGCGGCCGCCCACGAGTGGATGCAGGCCGAGTACCAGGCCCCGGTCGACCTCGTCGCCGGGCCGCTGTTCCTCTGCGCGGTGCTCAAGATCGACGAGAACCGCCACTACTGGTATTCGCGGGTGCATCACATCGCACTCGACGGCGTCGGCGCGATCACCCTGATGAACCGCACCGCGGAGCTCTACACCGCGGCGATCGAGGGCGAGCCCCTGCCCGAACCCGGTGACGACGGACTCCTCGCGCTCTACGAGGACGAGGAGAAGTACCGGAACTCGAAGCGTTTCGAGAACGACCGCGAGTACTGGAGCAAGGTCGCCGCGGACATGCCCGAGCCGGCGTCGTTCGCCCCGCGCCATGCTCCGGCCCAGGCGCGCAGCAACGTGGCGAGCACGCCGTTGCACGCCGACACGGTCGCGGCGCTGGAATCCACCGGTTCGTCGTTCGCCCCGGCGACCATCGCGGCGTTCGCGGCGTACTTCGCGCGGATGACCGGCACCGAGGACGTGATGCTGTCGCTGCCGGTCTCGGCGCGCACCACCGCGAAGATGCGCCGGACCGGCGGCATGGTCTCCAACGTCGTGCCCCTGCGGATCACGGTCGACTCGCGTACGTCGGTGCAGGACCTGATCGACTCGGTGCAGGTGCAACTGGTCGGTGCGCTGCGTCACCAGCGGTACCGCACCGAGGACATCAACCGAGACCGCGGCCTCGCCGGCCCGGACCGCTCCCAGTTCGGCCCGCTGGTCAACATCATGATCGGGCTCGGAAACCTGCGGCTCGGTTCCATCACCTCGCGGTTGAACGTGCTGTCGTCGGGTCCCGTCGACGACCTGATGCTGAACCTCTACGAGACCGGCACCGGCGGCCTGCACATCGACTTCATCGGCAACCCCGGCCGCTACACCGAGGACGAGCTCCACCGGCACCACGATCGCTTCGAGGACTTCTTCGCCCGGTTCGTGCGCGCCGACGGCGCGACCCCGGTGTCGCAGGTGGAGGTGCTCGGCGCCGACGAGTTCGCGTGGCTCACCGACCGGACCGTCGAATCCCGCGTTCCCGCACGGACCTTCGCGCAGATCCTGACCGACACCGCGCGGGAGTACCCGGAGGTGCCCGCGCTGTCGCATCAGGGCACCGAGTGGACCTACCGGGAACTCGACGAGCGGTCGAACCGGCTCGCCCGCCTGCTCATCTCGCGCGGCATCGGTCCCGAGTCGTCCGTCGCGCTCGCGGTGTCGCGGTCGCTCGAGTCCGTGCTCGCCATCTGGGCGGTCGTCAAGACCGGCGCGGCCTATCTGCCGATCGACCCCAACTACCCGGACGAGCGCATCGCCTACATCATGTCGGACGCGAACGTGTCCGAGGGTATCACCGTCTCGAAACACCATGCCGCGCTTCCGGATTCGCTCGACTGGATCGTCGTCGACGCGGATGACGTGGTCGAGGCGTGCGCCGCCGAGTCGCCGGAGCCGATCTCCGCCGGCGAGTTGCGGGGTGTCATCCGGATCGACAACCCGGCGTACATGATCTACACCTCGGGCTCGACCGGCCTGCCCAAGGGCGTGGTGGTCACCCACCGTGGCCTGGCCAACCTGGTGGACGAGCAGTGCCACCACATGAAGATCGAACCGCGTTCGCGCACACTGCATTTCGCGTCTCCGAGCTTCGATGCCTCGGTCTTCGAGATGATGATGGCGTTCGGTAGCGGTTCCACGCTGGTGGTCGCGCCCGCCGACCTCCTCGGCGGTGAGGAACTCTCCGACTTCATGCGGGACGAGCAGGTGACCCATGCCTGCGTCACGCCGGCGGCCCTCGCCCCGGCCGAGCCCGCCCACCTGGACTCGCTGCGGGTTCTCGCCGTCGCGGGTGACGCCTGCCCGCCGGAGCTCGTCGCCCGCTGGGCGCCCGGCCGGACCATGCTCAACCTCTATGGCCCGACCGAGGCCACGATCTGGTCGACCGTGTCCGAACCGCTCGTCGCAGGCGAACCGGTCACCATCGGCGGCGCGGTCCGCGGCGTGCGCGTGCTGGTCCTCGACGCCCGGCTGCGTCCGGTGCCGGTCGAGGTCGCCGGTGAGCTGTACCTCGCCGGTCCCGCCCTCGCCCGCGGCTACCACGGCCGGGGTCCGCTGACCGCCGCGCGCTTCGTCGCCGACCCGTTCGGGGCTCCCGGTGAACGGATGTACCGGACCGGCGACGTCGTGCGCTGGACCGCCTCCGGCGCGCTGGAGTACGTCGGGCGCTCCGACTTCCAGGTCAAGATCCGCGGCTTCCGCATCGAGCTCGGCGAGATCGACGACGTCCTCGGCTCGCACGACTCGGTCGACTTCGCCACCGCGCAGGTGCGATCCGGCGCCGCCGGCCAGGACCGACTGGTCGCCTACGTGCTGCCGAAGCCGGGGGAGACCGTCGACGTCGCCGACCTCCTCGTCCACGCGGGCCGTTCGCTGCCGGCCTACATGGTCCCGAGCGCCGTGGTCGTGCTCGACGAGATCCCGCTGACCGTCAACGGCAAGCTCGACCGCGACGCGCTCCCGGACCCGCAGGTCGTGTCGTCGCCGACCGGTCACCGCGCGCCGCAGACCCCGCTGGAACAGCGCATCGCCGAGATCGTGGGGGAGACCCTCGGTGTCGAGGACGTGAGTGCCGACGCCGACTTCTTCGAGATGGGCGGCGACAGCATCGTGTCGATGCAGCTCGTCTCGCGCGCCAAGGCTGCGGGCGTGATCTTCACCGCCCGGGACGTCTTCGAACGCCGCACGGTCGCCGGGCTGGCCGAGGTCGCCCGCGTCGTCGAGGCCGGCGACTCCGACGAGCGTCGGCTCGAGGAGCTGCCGGGCGGCGGGGTCGGCGAGTTCCCACCGACCCCGGTCATGCGCGACTTCCTGGAACTGGGCAACGTCGACGCCTTCGCGCAGTCGGTGCTGCTCGCCCTGCCGGTCGGGGCGTCGCAGCCCGACGTGATCGCCACCGTGCAGGCCGTCATCGACCGCCACGACATGCTGCGCGTGCGCCTCGCGGACTCCGCCGAGGACTCCGCCGGCGCCGTGCTCGAGACCCGGCCGGCGGGATCGGTGCGCGCCGAGGACGTCGTGCGCGAGGTCCCGGCCGTCGGACATCCGCGGACCGAGGAGTTCCTGGCCCAGGTCGCCGAGGAGACGCGGGCCACGGCCGCCACCCTCGACCCGCGCGCGGGTGAGGTCATCCGGCTCGTCCGCTTCACCAGCGGACAGGTCAACCCGGAGGGCGACCGCATCCTCGTCGTCATCCACCACCTCGCCGTCGACGGCGTGTCCTGGCGTGTGCTCGTGCCGGATTTCGCGATGGCGTGGGCGCAGGTCGCGGGCGGCGCCACCCCCGTGCTGGCACCCGTCGGCACCTCGATGCGCCGGTGGGTCCACGGGCTCGTCGAGACCGCCCGCACCCCCGAGCGGCTCGCCGAGTTCGAGACCTGGCGCGAGATCGCCGAACCGGCCGACATCCCGATGGGCTCACGCTTCCTCGATCCGGCCGTCGACATCGCCGCCACCGAGCGGGTCGTCGAGGTCTCCCTCGACGCGCGGGCCACCGACGCGGTCCTCAACACCCTTCCGACGCAGTTCCGCAGCGGTGTCAACGCGCCGCTGCTCACCGCCCTCGGCATCGCGCTCGCCGCGTGGCGACACCGCCGCGGCCGGCCGGCGCACACCAGCCTCGTCTCGCTGGAGGGACACGGCCGCGACGAGGCGGCGGTGCCCGGTGCGGACCTGTCGCAGACCGTCGGCTGGTTCACCAGCGTGCACCCGGTCCGTCTCGACGTCTCCGGCATCGACCTCGACGACGCCCTCGCGGGCGGCCCGGCCGGTGTCGCCGCGCTCAAGCGGGTCAAGGAGCAGCTCATCGTCCCCGGCACGGGGATCGGTTACGGCCTGCTGCGGCACCTGAATCCGGAGACGGCCGCCGAGATGCGCGACTGGCCGCGTCCGCAGGTGGCGTTCAACTACCTCGGACGCCTCTCGGCCGGCGACATCCCGGCTGAACTGCGCAGCGTGGGCTGGCTTCCCGATGCCGAGTCGATCGGCACCGGCGCCAACCGCGCACCCGAGATGCCGCTGTCGGCGGCGCTCACCGTCGACGCCATCGCCACGGTCGAGGACGGTCACACGAAGCTGACGGCGTCGTTCGCATACGCCTCGCAGATCCTCGACGAGGCCGACGTCGAAGAGCTCGCCGCGCTGTGGGTCCGTGCGCTCGAGGGCCTCGCCGCGCACGCCACGCGGCAGCGCAAGGGTGGCTTCACCCCGTCCGACCTGCCGCTGGTGGAGGTCACCCAGCCGCAGATCGAGGCATGGGAGGAGCAGTACCCGAGCCTGACCGACGTGTGGTCGTTGTCCCCGCTTCAGTCGGGTCTGTTGTTCCACACGCAGCTGACCGACCAGTTCCTCGACGTCTACACCGCACAGGTCGTCGCCGACGTCGAGGGCGAGGTCGACGCCGATCGCATGCGTCTGGCCGGCCAGGCGCTCGTGGACCGCCACGACAGCCTGCGCACCGCGTTCGTCTACGACGCCGACGGCGTCCCGGCCCAGCTGGTCGTCGCCGACGCGCC
This sequence comes from Gordonia aurantiaca, assembly GCF_039939235.1. Lineage (NCBI taxonomy): Bacteria > Bacillati > Actinomycetota > Actinomycetes > Mycobacteriales > Gordoniaceae > Gordonia > Gordonia aurantiaca. The sequence continues at coordinate 17,206 of NZ_JBDUUF010000003.1, read as the reverse complement.
GTTGCGGTTCACCGAGGTGGACCTGAGCGACCGCGCGCCCGAGGAGATCGAGGCCGAGGCGGCCGCGCTCATCGAGGCCGACCGCACCGACCGCTTCGACATCGCGAGCCCGCCGCTGGTCCGGATGCTGCTCATCCGCACCGGGGAGCAGCGCCACCGGCTCGCGATCACCAACCACCACCTGCTGGCCGACGGATGGTCGCTGCCACTGATCCTGTCGGATCTGCTGCAGCTCTACGCGACCTCGGGCGGGCGGGCACTCACCCCGGGTCGCTCGTACCGGTCGTTCCTCGAGTGGCTGCAGCGACAGGACCTGCAGGCATCCCTCGACACCTGGTCGGCCAAACTTGCCGGCCTCGAGGAGCCGACCCTGCTCGCGCCCGACGCCCCGGTGGGCGTGCTGCCGGTGCCGGAGGAACTCGTCTTCGAGCTGCCCGGCGAGGTCGAGCAGGGCCTGGTCGCCCTCGCCCGCGATCTCGGCGTCACCGCCAACACCCTCGTCCAGGCCGGCTGGGGTCTACTGCTCGCCCGGATGACCGGCCGGACCGATGTCGTGTTCGGCGCCACCGTGTCCGGACGCCCGCCGGCGCTGCCCGGCATCGAGACGATGGTCGGCCTGTTCATCAACACCATCCCGGTGCGGGTCTCCCTGGACGAGGACGAGTCGGTCGGCGGCCTCGTCCGGCGCCTGCAGGCCGAGCAGGCGGACCTGCTCGACCACCACCACGTCGGCCTCACCGACATCCAGCGGGCCAGCGGCGTGGGAGCCCTGTTCGACACGCTGACCGTGTTCGAGTCGTATCCGCTCGACCGCGACGCCCTCTCCGAATACCTCGACCTCGGCGGCATGTCGGTGCTCGACGTCGCGGTCCACGACGCGTCGCACTACCCGCTGACGCTGATCGCCCTCCAGGACCCGGCGCTGCGCTTCAAGATCAAGTACCTGCCGAGCGTCTTCGGCGCCGACGACGTCGAAGACCTCATGGCGCGCCTGCAGCGCGTGCTCGCCGCGTTCGCGGCGCAGCCGCAGCAGGCCGTGGGGGCGATCGACCTCCTCGACGAGGCCGAGCGCGCACGTCTCGCGCCGGTCCGCGGCAACCGGGCCGTCGAGGCCGAATCCGGTGTCGAGTTCTTCGAGCGCGGTCTCGCCGTCAATCCCGACGGGATCGCCGTGTCCTTCGCCGGCAGGTCGCTGACCTACCGCGAGATCGACGCGATCTCCAGCCGCTGGGCCCGGGAGCTGATCGCCATCGGCGTCGGCCCGGAGAAGTTCGTCGCACTCGGCATGACCCGCTCGCTGGAGTCGGTCATCGCGGTGTGGTCGGTCCTCAAGTCCGGTGGCGCGTTCGTGCCCGTCGACCCCAACTACCCGGCCGAACGGATCGCGCACATGCTCGGCGACTCCCGCGCCGCGGTCGGCCTGACCGTCTCCGCGGAACGCCACCTGCTGCCGGACGGCGACACCGAGTGGATCGTCGTCGACGGCGAGGACTTCACCGCGCGCGCGGCCCAGCGGTCCGACGCCCCGGTTACCGATGCCGACCGCATCCAGCCGATCCGCGTCGACAACCCGGCGTACATGATCTTCACCTCGGGTTCCACCGGAACCCCGAAGGGCGTGGTCGTCACCCGGTCGGGCCTGACGAACTTCGCGGTGGAGCAGCGGCAGCGTTACGACGTGACCCCGCAGTCGCGGGTCCTGCACGTGTCCTCGCCGAGCTTCGACGCCTCGGTCCTCGAGTACACGATGGCCTTCGGTGCCGGCGCCGCACTCGTCGTCAGCCCGCCCACGATCTTCGGCGGCAGTGAGCTCCACGATCTCATCGCCGCCGAGCGGGTGACCCATGCCTTCATCACCCCGTCCGCGCTCGCCTCGGTTGATCCGGAGGGACTCGACTGCCTGCAGCACCTCGTCGCCGGCGGCGAGGCCGTCTCGGCGGACACGGTGTCCCGCTGGGCCCCGGGACGCAACCTGCACAACGGCTACGGCCCGACCGAGACCACGATCATGGCGGCGATCAGTCACTCGCTGACCCCCGGCCGCAAGGTCACCATCGGCGGACCGGTCCACGGCGCCGACCTGCTGGTCCTCGACGACCGGCTCCGTGTCGTCCCGCTCGGGGCGACCGGCGAGCTGTACATCGGCGGCGTCGGACTCGCCCGCGGCTATCACGGGCGTCCCGCGCTCACCGCTCAGCGCTTCGTCGCCAACCCGGTCGACCCGGGCGTGCGCATGTACCGCACCGGCGACCTGGTGCGGTGGCTGGAGAACCCGGCGACCGGCGAGCTCGAGCTGGAATACCTGGGGCGCAGCGATTTCCAGGTCAAGATCCGCGGCCTGCGCATCGAACTCGGCGAGATCGACGCGACGCTCGGCGCCCACGAGGCCGTCGACTTCGTCGCCACCCTGGGCGTCGACAACGAGCAGGGGCAGACCCAGCTGGTGGCCTACGTCAAACCGAAGGCCGGACAGACCGTCGACCCGGCGGAACTGACCGAACTCGCCGGACGGTCCCTGCCCGCCTACATGGTGCCCTCGGCGGTCGTCATCCTCGACGAGGTGCCGCTCACCCCGGTGGGCAAGCTCGACCGCAAGGCCTTGCCGAAGCCCGAGTTCGTCTTCGAGACAAGCGAATACGTGCCGCCGGTCACCCCGGTGGAGGAGCTGGTCGCGGAGGTGTACGCAGACGTCCTCGGCGTCGAGCGGGTGGGCCTGACCGACGGCTTCTTCGACCTCGGTGGCGACTCGCTCGTCGCCACCCGCGTCGTGGCGCGCGTGAACTCGGCGCTCAACGCGTCGATCGGCGTCCGCGACCTGTTCGAGGAGCCGACCGTCGGCGGCCTGGCCCTGCGCGCCGAGCAGTCGGTGTCGGGCGCCGGCTCCGAACGGCGGCCCGCGCTGGTGGCCGGGCCGCGGCCCGATCATGTCCCGTTGTCACTTGCGCAGCAGCGCATGTGGTTCCTCAACCGGATGGATCCGGGGGCCGGCACCTACAACATCCCGATGGCGATCCGGCTGACCGGCACGCTCGACGTGCCGGCGATGCGCGACGCCCTCCACGACGTGCTCGCCCGACACGAGTCGCTGCGCACGATCTTCCCGGACTCGCCGGCCGGACCCGGCCAGGTCGTGCTGCCGATCTCCGAGGTCGACGTCGACCTGCCCGTCGTCCGGGTGAGCGAGGACGAACTCGTCCCGACCGCGATCGGATTCGGCACCGCCGGTTTCGACGTCACCCGGGAACTCCCGGTGCGGGCGCGGCTGTTCGAGATCAGCGATCGCGCCGGCGATCCCGGCGCGCCGGCCGAACACGTCCTGGCGCTGGTCATCCACCACATCGTCACCGACGGTTGGTCGCTCGCGCCGCTGGCGCGCGACCTGGTCCTCGCCTACACGGCGCGCACCCAGTCCGTGCCCCCGGCATGGTCGCCGCTGCCAGTGCAGTACGCGGACTTCGCGATCTGGCAGCGCGCGGTGCTCGGCGACGAGAACGATCCGGAATCGATTGCCGCGCAGCAGATCAGGTTCTGGAAGGAACAGCTCGCGGGCGTGCCCGACGTGCTCGACCTGCCCACCGACCGGCCGCGTCCCACCAACCCGTCGGGGATCGGCGGTCGCGTCGACTTCGACCTGGACAAGAGTGTCCGCGACGCTGTGGAGGACCTCGCGCAGCGGTACCGCACGACGCCGTTCATGGTGCTGCACGCCGCGCTCGCGGTCTTCCTGTCGCGGATCTCCGGCGAGACCGACATCGCGATCGGCACCCCAGTCGCCGGTCGCGGCGACCGCGCGCTCGACGACCTCGTCGGCATGTTCGTCAACACGCTGGTGCTGCGGACCGAGATCGACGGCGGAACCTCCTTCGCCGACCTGCTCGACCGCGTCCGGGCCACCGATCTGGCCGCCTTCGAGCACGCCGACATCCCGTTCGAGCGTCTCGTCGAGGTGCTCAACCCGGTGCGGTCCACCGCGCACGCGCCGCTGTTCCAGGTGCAGTTCTCGCTGGAGAACTTCACGGACCCGACGATCGACCTGCCGGGCCTGACCGTCTCCGCGGAGGGCATCAAGACCGCGATCTCGAAGTTCGACCTCGAGGTCACCCTCACCGAACCCGCCGATGCCGGTTACGGCGTCACCTTCCTCTACGCCGCCGACATCTTCGACGAGTCGACCGTGGCGCGCTTCGGCCGCTGGTTCGCCCGGCTCCTCGAGAACCTCGTGTCGGCGCCGCAGGTCGCCGTCGGCGACGCCGAACTCGCCGCCGCCGACGACATGGCGGTCATCGACGCGGCCAACGCGACCGACCATCCGGTCGAACCGGGGACCCTGGTGTCCCGGTTCGAGGCGCAGGCCGACCGGACCCCGGACGCCACCGCGCTGGTCTTCGAGGGTGAACGGCTCACCTACGCCGAGTTCGACGCCCGCGCGAACCGGTTGGCGCGCAAGCTGATCGCGGCGGGCGTGGGCCCGGACGTGTGCGTGGGCCTGGCCGCCCGGCGCTCCCTCGAGTTGCTCGTCGGCATGTACGCGATCCTCAAGGCGGGCGGCGCCTATGTGCCGGTCGACCCCGATCACCCGGCCGAGCGCACGCAGTACGTGCTCGAGGCCGCCCACCCCGCGGTGGTGCTGGCCGGACCGGGTGTCTCGGTGCCCGCCCCGGCCGGGACCGAGGTGTGGACGCTCGGCGAGCTCGATCTCGACGGTTTCGCCGACACCCGGGTGGACGACGCGCAGCGTCGCGCGCCGCTGCGTCCGTCGAACCTCGCGTACGTGATCTTCACGTCCGGCTCGACCGGCCGTCCGAAGGGTGTGGCCGTCCCGCACGAGGGCGTCGTGAACCGCCTGACGTGGGGCCAGTCGCGCTACCCGTTCGGCGCCGACGACGTCATCGTCCAGAAGACCCCGGTCACCTTCGACGTGTCGGTGTGGGAGCTGTTCTGGCCCCTGCAGGTCGGCGCCACGCTGGTGATCGCACGTCCCGACGGCCACCAGGACCCGCTGTACATGGCGGACCTGATCGAGGCGGAGAACGTCACCGCCGCGCACTTCGTGCCGTCGATGCTCTCGGCGTTCACCGCCGTGGTCGAGCCCGGGCGCGTGCCGTCGCTCCGGCACGTCTTCTGCTCGGGTGAGGCCCTCCCCCCGCAGGCCGCGCAGGCGTTCGCCGCACTGAGCCCGGCCGGCGTGCACAACCTCTACGGACCGACCGAGGCGTCGGTCGAGGTCACCTACCACGATTACGCGGAGACCGACCGGGTCGCCGTGCCGATCGGCGCCCCGGTGTGGAACACCCGCACCCTGGTGCTCGACGAGCGTCTGCACCCGGTGCCGGTGGGTGTCGCGGGTGAGCTGTACCTGGCCGGCGTCCAGCTGGCGCGCGGCTACGTGGGCCGCCCCGACCTGTCGGCGGACCGCTTCGTCGCCAACCCGATGGGCAACGGCGAGCGGATGTACCGCACCGGCGATCTCGTCAAGTGGGTCGAATCGCCGTCGGGCGGGCTCGAACTCGTCTACATCGGTCGGACCGACTTCCAGGTCAAGCTGCGTGGTCTGCGTATCGAGCTCGGCGAGATCGAGGCCGCACTGTTGGACCAGCCGGGCGTCGAGCAGACGGTCGTGGTGGTCCACAGCGATCCGCATACCGGAGACCGCCTCGTCGCCTACGTGGTCGGTCCCGACATCGACACCGAGCGCCTCCGCGAAGAGCTCGGCACCCGCCTGCCGTCGTACATGGTCCCGGCCGTGTTCGTCGAGCTCGACGCGATGCCGCTGAACGCGAGCGGCAAGCTGGACCGCCGCGCGCTGCCCGCCCCGCGCATCGAGGTCGACGAGTCGGCCTTCGTCGCGCCGCGCGGCCCCGTCGAGGAGATCATCGCCGGCATCTTCGCCGAGGTGGTCGGCGCCGACCGGATCGGCGTCACCGACAACTTCTTCGACCTGGGTGGCAACTCCCTGGTCGCGACGCGGGCCATCGCGCGGGTCAACGAGGCCCTGGGCACCGACCTCGGTGTCCGGGAGATCTTCGACGCCCCGACCGTCGCCGCCCTCGCGCAGCGTGCCGAGACCTCCGAGGCGATGGCCAGGGTCGAGCTGGCGCCGCGCGACCACTCCGTTCCGACGCCGCTTTCGCTTGCGCAGCAACGCATGTGGTTCCTGAACCGGTTCGACCAGCAGTCCGCGGCCTACAACATGCCGTTCGCGCTGCGGCTGACCGGCGATCTGGACCTCGACGCGTTGCGGGCGGCGATGCGCGACGTGCTCGAGCGTCACGAGACGCTGCGGACGGTCTACCCGGATTCGGAGTCGGGACCGCATCAGGTCGTCCTCCCGGCGGCCGAGGTCGCCGGGACCGCCGAGCTCACGGTCACCCGGATCGACGAGGCGGACCTGCAGCGTGAGGTGATCGCGCTGGCCACCGCGCCGTTCGACGTGACGGCCGCCCCGCCGGTCCGCACCGCGCTGCTCGCGGTGGGCGAGCACGACCACGTCCTCGTGTTCGTGCTGCACCACATCGCATTCGACGGATGGTCGACGGCGCCGCTGGCCCGCGACCTCATGGTCGCCTACACCTCGCGGCTGTCCGGCGAGGCGCCGGACTGGGAACCGCTGCCGGTGCAGTACGGCGACTTCGCCGTCTGGCAGCGCGAGGTCCTCGGCGACGAGAACGATCCGGAGTCGGCGGCCGCGCGGCAGCTCGACTACTGGCGCAACCGGCTCGCGCAGCTGCCCGACGTCTTGGAACTGCCGACCGACCGGCCGCGTCCGGCCGAGCAGTCCTTCCGTGGCGGCGACGTCGTGTTCGGACTCGACGCAGAGGTGCACGCGCGCCTCCTCGAGGTTGCGCGCCGGCACAATTCGACGCTGTTCATGGTGGTGCACGCCGCGCTCGCGGTGTTGCTGTCGCGCCTGTCGGGCAGCGAGGACATCGCCGTCGGCACCCCGGTCGCCGGACGTGGCGACGCCCGTCTCGACGACGTGGTGGGCATGTTCGTCAACACCCTGGTGCTCCGCACCGAGGTCGACGGCACGCAGCGGTTCGCTGACCTCCTCGCGCAGGTGCGCGAGCGCGACCTCGAGGCGTTCACCCACACCGACCTGCCGTTCGAGCGGCTCGTCGAGGTCCTCAACCCGACCCGGTCGGCGGCCTACCACCCGCTGTTCCAGGTGTCGCTGTGGTTCCAGAACGTCACCCGGGCCTCGCTCGAACTCCCCGGCCTGACGGTCAGCCCGGTGGAGTACGAGACGGGTCTGTCGCGATTCGACCTGCAGCTCACCGTCACCGACAACACCGACGAGCACGGCGCCCCGGGCGACGTCGACCTCGTCCTGACCTACGCGGACGACCTGTTCGACCGGTCGACCGCGCAGGCGCTCGCGCAGCGGTTCACCGGACTCCTCGAGGCCGTGGCCGCCGACCCCGACATCCCGGTCGGCGACATCCCGCTGACCTCCGACGACGAGCTCGAGCTGCTGCTCGACACCTGGAACGACACCGCGCACACGGTGCCCGAGATCGAGGCCGGCGAGACGACGCTGGTCGCGTTGTTCGACGCGCAGGTGGGCCGTACACCGGATGCGGTGGCCCTCGTGAGCGAGGGCGAGCAGTTGACGTACCGGGAATTCGACGCGCGGGCAAACCGTCTCGCGCGGCACCTCATCGATCTCGGGGTGGGCCCCGAGTCGGTGGTGGGCCTGTCGATCCGCCGGTCCGTCGAGCTGCTCGTCGGCATGTACGCCATCGTCAAGGCCGGCGGCGCCTACGTGCCGCTCGACCCCGACCATCCGGCCGAGCGCAACGGCTACGTGCTCGAGAGCGCCCAACCGGTCTGCATCCTCAGCACCACCCGGGACGCCGACGGTCTCCCGGCCGGCGCGCGCGTGCTGCACATCGACCAGATCGACCTGAGCGCACGCGATTCCGCGCCGGTGACCGACGCCGACCGGCTCGCACCGCTGCGACCGGAGAACCCGGCGAACATCATCTACACGTCCGGCTCGACCGGGCGGCCCAAGGGCATCGAGGTCCCGCACGCGGGTCTGGTCAACCAGGTCCGCTGGATGCAGGACCAGTACCGACTGACCGTCGACGACGCGGTCATGCTCAAGACGCCGATGACCTTCGACGTGTCGGTGTGGGAGTTCTTCTGGACCCTGCAGACCGGCGCGCGGCTCGTCATCGCCCGGCCCGACGGCCACCGCGACCCCGAGTACCTGTCGCAGCTGATGCTCGAGCAGCGGGTCACCGTGGTGCAGTTCGTGCCGTCGATGCTGGCCATGTTCGTGACGAATTCGTCTGCGCGCATCCCGGATTCGGTGCGTGCGGTGATCGCGATCGGCGAGGCGCTGCCCATCGAGACCGCGGAGCGCTTCCGCGCGATGTCGTCGGCCCCGCTGGACAATCTCTACGGCCCGGCGGAGGCCTCGCTGGCCGTCACCTACTGGCGGCACACCGCCGCCGACCAGGGTGTGGTGCCCATCGGCGTCCCGATGTGGAACACGCGCCTGTACGTCCTCGACTCGCGTCTGCGACCGGTCCCGGTGGGTGTCGCGGGTGAGCTGTACCTGTCGGGCGTCCAGCTGGCGCGCGGCTACCACGGCCGGTTCGACCTGACCTCCGACCGGTTCGTCGCCGATCCGTTCGGCCCGCCCGGGGCGCGGATGTACCGCACCGGCGACCTCGTCCGCTACCGTCCGCAGGACGTCGACGGCGAGATTGCAGGCGTACTCGAGTACATCGGCCGCACCGACTTCCAGGTCAAGGTGCGCGGCAACCGCATCGAGCTCGGCGAGATCGAGGCGGCGCTGCTGTCCGCCGAGGGCGTCAGCGCGTCGGTCGTCGTCGTCCGCACCGACCCGCACACCGGCGACCAGCTGGTCGGCTACGTGGTCCGGGCCGAGGGCGCCGACGTCGACGGCGCCGCCGTCCTCGCGCACGCCGCCGGGTCACTGCCGTCCTACATGGTCCCGGCATCGGTCATGGTGCTCGACGAGTTCCCGCTCAACGCCAGCGGCAAGCTCGACCGGAAGGCGTTGCCGGAGCCGGTGTTCGAGCTCTCGGCCGCCGAGTACGTGGCCCCGCGCGACCCCGTCGAGGAGGTCATCGCCGGCATCTTCGCCGACGTCATCGGCGTCCCGCGGATCAGCGTCGAGGAGAGCTTCTTCGACGCCGGCGGCAACTCGCTCGTCGCCACCCGTCTCGTGTCGCGGGTGAGCGAGGCCCTCGGTGTCCGGGTCGCCGTGCGCGACCTGTTCGAGGCGCCGACCGTGGCGCAGCTCGCCGCACGGGTCGAGTCCTCCGGAGACTCCGGGCGTCCGCCGCTGGTCCCGCAGGACCGCGGCGAGAAGATCCCGTTGTCGCTTGCGCAGCAACGGATGTGGTTCCTCAACCGGTTCGACCCCGCGTCGCCGGCCTACAACCTGCCGCTCGCGGTCCGCATGGTCGGCGAGCTCGACGTCGAGGCCCTGCAGGCCGCGGTCGGCGACACCATCGAGCGCCACGAGTCGCTGCGCACGATGTTCCCCGACTCCGACACCGGTCCGCACCAGGTCGTCGTCCCGGCCGCCGGGGTGATCCCCGACCTGACGCCGGTCCCGGTCACCACCGACGGGCTCGAGCGGTTCATCACCGACACCGCCACGCGCGGCTTCGACGTGACCCGCGAGGTCCCGCTCCACGCGCGACTGGCCCGCCTCACCGACGGCGACGAGCGCGGCGAACACGTGCTCGTGCTGGTGCTGCACCACATCTCCGGCGACGGCCTGTCGATGGGTCCGCTCGCCCGCGACGTGATGGTCGCCTACGGCGCCCGCACCGCCGGGGACGCCCCGGGCTGGGCGCCGCTGGCGGTCCAGTACGCCGACTACAGCATCTGGCAGCGCACGGTGCTCGGCGACGCCTCCGACCCGGAATCGCCGGCCGCCCGGCAGATCCAGTACTGGCGCTCGGCGCTGGCCGGGCTGCCCGACCGCATCGACCTGCCCACCGACCGGCCGCGTCCGCATGTCGCGTCCGGCCGCGGTCGCGACCTGCGGTTCGAACTCGACGGCGAGCTGTACAACGCGGTGACCGAGTACGCCCGCCGCAAGGGCGTCACCCCGTTCATGGTCATCCACGCAGCGTTCGCGACGCTGGTCGCGCAGCTGTCCGGCACCGACGACATCGCCCTCGGCACACCCGTCGGTGGCCGTGGCGAACGCGCCCTCGACGACCTGATCGGCATGTTCGTCAACACCCTGGTGCTGCGCACCCGGGTGCACCGCGCCGACACCTTCGACGACCTGATCGAACAGGTCCGGGTCACCGATCTCGCGGCCTATGAGCACGCCGAGATCCCGTTCGAACAACTCGTCGACGCGCTCGAGGTGCCGCGGTCGACGGCGCACTCGCCGCTGTTCCAGATCGCGCTCGCGTTCCAGACCGTCCGCGACAGCCGCTTCGAGCTGTCCGGGCTCGACGTCGAGGCCATCGACGTGCCCACCGGCACGTCGAAGTACGACCTCGGCCTGACCGTGCTCGAGGACGAGAGGTCCGGCGCCGAGGCGGTGTTCACCTACTCCACCGACCTCTTCGAGGAGTCCACCGTCGAGGTGTTCGCCGAACGCCTGCGCCGTCTGCTCGCCGAGGCGTTGGAGAACCCGGACGTCCCGGTCGGCGACCTGTCGGTCCTCGACGCCGACGAATCCTCCGCGCTCATCGGCCGTCGCGGCACGCCCGCCGACCCGCCGCGCACCCTGGCGGGCATCTTCTCGGCGAGCGCGGCCGAGTACGCCGAACTCACCGCCGTCGAGAGCGTGGGGGAGAGCCTCACCTACGCCGAACTCGCGGCCCGCGCCAGCCGGCTCGGCCGCGAGCTGATCGACCGTGGCGTCGGCCCCGACGACGTCGTCGCGATCGCGATGCCGCGTTCGGTCGAGGCGATGGTCTGCATCTGGGGCATCGCCATGGCCGGCGGCGCGTACCTGCCGATCGACCCGAAGCTGCCGACCGACCGCATCGCGCACATGGTCCGCGACTCCGGGGCGAAGCTGGGCCTCACGACCGCCGAGTACGCCGCCGAGGTGCGGCAGGCCGCCGATCCGGCGCAGGGTTGGCTCGAACTCGACGCCCCCGAGGTGATCGAGTCGATCCGCGTCCGGTCGTCGGCACTCATCACCGACTCGCAGCGCGTCGCGCCGCTGCGGCCGGATCACCTGGCGTACATGATCTACACGTCCGGCACCACCGGTCTGCCCAAGGGCGTCGCGGTGCCGCATCGCGGTCTCGCCTCGCTGGCGGCGGATCTGCGGTACTACTACTGCACCTCGCCGGACGCCCGCATGCTGCAGTTCTCCGCCATCAGCTTCGACGCGGCGGTGGGCGAGATCCTCGCGACCTTCGGCGCGGGCGCCACGATGGTGATCGCCCCGACCGACCTGTACGGCGGAACCGAACTCGCCGACTTCATCCGCGAGCGCCGCATCACCGTGTTCGTCGGCGCCCCGACGGCCGTCCAGACCGTCGACGCCACCGGTCTCGACACCGTCGAACGCGTCGTCGTCGGCGGTGACGTGTGCCCACCGGAGCTCGCGGCGCGCTGGGGTGGCCGCCTGCGCAACGCGTACGGCCCCACCGAGACGATGGTCATCGTCACCATCACCGACCCGCTGCGGCCGGGCGCGCCCATCACCATCGGTTCGCCGATGAAGGGCGTCCACGCACTGATCCTCGATTCCGGCCTGCGGCCGGTGCCGGTGGGTACCCCGGGCGAGCTGTACATCACCAACGCGGGCCTCGCGCGCGGGTATCACGCCCGACCGGGGCTGACCGCCGAGCGCTTCGTCCCCAACCCCTACGGGGCGCCGGGCGAGCGGATGTACCGGACCGGCGACGTGGTCCGCTGGGCGTCGGTGACGCGCGACGGCGTCGACTCCGACGCCGGCGAGATCATCTACGTCGGACGCTCCGACTTCCAGCTGCAGGTGCGCGGCTTCCGCGTCGAGCTCGGAGAGATCGACGCCGCGCTCAACTCGCATCCGAAGGTCGCGTACGCGGTCACGGTCGGCACGACCGGCCCGGCCGGCGACACCGCCCTCGTGGCGTACGTGCAGCCGGTGGCCGGCGAGAGCGTCGACACCGACGAACTCGCGGCGTACATCTCGCGCACGCTGCCCTCGTACATGATCCCGGCGGCGATCATGGTCCTCGACGAGGTGCCGATGACCCCGCTCGGCAAGGTCGATCGCAAGGCCCTGCCGGAGCCCGAGTTCCTCGGCGCCGCAGTCCATGTGGAGCCGATCGGTGACGTGCAGATCGGCATCGCCGAGATCTTCTCGGACGTCCTCGGCGCCGAGCGCGTCGGTGCCACCGACGACTTCTTCGACCTCGGTGGCAACTCGCTCGCGGCGACCCGCGTCATCGCGCGGATCAACCAGATGTTCGGCACCGCACTCGGGGTGCGCGACATCTTCGACGCCCGGTCGGTCGGCGAGCTGGCCGATCTCGTCGAACACGGCGACCGCGACGCCCGCCCGCCGCTGACCCCACAGCCGCGCGACGCCGGGATCCCGCTGTCGCTCGCGCAGCAGCGGATGTGGTTCCTCAACCGACTCGAACCGGAGTCCGCGGCCTACAACATCCCGCTGGCCATCCGGCTCAGCGGCGCCCTGGACACCGAGGCCTTCGGGGTCGCGCTGCGCGACGTCGTCGAACGCCACGAGGTCCTGCGGACCGTGTACCCCGACGCCGGGGACGGCGGCCGCCAGCAGATCCTGGCCGCCGACGAGGCCGGCGTCGAACTCCTCACGGAGACGGTCGCCCCCGACGCGGTGGTCGCCCGGGTCGCCGCGCTGGCGACCCAGGGCTTCGACGTCACCGCCGAGGTCCCGGTCCGGGCCGCGCTGCTGTCGGTCGCCGCCGAGGCCACCGGCGCCGGAGGCGCCACCGAGGCCACCGGCGCCCGTGACGCCGCAGACGAGTACGTGTTCGTGCTCGTCATGCACCACATCGCCTCCGACGGCGGTTCGCTGCAGCCGCTGGTCACCGACCTGATGACCGCCTACGCCGCGCGGCTGGAGCGCCGGGCGCCCGAGTGGGAGCCGCTGGCCGTCCAGTACGCGGACTACGCGATCTGGCAGCGTGAACTGCTCGGCGATCCCGCCGATCCGCAGTCCCGCGCGGCCGCCCAGCTCGGCTACTGGACGTCGGCGCTGGCGAATCTGCCCGACCAGCTCGATCTCCCGACGGACCGTCCGCGTCCGGCCCGCGCGTCGATGCGCGGCGCACGGGTCGACTTCCGGATCGATGCCGAGATCCATCGCGGTGTCGCCGAGATCGCCCGCGCCCAGGGCGCAACGGTGTTCATGGTCATGCACGCCGCGCTCGCGACGCTGCTGTCCCGGCTGAGCAACACCTCGGACATCGCCATCGGCACGGCCATCGCCGGCCGCGGCGCACCCGAGATCGACCCGCTCGTCGGCATGTTCGTCAACACGCTGGTGCTACGCACCCAGGTGGAGCCGGAGACCGACTTCGAGGCGCTGCTCGAGCAGACCCGGGCGGTCGACCTCGGGGCGTTCGCCCACACCGAGCTGCCGTTCGAGCGGCTCGTCGACGAGCTGAGCCCGACCCGCAGCCAGTCGCACCACCCGCTGTTCCAGGTGGCGATCGACTTCCAGAACGCGACCGACCTGCGCCTGGAGCTGCCGGGCCTGGTCGTCACGCCGTTGCCGGTGGAGGCCGAGGTCGCCAAGTTCGACCTGCACCTGACGCTCGCCGAGCAGGTCGATGCCGAGGGTCGCCCGGACGGCATGACGGCCTCGTTCGGCTACGCCACCGACCTGTTCGATCCGGCGACCGTCCAGACGTTCGCCGAGCGCCTCGTCCGCATCCTGTCGACCGTGGTCGTCGACCCGACCATCCCGGTCGGCGACGTGCCGATCCTGGACCCGGCCGAGGAAGACGCGCTCACCGGTGTCGCCGGGCCCGCGAGCCTCCCGCCGCGGACGCTGCCGCAGATCTTCGCCGACGCCGCCACGGTGAACCCGCATCAGGTGGCGGTCGAGGACGGGGAGCGCACGATCACCTACAGCGAGCTCGACGCGCGGTCGAACCGCCTGGCCCGGGTGCTGCTCGAACGCGGGGTGCGCGCCGGCTCGTTCGTCGCGGTCGCGATGCCGCGTTCGCTCGACACCATCGTCGCGGTGTGGGCGATCGCCAAGACGGGCGCGGCGTTCCTGCCGGTCGACCCGAACTACCCGGCCGAGCGCATCGAGCACATGCTCACCGATTCGGCCGTGCGCGTGGGCGTCACGACCTCGCGGCACCGTGCGGTCCTGTCCGATCAGGTCGACTGGCTGACCGTCGACGGGATCACCGGGGTCCTCGAGAACCGGTCCGACGGCCCGGTCCCCACCGCGTCCCGCGTGAACGTCGACGACGCCGCGTACGTCATCTACACCTCCGGTTCGACCGGCCTGCCCAAGGGCGTCGTGGTCACCCACCGCGGTCTGGCCGATCTCGTCGCCGAGCAGCAGGCGCACATGCTCATCGAACCCGGCTCGCGCACACTGCAGTTCGCGTCGCCGAGCTTCGACGCGTCGGTGTTCGAGATGCTGATGGCGTTCGGCAGCGCGGCCACGATGGTCGTCGCGCCGCCGGATCTCCTCGGCGGCGTGGAGCTGTCGGACTTCCTGCGCGAACGACTCGTCAGTCATGCGTGCATCACGCCGGCCGCGCTCGCCGCGGCCGATCCGGTCGGCGTGGAGAGCCTGCGCGTCCTCGCCGTCGCGGGTGACGCGTGCCCGCCGGAGCTGGTCGCCCGCTGGGCGCCCGGCCGGACCATGCTCAACCTCTACGGCCCGACCGAGTCGACGGTGTGGGCCACCGTGTCGGCCCCGCTGGTGGCCAACCGCCCCATCACCATCGGCAGCCCGATCCGCGGCTTCCGGGTGGCGGTTCTCGACGGCCGGCTGCGTCCGACGCCGGTCGGTGTCGCAGGTGAGCTCTATCTCGCGGGTCCCGCGCTGGCACGCGGGTACCACAACCGGGGACCGCTGTCGGCGGAACGCTTCGTCGCCAACCCCTTCGGCGCTCCGGGCGAGCGCATGTACCGCACCGGCGACGTGGTCCGCTGGACCCCCGACGGCGAACTCGAATATGTCGGCCGCTCCGACTTCCAGGTGAAGGTGCGCGGCTTCCGCATCGAGCTCGGCGAGGTCAGCGGCGCGCTGGCCTGCCACGAAACCGTCGGGTTCGTGACCACCGAGGGTGTCACCGCACCCGACGGCAGCACGGTGCTGGTCGCCTACGTCCTGCCCGCCCCGGGCCGCGAGGTCGACGAGGCCGCGTTGCGCGCGTTCGCCGCGGAGTTCCTGCCCGCGTACATGATCCCGTCGCACGTCGTCGCGCTCGAGGAGGTCCCGCTCACGCCGGCGGGCAAGCTCGACCGGCGGGCCCTGCCCAAGCCGGACTTCGTGTCCCCGGAGATCGACTACGTCGCACCGCGATCGCTGACCGAGGAGATCGTCGCCGGCGTCTTCGCCGAGGTGCTCGGCGTCGAACGCATCGGAGTGACGACCAGCTTCTTCGATCTGGGTGGCAACTCGCTGTCGGCGACGAAGGTCACCGCGCGGGTCGGCGCCGCACTCGGCGTCCGCATCGGTGTCCGCGACCTGTTCGAAGCGCCGTCCGTCGCGGAACTGGCGGCGCGCGTGGAGCATTCGTCGACGATCCAGGCACGTCCGCTGGTCGCGGCTCCGCGTCCGGAGATGATCCCGCTGTCGCTGGCACAGCGTCGGATGTGGTTCCTCAACCAGTTCGACACCGACAGCGCGGCCTACAACATCCCGCTCGCGGTGCGACTGTCGGGCGAACTCGACCTCGCCGCGCTCGAGCACGCCGTCGTCGACGTGATCGACCGTCACGAGATCCTCCGCACGGTCTACCCGGCGGGCGAGAGCGGTCCGTACCAGAAGATCCTGCCGATCTCCGAGATGACGGTGTCACTGGAGCCGGTGCAAGTGGGCGAGGACGAGGTCGTCGCACGCACCATCGAGGTCGTCGCGGCCGGATTCGACGTCACCGCCGCACCGCCGGTGCGCGTGGCGGTGCTCGAGATCTCGCCCACCGAGCACGTGCTCGTGCTGGTGATGCACCACATCGCCTCCGACGGCGCGTCGGTGGCGCCGCTGGCGCGCGACCTCATGGTCGCCTACACGTCCCGCACCCAGGGCAGTGCCCCGCAGTGGTCGCCGCTGCCGGTGCAGTACGCCGACTACGCGATCTGGCAGCTCGAGACCCTCGGATCGCCCGACGATCCGGAGTCGCTGATCAGCAAGCAGGCCGACTACTGGCTCGACCGGCTCGCCGGCCTGCCCGAGGTCCTCGACCTCCCGACCGACCGCCCGCGCCCCGCGGTGCAGACGACCGACGGCGCACACGTCGACTTCGTCATCGACGCCGAGCGTCACGCCCGGCTGCTCGAACTCGCGCGTGCCCGCGACGTCAGCCTGTTCATGGTCCTGCACGCCGCGTTCGCCGTGCTCCTGTCGAAGGTCTCCCGGGAGACCGACATCGCGATCGGCACCCCGGTGGCGGGTCGTGGTGAGCAGGTGCTCGACGACCTGGTCGGCATGTTCGTCAACACCCTCGTGTTGCGGACCGAGGTCGACTCGGCGCTGAGCTTCGAGGCTCTCCTCGAGGCCGTCCGTGAGGCCGATCTGTCGGCGTTCACCCACGCCGACATGCCGTTCGAACAGCTCGTGGAGGCCCTGGCCCCCGCGCGCTCGACGGCGTACTCGCCGCTGTTCCAGGTGATGTTCACCATGCAGAACAACCCGCCGGTGAACCTGGAACTGCCCGAGCTCACGGTGTCCGGCATCAGCTCGGACTTCGACGTCGCGCGGTTCGATCTGCAGCTCACCGTGGTGGATTCGCGCACCGACGAGGGCGCGCCCGGAGATCTGCAATCGTCGATGACCTACGCGCGCGCCCTGTTCGACGAGTCCACCGTCCGCGCACTCGGCCAGGCATACGTGCGCGTCCTCGACGCGGTCCTCGCCGACCCGAAGCGTCCGGTCGGCGATGTGGTGGTCGTGGATGAGGCTGATGTTGCGGCGGTTGCGGCGGTGAATGGGACTGATCATGTGGTGGTTGGTTCCACGTTGGTGGAGTTGTTTGATGCTCAGGTTGCTCGGACGCCGGATGCGACGGCGGTGGTGTTCGAGGGT
>NZ_JBDUUF010000002.1:0-550780 GCF_039939235.1 Gordonia aurantiaca | reverse complement strand
CAGTGCGGCGACGAGGTCATCGACGCTGCGGGTGGACACCCCGTGAACGTAGGCCTCCATGATCACCGCGTGCAGGGCTTTGTCGATGCGGCGGCGGCGCTCGAGCAGTGACGGGAAGAAGGACCCGGAACGCAGTTTGGGGATCTGGACCTCGATATCCCCGGCGGTGGTCGACACGGTCTTGGGTCGGTGCCCGTTGCGGTGCGTGCTGCGGCCCTCGCTGCGTTGGTAGCGCCCCGCCCCAATCACCTCGGTGGCCTCGGCCTCGATCAACGCCTGCAGACCGGCGCGGATCAGCTCGGCGAACACCGCCCCCGCATCAGCAGAGCGGAGTGCATCGAGCTGGGCGAGCAGGGCAGAATGGTCCTGGGTCATCGTGTGGTGTGTCCTTTGCTTGAGTCACTTGGTAGGTAACTCACTGACCACTACGCGATGACCCACCCCAAAGCCCTCAAGACACACCGGGCACAGTCCATCCCGTCCGGCTCCAGCCCCGAAACCCCACCAACCCAGGGGACTTACCCCCCGCGATTCCGCGATTCCGCGAGACTATGTCGCATGTAACCAGAGGAGTCGGTTCTGCGACTTCGGCTTAGATCGCCCGTACGGATCGAAGTCGCTGCGACGTCAACCTGAATCGAGCGACCCTCCATTCGAGTGAATTCGGCCTCCGAATCCGGTCACGAAACAGGTACGGCGTGCTAGACGTCAGTCATGTCGAGTTTCCTACGACGTGGCTTCGTCACCGCCGCAGACCTTCACGCCGTCCCCGAAACCAGCTCACAACTCGTCCACCGCAGGACCAACCTCTGCGCGATCATCAGCCTTTTCAGCGGCCTCACCCTCATTGCAGTGCCCGCTGTTGTCTTCGGAGCAATCGGAATCGCCGAAGTCCTACGCCGTGACCACGAAGACGGAGCATCGATCGCGGCATTCGGATTGGTTCTGGGCGTCCTCGAGATCGCCGCACTCGTGGTGCTGTACGTACTCACCGACTGGAGGATCACCGATCCGTGGTGATCCTGTTGCCGCTTGTCCCGGTTTCCGGGAACAACCGCAACATGATTGTCCGGTACACGGTTTGGTGCAGCGGGTGTCGAACCTGCTGTGATGCGGTCGATCGGGATCGTCGGTGGTCGCGCCGGCCTGGTCCGCATGTGAGTCGACCGGCCGGCTCGGCCAGATCCGTTGCAGGGGGCAACGTGTCGTGGTCACGGCCACACCGACACCGTCCTCCGCATCTCGCGGCAGTTGTGTCTGCCGCCTACCCGGGCCCGCCGAAACCCTCGAAGACTCCTTCCGAACCTGCGACGCATCCGGTGCGAACAACCACCACCGGGCCCACCCCGACCACGCATCATCACCGACGGCGACGCACCGCGCCCACGGAACCGGCCGGCAGACAGGCACGCCCGCCGGCGAACCGAGCGCGCCGGAACAACACCGGGCACGCCGACACCACGAAATCGAGGAGGGGCCGGTCCGCTTCTGAGTATCGTGTTGGGTCGAGGAAACGGGAGACGACACGAGTGAACACCCAAACGGCAGTGGGCATCGACGCCCTCCTGGCAGAAGCGCCCCCGACAGACGACGGGACCTTCGGTGATTCCTTCGTCGCCGAGCTCGACCGCCTCTTCCGCTGGCGTCGTGACGTGCGCCGCTTCGACACCCGACCACTCGAACCCCATCTCCTCCCCGAGATCCTCGAGGCCGCCGAGCTGTCGCCGTCGGTCGGCAACAGCCAGCCCTGGCGGTGGGTCGAGGTGCAGACGACCGCTGCCCGAGAAGTCGTACGCGACAGCTTCATCCGCTGCAACTCACAGGCACTCGACGGCTACTCCGGCGCGCGCGCCCAGCTGTACTCGTCGCTGAAACTCGCCGGACTCGACGACGCACCGGTACACCTGGCGGTCTTCTGTGAACCCGAACCCGCCCAGGGGCACGGGCTCGGCCGTATGACCATCCCGGAAACGCTCGAGTACTCGGTGGTCGCGGCGATCACGACCATGTGGCTCGCCGCCCGCGCCCGCGGCGTCGGCGTCGGCTGGGTGTCCATCCTCGACCCCGACGAGGTGACCGCAGTGCTCGGCGTCCCGCCGCGCTGGAAGCTGGTCGCCTACCTGTGCATCGGCTACCCGGAACGAGAGAGCGACGTCCCCGAGCTCGAACGAGTCGGCTGGCAGGAACGCACCGGCGCCGAGGAGCGCCACCTCATCCGCTGACCACGCGCTCGACTCGCGACTTCCCGACACCCGATCGTGACCCCCACCCTCCCCACCTGTGACATAACTCTAGTAACAATATTCACGATAATCACTTGAGCAACACCTGCCACACGGAGGTCATGCGTGCCCAGCCGTTTCACCAGGGGTGTCCGACTGGCGCTCGCAGGCGCCCTCGCGCTCGGTACGTCCACGGTCCTTGTCACCACCGGAACCGGAGTGGCCGAAGCCGCTCCGTGCGGCAACGCCGGCAACGGCTCGAGTTTCCTCGGGCTCGGCTCGTCCGGATCCGCCGGGAGCTCCAGCGGACCGGAGACAGGACCGCAGGGTGCGCTGCCCTTCTACTCCGGCACCATCTCGCGCGTGCTGAGCTGGGTGACGGGCCCGCGCAGCGTCAACGACACCTACGACCGGTTCGGCATCAGCGGCACCGACCTCGGGATCGCCTGGGACAACGGTTCGGGTCAGACGCTCATGGCATTCGGCGACACGTTCGGCAACTGCCGCGCGGCAAATCAGGAGTGGCGGCACAATGTCCTCCTGCGGACCGATGACGACGACTTCACCGACGGCAAGCTGACAGTCCCCGACGGCGTCGCCGGCGACAGCACCTCCGGCACCGTGATCCGGGACCGGGCCGACTTCGCCGCGGAGCTCATCCCGTCGCTGGGTATCTCGAACGTCGAGGTCACCACCATCCCCACCGCTGCGATCGCCCTCCCCCACGGCAACGGCTTCCGGCAGTACATCAACTACATGTCGGTCCGCTCGTGGGGCACCGCGGGAAACTGGGTGACCAACTTCTCCGGCATCGCCTGGTCCGACGACAACGGCCAGTCGTGGCACACCGACCCGAGCACCGTACTGATCAACTCGCCGTTGCCGGTCTCGCTGGCGCTGCCCGGCGATCTCCGGCCGGTCGAGTACAACAACGGCAAGTTCCAGCAGAGCGCCTACATGCGTGGCCGCCCGGGCACCGACGAGGCAGGCTACGTCTACCAATTCGGCACACCCAACGGACGTTTCGGCGCCGCCTTCCTCGCACGGTTCGCACCCGGGGACATCCTGGACCTCGACCGCTACGAGTACTGGGCAGGCAGGGACCGCGGCTGGGTCGACGACATCGCCGACATCCCCGACGACGGTTCCGCGATCGTGGTCAAGCAGCCGGTCACCGAGCTGTCCGTCGCGTGGAGCCCATATCTGAAGAAATACATCATGCTCGACGGTGACAACGGCGTCCGCCTGCGCACCGCCGACCACCCCGAGGGCCCCTGGAGCCCACCGCGATACATCGTCGCCCCGAACACCGTAGTGGTCTACGGACCGATGATGCTGCCGAGTTCGCCTGCGCTGAAGGGTGATTCCAGCGGTCTGCTCTACTTCAACGCCTCCCGCTGGAGCGATTACAACGTCATGCTCATCCGGTCCGACCTCGGCAAGCTCTAGGAGGGCAGGCTGTAACAGGGCAAGCTGTAGCAGGGAGCCGTCCTCACTCGTACACACCCCGGTGATGACGAATGCGCATCCGTGCCGGGCCGTCGGGCGCGAACCCGTCGAGGCGCACACTGATCACATCGAACCGGACCTGTGCCCACTTGGGCTCCTGCTCTGCCAGCCACATCCGGGTCAGGCGTCGCATCCGCACCAGCTTCTCCGGAGTGACCGCCATGACCGGGTCGTCGTAGGTTCGCCCGGCCCGCGTCTTCACCTCGACCACCACGAGCACCGGGCCGTCGGCGGCGATGAGGTCGAGTTCGCCGTAGCGGTTGCGCCAGTTGCGTTCCAGCACCACCCAGCCCAGCGATCCCACGTACTCGGCGGCCGCATCCTCCCCCAGCCGCCCCACGTGCGCACGACGGTTGGCCGGTCTGCCGGGACTCCTGGCTTCGCTCATGTCCGAAGCATCGGCGAAAACACATCGGCCGCGGCGGGAACGGGTCCGCCGCGGCCGAATCTGTGGACGCCCCGGGTGTTGTCAACACCAACCGACAGCCGGCAGCATCACCCGGCGCGTCACAGGAGATCTCTTCATGGCTCGTCGGGAAGCCGCAGTTCCGGCTTCTCGAGCTCCTCGATGTTGACGTCCTTGAACGTGATCACCCGGACCTGCTTGACGAAGCGCGCCGGCCGGTACATGTCCCAGACCCAGGCGTCGCTCATACGCAGTTCGAAGTACACCTCACCGTCGGTGTTGCGCGGAATCATCTCGACCGCGTTGGCAAGGTAGAAGCGCCGCTCTGTCTCCACCACGTAGGTGAACTGCCCGACGATGTCCTTGTACTCGCGGTACAGAGAGAGTTCCATCTCGGTTTCGTACTTCTCGAGATCCTCAGCACTCATCCTGTAAGCCTATCCCTGTTGTCGTTTGCGCTGGTGACCACTCGTGCCGCGACATTGCGGTACGACATGCGGTGCTGTGGCGACGGCCCCGCGGCATCGATCCGCGACATGTGGAGCGCCGTGCTGTACCCCTTGTGGATCGCGAAATCGTAGCCTGGATGCTCATCGTCCATCGCCACCATGATGCGATCCCTGGTGACCTTCGCGATGATGCTGGCCGCCGCGATGCACGCGGCCGCCCCGTCACCCCCGATGACCGGCAGCGACGGTGCCGTCAGCCCGGGCACGGCGAACCCGTCGGACAGCACGTATCCGGGCTGGATGTCGAGGGCCGCGATTGCCCGGCGCATACCCTCGATGTTCGCGACGTGGATGCCGATCCGGTCGATCTCCGCCGCCTCGATCACCACTGCGCTCCAGGCCTGGGCGTAGCGGGTGACCGACCTGTACAGCTGCTCCCGGGTTTTCTCGGTGAGCCGCTTCGAGTCGTCGAGGTCGGCGAGCGAGGCGAGTTGGGTCGGTTTGAGCACACAGGCCGCGACCACGAGCGGCCCAGCGCAGGCCCCTCGACCCGCCTCGTCCACCCCGGCGACGGGACCGAGACCGTGCCGGTGCAGGGCGAACTCGAAGGTGCGCAATCCGGCTGCCCGCCGGATGGGTGAACGTGGTGGCCACCGGCTCATGGTTTCCGCATCATCCCATCACTGCTGGGGGTTGTACGAACCGACACCACCGATCCGGGAGAAGGGGTAGATGACGGTCCGGACCTTGCCGCGGATATCGCTGATCGGCACGGTGCCGTGGTACTTGTCGTCGACGTGGTAGCGCGAGTCCTGGGAATTCAGGCGGTTGTCACCCATCACCCACACGTTGCCCTCGGGGACCCTGATCGGCCCGAAGTCGGGTCCGAGGCACGGCGGCAGCTTGCCCTCCGGGCCGGCCGGATCACCGAATGCCGCGTATGTCTCGCGCTGCAGCTCCATGTTGATGTACGGCTCGTGCAACGGCTTGCCGTCGACCTTGACGCCGACACCCTCATCGTTGTGACACTCGACGGTCTGCCCGCCGGTCGCGATGACGCGCTTGACGAGATCGTTCTCGTCCGGCGGCGCGAACCCGAACCAGGACAGCGCGTCCTGGATCTTGTGCGTCACCGGGTTGGTCGACCGCGGCGAGATCCACGCACCGTTCCACGACTCGGAGGGCCCCTTGAAGACCACCACGTCGCCGGGCTGCGGGTCCCCGAAGCGGTAGACCATCTTGTCGATGACGATCCGGTCGTTGGTGCATCCGTCGCACCCGATCAGCGTGGATTCCATCGACTCCGACGGGATCACGTACTGCCGGCCGATGAAGGTCTGCAGCACCCAGGTGAGAAGAAGAACGCACCCCACGATGATCACGACTTCGCGCAGGAACGATCCGGATGTGGAACTTTTCTTGTCGGCGTCGTCCTTGTCGGACTTCAGTCGCCAGGGCCGTTGCCCGGCATCGGTGCCACCGTTGCCGAGATCCGGATCGTCTGCGTCGTGATCTTCGCGGGGTCGTTGAGTGTCGGCCACCTCGTCAGGGTAGACGGGTCAGCGCTTTTCCTTGATCTTCGCGGCCTTGCCACGCAGATCGCGCAGGTAGTACAGCTTGGCGCGACGGACGTCACCGCGAGTGATGACGTCGATCTTGGCGATGTTCGGGCTGTGAACCGGGAAGGTGCGCTCAACGCCGACGCCGAACGAGACCTTCCGAACGGTGAAGGTCTCGCGGACGCCGCCGCCCTGGCGACGGATCACGACACCCTTGAACACCTGGATGCGTTCCTTGCTGCCCTCGATGACCTTGACATGGACGTCAAGGGTGTCACCGGGTCCGAACTCCGGGATGTCGTCGCGGAGGGACTTCTTGTCGAGGAAATCGAGCGTGTTCATTGTTCGGGTCCTTGTCTGGCGTGAACGTTGAGCAGAGGAACCTGGCGGGCCGGTTGGGCTTCGACCGGTTCGTACTCCGAGTCGTCGTATGCGTGCGCGGCGAGCCCGTGCAGGGGTCATCGTCGGCAGGCAACCCGACTATTGTGCCAGAGGGACCCCCGCACGACGAAATCGCCGGTCACCGGAGGTTCCCGAGCCGGCTAGCGTGGGCCGCCCGGGTCCAGCACGACGATGCCGGCCGCCTGCAGGGCGGCGACGGTCGACGAGTCCATCGGGGTCGCGGCGGCGACCGCCTTCGGCGTGATCCCCGAATTCCTCATGTGTTCGACGACCGCGAGCTCGGGTGCCCGCCCGTTGGCGGTGAGCCCCTCGTCGTCGGCGAGGTCGAGGCCAGGCCGCTGGTAGGGCTGCGGATCACTCGTCCCGACGACCACCACGCGCCGGCCCCGCGCCCCCAGGCCCACTCCGACGGCGGTCCGGAACCACCCCGCGATGTTCGCGGGCACGCTCGCCTGGACCGCGTCGGCCCGGCGTCGCAACCAGCCCAGGTCGCCGGGACCCGACTCGCCCGGAAGGCGCGTCGCAGCGCCGACGGCCGATCCGGCGCCCGCCGCCATCGCTCCGGCGGCGCCCAGCGCACCCATCATCGGGGCGAAGGGCATCATGCCCGCGGTGGCGGCGGGTGGCGGCGTCGACCCGGCGGCCTGTCCGGCCTCGGCGGCCCGGTCGGTGTACTCGTCACCGGCCGCGGTCAGCGCCATCCGGCCGGCACTCGCCGCGCTCACCAGCCGCGAGTCGTCCCCCACCGCGGCGAGGACCTCCGCGTGCAGGCGGTCTCGGTCGGCGATGAGCGCGATGGCGGTCATCTGCTCCTCGGTCTCGGCCACGACGTCCGCGTACCGGTCGAGCGACGACGCCATCACCTGCAGGTGTGCGGCGACGGTGGGCAAGGACTCGGGTGCCGAGTCGGCGAGCCCGGTCAGCGACGCGACGACCGACCGACCGAACTCCCCCGCCGCCGACGCGGCGTACAACCGGGTCGCCGACAGCACGAGGTCGGCCACGCGTTCCACCGACTCGGCCAGTGCCCGCGCACGACGCGCCGCCTCGCGGAGTGCATCCACGTCCGAGGTCGGCCAGATGCCCGGCACGAGCTCCTCGGCGATCTGCCGCGGCGAGAGACCGGTGAGCGGGTCAGTCATCGGGGTCTCCTGGCTCGATCACGTTCCCCAGCGACGCCGCGGCGTCGTGGTCGGCGTCGATCACGGCGGCGACACCTCGCGTGACGACCTCGCGATGCGCCCCGACCCGCTCGGTCAGTTCACGCAGGAGGTCGGCAGCCTCCGCCGACACGGGCCCGAAACCCGTCCGGAACGCCGCTGCCGCCGCGCCCACCCCGACCGCGGTGTCGGTGTCGGCGAGCAGCTCGACGAGTTCGGAGTACACCGTCTGCAGCAGAACCTCGGCCTTGGCCAGGCGCGCCGACAGATCCGCCGCGGCACCGGTGTCGGCGATCAGCCGGTCGTGATCGGTGCGGCGCGACGGATCGGGGGCACTCATCGGACCTCGATCGTCACATCGTCGTAGTCGGGCCCGGAAACACTTGCCGCCGAGAGCAATTCGGCACGGCGCGCGGCGAGAGCGCGGTCCGCCTCCGCGATGAGGGCGGTGAGCAGCTCGGACAGCTGATCGGCGCGGTAGCGACGCAGGGCCGCGGGTTCGATGGAGATGTCGACGGCCAGGCCGCGGGCGTTCACGGTCACCGCGACGAGTCGGTCACGACTCATGGCACGGGAGGTCAGTTCGGACAGGGCCGCCCGCGTGCGCGCGAGATCGGCGCGCTGGCGGTCGAGAGCGTCGACCATCGCCGAGTAGCCCTGCATTGTCATCCCCCCGCGACAATCTTAGCCGGTGAACGGCTGTCGGTTCTCGGTGATGTTAGCGGGAATCACCTTCCCGGTCACCGGCCGGATCCACAGGATCGGCCGCGGGGAGAAGATCCGGGCGGCGCTCCCGGGTCCGGGCGAGCGCCTGCTCGTGCCGCCATCGGGCGACCTTCGCATGATCGCCGGACAGCAGCACCGACGGGACGTCGAGCCCGCGCCAGCTCACCGGCCGGGTGTAGCTCGGTCCTTCGAGAAGACCGTCGGAGAACGAATCCTCTTGGTGCGAGCGGGGATTGCCGAGCACGCCGTCGATGAGCCGCACCGTGGCCTCGATCATCGCCATCGCCGCGACCTCGCCGCCGATGAGGACGAAGTCACCGAGCGAGACCTCCTCCACGCGCACCCGGCGGGCCGCGTCGTCGAAGACGCGCTGGTCGATGCCCTCGTATCGGCCGCACGCGAAGACGAGGTGCTTCTCGGTGCTCCACCGCTGGGCGGTGCGCTGGGTGAACGGGACACCGGCCGGCGTGGGCACCACGAGCAGCGCGTCGTCGGGGCACACGTCATCCAGGCATGGGCCCCATACCTCGGGCTTCATGACCATGCCGGGGCCACCGCCGTACGGCGAGTCGTCGACGCTGCGGTGCACGTCGTGTGTCCAGTCCCGCAGGTCGTGGACGTCGACGCTGATCTTGCCGGCGTCGATCGCCTTGCCCAGCAGGGCGACCCGCAGCGGGGTCAGGTATTCGGGGAAGATCGTGACGACGTCGATCCTCATGCTCGGGTCCCGATCACTTCGAGTCTTCCGAGTCGGGATCGAGCAGACCCTCCGGCGGATCGATGACGATGAGCTCACGGGTCACCGTCGGCACGATCTCCTTCACGAAGGGCACGAGCACCTCCCGCTCGTCGGGGTTGCGCACGGAGAGCAGTTCACCGGCGGGAAGGTGCAGCACCGATTCGACGACGCCGACCTCGGTGCCGTCGAGCAGCTGCACCGGCAGACCCTCGAGCTCGTGGTCGTAGAACTCGTCCGGGTCGTCGGACGGTTCGACCTGTGAGGAGTCGATGAGGAACAGCGTGCCGCGCAGCGCATCGGCGGAGGTGCGGTCGGCGACCTCTTCGAGAGACACCAACAGCCGCCCGGAGTGTTCCCGGGCGGCTGTCACGGTGAATTCTCGTTCCCCGCCTCCGCGCGGCAGACGGCCACGCAGCACCGATCCGCGCGCGAAGCGCAGTTCGGGCTCATCGGTACGGACGTCGACGACGACTTCGCCACGAATGCCGTGTGACTTGACCACACGTCCGACGACGAGATCCACGATCAAAGCGTCCTACGATGCTCGGGTCAGCGGTCGGTGTCGACGATGTCGACACGCATCCCGCGTCCGCCGATACCGGCGACGAGTGTGCGCAGTGCGGTTGCGGTCCGGCCGTTGCGGCCGATGACCTTGCCGAGGTCGTCGGGGTTCACGTGGACCTCGACGAGCCGGCCACGACGGCCGGTGACGAGGTCGACGCGGACGTCATCCGGATTGGAGACGATCCCGCGGACCAGGTGTTCGACCGCGTCGGCGACGACAGCGCTCACGCGTCACCCTCTGCGGCGGCCTCGGCCGGCGCCTCGGCGGCCGGGGCCTCGTCCTTCTTGGCGGCCTTCTTCTTCGGGGTGACGGCCTGGGCGACCGGCTCGTTCTCGGCGGCGGCGAGCGCGGCGTTGAACAGGTCCAGCTTGGACGGCTTGGGCTCGGCCTTCTTCAGGGTGCCCTCGGCACCCGGCAGGCCCTTGAACTTCTGCCAGTCGCCGGTGACCTTCAGGATGGCGGCGACGGGCTCGGTCGGCTGCGCACCGACGCCGAGCCAGTACTGCACCCGCTCGGAGTCGACCTCGATCAAGCTCGGCTCTTCCTTCGGGTGGTACTTGCCGATGGTCTCGATCACCCGGCCGTTGCGGCGGGTCCGAGCGTCGGCGACGACGATGCGGTACTGCGGGTTGCGGATCTTGCCGAGCCGCGTGAGCTTGATCTTGACAGCCATGTCACTACTTTCGTGTGGTCACTGCGCAATTCTGCGGCCCACCCGGACTGGTGGACCCGGTTTTGCGATCTGTTTCGGTGTGACCGTCGGGCGGCCGTGACCGTATCCGACGAACCGACGGTCCATTCTGCCAAACCGGCGGCCGGAAGAGAAATCCGTCGCCACACCCGGCGGTCGGGGCGGAACTCCCCGAAAAAGAACCGGCATGTGGTTGTCCACCCCGCGAGAACAACCACATGCCGTACGTCGCCATCCCTCTTCGCCCACCGAATCGACGAGGATTCGGCCCCCAGGCTTTGCGCGACCTCTGCCGGTTCCCCCGTCCAACCCCTGGACACCGGTCGGGTCTGCACTGAGCTGATCGGTCCGTTCCCAGGCGGACCAGTGCAACGCGGTTGCTACCTTACGCGGCAGTAGGAAACGCAACCAGCAACCGGCTTGTGGCGTTCCTCACAAGAGGTGTCGGCCTGACGACACCACCGCCGTCGGGTGGCGCAGGACACCCAGGTCGTCGACCGGATTCTCTGCGTACACAACGAAATCCGCACGATCGCCGTCCTCGAGCAGACCGGCGCCGAGCCAGCGTCGGGGCTCGGTGCTGGCGGCCGCGATGGCCCCCGCGTTGCCCAGTCCGACGGTCGCCAACCTCTCGATCTCGTCGACGATGCGTCCGTGTTCGACGAACCCGCCCGCGTCGGTCCCGGCGAAGATCGCGACCCCGGCCTCACGGGCCGCATCGAAGACCTTGCCGGCGTCGGCGTGCAGCTTGCGCATGTGCGCGGCATACGTCGGGAACCGGCCGGCGCCGTCGGCGATGCCCGGGAAGTTGTCGACCTGGATCATGGTCGGCACCAGCGCGATCCGCTTGTCGACCATCTTGTCGACGAGGTCGCCGGTGAGCCCGGTGCCGTGTTCGATGCAGTCCACGCCCACGTCGATCAGGTCGACGAGGGCGTCGGTACCGAAGACATGTGCGGTGATGCGGGCGCCCTTCGAGTGCGCCACCTCCACCGCGGACTCGAGCTGGCTGCGGCTCCACAGCGGGGTGAGATCGCCCACCTCGCGGTCGATCCAGTCGCCGACCAATTTCACCCAGCCGTCCCCGGCCTCGGCCTGACGCGCCACCTCGGCGGCGAGCTCGTCCGGGTCGTCGAGGTCGACGCCGTAGTCCCGCAGGTAACGCTTCGGCCGGGCGATGTGCTTGCCGGCGCGGATGAACCGCGGACACAGCGGATCGTCGTCGAGCGGATGGGTGTCCAGCGGCGACCCGACCTCGCGGATCAGCAGCGTCCCCGCCCGGGCGTCGGCATACGCGAAGCCGCGGGCCTGCTCGATGTCGACGCCCAGCCCGGGTGCGATGCCCACGTGGTTGTGGGCGTCGACGAGTCCCGGGAGGATCCAGCCGCCGTCGACGGCGGTCTCGGCTCCGGGAACGGGCGTGGTGGAGATGGTTTCCCCGTCCACCCAGAACTCGACCGGCTCACCGGTCAGCGGATCGTTACCCCGATAGTGACGCGCGCCGGTTGCCATGCCTACTTCTTCTTGGGCTGCTGGAACTGGGAGATGTCGATGCCCTCGAGTCCCGGGGGCAGCTGATCGAGGCCGGGCGGCATGTTCGACAGGTCCGGGAACCCGCCGGGCATGCCGGGCATGCCCGCCGGCATTCCCGGGAACCCGCCGCGCATCTTCGGGGGCGTCGGCCCGCGGCCCTTGCCCTTCTTGCCCTTCTTGCCGCCCTTCTTGTTCTTCTTGCGGTTCACACCGCCCATGCCCATGCGGCCGGACATGGCGGCCATCATCTTGCGGGCCTCGAAGAAGCGGTCGACGAGCTGGTTGACCTCGCTGACGGTCACGCCCGAGCCGTTGGCGATACGCAGGCGGCGCGAGGCGTTGATGATCTTCGGGTTCGCCCGTTCCTCGGGCGTCATGCCGCGGATGATCGCCTGCACGCGGTCGAGCTGTTTGTCGTCGACCTGCGAGAGCACGTCCTTCATCTGTCCCGCACCCGGGAGCATGCCGAGGATGTTGCCGATCGGCCCCATCTTGCGGATCATCAGCATCTGCTCGAGGAAGTCCTCGAGGGTCAGCTCGCCCTGGGTGATCTTGGCCGCGGCGGCCTCCGCCTGCTGGGCGTCCCAGTGCTGCTCGGCCTGCTCGATGAGGCTGAGCACGTCGCCCATGCCGAGGATGCGGCTGGCCATGCGGTCGGGGTGGAAGACGTCGAAGTCGTCGAGCTTCTCCCCCGACGACGCGAACATGATCGGCCGGCCGGTGACCTCGCGCACCGACAGCGCCGCACCGCCGCGGGCGTCGCCGTCGAGCTTGGTCAGCACGACGCCGGTGAAGTCCACGCCCTCGGCGAACGCCTCGGCGGTGGTGACGGCGTCCTGACCGATCATCGCGTCGACCACGAACAGCACCTCGTCGGGCGAGGTGGCGTCGCGGATGTCCGAGGCCTGCTTCATCAGCTCCGCGTCGATGCCGAGGCGGCCCGCGGTGTCGATGATGACCACGTCGTAGAGCTTGGCCTTGGCCTCCTCGACACCGGCCTGCGCGACCGCGACCGGGTCGCCGGCGGTGATGCCGAGTTCGCCGTCACCGCCGACGCTGGTGCCCGGATGCGGCGCGAACACCGGCACACCAGCCCGCTCGCCGACGATCTGCAGCTGCGAGACCGCGCCCGGACGCTGGAGGTCGCAGGCCACGAGCAGCGGGGTGTGACCCTGCTTCTTCAGCCAGTTGCCCAGCTTGCCGGCGAGCGTGGTCTTACCGGCGCCCTGCAGGCCGGCGAGCATGATCACCGTCGGCGGGGTCTTGGCGAACCGGATGCGCCGGGTCTCGCCGCCGAGGATGCCGATGAGCTCCTCGTTGACGATCTTGACGACGGTCTGGGCGGGGTTGAGCGCCGCCGAGACCTCCTGCCCCTTCGCACGCTCCTTGATCCGGGAGATGAAGGCGCGCACGACCGGCAGGGAGACGTCCGCCTCGAGGAGGGCGAGCCGGATCTCCCGGCAGGTGCGGTCGATGTCGGCGTCGGACAGCCGCCCCTTGCCGCGGAGGTCCTTGAGGGCACCGGTCAACCGGTCGGAGAGGGAATCGAACATGAGTCCCATACTTCCATGTCCGGCCGGGGTGCTCAGGGTCTGGGGACCCCGACGGCATCAGGAGATGGGCACCCCGGACCGTGTCGTGCCGCCCGACGACGAGCCGTCACCGTCGGGGTCGCGTTTGGGCTGCGGCGGCGGGCACACCGCGACGATCGCCTCCGCGATCGACGCGCGCGTCTGCTCGGTGTCCTCGGCGAGCCGCAGACTGAAGATGTCGACCACGGTGGCACCCAGGGTCGAGACCTTCGCCCATCGGATGTCGGCGCCGTGACGCTCGAGTACCGCCGAGACCCGGCTCAGCAGGCCGATGCGGTCGTCGGAACGCACCTCGAGCAGGGCGGAGTCGGAGTCCGGCGAGTCCAGCCACGTCACCCGCGGCGGAGCGACGGCGAAGAGCGCGGGCACGGCGTTCTTCGGATGGCCCGCGCCGTCGACGTCGGGGTCGGTGCTGCCCGCGCTGGCCCCGAGTGCCACCGCCGCGCCCGGCTGGGTCGCCACGGTCGCGATGGTCGGGATGGGCGACTCCTTCTCCCGGGTGTCGAGTCGATCGAGGACGTCGAGCTTTCCGTTGACCGCGGCGATGAGCTGCTGGCGCAGGAGGCCGGCGTCGGGCGGCGTGCCGAACAGCGGCACGACGACGAACGTGTTGATCGCCTTGCCCTCGTGACTCTGCACGGTCGCCTTGTGCGACCGCAGTCCGCCGAGCGCGAGGATGCCCGCCATCTTCGACAGCAGGCCCGGCTGATCGGGCGCGACCATCGTGACGTCGTAGGTGTGCTGACCGTCGGCCCGGGTGAGCCGCACCGCGTACTCGTCGTCCGCGGCCACCTCGAGCTGTTCGGGCGTGAGCGGTTCCGGCGCCTCGAGCGGGGCGCCCTCGATGTGCCGCATCGACCTGCGCACGAGTTCGCCGATGAGCGAGGCCTTCCACTCCCCCCAGACGCCGGGGCCGGTGGCCAGCGAATCCGCCTCGGCCAGCGCCGCGAGTAGTTCCAGCAGCACCCGGCTGTGCCCGAGCGTGGTGGCCACGTACTCCGCCGTGGCCGGGTCGTCGAGATCGCGGCGGGTCGCCACCTGCGGCAGCAGCAGGTGGTGGCGGACCATGTCGGACAGGATCTGCACGTCCTGCGGCCACAGCCCGAACCGGTTGCCGATCTGCACGGCGAGTTCGGCGCCGACGATGCTGTGGTCGGCCCCGCGCCCCTTGCCGAGGTCGTGGATGAGCGCGCCGAGCACGAGCAGGTCCGGACGCGACACCCGCGTCGTCATCGAACTGGCGTGGGCAGCGGTCTCCACCAGATGTCGGTCAACCGTCCAGGTGTGGATGGCGTCACGCGGCGGGAGGTCGCGCACGGCCCCCCATTCCGGCAGCAGCCTTCCCCACAGGCCCGTGCGGTCGAGCGCCTCGATCGGGTCGACCATGTGGTGGCCGGAACTG
The DNA here is from genome assembly GCF_039939235.1 of Gordonia aurantiaca. Classification (NCBI taxonomy): domain Bacteria; kingdom Bacillati; phylum Actinomycetota; class Actinomycetes; order Mycobacteriales; family Gordoniaceae; genus Gordonia; species Gordonia aurantiaca. The sequence continues at coordinate 535,825 of NZ_JBDUUF010000002.1, read as the reverse complement.
AGCAGGACCAACAGGTCGCTGAGCGCCTCCGAGGGCCACGGCTCCCGAAGTTCGGGCGCGTAGTCGGCGAGCCGGCTCAGCGTCGACGCGCTGATCGGCAGGCCGGTGCGGGCGCTCGCCGCGGCGACCCGCAGGATGAGGCCCGGATCCTTGGAGGGAATCGCGTTGCGCGCCAACACGATCTCGCCGCTGTGCTCGACCACGCCCTCGTCCAGCGGCCGGCGCAGCGGGGAACGTCGCAGCTTCGCCAGGCCGCGGCGCGGCAACGCGTTGCCCGCGGTCCGCAGCCCGACGTCGATGGAATAGCTGATGGTGCGGGCGGAATCGCTGATGACCCGCGCGAGGTCGAAGCGGTCCCCGATCCGCAGCGCGGCGCCGATCTCGTCGGCGTCCTGCGCGCGCACCTGTTCGCGCGGACGACCCGCGATGCGGTGCAGTTCGGTGCGGATGTCGAGCAGCCGGGTGTATGAGACCTGCGGACTCGCGCCCGGCGAATCCGGCCGCAGCCCGCCCATCCCGTGCGTGAGCTGGGCGATGGCCAGCGCATTGAGGAGCTGGACGTCGCGGAGTCCGCCGCGGCCGTTCTTCAGGTCGGGTTCGGCACGGTGGGCGATGTCGCCCGCACGGCGCCATCTGTCCTGGGCGTGTGCGACGACATCGGAGAAGCGGTTGCGGATGTCGTTGCGCCACTGCTGGCGGACGCCGCCGATCAACAGCGACGACAGGTCCTCGTCGCCGGCGATGTGGCGGGCCTCGAGCAGACCGAGCGCGGCGGTCACGTCCTCCGCGGCGACCTGCAGGGCCTGCGGCACCGTACGCACGCTGTGGTCGAGCGGGATGTTGGCGTCCCACAGCGGGTACCAGAGCCCGTCGGCGACCTCCGAGACCCGCTCGGCGGGCATGTCGTCGTGCAGCAGGATCAGGTCGAGGTCGGAGTAGGGCAGCAGCTCGCCACGACCGAGTCCTCCGACGGCCACGATGGCGAATCCGCTGTGGTCCTTGATGCCGAGTTCGGCGCCCTTGCTGGTCAGCCAGAACTCGTGCAGGTCGACGAGCACCTGGCGCAGTGCCGGTGCGTCGAGTTTCCCGTTCCGGCTCGACTCGGTCAGCTGCCGGCGGGTCTTGGCGAGATCGGTTGCGGCTACGGGAGTCTCCTGTGTCTCGAGGCGGTTCCCCGGTGTGTACCGGGATGGCGAACCGGCCGTGAACGGTGCGGCCCCGCGCCGACGGGTCGTCGGACGCGGGGCCGCCTTCGGTTTCGCTAAGGGCGCCGACTCACTTACAGAGCGTCGCCACCACGCTCACCGGTGCGGACTCGCACGACCGACTCGACCGGCGAGACCCATACCTTGCCGTCACCGATCTTGCCGGTGCGGGCGGCTTCCACGATGACGTCGACGACCTTGTCCACGGCCGCGTCGTCGACGACGACCTCGACACGGACCTTGGGGACGAAGTCGACCGAGTACTCGGCACCGCGGTAGACCTCGGTGTGGCCCTTCTGGCGTCCGTAACCCTGGACCTCGCTGACGGTCATGCCCAGGATTCCCGCCTGCTCCAGGCCGGCCTTCACGTCCTCGAGCGTGAACGGCTTGACGATTGCAGTGATCAGCTTCATTAGTTATCCCTCTCCACGGGTGTCAGCGTAGTAGCGATTGGCGTGAGCGTCATGCCAGCTCATAGGCCGTCTCAGCGTGCTCGGCCTCGTCGATGCCGCTCTTCTCGTCCTCATCGCTGACACGCCAGCCGAGAGGCTTGAGTGCGAAGGCGATGACCGCGGTCAGGACACCGGTGAACACCAGGGCGAACAGCGCGATCACGACCTGGACGACGAGCTGCTTGTAATCGCCGCCCCAGAACAGGCCCACGTCCTTGGCGAGGAAGCCGATGCCGACGGTGCCCCACAGGCCGGCGACCAGGTGGACGCCGACGACGTCGAGCGAGTCGTCGTAACCGAACTTGGTCTTCAGACCGATGGCCAGGGCCGCGAGGGCGCCGGCGATGAGGCCCAGGATGAGCGAGCCGACCGGGGTCAGGGCGCCACACGCGGGGGTGATGGCGACCAGGCCGGCCACGATGCCCGACGCGGCGCCGACGCTGGTGGCGTGCTTGTCGCGGATGAGTTCGACTGCGAGCCAGCCGATGATCGCGGCGGCGGTGGCAGCGGTGGTGTTGACCCACACCAGGCCGGTGACGGCATCGGCGGCGAGCTCGGAGCCCGCGTTGAAGCCGAACCAGCCGAACCACAGGAGCGCGGCGCCCAGCATCACGAACGGGATGTTGTGCGGACGGTAGGCGGTGCGACCGAAGCCGGCACGCGAGCCGACGATGAGGGCCAGGACCAGCGCGGCCATACCGGCGTTGATGTGGACCACGGTGCCGCCCGCGAAGTCGATCGGCGCGACCTTGGCCTCGCCGTCCTCACTGCCGAAGATCCACGAGGCGAAGCCGTTCTCGGCGCCCGACATGATGCCGCCGCCCCAGACCATGTGGGAGAGCGGGAAGTACACGATGGTCGCCCAGATGACGGTGAAGACGGTCCAGGTGACGAACTTGACGCGCTCGGCGAGCGCACCCGAGATGAGGGCCACGGTGATGACCGCGAAGGTCAGCTGGAATCCCATGAACACGAACGACGGGATCGTGAGGCCGCCGGTCACGACGAGTTCGGTGCCGTCCGGTCCGGGAAGGGTGTCGGCCAGCTGGCCGGAGCCGAAGAGCGAGAAGGGGTTCGAGAACAACCCGGCGATGTCGTCGTCACCGGTGATGCCGTTGCCGAAGGCCATCGAGAAGCCCCACAGGACATACACCACGCTGACGGTGGCCAGCGAGATGAACGACATCATCATCATGTTGAGGACGGACTTGCCTCGTGCGAGTCCGCCGTAGAAGAACGCGAGTCCGGGTGTCATCAACAGGACCAGCGCCGCGCTGGTGATGATCCACGCGGTGTCGCCGGTGTCGAATGCGCCAAACGCATCTTCTGGCAGCGCCAAAACCACTGTAGAAACCTCCTCAGGATGCGCCGACGGCTCGGCGCCTCCAAAGAGACTGTCGGCAGACGGTTTCAGCAGTGGTGCCCCCAGGTTTCAGGCACGTAACCCGATTGACGATTTGTATTTCGCGGATGTAAATCGCCTGGAGGCTTCTGAGGCGGGTCTCAGTTTTCGTTTGCCGCCTCCGGTCCGGGATTGCGGATCGCGGAAGCCGATTCACGTCGGTGCGATGGTCCACGGATCGAACGCACGACCGGGCCGGCCCACACGAGAGCCGGCCCGGTCGGGTTCGCCGTCGTGTTCGTCGGTTGACCGCTCAGAGGAGCGCGTCGACGAACGCCTCGGGTTCGAATGGCGCGAGATCGTCCGCACCCTCCCCCAGGCCGACGAGCTTCACCGGGACTCCGAGCTCCTTCTGGACGTGGAAGACGATGCCGCCCTTGGCCGTGCCGTCCAGCTTGGTCAGCACCACGCCGGTGATGTCGACGACCTCGGCGAACACGCGGGCCTGCGCGAGTCCGTTCTGGCCGATGGTCGCGTCGAGGACGAGCAGCACCTCGTCGACCGGGGCCTTCTTCTCCACGACGCGCTTGACCTTGCCGAGCTCGTCCATGAGGCCGGTCTTGGTGTGCAGGCGGCCCGCGGTGTCGATCATGACGACGTCCACACCGGTGGCGATGCCGCGGTCGACGGCGTCGAACGCCACCGCCGCCGGATCGGCCTGCTCCTTGCCGCGAACGATCTCGGCGCCGACCCGCTCACCCCAGGTCTGCAGCTGGTCGGCCGCCGCCGCGCGGAAGGTGTCCGCGGCGCCCAGCAGCACCCGGCGGCCGTCGGCGACGAGCACGCGCGCCAGTTTGCCGGTGGTGGTGGTCTTGCCGGTGCCGTTGACACCGACGACCAGCACGACGGCCGGACGCCCCGCGTGCGGCAGCGCCTTGATCGAACGGTCCAGACCGGGATCGAGCTCGTCGACGAGCACCTTCTTCAGCAGGGTGCGCGCCTCGTCGGCCGACCTCACCGGGTTGGCCGCGAGCTCGGTGCGCAGCCGCTCGACGACGGTCATCGTGGTCGAGGTGCCGAGGTCGGCCATCAGCAGCGTGTCCTCGATCTCCTCCCAGCTCTCCTCGTCGAGGTCGCCGGCGCCGAGCAGGCCGAGCACGCTCTTGCCGATGGCACCCTGCGATCGTGCGAGGCGTCCGCGCAGGCGGCCCAGCCGGCCCGCGGTCGGGGCGATCTCCTCGCGCGGCGGCGCGGCGGTCACGGCCGAGGCGTCGTCCGGGACGGTGACGGGCTCCTCGGTCGCGACCGTCTCCTCGGGTGCCGCGGTCGCGGGTTCCTCGACGACCTGCGGAGTGGTCTCCACCACCTCCGGCGCGGAGTCCTCCACGACCTCCGGCGCGGAGTCCTCGACGACCTCCGGCGCGGTGTCCTCGACGGCCTCCGGCTCCGTCGTCGCCGGCCCCGTCTCGACTTCCTCGGTGACCTCGGGCAGTACGACATCGGTGATCGGGCGGCGCACGGAATCACGCGGGACGGCGGCGTCGTCGCCCACACCGGGCTGACCGTCGACGTCGGTGCGCTCCGACACGGGCTGCACCGGCTTCTCGATCGGCGACTCGGCCTTTGGGGCCGGCTTGGGCGGCTCGGCCAGCGCGGTGTCCGAATCGCTCCGGCTGAACGTGAAGCCCGTGCCCGCCTTGTACCCACCGGATCTGTCGACCTGCCGGGTGGTGCCGTCGACGATCTGCGTCCGATCGGGCTTCTCGGCGAGCGAGATGCGGCGTCGACGCGACAGCACCAGTCCGAGCGCGATCAGCGCCGCCACGACGAGTACCGCGACGACGATGCCGATGATGATTCCGGTGTTCACTGGCTGGTGTCCTCCTGTTGGGCCACGGGCATGTTCACGCCGCGCATGCGCTGCGAGATGACCGTGGTGATGCCGTCACCGCGCATGCTGACGCCGTAGAGGGCGTCCGCGATCTCCATGGTGGGCTTCTGGTGGGTGATCACGATCAGCTGCGACTTCTCGCGCAGCTGCTCGAAGAGTTTGATGAGCCGACGCAGGTTGGTGTCGTCGAGCGCGGCCTCCACCTCGTCCATCACGTAGAACGGCGACGGACGCGCGCGGAAGATCGCGACGAGCATCGCGACCGCGGTCAACGACTTCTCACCACCCGACAGCAGCGAGAGCCTCTTGACCTTCTTACCCGGCGGTCGCGCCTCGACCTCGATGCCGGTGGTCAGCATGTCGTCCGGTTCGGTCAGCACGAGGCGCCCCTCGCCGCCGGGGAACAGCGTCTGGAACACCTGGGCGAACTCGCGCTCGACGTCGGCGTAGGCCTCGGTGAACACCTGCAGGATGCGGTTGTCCACCTCCTCGACGACGTCGAGCAGGTCCTTACGGGCGGCCTTGACGTCCTCGAGCTGCGACGACAGGAAGTTGTAGCGCTCCTCGAGCGCGGCGAACTCCTCGAGCGCGAGCGGGTTCACCTTGCCGAGCGTGTTGAGGTCCTTCTGCGCCTTCTTCGCGCGGGCTTCCTGCGTGGCGCGGTCGTACGGCATCGGTGCGGGCGCCACGACCTGCTCGCCGCGCGCCTTGGCCTCCTCGTACTCCTGCATCTCGAGGGCGGTCGGCGGCATCGGCACGTCCGGCCCGTACTCGGCGATCAGGTCGTCGGGAGCCATGCCGAAGGTCTCGACGATCTGCTCCTCGAGCTGCTCGATCCGCAACGCCACCTGCGCGCGGGCCACCTCGTCGCGATGGACGGTGTCACGCAGCGAGTTGAGCGTGGTGGTCAGCTCCCCCGTCCGTAGACGCAGCTCGTCGAGCGTCGCCGACCGCTCCCGGCGGATCTCCTCGAGTTCGTCGCGGCCGGCCTGCGCGGAGGCGACGGCGGCGGCGAGCCGTTCGGCCACCTGGGCACCGGCGCGTTCGACGGCGGCAGCGACCCCGGCGGCCTGTCTGCGGATCTCGTCCTGACGGCGGGCTCGTTCGCGGGCCTCGCGTTCCCGTTGGGCCGCGCTACGCAGCGAATCGGCCTTGCCGCGCACCGAGGCGAGGCGCTCCTCGGCGGTGCGCAGCGCGAGGCGGGCCTCCATCTCGGCGCCGCGAGCGATGCCCACCGCGGCCGCCGCGTCGGCCCGTTCGGCGTCGTCGGTGGCGTCCTCGGAGCCTGTGTCGGACTCGTCGCGGGCCAGCCGTAGGCGCTCCTCGAGCTCGTGCAGGGTCTGCAACGTCTCCTCGCGGCCCTTCTCGAGGAGGTTGCGCTGGCGGGTGTACTTGTCGGCCTCGGCCCGGGCGTTGCGGATCTCCTGGCCCAGGCGCGCCATCTGCTCGTAGGCGGCGCCGACGCTCGCGTCGGACTCGTGTAGTGCCGCCAGCGCCTCCTCGGCGGCCTCGCGGCGCTCCCGCTGTTCGGCGAGCGCGCCGTCGAGAGCGGCCTCGAGTTCCTCCAGACGACGCTTGGTGGCGGCCAACTCCTCGGCGGCCGCATCGATGGCCGACTGGACCTCGAGGGTCGAGGGCCGGCGCGACGAACCGCCCTCGATCGAGGCCGGGCCGATCCGGTCGCCGGCGTGGGTGACCGCACGCACGCCCAGCTCCCGGGCGAGCTCCAACCCTTGTGCGGGGTCGTCAACGATGACGGTGTCGGCCAGGACGGTGTCGATGGCGCCGCGGATCTCCGGGCCGCACTGCACCACCGACGACGCCCAGCGCGCGCCGTCCGGCAGCGGCACCTCACGGTTGCGCGCGGCCGCGCCGTCGAGTCCGCCGCAGATCAGGGCCGCCCGTCCCCCGTCGCCGGCCTTCAGCGCCTCGAGCGCACGGACAGCAGCGATCCCGTCGACGGTCACGATGCCGTCGACCGCGGGACCGAGCGCCCCGGCGATCGCGGTCTCGAACCCCGGTTCCACGGTGACCAGCTCGGACATCGGCCCGAGCAGCCCGTCGGGGGCGTTGTCGAGCAGCCACGCGCCGCCGTCGTTGCGCTCGAGCCCCATGGCCAGGGCCTCGACGCGGGCGGTCAGGGACGCGATCGACTGTTCGGCCTCGCGGTGCTGCGCCTGCAGGGTCGCGACGCGTTCGTTGGAGAGGTTCAGTGCGGCGACGCATCGTTCGTGGTGCTCGTCGAGCGCCTGCTCGGAGGCCTCCAGCTTCGCGAGCTCCCCCGCCGCCGAATCCTGTTGTGCGGTGGCCGCTTCCGCGCGCTCGGTGGCGCCGGCGATGGCCGCGGTGAGGCGCTGCTCCTCGGCGTCCACCGACTCCGCCTTGGTCCGCAGGTTGTCGACCTGCCCCTCGAGCCGCGCGAGTCCCTCGCGACGGTCGGCGATGGCCTGCACGGCGGCGAGGTGGGCGGCCTCGGCGGCCTCCGCGATCGCCTCGCGCTCACGCAGTTCCTCGCGCGCGGTCTCGAGTTGTTCGGCGGCGATCTCGACGGCCTCGGTCAGCTCGGCCTCGAGTTCGGCGGCCTCGAGGGCCTGCGCCTCGAGTTCCTCGGGATCGGGTCCGGTGGACTCGGTGGTCGCCTCGCTCAGGTAGCGGCTGCGCTCTGCGGCGACGCGGCGGGTGGCGTCGACCCGCTCCGCGAGGGCCGACAGCCGGAACCAGGCGCGCCCCGCGGCCTCGGCCGCCGGGACGATCTCGGCGAGCTGCTGCTCGTGTTCGGCGAGCTCGGCATTGGCGCGGTCCAGCTCGGCGGCCACCTCGTCCTGCTTGCGACGCACCTCCTCCTCGACCGCGGCGTGCTCGGCCATCTCGGCACGACGCGTCACCAGGTCGTCGGCGGCCAGCCGCAGCCGGGCGTCGCGCAGCTCGGCCTGCACGAACTGGGCGCGGCGGGCCACCTCGGCCTGCCTGCCGAGCGGCTTGAGCTGGCGGCGCAGCTCCGCAGTGAGGTCGGTGAGACGCGCGAGGTTGGCCTGCATCGCGTCGAGCTTGCGCAGGGCCTTCTCCTTGCGCTTGCGATGTTTGAGGACGCCCGCCGCCTCCTCGATGAAGGCGCGCCGGTCCTCGGGCCGGGACTCGAGGATCGCCGACAGCCGGCCCTGACCGACGATGACGTGCATCTCGCGGCCGATGCCGGAGTCGCTCAGCAGCTCCTGGACGTCCATCAGGCGGCACGAGTTGCCATTGATCTCGTACTCGCCCGCGCCGTCGCGGAACATGCGGCGGGTGATGGAGACCTCGGAGTACTCGATGGGCAGCGCGCCGTCGGAGTTGTCGATCGTGAGTGTCACCTCGGCGCGACCGAGCGGCGGGCGACCCGAGGTGCCCGCGAAGATGACGTCCTGCATCTTCCCGCCGCGCAGCGCCTTGGCGCCCTGCTCGCCCATGACCCAGGTCAGGGCGTCGACGACGTTGGACTTACCGGAGCCGTTGGGGCCGACGACGCACGTGATACCCGGCTCGAAGCGCAGGGTCGTCGCCGAGGCGAACGACTTGAAGCCCTTCAGGGTCAGGCTCTTGAGGTGCACGACGGTACAGAGTACTCACCATCGCGATGCGATTCGGGCGACACTCACCGCTCGACGAAACCGGTCAGTCCGCCGCGGGGCGGGTCGATGCTCTCGACGACCAGATCGACCCGTCCGGGCGTCTCTCCGGACCTCAGCGCGTCCAGCAGGGCGAGCACCTTCTCACGGGGGCCCTCGGCCACGACGTGCACGCGACCATCGGCCAGATTCGATGCCGAACCGACCAGGCCGAGCTCCAGCGCGCGAGACCGTGTCCACCACCGGAACCCGACGCCCTGAACGTGTCCGTGGACGAAGGCCGACAGACGGACCCGATCGCTCTGCTCGGTGCTCATGACTGAATTCTCGCTCGTGTCTGTTGCCGCGCGGCTACTCGGTGGTGATCTTCAGGTCGACCTCGGCGCCGGCCTTGATGGTGCGCCCGACGGTGCAGACCGCGTCGATCGCGCGCCGCACGACGACGAGCAGCCGCTCGGCGGCCTCGGGGTCGAGTTCGGACAGGTCGAGCTCGAGGACCTCCTCGAGCCGCGGGTACACCTCGTTCTCGCGGTCCGCGTCGCCGCTGACGCGGATGGTGGCGTCGTAGTCGTCGCCGAGGCGGCGCGCCAGCGGCCGGTCCGACGCCATACCGGTGCACGCCGCCAGCGCGATCTTCAGCAACTCGCCCGGGGTGAAGACACCCTCGACGTCCTGCGAGCCGATGAGCACCTCGGCGCCGCGGGAGCTGCGGCCGGTGTAGCGACGGGTGCCGGTCCGCTCGACCCACAGCTCGGTGTGCGCCGGTTCCGCCGACGGGGTCGCGGCGGGCGTGTTCGGTTGGATGGTCATGGTCGGATGAGTCCTCTCAGACGGCTGGGGCGGCGCGGACACCGGGGACAATAGTAAGCGCCGCGGCGCGGCAGACATTCCCGGTGGAGGGTGCCGGCAACAGGGCACCTGTGGACCATTTCCGCCCGAACAGGCATTCGCCCGCTAGCGTCGTGCGGCATGGCCCGCAGTATGGCGCACATGTTGGATCCGTTGAGCCGCCGGTGGTGGCGCACGGTCGGCCGGCGCGTCGACCCGTCCACGCCGGAATCGGCGTTCCTCACCGCCCCGTACAACGAACGGCACGAAGTCGGCGATGCATGGCTGCACGCCTACGAAAGACGCGGAGCGGTCGCTCCCCCGTCACCGGCGGCCGGCCTCTTCGATGACATGTCGGTGCTCGACGGCCCGGATTTCCGCTCCGCCGACCTGCATCCGAGGGTGCGGGACTTCTACGAGCGGACCGGGTCGTGGCGCATGGAGGTGTGGTCGCAGTGGAACCCGCTGTTCGCTCCCGGTGGGATTGCGGTCGCGGCGCTGTTCGGGCGCCGCGTCGAACAACTCGCCCTGCCGACCGAACCGCTGTCGGTGAGCCGCGGGATGTCGAGTGAGGTCCGGGTCGTCACCGACGCTGCCGGTCGCCGGGAGGGCGCGGCCTGGCTACGAAGGCTCCGCCTCGACGGCTCCACCGTGTACAGCGGGTTCTATCGATCTGCACTCCTGCCCGGGCAGCGCCAGCCGCACGTCGCGGTCGCGTTCCCGCTCGAACTCGGGAACGTCCACGTGTTCCTCACACCCCGCGCGGAGGCCGACGGCGCGTTGACGTTGACTTCGCGCTCGCGGCGCTTCGGCGAGGACGGCGCCTACGTCTCAGTGCTTTTCGGCGATCAGTGGTACTCCGCGCAACCGCCGCTACGGGAATCGTTCCGAGTCTTCGTCGACGACGAAGGCGTACTGCGCACCGACCACGAGCTGCGGGTCGGACCGTTCCGTGCGTTGCGCCTGCACTACCGCCTGGAGCGGCAGAGCTGACTCTCATCGGCAAGAGTGCCGAACCCGATCGGCCGACCATGGTTCCGATCACACGCCGCCGAGTTCGCCTGCGTCCGCGACACGGGCCCGTACCCGATCGACGAGGACTCGTCGGCGCGCCGGACTCACATGGATATCGCAGGCCGTCAGCGAGAGACAACGCCTCCCTTCCGCGATCGCCGCTGGCACTTCGGGCAGAAATACGAGCTGCGGTTCATGAACGACTCGCGACGCATGAACGTGCCACAGCGCTTGCACGGAAGCCCTTCGCGCCCATAGGCGTTCAGTGAGCGCTCGAAATAGCCGGACTGTCCGTTGACATTGACGTACAGCGAGTCGAAGGACGTCCCACCGACCTCGACCGCCTCGCTCATGACCGCGGTCGCGGCGTCGATCAACTCGCGCAGCTTCTTGCGGCTGATCGTTTCCGCGATCCGGGTCCCGCGCAGCCGCGCGCGCCACAGCGCCTCGTCGGCGTAGATGTTGCCGACCCCGGAGATGACGGTCTGATCGAGCAGGACGCGCTTGATCTCGGAGTGCTTGGCGCGCATGCGGGTGACGACGTCCGCGGGGTCGAAGACGGGGTCGAATGGGTCAGGCGCGATGTGCGCCACCGACACCGGGACCTCGACGCCGTGGTCGTCGGTCACATAGTCGTCGAGATGCCAGCCTCCGAACGTGCGCTGGTCGACGAAACGCAGCTCGTTGTCGTCGTCGAGGACGGCGCGGATGCGCAGATGCGTGTGGTCGGGCGCGCCCTCACGGGAGATGAGCATCTGACCGCTCATCCCGAGATGGACCACGAGCGCGGCGCGATCGGTGGCGTCGGCCACGTCGATCCACATGTACTTGCCGCGGCGGCGCACACCGGTGACCCGCTTGCCGCGCAGCCGGCCGATGAGGTCCGGCTCGCCACCGAGGTGGCGACGCACGGCCCGCGGGTGCAGGACCTCGACCGAGCCGACCGCACGCCCGGCCAGATGCTTCTCGAGACCCATGCGGACGGTCTCGACCTCGGGGAGTTCAGGCATCCACGGCGTTGTCTGTGGAGGCCTCGTTCCCCGCCGCGGCGCGATCGGTCAGCGCCTTCCATGCATGGGCGGCGGCCTGCTGTTCGGCTTCCTTCTTGGTGCGGCCGACGCCTTCGCCGAGGTTCTCCCCCGCGACCATGGCGATCGCGGTGAACTCCTTGTTGTGGTCGGGGCCGGTCGAGGAGATCTGGTACTGCGGCGGGCCGTAGCCGCGCTCGGAGCTGAGCTCCTGCAGCGAGGTCTTCCAGTCCAGCCCGGCACCGAGCTGACCGGCCTTGTCGATGCGCTCGTCGAACAGACGCAGGATGACCCGCTGCGAGGTCCTCAGGCCGTGGCTCAGGAACACCGCGCCGAAGATCGACTCGAGGCCGTCGGCGAGGATCGAGTCCTTGTCCCGGCCGCCGGTCATCTCCTCGCCGCGACCGAGGTACAGGTAGGTGCCGAGCCCGCCCTCGTCGCCGAGGCCGCGGGCGACGTCGGCGAGGGCGTGCATGTTGACGACGCTCGCCCGGATCTTCGCGAGCTCACCCTCCGGGCGATCCGGGTAGCGCAGGTACAGGCGCTCGGTGATGACCACGCCGAGCACGGAGTCCCCGAGGAACTCGAGGCGCTCGTTGGTCGGCAGGCCGCCGTGCTCGTACGCGTAGGAGCGGTGCGTCAGCGCCAGCGTCAGCAGTTCTTCCGGGATGTCGGTGTCGAGGGCTTCCAGCAGCGCGGCGAAACGGCCGTCCTCGCGAGGTGTCTCAGTCACGACGCTCCTGGTCGCCGTCGGCCGCCTGTTCACCCTTCTCGTCGTCGGAGAGCGAGGCGAACTTGTCCGCGAGCCCCGCCCAGCGAGGATCGATCACCTCGTGGCCGTGGCCCGGTTCGGCGACCGCCAGCCGGATGCCGCACACCGGACACAGTCCGGGACAGTCCGGTTCACACAGCGGCGACATCGGCAGCTCGAGGGCGACCGCGTCGATGATCGCCTGTTCGAGGTCGATGCGCTCGTCGACGATCCGGTGGACGTCGTCCTCCTCGGTCGTCTGCTCGGTGACGCTGTCGGGGTAGGCGAACAGCTCCGTGAGGAACACCGTCACCGTGCCGTCGATGCGCTCGAGGCAGCGGGAACACTGACCGACGGTCTCACCGCACGCGGTGCCGGTCACCAGGATTCCCTCGCTCACCGACTCGAGCCGGAGGTCCAGATCGACGTCGGAGCCCTCGGGGATGCCGATCATCGCAACCCCCAGACGATCGGGGGTCTCGACGGTGCGGTGCACCTCGGTCATCGTCCCGGGGCGACGGTTCATCGACCGGACATCGAGTACGAAGGGGTCGCGCCGCGGCGCGGATTCGCTACCGCGCGCGGTTTCTGATGTCACAGCATGATCAGACACAAGCTGCACGATACGCCCGGATTCGCGAATCATCGACCGCCCCCGGCGGCGTGTGCGAGCCCGATGCGTGACCGGCTGTCGAGCAGGTCACACCGCGAGCGGGGATCCCTGGTCACGGTCGTATGAGCCGCGGTGGGTGTCGCGCGAATATCCGGCCTCGCGGGACTCGTCGGCGCTGCGCGGATACTCGACGTAGTCGTGCATGCCGGCACCGGTCCGCAGCTGGTGGCGTCCACGGTTCACCGAACGCAGGGTGCCGGTGAGGATCTCCTCGAACTGCGCGAGCTTCTCGTCGACGTAGACGTCGCAGTCGCCGCGCAGGCGGTCGGCCTCGGCGTGTGCCGCGTCGATGATCCGTTCGGCCTCCGACTTGGCAGCGGCGACGACCTCGGTCTCGGAGACCAGGCGCTGCTGCTCGGCGATGCCGTCGGCGACCGACTTGTCGTAGGTGTTGTTGGCCGCGTCGATGGTGCGCTGCGCCTCGGCGCGGGCCCGACCGGTCACGGCCTCGAATTCGCGCGCGGCGCTTGCCTGCAGGCGACGGGCCTCCTCGGTGGCCTCCTCGAGGAGCGACTTCGAGTGCGCGCTCGCCTCGTCGACCATGCGGTCGGCCTGGGCCTTCGCCTCGGAGAGGATTCGGTCGGCCTCGGCGCGGGCGTGCGCGAGGACGGCCTCGGACTCCGAATCCGCCTTGGCGATGGTGGTCTCGGCATGCTCACGCGCGTCGCCGAGCAGGGTCTCCCGTTGGTCGAGGACGTCCTGGGCGTCGTCGAGTTCACCCGGGATCGAATCCTTGATGTCGTCGAGCAGTTCCAGCACGTCCCCCCGCGGAACGACGCAGCCGGCGGTCATCGGAACGCTCCGCGCCTCCTCGACAATGGCGACGAGCTCGTCGAGAGCCTCAAATACCCGGTACACAGCCACCCCAATCCGGCGCTTGCCTGTTTGCAACAGTTGGTGAATCTGTGGCCATTGTGCCGAATGTTGCGCCTGTGACTCGTGAAGCGCGTGTGGCGTGTCGCGGTTTCCGCAGGCGTCTCACCCACGGGGCGATGACACAACTCCGCGAAGAGGTCCGGTGACACAGGCCCGGCGAGAAAGGTCCGTCGGCACCGGTCCGACGGCTCAGGCCGAACGCTCCCCCGTCACCTTCGCGACGAGTGCCTTGTGGATGTGCGGCGAGAGGAACGGGGTGACGTCCCCGCCGAGCTTGGCGACCTCCTTGACCAGCGAGCTGGACACGTGGGCGAAGCGCGGGTCGGTGAGCAGGAAGACGGTCTCCACGCCGGCGAGGTCGCGGTTCATCTGCGCCATGGGGACCTCGTAGTCGAAGTCCACCGCCGAGCGCAGGCCCTTGACGATGGTGTGGATGGACTCCTGCTCGAGGTAGTCGACGAGCAACCCCTCCCAGCGGTCCACGCGGACGCCGGGGAGATCGGCGCAGTCCTCCTCGATCAGGGCGATGCGCTCGTCGACGCTGAACATGCCGCGCTTGTTGGGGTTGACCACCACGGTGATCACGACCTCGTCGAAGCACGCCGCCGCACGCTCGACCACATAACGGTGGCCGAGGGTGAAGGGATCGAAAGAACCGGGACACACTGCCGTCGTCATGGCCCGAACTTACCGCCAGACCCACCACCGGGTGACGAGCGGCTCAGGCGCCGGTGTACTCCCCGACCTCGACACGGGTGTCGCCGTAGCTCTTGTCGACGAGGACCGCGAAGCCCTCCGGCCAGATGTCGCCGGCCGATCGGGCGGACCGCTCCACCACGACGAGCGCGTCGGCGGCCAGATGCGCGGCCGCGAGCCGTTTCAGATCATCGGCCAGGACGTCGGCCCCGAGCACATAGGGAGGATCGGAGAAGACCAGGTCGAACCTCCGCGTCCCGGGGGCGGCGAGGAACGCCGAGACCGGTCGCACCACCACCGAGGCGATCCCGCCGATGCCGCACTCCTTCACATTGGCGGACATGATGGACGCCGCCTTGCGCGAGGAGTCGACGAGCGTGACGTCGGCGGCGCCGCGGGAGACGGCCTCGATCCCCAGCGCGCCCGAACCGGCATAGAGATCGAGGACCGACGTACCCTCGATGTCGAACCTCGCGTCCAGCATGTTGAATATGGACTCGCGAACACGATCGGATGTGGGGCGGGTTCCCTCGCCGGGAACGCGCAGCCGTCTCCCCCGTAACCGGCCCGCGATGATCCTCGTCATGACCATATCCTAACTTTTGTGACCCACTTCACATTGCATGCCTGAACAGGGGGAAGGTAGGGGTTCGGTGGGGCAATTCCGGGACGCGGGTGACTTCGATGTAACCCTTCGTTAGCGTCGAAAGCGTTATGAGCCCTTCACAATCAAGAACGGCCCCGACAACCCTACTCACCGTCGACTATCGGATGCCGACAGTCGCCGACGGTACCCGTCTCTGGGAAATCGCTTCGGACTCAAAGGTTCTCGACGTAAACTCGTCGTATTCCTATGTGCTCTGGTGCCATGACTTCGCGCAGACGTCGATCGTCGCCGAAGTCGACGGCAATCCAATCGGTTTCGCGACCGGTTATCGTCGGCCGAACGACCCCTCGACGCTGATGGTCTGGCAGATCGCCGTCGACGACTCGATGCGCGGACACGGTATCGCCGCGTCTATGCTGCATCACCTCTTCGATCGCGTGAACCGCCAGGGTGTCGTGGCCATGCACACCACGATCAGCCCCGACAACACCGCCTCACGACGGCTGTTCGAGTCGGTCGCAAAGGCACGCGGCCTCCGCTTCGAGCGCCGGGATCTGTTTGGCGCCAACGTTTTCCCGGACTCACACGAGCCCGAGGACCTCTACATGCTGGAACCGGAGATCCCCGAGCCCTGACGGGCTCCGCGCGTGATCCCGGCGCACCCCGGTTGACGGTCGTAACACCGCTCACCATCGAAATACTCAGTGCCCCAACGTTGTTGGCACACATAGATTCAGTTGTTGGCACAACATAGATTCAGTTGTTGGCACGACAACAGATTCAAGAGCCGAAATCCGGCATACATTTCCCGAGTTCTGGGTACTCATGGTCGTCGCACCACACCGGAACTCCTGCGCTCACCCATGCGAGCGCGGTCACACAGAAGAAGGAAGCAGGTCATGCAACTTCTCGACACCACTCCCGTACTCGACAAGACCTTCGACGACTCGGTGTTCACCACCCACGAATCCGAGGTGCGCAGCTACTGCCGCAACTGGCCGGCCGTCTTCACCACCGCGTCCGGTTCGTACATCACCGACCAGAACGGCCGGGAGTACCTCGACTTCTTCGCCGGCGCCGGTTCGCTGAACTACGGGCACAACAACCCGGAGTTGAAGCAGGCCCTGATCGACTACATCGCGAGCGACGGCATCACGCACGGCCTCGACATGGCGACGGTCGCCAAGGGCAACTTCATCGACAAGTTCACCCGCCACATCCTCGAGCCGCGCGGCCTGGACTACAAGATCCAGTTCCCCGGCCCGACCGGCACCAACGCCGTGGAGTCCGCGCTCAAGCTGGCCCGCAAGGTGACCGGCCGTGAGTCGATCATCAGCTTCACCAACGCATTTCACGGCATGACGCTCGGTTCGCTGTCGGTGACCGGCAACTCGATGAAGCGCGCCGGCGCAGGTGTCCCCCTGGTCCACGCCACCCCGATGCCGTTCGACAACTACTTCGGCGGCGTCGTCGAGGACTTCGCGTGGTTCGAGCGCGTGCTCGACGACTCCGGCAGCGGTCTCAACCGTCCCGCCGCGGTCATCGTCGAGACCGTGCAGGGCGAGGGCGGCGTGAACGTCGCCCGCGCCGAGTGGCTCCGCGCGCTGTCGGAGCTGTGCGAGCGCCGCGACATCCTGCTGATCGTCGACGACGTCCAGATGGGCTGCGGCCGCACCGGCGAGTTCTTCTCGTTCGAGGAAGCCGGCATCAAGCCCGATATCGTCACCCTGTCGAAGTCGATCAGCGGCTACGGCCTGCCGTTCGCGCTGACCCTGTTCAAGCCCGAGCTCGACGTGTGGGCCCCGGGCGAGCACAACGGCACCTTCCGCGGCAACAACCCCGCGTTCGTGACCGCGGCCAAGGCGATCGAGACCTACTGGACCGACGACACCCTGAGCCGAGAGATCCACGAGAAGGGCGAGCGCATCCACGAGGTCTTCACCGAGCTGTGCAACGCCCATGAGGGCATCTCGACCCGCGGTCGCGGGATGGTGCGCGGCCTGGCCTTCGACGACCACACCGCCGCCGGCAAGGTCTGCGCGCAGGCCTTCGGCAACGGACTCCTCGCCGAGACCTCGGGGCCGTCCGACGAGGTCGTCAAGCTGCTGCCGCCGCTCACGATCTCCCGCGAGGACCTCGATCGCGGCCTGTCCATCCTTTCCGACGCAGTCAAGGAGGTCATCGGATGATCGTCCGAACCACCGAAGAGATCACCGGTACCGAGCGCGACGTCGCCGACCCCAAGGGCAACTGGCGCTCCAAGCGCATCGTCCTCGGCGGTGACGGCGTGGGATTCTCGTTCCACGAGACCACCATCGACGCCGGCACCGTCAACGAGTTCCACTACGCCAACCACATCGAGGCCGTCTGGCTCGTCGAGGGCACCGGCACCCTGCTCGACCGCGAGACCGGCGAGACCTACCCGCTGGCCCCCGGCACGATGTACCTGCTCGACGGCCACGAGCGCCATACGGTCACCGCCGACACCACCATGCGCATGCTGTGCGTGTTCAACCCGCCGGTGGTCGGCACCGAGGTGCACGACGAGAACGGCGTGTACCCGCTCGTCACCGTGCCGCAGCCGACCGGCAAGCACTCCGAGGACGCGACGGTCTCCTGACCCCGCTCCCGGCGTGCTCGCACGCGAGCTCTCCCCTTCTGCGCACCCTGCCTATCCTGGGCAGGGTGCGCACTCGTCTTCAGCTCGGCGACATCCCGGTCGAGCCCACCCCGCTCGACAGGGACGTCGACGATCGGATCGCGCGGGCCGCGGACCTGCTCGGCGGCGGCCGCGTCGCCGTCCTGACCGGTGCCGGCATCTCCACCGAGTCGGGCATCCCCGACTACCGCAGCCCGGGGTCGCCGCCGCGCACCCCGATGACCCTGGAGATGTTCCTGTCGTCGGCGGAGTTCCGCCGCCACTACTGGGCGCGCAACCACCTCGGCTGGCGCCACATGGACGCCGCACGCCCCAACCAGGCCCATCTGGCGCTGACCGACATGCAGCGCGCGGGCCTGGTGTCGACGGTGATCACCCAGAACGTGGACATGCTGCACACCAAGGCCGGAACGCGGAAGGTGCTCGAACTCCACGGCTGCTATGGCCGGGTCCGCTGCCTCGGCTGCGACTGGCGCATCTCCCGGCACCGGCTCGCCGAGCGGCTCGAGGAACTCAACCCCGGCTTCGCCGAGCGCGTCGCCGGTCGTGGGGCGATCGAGGTGGAGCCGGACGCCGACGCCTCGCTCACCGACACCTCCGAGTTCGTGATGATCGACTGCCCGCACTGCGGGGGAATCCTCAAGCCGGACATCGTGTACTTCGGCGAAACCGTCGCCAAACCCATTGTGGACCAAGCATTCTCAGCGGTCGACGAAGCCGATGTGCTGCTGGTGGTCGGGTCCTCGCTGACGGTCATGTCGGGCCTGCGGTTCGCACGCCGCGCCCACCGCGAGGGCAAGCCGATCGTCATCGTGAACCGCGGGCCGACCCGCGCCGACGAACTCGCGACGCTCAAGATCGACCACCGGGCCGGCGTGGTGCTGCCCGAACTCGCCGAGTTCGCGGCTCAGCCGGAGATGACGACCAGATCGTCGGCGTGAACCACCGGCCGCTGCAGGTCCGGCGGCAGTTCGTCGGTATGGCGGCCGAGCATCGACGTCACGTCGTCGAAGTCGTACGACGCCACACCGCGGGCCACGACGCGTCCGTGCTGGTCGACGAGTTCGACGACGTCACCTTCGAAGAAGCGCCCTTCGACGCCCACCACGCCGGCGGCGAGAAGTGAACGGCGCCTGCGGGACACGGCCGCCACCGCACCGTCGTCGAGGATGATCTGTCCACTGGCGTCGGCGGCGTGGCGCACCCAGAAGCGGCGCGACGACAGCCGCTCGGGACGGGCGGCGAACACTGTTCCCACCGACGCGTCGGCCAGCGCCTGCGCCGCAGACGACGCCGCGGCGAGCAACACCGGCACGCCGGCGTCCGCCGACAGACGTGCGGCGGCCAGCTTCGACGCCATGCCGCCGGTACCGAGTGCGCCGCCCGATCCGGCGATGACGCCGTCGAGGTCCTCGGGTCCGTTCACCTCGGGGATGAACCGGGCCCGACGCCCGTCGACGCCGACCTTGCGCGGGTCGCCGTCGTACAGGCCGTCGACGTCGGAGAGCAGGATCAGCGCGTCCGCGCCGCACAGATGCGCGACGAGCGCGGCCAGCCGGTCGTTGTCCCCGAATCGGATCTCGTTGGTGGCCACGGTGTCGTTCTCGTTGACCACGGCGACCGCGCCGAGGGAGCGCAACCGGTCGAGGGTCCGCTGGGCATTGGCGTGATGACGGCGGTTGTTGATGTCGTCGGCGGTCAGGAGGACCTGGCCGACGGTGCGTCCGTAGCGTGCGAACGAGGTGCCCCACGCGTGCGCCAGGGCGAGCTGACCGACGCTGGCCGCGGCCTGCTTGGTCGCGAGGTCCTTGGGTCGTTTCTTCAGCCCGAGCGGGGCGAGCCCGGCGCCGACCGCGCCGGAGGACACCACGACCACGTCGGAACCCGCACGCATCCGCGCCTCGAGGGCATCGGCGAGCGCGTCGAGCCGGTCGCGGTCGAGCCCCTCGTCCAGATCGGTCAGCGCCGACGAGCCGATCTTCACCACGACGCTGCGGGCGTGCGCGATCTGCTCCCGGACGCTGCTGGGAACCTCGATGCTCGATTCCGCGGTCACGACAGGTCCTGCTCTCCGTCCTCGATCGGCAGACCGCGACGCAGGCGGCGGGCCTGCTTGCGTTCTGCTGCGCCGACTCGTTCGTTCCGCTCGAGGCGGATGTCGGTGCCACGTCCGGTCAGCGGCACCTCGTCACCCACCGGCGTGGTCGGCTCCCAGTCGAAGGTGACGTCGCCGATGGTGACCGGCGCACCCGGCTGGGCTCCCAGCCGGACCAGCTCGTCCTCGACGCCGAGGCGGTTGAGGCG
The DNA here is from genome assembly GCF_039939235.1 of Gordonia aurantiaca. NCBI lineage: Bacteria > Bacillati > Actinomycetota > Actinomycetes > Mycobacteriales > Gordoniaceae > Gordonia > Gordonia aurantiaca. Next base: position 515,894 of record NZ_JBDUUF010000002.1, on the reverse strand, counting down.
GTCGGCGAGGTAGCCCACGGCCTCGTCGTTGTCGAACTGGGTCTGCCGGATCCACCGTTCGGGCCGCGCGCCGCGGACGATGAAGCCGCCCTCGATCTCGGGGTCCGGCACGATCGTGAAGCCCGCGTCGTCGACCGCCTTGGGCCGGATGATCTGGCGGCGGGGTTCGGGGGCGGGCTGCGATTCCCGGTATTCCCGGACCATCTTCGCCAGCGCGAAGGTCAGTTCCCGCAGACCCTCGTGGGCGACCGCCGAGATGCGGAACATCGGCCAACCGCGTTCGGCCAGTTCGGGTTCCACGAGATCGGCGAGTTCCGCGGCGTCGGGGACGTCGATCTTGTTGAGGATCACCACGCGCGGGCGCGACGCGAGATCGCCGAGGCCGTGGTCGGCGTCGAGCGCCGGCTTGTACGCGGCGAGTTCGGCCTCCAGCGCGTCGATGTCGGAGACGGGATCGCGTCCGGGTTCCAGGGTCGCGCAGTCGACGACGTGCGCTAGCACTGCGCACCGCTCGAGGTGCCGCAGGAACTCCAGCCCCAGACCTCGGCCGCTGGAGGCACCGGGGATCAGGCCGGGGACGTCGGCGATGGTGAACACGTCGCCGGCGGTCTGCACGACGCCGAGGTTCGGGACCAGCGTGGTGAACGGGTAGTCGGCGATCTTCGGCTTGGCCGCCGACAGCACCGAGACCAGCGAGGACTTGCCCGCGGACGGGAAGCCGACCAGGCCGACGTCGGCGACGGACTTCAACTCGAGGACCAGCGACCGCTGCTCCCCCTCCTCACCGAGGAGCGCGAAGCCGGGTGCCTTGCGCGCCTTGGAGGCGAGTGCCGCGTTACCGAGGCCGCCGCGGCCACCCTGGGCGGCCTCGAAGGTGGTTCCCTCGCCGACGAGGTCGGCGAGGACGTTCCCCTTGTCGTCGAGGACGACGGTGCCGTCGGGCACCTTGAGGATCAAGTCCTCGCCCTTGGCGCCGTCGCGGTTGTCGCCGGCGCCGGGCTTGCCGTTGCTCGCCTTGGCGTGGGGACGGAAGTGGAAGTCGAGCAGGGTGTGCACCTGCGGGTCCACGACGAGCCTCACCGAGCCGCCGTTGCCGCCGTTGCCGCCGTCCGGCCCGCCGAGGGGCTTGAACTTCTCCCGGTGTACCGAGGCGCAGCCGTGGCCACCGTTGCCCGCCGCGACGTGAATGGTCACGCGGTCGACGAACCGTGACATCGAATTTCCTTACTTCCGTTCAAAAAAGACAGGGCGGGCCGGGTACGCAATGACCCTGCCCGCCCTGTGTGAAGGCTTTGTCGTGCCGGTGTGCTCGGGTCAGACCTGAGCGGTTTCCGGGACGATGTTGACCGTCTTGCGGCCACGCTTGGTGCCGAACTCCACCGAGCCCGCGGCGAGAGCGAACAGGGTGTCGTCGCCGCCGCGACCGACGTTCACGCCGGGGTGGAACTTGGTGCCGCGCTGACGGACCAGGATCTCGCCGGCGCTCACCTGCTGGCCGCCGAAACGCTTGACGCCGAGTCGCTTGGCGTTGGAATCGCGACCGTTGCGCGAGCTGGATGCGCCCTTCTTATGTGCCATCTGTCAGTCCTCCTGAGGTCTTCGCGAAGCTGATCGAACTACTTGATGCCGGTGACCTTCAGGACCGTCAGCTTCTGACGGTGGCCCTGGCGCTTGTGGTAGCCGGTCTTGTTCTTGAACTTGTGGATGCGGATTTTCGGGCCCTTGACGTGCTCGACGACCTCGCCGGTGACCGAGATCTTGGCCAACTCGGCGGCGTCGGTGGTCAGGTTCGAGCCGTCGACGACCAACGCGACCGGCAGGTTCACCGTGGTGCCGGGCTCTCCGTCGATCTTCTCGACCTTCACAATGTCGCCCTCAGCGACCTTGTACTGCTTACCGCCGGTCTTGACGATCGCGTACGTTGCCATCGAAGTTATTCCTCTTACTCGTCTGGTCGGGCCCTTCGCCAGCGCCGGGCGCTTTCGAAGGCGTTCGTGTAGTGCATGCCGGCGCGGGCCGCAATCCACCCAGTCGGTTGACCGGGAGTGGCTGCAGATCACACCAGAGGGCCTGCCGACGGGATTCGCACCGAGGCAGTATGCCGAATCCGTACTCGACACACACCAGCGCAGACCCTCCGCGGGAGGCGACTTTCCAAGGTTACGGGAACGGCGGTGGCCGGGTCAAACTCGCCCCGCCGTCCCTCACCCAGGACTTATCAGGCGTCCGCCGGAGGCGGCCCCGCAGGCCGCCCGGCCGTTCGCCGCCGAGGACGACGCCGGACCGCCACAGCCGGTTCGGCCGAGTCCGTCGAGATCGGCCCGAAGGTCGTCGTCGGCTCCGGGGCCGGCGCGGAGTCGGACGCGGTCATCACCACGTTCTCCGGAGCGGTGGTGGTCTGCACGGGACGGCGCACCGCGCGGCGCCGACGGCGGGTGGTCGCGGGAACCTTCTCGCCCGCCCCGGACGTCTCTGCGGCGGACTCGGGTGCACCCTGCGACGACGGCTCCTGCTCGTCCACCGGCGAACCGTCGGCGGCGGGCTCATCGGGCGCATCCGTGTCGGCAGCCGTATCGGCTCCCCCGGCCTCGGCGGCCGGCGCCCGGGCATCGTCGGCCTCGTCGGCCGACTTCTCGCGATCGGTCTCTCGGCCCTCGGCATCGCCGGACCCGGCTCCATCGGCCTCGGCAGCGCCCGACGTGGACTTCGGCCCCGCCTCGCGTTCCCCGGCCCGGGTCTCCCCCGCCGTGGCGTCTGCCGCGTTGCTCTCCGCTGCCCGGATCTCTGCCTTGGTGTCTGCTGCCGAGCCCTCCTCGACCTGGGTCTCGTCGGCCCGGGCGTGGTCGGCCTGCACCTCCTCGAGGTGCTCGCCGTCGTGATCCTCGTCGTGGTGGTGTGCGGCCATGGCGCGGAACAGCGGATGCTCGGCGGCCGGCTTGTGCGGCGGCAGCGTCGCGGGCTTCGCCTCCGGTGCCGCCGGCTCGGTCTTCTTCTTGCCGCGGCGCGACCGCTTGGACCCGCCCTCGGCGCGGGCCGAGTCGTCGGGCCGGACCTCGACCGGGTTCTGGTGCACGATCAGGCCTCGACCACCGCACGCGGTGCACGTGGTGGAGAACGCCTCGAGCAGACCGGTGCCCAGACGCTTGCGGGTCATCTGGACCAGGCCGAGCGAGGTCACCTCCGACACCTGGTGACGTGTCCGGTCACGGGCCAGCGCCTCGGTGAGGCGACGCAGCACGAGGTCGCGGTTGGACTCGAGCACCATGTCGATGAAGTCGACGATGATCATGCCGCCGATGTCGCGCAGACGCATCTGCCGCACGATCTCCTCGGCCGCCTCCAGGTTGTTGCGGGTGACCGTCTCCTCGAGGTTGCCGCCCGAACCGGTGAACTTGCCGGTGTTGACGTCGATGACGGTCATCGCCTCGGTGTGCTCGATGATCAGCGTGCCGCCCGACGGCAGCCACACCTTGCGGTCGAGAGCCTTGGCGAGCTGCTCGTCGATGCGGTGCACGGCGAACGAGTCCGGAGCGTCGGCGTGGGGCTTGGTGAACTTCTCCACCCGCTCCATGAGGTCGGGGGCCACCGAGCTGATGTAGCCCTCGACCAGGTTCCACGCCTTGTCGCCCTCGACGACGAGCTTCTTGAAGTCCTCGTTGAATAGGTCGCGCACGACGCGCACCAGCAGGTCGGGCTCCTCGTAGAGGGCCTTGGGTGCGGTCGACCCGCTCTTCTTGGCCTCCTCGACTGCCGCCTCGATCGACTTCCACTGCGCCTCGAGACGCGCGATGTCGGCGCCGAGCTCCTCGGCGCTGACGCCCTCCGACGCGGTGCGGATGATCACCCCGGCGTCCTCGGGGACCAGCTTCGCCAGGATCTGCTTGAGCCGCTTGCGCTCGACGTCGGGCAGCTTGCGGCTGATACCGGTCGACGAACCGCCGGGCACGTACACCAGGTAGCGGCCGGCCAGCGAGATCTGGGTGGTCAGGCGGGCACCCTTGTGCCCGACCGGGTCCTTGCTCACCTGGACCAGCACGTTGTCGCCGGGCTTGAGCGCCTGCTCGATCTTGCGGGAGCCACCGTCGAGTCCGGCGGCGTCCCAGTTCACCTCACCGGCGTACAGCACACCGTTGCGGCCGCGGCCGATGTCGACGAACGCGGCCTCCATGCCGGGCAGCACGTTCTGGACGCGGCCGAGGTAGATGTTGCCGACCATCGACGCCGAGTTGGCGGTGGTGACGAAGTGTTCGACGAGGACACCGTCCTCGAGGACCGCGACCTGCGTGTAGTCCTCCACCGGCTGGTGGTCGTGGGCGTCGACGATGCGGTTGTTGGCACTGCGCTCGCGCACCACCATGACGCGGTCGACGGCCTCGCGGCGCGCGAGGAACTCCGACTCGGTCAGGATCGGCGGGCGACGACGGCCGGCGTCCCGTCCGTCGCGGCGACGCTGGCGCTTGGCCTCCAGTCGGGTCGACCCGGAAATGCCCTGGACCTCGTCGCGGGCCCGCTTGCTGCGGGGTTCACGCTCGTGGATGACGGTGTTCGGCGGATCGTCCGGCGACAGCTCGTCGGGTTCGGAGACGCCCTTGCGACGGCGACGACGCCGACGACGGCGCGTGGACGACACCTCGTTCGGGTCACCGTCCGAGCCGTCGGAATCCGAGCCGGACTCATCCGACGAGTCCGAGGCGTCGCCGTCGGCGGTCTCGTCCCCTGCCGACCGGCCCTTGTCCGGATCATTCTTGTCCGGATCATTCCTGTCCGGATCATTCCTGTCCGACTTGCTCTTGTCCGACCTGCTCTTGTCGCTCCGGTCCGACGTGTCCCCGCCCGACTTCTCGCCTGCATTCTCTGCGGGGGTCTCGGCGGACTCGCCCTCGGCGTCCGCGACCGCGGCACCCGAACGGCGGGTACGACGACGTCGACGCCCCGTCGGCGGGGCCTCGGTGTCGGCGCTCTCCGAGCCCTCGGCGCCGGACTCGTGCGACGACTCGTCGGCGGTCCCGACCGAGTCGCCGTCCTCGTCCGAATCCGACGTGCCGTCGGCATCGGTGTTGTTCTCGGCGTCGCCGTTGTTCTCGGCGTCGCTGCCCTGGTCCCCGCGACCGCGACCGCGGCCTCGACGTCCACGGCGACGGCGACGGCTGCGATTCGAGCCCGAACCCGGCTCGTCGGCATCCGAGTCGGCGGCATCCGCGTTGGCGGCATCCGCGTAGATGGCATCCGCGTTGATGGCATCCGAGTTGGCGGAATCCGGGTCGGCGCCGGTCTCCGCGTCCGCGGTCTCCGGCTTGACGCGCCGGATCTCGTCCTCGCGCCCGGTCTTGTCGTCGCGCCCGGTCTTGTCGTCGCGCCCGGTCTTGTCGTCGCGCTGGGACCTGGCGTCGCGCTGGGGCTTGGCGCCTCGCTGGGGTCTGTCCTCGGACTCGCCACGATCCGGTTCGGTGCGGGCGTCCGTGTCGCCCGCCTGCGGCGGCTGCGGCGGCAGGAACAGCGGCGCGACCTCCGCCGGTGCGGGCACTGCCGGGATCGGCTCGTGATACTGGGTCGACGCCGCGGAGAACAGGCTCAGGGTCTCCTCGCCGGGCGCGGGGGTCTCCGGTTCGTCCGCAGACGCCTCCGCCGACTCGGCCTCCGCAGTCTCGGGCTTGCCGGCCTCGGGCTTGCCGGCCTCGGGCTGGTTGACTTCCTCGGCAGTGGCTTCCACTGCCGCGGGCTCTTCCGCGGGGCCCTCCTGCCCGGCGGGCTCCGCTTCGGGCTCCGCTGCAGGGCTCTCCTGCGCGGTCCCTGCTTCCGCAGGTGCCTCGGCAGGAGCGGCCTCGGGAGCCGGGCCCGCCTCCTCGGCGGGGATGTTCGCCCGGACCCGCTCGGCGACGGCCTGCGCCAACTCGCGGTCGACGCTCGATTGTGGGCTACGCGTCTGCACCCCGAGATTGGCCAGGTGGGCCAACACCTGCCGGCTCGTCAGGCCCAGGAAGCGGGCCAATGCGTGCACACGAAGTTTGCTGGGAAATTCCTCCACCGGTTCCGACGCTGCGTTCGCGTCAGCCGGTGACCCGTTGTCGGTCACTCAGTCTCCTCGAACCCCCGGGCGCGTCGGGCTGACGCGGCCACGCGAGGGTCTGCTCTGTGTCCCGGCCGCCACGGCCGGTGTTGTGTGGTCTACGCGTAGTCGTGCTGGACCTTCATCTCCGGTCAGCAGAGAACGCTCTTGCTGTGTCGATGACCGCATCCCGGGCGCCTTCCACGCCACCGGGCACAGGGCAATACCTGAGTCTCGGCTGCTGGCAGCAGCCAAACCTCGGCGGGGTCAGCTGTGGTTTGAGCATCACGGTGCAGCTGGCCGCACCGCGAGGCGCCGAACCAAGGCGCGTCATCCGGCCACCGTCGACAAAGTGTGTCGGCGATAACTGTGCAAGTATCCCACACGGCGGCCGGATGGCCGCAAAGTATGCGCGTTACGCACGCGCGCGTCGGAGAAGAGACGAGAGAATCAGCCGGCCAGTCCGGGGAACCAGAGGGCGATCTCGCGCTCGGCCGATTCCGGCGAATCGGAACCGTGGACGATGTTGTACTGGGTCTCCAGTGCGTAATCGCCGCGGATGGTACCGGGCACGGCCTTCTCCACCGGATCGGTGCCGCCGGCGATCTGGCGGAATGCCGCCACCGCGCGATGCCCCTCGAGCACCATCGCGACCAAGGGGCCGGAGGTGATGAATTCCAGCAGCGACGGGTAGAAGGGCTTGCCCTCGTGTTCGGCGTAGTGGCCGCGGGCCACCTCGTCGCTCGCGGTCTTGAGTTCGAGGGCGACGAGGGACAGACCCTTGCGCTCGATCCGGCTGATGATGTCGCCGACGAGATTGCGCTTGACGCCGTCGGGCTTGATGAGTACGAGAGTGCGTTCAGTCACGACAGACACCATATCGACCGTCCCCAGGGCGCCGATGGGCAGGAGTGGACGTCAGGAGCAGTATTCGCCCGCGACCGGGAAGAAGCCGTAGTTGAACAGGCTGCCCGACTTGGACCGCGGGTCGACGACCACCTGCAGGCATCCGCCCGGCGAGTCGAGCGCACCGGCGAGCGCGAGGTCGAACTGCTGGGCCAGGGCCAGGTTCGCGGGCTTGTAGCGAGCCGGGACCGGCAGGGTGGCGATCGCCTCCGGGGCCTTCATCCCCGCGATGTCCTTGGTGATCGCGTGGGTCGCCAGCCAGCTGAACTCGCCGTCGCCGACGGGCACGGGGGCGTCGGCCTCGGGCACCCGGAACGCCGCGATCGCCTCGGGGGCCTGCTCGGGAGCTGGATCGGCCGAGGCAACAGCGGGAGCGCCGAGAGCGAGTGCCGTCGCGGCGCCGACGAGGGCGAGGCCGGCAAAGGCGCGGGGGCGATCAGAGCGGGCGGGGGTGCGGGAAAACAGGAACTGCACGTACGTCCTCACGTCGGGTGTCGTCACGATCGCGGTCGCGATTGAGAAGGAAGCCAGGCGGGAACCACTCCGCTCCCCCACGGCTTGCGCCATTCTCGCAGCAACCCCGCCGACGCGCTGCCCTTCGACGGTAACGGTCTGGACACAGGTTTTGCAGCTGGTGAACCGCCGATCGTCCGACGGCGCACCGGCCGGCGTCACTCGATGGGCTCCTGCCCTGGGAGCAGTCCCTGTTCGATGCGCTTCTCGACGTCGAGCTTCACGTGCCGGATGTAGAGCCACACCGACGCGAAGACCACGCCGACCACCGCGATCGACCAGTGGAAGAGCCCGCCGACGATCACCGCGGCCTGTAACGCGAGGTCGAGATTCAGCGCCCACGGACGACCCTGGAGACCGCACGCGAGGATCATCGCGATCATCAGCAGCGCGAGGTAACCGCCCGACACCCAGGTCAGGCCGCCGCCGAGCCGCCACACTATCGGGAACGCCAGCAGCACGACGATGACCTCGAGGACCATCGTCCCGGCCATCACGCCACGCAGGCCCTTCCACGGGTCGTTGGCGGGCGGGGTGTAGCGGGTCATGAGGGTTCCTTGTTGAAGAGTGTGCGTGCGGCCCCGGCGGTGACGACGGACCCGGTGATGACGACCCCGGCGCCGGAGATGCGCTCGCCGTCGGCCTCCTCGGCCAGGGCGATCGCCTCCTCGACGGCGTCCGGCAGGAAGGGCTTGACCACGACACGGTCCTCGCCGAACACCTCGTGCGCGTACTCGGCGAGGGTCTGCGGGTCGAGCGCGCGCGGTGAACCGTTGTCGGTGACGACGACCATGTCGAGGACCGGCTCGAGTGCCTCGAGCAGTCCGCGCGCGTCCTTGTTGCCGAGCACGCCGACGACGCCCACGAGCCGGCGGAAGTCGAACTCCTCGGCGAGCGCGCGGGCGAGGGCCGCGGCGCCGTGCGGGTTGTGCGCGGCGTCGGCGAACACCGTCGGCGCGCTGCGCAGGCGCTCGAGGCGGCCCGGGCTCGCCACGGACGCGAACCCGGCCCGGATCGCCTCGACGTCGAGCTGCCGGTCGGGACCTGCGCCGAAGAACGCCTCGACCGCGGCGAGCGCCACCGCGGCGTTGGCCGCCTGATGCGCCCCGTGCAGCGGGAGGAACACCTCGTCGTACACGCCGCCGAGCCCCTGGATGGTCAGCATCTGACCGCCCACGGCCAGCACCGAGTCGAGCACTGTGAACTCCGAACCCTGCCGTGCCACAACGGTCTCCGCCTCCACGGCAGCCCGCAGCAGCACCTCCATCACCTCCGGCGACTGCTCGGCGATGATGGTGACCGGATCGACCGGCGCGAGCGGGTCGGGCTCGCCGGGCTTGATGATCCCCGCCTTCTCCCCGGCGATCTCGGTCAGCGAATCACCCAGATAGTCCGCATGGTCCATGGCGATCGGGGTGATCACCGACACCGTGCCATCGATGACGTTCGTCGCATCCCAGCGTCCGCCCATGCCGGTCTCGACGACCGCTACGTCGACCGGGGCCTCGGCGAAGACGGCGTACGCCATCGCGGTGAGCACCTCGAACTTGCTCATCCGCGGTCCACCCGATGCGGTCGAGCTGTCGTCGACCATCGTGATGTACGGCTCGAGCTCGCGGTAGGTGTCGATGTACGTGCGCGCCGGAATCGGCTTGCCGTCCACCGAGATCCGCTCGGTCACGCGCTGCAGGTGTGGGCTCGTGATGCGTCCGGTGCGCCGGTGCAGCGCGAGCAGCAGCGCATCGATCATGCGGGTCACCGACGTCTTCCCGTTGGTGCCTGCGATGTGGATCGACGGGTAGGCCCGCTGTGGCGACCCCAGCAGGTCCATCAAGGCGGAGATCCGCGTCAGCGAGGGCTCGATCTTCGTCTCGGGCCACCGGGTGTCGAGCTCGGCCTCGACCTCGGCGAGTTCGGCGAGATCCTCGGCGCTGTCACCCGCGCGCAGGGGTTCGGGCGCGGGCGCCGGCTCCTCGTCGTCGAGCAGCGACTCGAGCCCGAGCGGATCGTCCCCGACGACTGCGGGATCCTCTTCGGGAAAACCGTTCTCGTCGCTCACGCTCGCCCGGCCAGACTCGCCAGCTTGGCCTTCAGCCGCTCGACCTCCTCGGTGGCGATCCGCTGGCGCTCGCGGATCTTGTTCACGACATGGTCGGGCGCCTTGGCCAGGAACTGCTCGTTGCTCAGCTTGCCCGAGGTGGTCGCGAGTTCCTTCTCCGCGGCCGCCAGGTCCTTGGTGAGGCGCTTGCGCTCGGCCTCGACGTCGACCGTGCCCGAGGTGTCGATGGCGACGGTGACCGTGCCGACCGACAGGCGCACCTCGATGGTCGCGGTGGCCCCGAAATCGGGACCCGCGGCGTCGAGACGCGCGAGCGACTGCACATACGGCAGCAGCGGTTCGATGCCCGACTCCCCCAGGCCCTCGAACTGCGCGGCGACCCGCTGGCCCGGGCGCAGGCCCTGGTCGCTGCGGAACCGGCGCACCTCGGTGATCAGCTTCTGCAGGTCGGCGATCCGGGCGGCCGAGTCGGCCGACCAGTCCCGGCCCGACGGTGCCGGCCACTGCGCGATGACCAGCGACTCACCGCCGGTGAGCGCCTTCCACAGCACCTCGGTGACGAACGGCATCACCGGGCTCAGCGCGCGCAACAGCGGCTCGAGCACCGCGCCGAGCACGATTCGCGTGTTCTCCGAACGCTTTTCGTCGTTCTCGGCGAACTGGACCTTGGCCAGTTCCAGGTACCAGTCGCAGACCTCGTCCCACGCGAAGTGGTAGAGCGCCTCGCACGCCTTCGAGAACTCGAACGCCTCGAAACCGGCGTCGACCTCGGCGAGCACCTCGTCGAGGCGGCCCAGGATCCAACGGTCGGCGTCGGTGAGCTCCGCCGTGTCCGGCAGCTCGCCGACCTTGGCACCGTTCATCAGGGCGAACTTGGTCGCGTTGTACAGCTTGGTCGCGAAGTTGCGCGACGACTGAGCGTGGTCCTCGCCCACCGAGATGTCGGCGCCCGGGTTCGCGCCGCGCGCCAGCGTGAACCGCAGGGCGTCGGCGCCGTAGCGCTCGACCCAGTCGAGCGGGTCGATGCCGTTGCCCTTCGACTTCGACATCTTGCGGCCGTGCTCGTCGCGGACGAGGCCGTGCAGGAACAGGTTGTGGAACGGGATCTTCTTGTTCGGCCCCAGCTCCTTGCCGACGTAGGTGCCGAACATCATCATCCGGGCCACCCAGAAGAACAGGATGTCGTAACCGGTGACGAGAACCGAAGTGGGGTAGAACTTCTCGAGATCCGCGGTCTGATCGGGCCAGCCCATGGTGGAGAACGGCCACAGGCCCGAGGAGAACCAGGTGTCGAGGACGTCGGTCTCCTGGACGTAGCCCTCCGGCGCCTGCTCGTCCGGGCCGACGCAGATGACGTCACCGTCGGGGCCATACCAGATCGGGATGCGGTGGCCCCACCACAGCTGGCGCGAGATGCACCAGTCGTGCATGTCGTCGACCCACGCGAACCAGCGCGGCTCCATCGACTTCGGGTGGATGACCGTCGAGCCGTCGCGGACCGCGTCGCCGGCTGCCTTGGCCAGCTCGGACACTCTGACCCACCACTGCATCGACAGCCGCGGCTCGATCGGCTCACCGGTGCGCTCGGAGTGGCCGACGCTGTGCAGGTACGGACGCACCTCCTTGACGATGCGCCCCTGCTCGGCGAGCGCCTCGCGCACCTTGACGCGCGCCTCGAAGCGATCCATGCCGTCGAACTGCGTTCCGGTGCCGGCGATCCGGGCCGACTCGTCCATGATGGTCGGCATCGGCAGGTTGTGCCGCTGACCGATCGCGAAGTCGTTGGGATCGTGCGCCGGGGTGATCTTGACCGCGCCGCTGCCGAACTCGGGATCGACGTAGTCGTCGGCGATGACCGGGATCCGGCGGTCCAGAAACGGGTGCGGCAGCTCGGTGCCGACGAGGTGCTTGTAGCGCTCGTCGTCGGGGTGCACGGCGATCGCGGTGTCGCCGAGCATCGTCTCCAGACGGGTGGTGGCCACGACGATGTGCGGCTCGTCGTCGTTCAGCGAGCCGTAGCGGAAGCTGACCAGCTCGCCCTCGACGTCGGCGTAGCTGACCTCGATGTCGCTGACCGCGGTCTTGAGGACCGGCGACCAGTTGACCAGACGCTCGGCCTGGTAGATCAGCCCGTCGTCGAACATCTTCTTGAAGACGGTGTGCACGGCCCGCGACAGACCCTCGTCCATCGTGAACCGCTCGCGCGACCAGTCGACGCCGTCGCCGAGGCGGCGCATCTGCTCGCCGATGTTGCCGCCGATCTCCTCCTTCTCGGCCCACACCCGCTCGATGAAGGCCTCCCGGCCCAGGTCGTCGCGGGTCTTGCCCTCGGCGGCGAGCTTGCGCTCGACCATGGTCTGCATCGCGATGGCCGCGTGGTCCATACCCGGCAGCCACAGCACCTCGTAGCCCTGCATACGACGGCGGCGGCACAGCGCGTCCATGAGGACGTGCTCGTAGGCGTGACCCATGTGCAACGACCCGTTGACATTGGGCGGCGGGATCACGATCGAGAACGGGGGCTTGTCACTCGTCGCGTCGGCGGTGAAGTAGCCGGCGTCTACCCAGCCCTGGTACAGGGCGGCCTCGTGCTCGGCCGGGTCCCAAGATTTCGGCAGGTCGTTCTCGGGCAGCGCGGATGTCGGGTCGAGTGATGTCACGGGCGCCATTCTATGTTTTCGCCGGGTGTGACCTCGCCGCCGGTCCCGTCCCGCCTACTTGGCGACGGCCCGCAGCCGGTGCACGTCCTCCGGGGCGTTGACGTTGACGAGCCAGTCGGGGTCGGACACCCCCACTCGATGGGTGTGCAGGGCCTCGATCGCGCCCAGCATCCGGCGTTCCCCGCCGGTGACGAGATCGGCGATCACCGGCGCGGCGTCGGTGCGGTAGATCCCGGCCATCGGGTGATCACGCTGGGCGTCGCGCGCGATCACCACCTGGGTGGAGTCGGTCATCCCGCGCAGCAGCTCGTCGATCAGTCCGGGTGCGATGAGGGGCATGTCCGTCGCGCACACGAAGGCGAGCCCGGCCCCGGCAGCCGCGGCCGCGCGCAGACCCGCGATCAGCCCGCCGAGCGGACCGATGCCCTCCTGCTCGTCGGTCACCCAGCGCACCCGGTCCCGGTCGATGCCCGGCGCGGCGCGGTTGCGGATGTCGTCGATGCCCTGATAGGCGGCGGACCTCTCACCCGCCACCACCAGCACCGGGTCGCAGCGCTGCTGCACCATCCGGACCACCCGGGCGAGCATCGGCTCGCCCTCCCAGTCGAGCGCGGCCTTGTCACTGCCCATGCGGCGCGAACGGCCGCCGGCCAGGACGATCCCCGCGAGTCCTACAGCCCCTGCACTCCCCGTGTCTTGAGTCACAACCCCCAGTCTGCGCGAAACGTCGTCACTGCGGGGCAAGATGGACATCATGAGCCCTTCCCCCCAGGGTGACCCCCGGATCACCGAGCAGACGGCCACCGGCCCGGACATCACCGAGCCGACCGAGGTCCACCGCAAGCATCCCAAGACATGGGCCGCCGGGGTGCCGGCAGTCGCGGTGGCCCTCAAGCGAGGGATGGAGCAGATGGGGCCGGTGCGGACCGCGCGGACACTGTTCCACCTCAACCAGCGCAACGGCTTCGACTGCCCGGGATGCGCGTGGCCCGAGACCCCGGGCCACCGCAAGCACGCGGAGTTCTGCGAGAACGGGGCCAAGGCCGTCGCCGAGGAGGCCACCCGGCGCGCGGTCACCCCGGAGTTCTTCGCACGGCACTCCGTCGAGGATCTCGCGACCCGCAGCGGGTACTGGCTGTCCCAGCAGGGTCGCCTCGCCCACCCGATGTACCTCGCGCCGGGCGACACGCACTACCGCCCGGTCGGCTGGGACGAGGCCTACGGAATCGTCGCCGACGAACTCGCCGCCATGGGCTCCCCCGACGAGGCGGTGTTCTACACCTCGGGCCGCACCAGCAACGAGGCCGCGTTCGTCTACCAGCTCTTCGCCCGCAGTCTCGGTACCAACAACCTGCCCGACTGCTCCAACATGTGCCACGAGTCGTCGGGCGCCGCGCTCGGCACCTCGATCGGCATCGGCAAGGGATCGGTCACCGTCGGCGACATCGAGGCCGCCGACCTGATCCTCATCGCCGGCCAGAACCCGGGCACCAACCACCCACGGATGCTTGCCACGCTGGAGAAGGCCAAACACAACGGCGCACGCATCGTGGCCATCAACCCACTGCCCGAGGCCGGCCTGATGCGGTTCAGGGACCCGCAGAAGATCAGCGGAATCCTCGGTGCCGGGACGCCCCTGGCCGATGACTTCCTGCAGGTCCGGCTCGGCTCGGACATGGCGCTGTTCCGCGGGGTCGCCCGCCTCCTGCGCGACGCCGAGCGCGCCGCGCCGGGCACCGTGTTCGACCGCGAGTTCCTCGACGAATCCTGTGTCGGCGTGGACGAGTACCTCGCGATGCTCGACGACGTCGACCTCGACCAGGTCGCCGGAATCACCGGGCTCGAGCGGAGGCAGATCGAGGATCTCGCCGAGAAGGTGCGGACCTCGCAGCGCATCGTGCTGTGCTGGGCGATGGGACTCACGCAGCATCGCCATGCCGTCGCGACGATCGCCGAGGGCACCAACGTACTGCTGCTGCGCGGCATGATCGGCAAGCCGGGCGCCGGATTGTGCCCCGTCCGAGGGCATTCCAACGTCCAAGGCGACCGCACGATGGGCATCTACGAGAAGATGCCGGAATCCTTCCTCGCCGCCCTCGACGCGGAGTTCGGGATCACCAGCCCCCGCAAGCACGGTTACGACACGGTCGCCGCGATCAAGGCGATGGCCGCGGGCAGGGTCCGCGTGTTCATGGCGATGGGCGGCAACTTCGTGTCGGCCACCCCCGACACCGAGGCGACCGCCGCCGCGCTGCGCAACTGCGCGCTGACGGTGCACGTCTCGACCAAGCTCAACGAGTCACATCTGGTGACCGGACGCCATGCGCTGATCCTGCCGACCCTCGGCCGCACCGACCGCGATGTCGTAGACGGTGTGCCGCAACGGGTTTCGGTGGAGGACTCGATGTCTGCGGTGCACCTGTCGCGGGGCTCGCTGCCGCCGGTCTCCGATGAGCTGCGCAGCGAGATCGCCATCGTCTGCGAACTGGCCGCGCGTGTGTTCGGTCCCGATCATCCGGTGCCGTGGACGGCGCTCGAGAACGACTACGACACCATCCGCGATCACATCGAGCACGTGATCCCCGGGTTCGAGGACTTCAACATCCGGGTCCGGCGCAGCGACGGTTTCGTGCTCCCCCACCCGCCGCGCGACCGTCGCTCGTTCGACACCCCGGACGGGAAGGCGCATTTCGGGCTGTACCCGCTCGAGTGGGTGCCGATCCCCGACGGCCGGCTCATCCTGCAGACGTTACGCAGCCACGACCAGTACAACACCACGATCTACGGGCACGACGACCGTTACCGCGGGATCTCCGGCAACCGGCACGTCGTGATGGTCAACCCGGCCGACATCGCGGCGCTCGGCCTGCGCGACGGCCAGCACGTCGACATCGTCTCCGAGTTCGACGGCCCCGACGGCCTCGAGGAGCGCCGGGTGCGCGACTTCGAGATCGTCGCCTACGACACCCCGCGCGGGAACGCCGCCGCCTATTACCCGGAGACCAATCCGCTGGTCCCGCTCGACTCGGTGGCCAAGGAATCCAACACCCCGGTGTCCAAGGCGGTCGTGATCCGGCTCGAGCCGGTCTCGTAGAAAGCTGAGATCCCCGCCCGGGGCGACCCGGACGGGGATCTCACTTCTCTTGCGGAGGTCTTCTCAGGCGCTCTTGTCGCGTCGCTCGTCGCTCGAGGGCTTGCGCGGGACGATGGTCGGCAGCACGTTGTCGCGCACCGTTTCCCCGGTCACCACGACCTTGGCGACATCGTCGCGGCTGGGGATGTCGTACATCACCGGGAGCAGGACCTCTTCCATGATGGCGCGCAGACCACGGGCACCCGTGCCCCGGTGGATCGCCTGATCGGCGACCGCTTCCAGTGCATCCTGGGTGAACTCGAGTTCCACACCGTCCATCTCGAACAGGCGGGTGTACTGCTTGACCAGCGCGTTCTTCGGCTCCGACAGGATCGCCACCAGGGACTTCTTGTCCAGGTTGGTCACCGAGGCGACGACCGGGAGACGGCCGATGAACTCGGGGATCAGACCGAACTTGATCAGGTCCTCCGGCATGACGTCGGCGAACTGATCGGTGGTGTCGATGTCGTCCTTGCCCTTGACCTCGTTGCCGAAACCCAGGCCGCGCTTGCCGATGCGCTCGGAGACGATCTTCTCCAGACCCGCGAACGCGCCCGCCACGATGAACAGCACGTTCGTGGTGTCGATCTGGATGAACTCCTGATGCGGATGCTTGCGACCACCCTGCGGCGGCACCGATGCCTGCGTGCCCTCGAGGATCTTGAGCAGGGCCTGCTGCACACCCTCACCCGACACGTCGCGGGTGATCGACGGGTTCTCGCTCTTGCGGGCGATCTTGTCGACCTCGTCGATGTAGATGATGCCGGTCTCGGCACGCTTGACGTCGTAGTCGGCGGCCTGGATCAGCTTCAGCAGGATGTTCTCGACGTCCTCGCCCACATAACCGGCCTCGGTCAACGCGGTGGCGTCGGCGATCGCGAACGGCACGTTCAACATCTTGGCGAGCGTCTGCGCGAGGTAGGTCTTGCCGCAACCGGTCGGGCCGAGCATCAGGATGTTCGACTTGGCCAGCTCCACGCTCTCACCCGTTCGGGAGTCCTTCTTCTCCCCCGCCTGGATGCGCTTGTAGTGGTTGTAGACCGCCACCGCGAGAGTGCGCTTGGCCTTGTCCTGCCCGATGACATACTTCTCCAGGAAGTCGCGGATCTCCGCGGGCTTCGGGAGCTCGTCGAGTTTGACGTCGCCGTTCTCGGCGAGTTCCTCCTCGATGATCTCGTTGCAGAGGTCGATGCACTCATCGCAGATGTACACGCCTGGCCCGGCGATGAGCTTCTTCACCTGCTTCTGGCTCTTGCCGCAGAAAGAGCACTTCAGCAGGTCGCCGCCATCTCCGATTCGTGCCATCTCGCGTTGTACCTACTTCCTCGTTGCCGGACTGATGTGTCTGGTCCGTCGCGTCGCACGCAGACGGGCACGGGTCGATTCACTCGACATTCCATGTGCCCGGTAACCCGACGGTACCCGCGTGCCGCTCGAACTTCGACCGATAAGGCCAAATGTCGCGACAAGATTTCTCGCGACCGAACCCGCTCGATACGGGTCAGGAGTTCTTCATCGACTTCTTGCGGTACGCAAAGACCTCGTCGACGATGCCGTACTCCTTGGCCGCGTCGGCGGTCAGGATGTTGTCGCGGTCGGTGTCCTTGCGGATCTTCTCCTTGGGCTGACCCGTGTGCTTCGACAGGATCTCGTCGAGGCGATCGCGGATGCGCTCGATCTCGGCGGCCTGGATCTCCAGGTCGGAGACCTGACCCTGGTAGGCGCCACCGGTGCGCGGCTGGTGGATCAGCACGGTCGCGTTGGGCAGCGCGGCGCGCTTGCCCGGGGTGCCGCCGGCGAGCAGGATCGCGGCGGCCGACGCGGCCTCACCCAGGCAGACGGTCACGATGTCGCAGTGGACGTACTGCATCGTGTCGTAGATGGCGAGCATGTCGGGCACGCTGCCGCCGGGCGAGTTGATGTACATGGTGATGTCGCGATCGGGGTCCTGCGACTCGAGGACGAGCAGCTGGGCCATGACGTCGTTGGCCACCACCTGGTCGATCGGCGTGCCGACGAAGACGATGCGTTCCTCGAACAGCTTGGCGTACGGGTCGTACTGCCGCTGGCCGTTCGGGGTGTGCTCGATGAACTGCGGCAGGATGTAGCGCGCCTCGATGTTCTTGAGCGCCAACGCCGACGCGGGGACACCGGCGGCGACCTCGGCGGGCAGTCCGTCGAGCGAGAAGGAGTTGGTCATCTGTTGCTCCAATGATTGAGGGTGGCTCGAAAGAGGGCTGATCTACCGGGTCACTGCCCCGGGCGGGTGATCACCTTGTCGACGAAGCCGTACTCGAGGGCCTCCTGCGCGGTGAACCACTTGTCGCGATCGGCGTCGGCCTCGATCTTCTCGAGCGGCTGACCGCTGAACTCGGCGTTGAGCCGGTTCATCTCCTTCTTGGTGAGCGCGAACTGCTCGGCCTGGATGGCGATGTCGGCCGCGGTACCACCGATGCCGGCGGACGGCTGGTGCATCATGATGCGCGCGTGCGGCAGGGCGTGGCGCTTGCCCTTGGTGCCGGCGGCGAGGAGGAACTGCCCCATCGACGCCGCCATACCCATCGCGTAGGTCGCGACATCGCACTCGGCGAGCTGCATGGTGTCGAAGATCGCCATGCCCGCGGTGACCGAGCCACCGGGCGAGTTGATGTAGAGGTGGATGTCCTTGGTCGGGTCCTCGGCGGCGAGCAACAGGATCTGGGCGCACAGCCGGTTCGCGATCTCGTCGTCGACCTGGGTGCCCAGGAAGATGATGCGTTCGCGCAGCAGACGCTCGAACACCGAGTCGGTCAGGTTCAACCCAGCCACACCCGAACTCATCGAGGGTGTGTGGATGGTCGGCTCACTCACGGGTTCCTACCTTTGCCTTGTTGTCATGACCTGCGCGCTCCCGGCCGGCGGGCCAGACGGGCGTCACGCATGTTCCGATCTGTCTGATGACGTCCTCCCCGACACTAGTCAATCGACGCCCGTCGCCACCGCCGAGGACACGTGGATTCGCTGAGAGCAGAACGGATCACGTCGGTGAAGATCTGATCCAGTGCGCTGTATCGGGCGTGTCACCGCGGGTATCGACGCCGATCGCCGGCCCCGTGGCGACGGGAGCCGGCGATCGTATCGGTGTTCTCGCGGGCCGGATCAACGGCCCGCTGGCCTCAGTCCTCGGACTCGGCGGCCTCGTCCTCGTCGTCGTTGCCACCGAAGAACTCGGAGGTGTCGACGGCGTTGCCGGCGCTGTCGGTGACGGTCACCTGGCCGACGATCGAGGCAAGCGACTTGCCGCGACGGACGTCGGCGTAGACCGCGCCGACCTGGTTCGCCTGGGTCAGCTGCTGGATGAACTCCTGCGGCGGCATGCCGTACCGCTGCGCGGTGAAGATGATCTGCTGGGTCAGCTCTTCCTGGCTGACCTGCGTGTCCTGCTGGTCGGCGATGGCGTCGAGGAGCAGCTGCTGGCGGACCGACTTCTCGGCCTCCTCGCGGGTCTCGGCGTCCCACTCCTCGCGGGTCTTGCCCTGCGCCTCGAGGAACTTGGCAACCTGCTCGTCGTCGTGGCCGAGCGCGTGGATGATCTGGTGCTGCTGCCCCTCGATCTCCTCCTCGACGACCTTCTCCGGAAGCGGGATCTCGACCTTCGCGAGCAACTCGTCGAGGACGGCGTCGCGGATCTTGTTGGCCTGCTCGAGCTTCTTGGACTGCTCGACACGCTCGCGGAGGCTGTTGCGCAGCTCCTCGACAGTGTCGAACTCGCTGGCCATCTGGGCGAACTCGTCGTCGACCTCGGGCAGCTCGCGCTCCTTGACCGACTGCACGGTCACCTTGACCACGGCCTCCTCGCCTGCGTGCTCACCGGCGACGAGCTTGGTGGTGAACTCCTTGCTCTCGCCGGCCCTCAGGCCGATGAGCGCCTCGTCGAGGCCGTCCACGAGCTGACCGGAGCCGACCTCGTGCGACAGGCCCTCGGTGCTTGCCTCCTCGACCGGCTTGCCGTCGACGGTGGCCTCGAGGTCGATCGACACGAAGTCGCCGTTCTCGATGCCGCGCTCGACGCCCTTGAGGGTGCCGAAACGGGCACGCAGGTTCTCCAGCTGGGTGTCGACCTCGGACTCGTCGATCTCGATGGCGTCGACGGTGACCGCCAGGGTCGAGTAGTCCGGCAGCTCGATCTCCGGACGGACGTCGACCTCGGCGGTGAAGCTGATGGCCTCGCCGTACTTCAGCTCGGAGAGGTCGATCTCCGGCTGGCCGATTGCCTTGGTCTCGGTCTCGGCGACGGCCTCGGAGTACTTGGCGGGAAGGGCGTCGTTGACGACCTGCGCCAGGATCGCGTCACGACCGACGCGCGCCTCGATCAGCTTGGCGGGCGCCTTGCCCGGCCGGAACCCGGGGATCCGGATCTGCTGGGCCAACGACCGGTAGGCCCGGTCGAAGTCTGCCGACAGCTCCTCGAACGGGACCTCGACGTTGAGCTTCACTCGCGTCGGGGTGAGTTGCTCGACAGTGCTCTTCACGCCTGCTCCTTATATCTGCGGTGATGAAAAAAGTTCGGTTCGGTCGGGGATGCGTTCCCGTGACCCGCGACGGTCACAACCGACGAGTCGGGATGACAGGATTTGAACCTGCGACCCTCCGCTCCCAAAGCGGATGCGCTACCAAGCTGCGCCACATCCCGCGGTCCTCAGGTCGCGGTGAGGCCGGTGGTGGCCGACCCGCGCATCAGGGCCAACAGAAGATAGTACGTGGCCCCGGTCGCGACGTGACGCACGGGTGCCCCGGCGGTCAGGAGGGGCACCCCGACACACCCCCGAAACACCCACCCCGATTTAGAAATCCGGCGCGACTTTATGTATGGTTTCTCAACGCAAGCGCCGTGCGGGATTCCCGCCGGTCGTGAGCACGCGGGTGTAGCTCAATGGTAGAGCCCTAGTCTTCCAAACTAGCTACGCGGGTTCGATTCCCGTCACCCGCTCCACACGAGAGGCGAGGGTCTGCACAGGCCCTCGCCTCTCACCGTTTCCGCAGCCGCCCCCGCTGAGCCGCCCCGGATTCCACGCAGGGGCCTCAGTACGGGAACCAGCCGTCCTCGTACGGATCACCCCAGAACGGATACCCGTACGGGGTCTCGTAGATGTAGTAGATCCTCGGCGCCGACGGCGGCGGGGAGGAGTTGTCCGGGCCGTCGTCCCCGGGTCCGGTCGAGATGACCGGCGGCGGACACGGGGCCCATTGCCCGTCCCCGATCGGCATCATGCACGGTTTCTCCGCAGTGGCGATCCCGGCCCCGCCCATGAGAATCGCCAGGGTCAACGTCGCTGTTGCTGCGATCCTGTTCATCGCCTCTTGTCCGATCCGTAGCCGGTTGTGGATGCCGCCGACCCCGGGAGGCGACCCCCGACCCCTCGCGCGCGTGCCCCACCACTCGGAGTCCGGCGCATCTTCTACTGTGCGCCTTCTTCCGACCGCCTGCGACCTGCGTTTTCGAGCTGCAACAACCCTGTGACGGCACCCACATCCGGCGTAGTCTGGGGGCATGTCCTCTACACACAGCAAGACCCAGCGAAAGTGCCAGTCCTGCGGCGCACCGCTCTACATCCGCCGCGATGTCGTCGAATCCGAGGCCGGGGTGCCCCGCATCGACGTCATGCTCGTGTGCCGTGACGAGGCGTGCCCCGAACCGGCACGCCATCTCCGCACCGAACACCCGCAACCGGTCTAGGCCGGACCCGCCCGGACTGGGTCAATCGATCCTGTTGAACCGCCGCAGCCCGAGGGCGAAGATGTACGCCATCGGGATGATGACCCGAGTCCGCCCACCCCATGTGACGACCACCACAGCACTTTCGGGCGGCGCGCTCACCTGAGGTTTTTGCCACCGCGCACCCGCCGTTCGCGATCCTGCCGGGTCGGTGAGCGCCGGAATCCTTGGCCGCCAGGCAACGGTTGTGTAACGATGGGGTCGCGCTTCAGGGTGATGCGCGAGATATTCATCGAACCGAAGGTACGTCCTGTGCTGACCAGAAAAGTTCACTCCTCGCGGGCTGCAGGTCGACGCTCGACCCGACGCCTCGCCGGCGTCGTCGTGGGCGTCCTGACCATGGCTCTCGCCCTCCCCGGCGTTGCGAACGCCGCCCCGGTCACGGTGATCCCGGGCCTCCCGCCCGTCGAGATCCCGGAGATCCCGGGCCTGCCGACTCCTCCTGCTCCGTCGACTCCCGAGAAGACAACGCCGGAGCCGCCGACGAGCACCACCCCGGAGAAGCCGGCCGACCCGGCGATGCCGAACGTGAAGACCAAGACCGGCTACATCGCTCTCGCCGACGACAAGACCCACACCATCACCTGGTGGAAGAACGGCGAGATCGTGAAGAAGATGCCGATCTCGATGGGCTCGGACAAGCACCCGACCCCGAATGGCGTGTACCACACCAAGGAGAAGTACCGCGACATGTACATGGACTCGTCCACGTACGGCGTCCCGGTCGACTCCCCGGAGGGTTACCGCACCTACGTCGAGTACGCGACCCGCATGTCGTGGGACGGCATCTTCATCCACGCGGCACCGTGGTCGGTCGCCCAGCAGGGCAACAGCAACGTGAGCCACGGCTGCATCAACGTCTCGACCGAGAACGGCAAGTGGGTGTACGACAACATCCCGAGCGGTACCCCGATCGTGGTGCGCAACACCATCGGCGGGCAGTACACCGGCGACTAGTCGCCACACGAACAACAGACCGAGGGCCGGTCACCGCGCAGGTGGCCGGCCCTCGGTCTGTCCGTGAGGCATGTCGGGGCGGGCGGCGACAAGCGCATCCGTGTCGAGGGCATCGGTGTCGAGCCGGCAGTCGGTGGCCGGTCTCCCGCACGCGGGCGATCTCCCGTATCTTGTTCGACGCCGGTCGGCGACCCGATGACCACCACGTCGACATGTCGACGCACCTCTCCCCTCGAACACGTGGCTTCACCACTCGAGCGCGGATCAGGCAGCCGGGAAGTGGGTCCGCCCGGGGCCGATACCCGCGAAGGTCACCTGCACCTGCAGCCACCGGGCGATCACCTGGCACCCGGTCGACGCCGGGTCGGTGGCGGAGTCGCGGCGGTAGGGCTCGGACAGGTACGACGTGTGACGACCGCCGGGTGCGTTGGTCCACCGCCATCCCGCGACCCCCGGCATCGCGGGCAGGTAGCAGCGGACCTCCCACCAGGCCGCGGCCAGCCGGCGCAGGTCGCGGCGCCACTGTGCGGGCCGCACCGAGGTCCGTTCCGCGTTCTGGAATGCATTACGGCGCATTGTTTCCCACGTCGCTCGCAACCAGCGACCGACCGCGCGGAAGGTCATCGTGCGGGTGAGGTCGGCGATGTCGCGGACCAGCGAGTCCTCGCGCGCGTTGCAGATCATGTCGTCCGGGACCCCGACCCAGGTCGCGGGCACGCCGGGCGGCAACGGCTCGCCGGGACCGGCGACACCCCAGCCGTCGCACCCCGGGATCACCCCGGGCGGCTGATGCGGATCG
Source organism: Gordonia aurantiaca (assembly GCF_039939235.1). Classification (NCBI taxonomy): domain Bacteria; kingdom Bacillati; phylum Actinomycetota; class Actinomycetes; order Mycobacteriales; family Gordoniaceae; genus Gordonia; species Gordonia aurantiaca. The sequence goes on along the minus strand of NZ_JBDUUF010000002.1, from coordinate 493,066 downwards.
GCGACGAAGCCGACACCGAGAATTCGGCCGACGACGGGATGGTCACGCTCGGCGAGCTGCGCGAGGGCGGAGCGGATCACCACGGCTCCCTGCGAATACCCCACCAGCGCAACGGGTCCCGGTGCGTCGCCGAGCAATCCGACGAGTCGTGCGGCGCCGCTTGCGACGCTGTCGGCGAAGCTCATCCCACCGGGCCTGGGCGCGGGACCATAGCTCGCCGGGTAGCCCACCCAACGGCAGATGAAGCGATCGTCGAGTTCGCCGGCGACCCCGGCGAGCAGACCCGTCACCTCGGTGCGGCGGTCGCCGAGGTGGGACTCCCCGGTTCCGCCGACGACGAACACGGTGACCGTGGGCGATTCGTTCTGAGGTCGGCTCACCCCGTCCATGATCCACTGCCGGGTTGAGAGATCACCCGTGCCCACGCTGTGGGTTCGCTGAGATCGGCGTCCCCCCGTCGGCGAGACCGCCGTCCGGCGGAGGTTTCGCGAAGTACCCCTCGGTCGCGGTGATCGCGATGAAGAAGCCGCTGCCCTAGATCACGTTCGCCCTAGATCACGTTCGCCCTCGATCACGTTCGCCCTCGATCACGTTCGCCCTCGATCACGTTCGCCCTCGATCACGTTCGCACTGTGCACCAGTCCGGCCGGGATGTAGATGCTCGCCGGCGCCTCGACCACGAACGACCCGTCGCCGAGCCTGATGTCGTGGACCAGCCGGTCGAGCGACAGCAGGATGTCGATCTCCGGACAGTCGTGCACATTCGAGAATCCTGGCCGATCGTCACGCCCCCCGCTTCCAGTCCCGTGTCCTCCCGAGAGTGCTGGATGCACCGACTGCGACAGAGCCTGCCGAGGCTGCCTGTCCACACACCTCGGGCGGTGAGTCCGATCTTGGAGTTCAGGCCTGACAGGAGGGGCACCAGTAGAGTTTGCGGGCCTCGAGTTCGGTCATCATCACCGGCGTGCCACAGATGCGGCACCTCTCTCCGGCACGCCGATAGACGTAGGTGCGTGGACGGTTCGGCGCGTACGAGGGAGCGCCGCGGTCGTCCTCGGGGCGTACCACGTGGATACGTCCGCGGCGGACGCCGATCTTCATCAGCGCGACCAGGTCGTCCCAGAGTGCGTCGAACTCGGCGCGGTCGAGCTTGCGGCCCGGACGCATGGGGTCGATGCCGGCGCGGAACAGGATCTCTGCGCGGTAGACGTTGCCGACCCCGGCGACCACCTTCTGGTCCATCAGCAGCGCACCGATGGGACGCGCCGAGCGGGAGATCGCGGCCCAGGCGCGGTCGGGGTCGGCGTCGCGGCGCAGCGGGTCCGGTCCGAGCCGCGCGATCAGGGCCTCGAGGTCACCGGGCTCGTACAGCTCGCACGCGGTCGGGCCGCGCAGGTCGGTGGCCACCTCGTCGGTGGCGATCCGCATCCGCACCGCCCCGACCGGCTCGCCGAATGGGGCGGTGAGCTCGGTGAACGCGCCGTACAGACCGAGGTGGACATGCACCATGCGTTCGGCGTCACCGTCGCGGTACCGGTGGACGAGGTGTTTACCCCATGCCTCCGCGGCGTGGAAGGTCATCCCGTCGACGAGGGACGCACCGTCGGCGAACCGCCCCTGGGGACTGCTCACCCGGACGCGTTGCCCGCCGAAGAGTCGCTGCTGCCGACGTGCGAGCCGGTGCAGCGTGTGGCCCTCGGGCACCGATCAGGCCGGCGGCTGCGGGACCTCAGGCGCCACGCCGGTGCGTTCGTACTCGGCGAGGATGTCGATGCGACGCTGGTGGCGCTCCTCCTCCGACCACGGGGTGGAGATGAACGCGTCGACGATCGCGAGCGCCTCCTCGGTGGAGTGCATGCGGCCGCCGATGCCGATGAGCTGTGCGTTGTTGTGCTGGCGGGCGAGTTTCGCGGTCTCGACGCTCCAGGCCAGCGCGCACCGGGCGCCGGGGACCTTGTTGGCCGCGATCTGCTCGCCGTTGCCACTGCCGCCGAGCACGATGCCGAGGCTGCCGGGATCGGCGACGGTCTTCGTCGCGGCGTCGATGCAGAACGCCGGGTAGTCGTCGAGGGCGTCGTACACGTGGGCGCCGCAGTCCACCACCTCGTGGCCGTTCGCCCTCAGGTGGTCGGCGATCTGGTTCTTGAGTTCGAATCCGGCATGGTCGGCACCGAGGTAGACACGCATGGCTCGACTATAGATTGGGGACGTGGACACGCCTGCGCCCATCCCCCGAGCCGAGACGAACCCGATCCCGAACGTCCCCGGCGTCGCCGATCCACTCCCCTCGCCTCCGCCGGACCCGACCCGCCGGTGGCTGCAGGCGGCGCGCTATGCGGCACGGCCACAGCTGCATCCGTGGGAGATCCCCACGCTGGTGTTGCTCATCTTCGTCACGTTGGTGGGCTATGCGGCGATCATCGCCCTCGTCGCGCTCGGCATGGTTAACCAGTACCTGCTCGGAGCGCTGGCATTCCCGTTGCTGCTCTTCCTGATCCGCGGCGTCACCTACGCGCAGCCGCGGGTGAACGGAGTGCAGATGACACCGACCCAGTTCCCCGAGGGCTATCGGATGGTCGTCGAGGCCGCCGCGCGCTTCGGCCTGGAGTACGTGCCCGACGCCTACGTCATCCTCGGCAACGGGCAGATCAACGCGTTCGCCAACGGCCACGGCTTCCGCAGGTACGTGGTGGTCTACTCCGACCTGTTCGAGGTCGGCGGGGCAGCACGCGATCCCGCGGCCCTGGAGTTCATCATCGGGCACGAGGTCGGTCACATCGCCGCCGGTCACACCTCGTATTGGCGCCAGCTCGCGACCGTGATCGGGATGAACATCCCCGTTCTGGGGAGCGCGCTGTCGCGGGCGCAGGAGTACACGGCCGACAACTACGGCTACTACGCCCGCCCGGCGGGCGCCCCGGGCGCCATCGGGGTGCTGGCGGCGGGCAAGTACATGCTGTCCGCCGTCGATTTCGACCAGTTCGCCGATCGCGCCACCCACGAACGCGGGCTCTTCGTCCACCTGGTGAATCTGCTGTCCACACATCCGGTGCTGACGTGGCGCGCGGCGGCGCTGCGGGACCGTACGCGGGCCGGGGCGTTGTGGCTCCGACCGCGCCGGATCGTGCGCGGCGTCGGCAGCGGCAACGTGGTGGAGATTCCCCCGCCGCCGCATCCGGCAGCGGTGACGCCCGGTTCCCTGCCGAACGGACTCGAGGCCCCGCCCAGGTTCTGAGCGAGGCCTCGGGTCCGATGGGCTTCCGGGTCCGGTCGGACGGGGTCAGTCGAACTGCGGTCCCTCGGTGCGGGTGCGCTTCAGTTCGTAGAAGTGCGGGTACGACGCGAGTGCGAGCGCGCCGTCCCACACCTTGCCGGCGTCCTCGCCGCGCGGGATGCGGGACAGGACCGGACCGAAGAACGCGACGCCGTTGACGTGGATGGTCGGGGTGCCGACGTCATCGCCGACCTTGTCCATGCCCTCGTGGTGGCTCTTGCGGATCGCCTCGTCGAATTCCTCGGCGTCGGCGGCCTTCGCGAGCTCCGGATCGAGACCGACCTCGCCGAGTGCGCCGGCGATGACCTCGTCGAAGTCCTTGATCCCCTGGTTGTGGATGCGGGTACCCATCGCGGTGTAGAGCGGCGCGAGGATCTCGTCACCTTTCTGTGCCGCGGCGGCCGCGATGACGCGGACCGGGCGCCACGCGCCGGCGAGCGCCTCTCGGTACTCCTCCGGGACGTCCTTGCCCTCGTTGAGCACCGCGAGGCTCATGATGTGGAAGTTCACGTCGATGGGACGGACCTTCTCGGCCTCCAGAATCCATCGGGACGTGATCCAGCACCACGGACACAGCGGATCGAACCAGAAGTCGACACGGTCTCTTGCCTGGGTCTGATCTGACATCGTCGTCCTCTCGTCGTCGGTGCGGCCTCGCGGCCGCATGTGCGGCACAACACGCCGGCGCCCCGGTCTGTTCCCCCGGGTGCACGATTCGGGACGGATGTCGTCATTTCGTGGGCCACTTCGGCCGTGCGTCGAACACAGGGCAGAATTCCGGTTAACGTCGAGCACGAAGATTGTGCCGAGTCTCGTACCACGACGCGCCGGGAGGGTGCCATGCCCGCAACGAGGAGTCAACGAGCCGAGCAGATCATCCGCGCCGCAACCGAATTGTTCACCGAGTCCGGCTATCGGAACGTGAGCATCGAACAGATCGGGGCGGCGGTGGGACTGACCGGTCCTGCCGTGTACCGCCATTTCACGGACAAGCACGAGATCCTGGTCCAGGCACTGCGCGCACAGATCGATCTCGTCGCCCGCCTCCACCGGGAGGCCGAGATGCGCGGGCGCACACCGGAGGAGGCGCTGCGTCTGTTCCTCGACGGGCTCGGCGACCTGACGGCCAACCACCACGTGTCGATCCTGTGGCGCCGCGAGCAACGCCACCTGCACCGCAAGCAGTTCGAGGAGATGCGCGGCATCTTCACCGGTTACGGCGACTACATCGCGGGCAAGATCGCGGCGTTGCGGCCGGACCTCTCCTCCGATGACGCACGACTCCTCGGTTTCACCGTGCTGTCGCTGTACTCGAACACCAACGGCACGCGCGGACGGATGACCCCGAACCGGCTGATGCAGGTCCAGCGGGCGGTCGTGCGGTCGGTCATCGACTGCGCCCTCCCCCGCGACGACGCGGCACCCGGGGCCGCCGCCGCGTCCCGGACGCGGACATGGAGTCCCGCCGGCCGTCGTGAGCGCATTCTCGACGCCGCCGCGGATCTGTTCGCGCAGCGCGGTTTCCACGATGTGCGCATCGACGACATCGCCCACGCCGCCGACGTCTCGGTCGCCACCTTCTACCAGCTGGTGCCCGGCAAGACCGAGGTACTGCACGCGATCCTGGTCCGCGGCACCGAGGGCATGCTGTACGACGCAACGAGAGCACTGGCTAGGTGCGCGCCGGGTGAGGAGCTCGACACTCTCGTCGCCACGTTCATCGGCCAGATGCTGAGCGTCCACGGCCGGATCGTGCCGATCTACACCCGTGACAGCGTGTATCTGCCCGAAGAGGCCCGCGCCGAACTCACGGCGAGCAGCCGCGAGCACCTCGCCGAGTGGATCGCGGCCCTGCGCGCGCGGGTCGCGTCGCTGACCCACGACGAGGCGGACACCCTGGCCAACCTGTTCATCGGGGTCATCGGAGACATCGTCAGCGCGCCCGACCTGCGGGCGCGTCCGCTGATCGGGGCCGATCTGACCGCCCTCGCCAACGCCATCCTGTTGCCCGCCGACGTGGTGGGCCGTCCTTGAGACGGGCCGCGTTCGCGAGTCGCCGATAAGCTGGCCTGCGTGACTGCTCCGAACCTCACCAGAGACCAGGCCCGCGAACGCGCCGCAACCATCGACGTGTCGAACTACCAGATCGAGCTCGACCTCACCGACGGGAACGGCGCTCCCGGCACCGAGACGTTCCGCTCGGTCACGACGGTCACGTTCACCGCGACCGAGGGGGCCGAGACCTTCATCGATCTCGTCGCCCCGAAACTGCACTCGGCGACCCTCAACGGCGTCGAGCTCGACGTCTCCGACTTCGACGAGTCGGTGGGCATCAAGCTGCCCGGGTTGGCCGTGGAGAACACGCTCACCGTGGTCGCCGACTGTGCCTACTCGAACACCGGTGAGGGCCTTCACCGTTTCGTCGACCCGACCGACGACGCGGTGTACCTGTACTCGCAGTTCGAGACCGCCGACGCCAAGCGGATGTTCGCGTGCTTCGATCAGCCCGACCTGAAGGCCACCTACACCCTGACGGTGAAGGCGCCCGAGGACTGGAAGGTCATCTCGAACGCGGCACACGTGGAGAACGTCGCCGCCGAACCCGGCATCCACCGGTTCCATGAGACGGCACCGATGTCCACCTACCTCGTCGCGCTGATCGCCGGCCCGTACGCCGAGTGGACCGACGTCTACTCCGACGAGCACGGCGACATCCCGCTGGGCATCTACTGCCGCGCGTCACTGGCCGAGTTCATGGACGCCGAGCGCCTGTTCACCGAGACCAAGCAGGGATTCGCGTTCTACCACAAGAACTTCGGCATCCCCTACGCCTTCGGCAAGTACGACCAGCTGTTCGTGCCGGAGTTCAACGCGGGCGCGATGGAGAACGCCGGCGCGGTGACCTTCCTGGAGGACTACGTCTTCCGTTCGCGCGTCACCAAGTACCTCTACGAGCGTCGCGCCGAGACCGTGCTGCACGAGATGGCGCACATGTGGTTCGGCGACCTGGTCACCATGCAGTGGTGGGATGACCTGTGGCTCAACGAGTCCTTCGCCACGTTCGCGTCGGTGCTCTGCCAGTCGGAGGCCACCGAGTACACCAACGCGTGGACGACCTTCGCCAACGTCGAGAAGTCATGGGCCTATCGGCAGGACCAACTGCCCTCGACCCACCCGGTGGCCGCCGACATCCCCGACATCGCCGCGGTGGAGGTCAACTTCGACGGCATCACCTACGCCAAGGGCGCGTCGGTGCTCAAGCAGCTCGTCGCCTATGTCGGCCTCGAGGACTTCCTCGCCGGTCTGCGTGACTACTTCAAGTTGCACGAATTCGGCAACGCGACGTTCTCGGATCTGCTCGGCGCACTGGAGCGCTCGTCGGGACGCGACCTGTCGGACTGGGGCGACCAGTGGCTGCGCACCACCGGGATCAACGTGATGCGCCCCGACTTCGAGGTCGACGAGTCCGGCGCGTTCACCCGCTTCACCATCGTCCAGGACGGCGCCGCGCCGGGTGCCGGCGAGACCCGTGTGCACCGGCTGCGGGTCGGCATCTACGCCGACAACGGTTCCGGCCGCATCGAGCAGACCCACAGCGTCGAACTCGACGTCGAGGGCGAGCGCACCGACGTCGCCGACCTCGTCGGGGTCAACCGCGGTGATCTGGTCCTGCTCAACGACGGCGACCTCACCTATGCGTCGATCCGCCTCGACCCGCAGTCGCTGGCCACCGCGACCGCCCGCATCGCCGACATCACCGATTCCATGCCACGCACTCTCGTGTGGTCGGCGGCCTGGGAGATGACCCGCCAGGCCGAGATGCGGGCCCGCGACTTCGTCGAGCTCGTGCAGCGCGGCATCGCCGCGGAGACCGAGATCGGCGTCGTGCAGCGCGTCCTGCTACAGGCGACCACGGCGATCGAGTCGTATGCCGATCCGGAGTGGGCCGCGAGGGTCGGGCGCCCCGGATTCAGCTCGCGTCTGCTGGAGTTGGCGCGCGGTGCCGAGGCCGGTTCCGACCATCAGCTCGCGTTCGTGAACACCTGGCTGGCCGGTCGCCTCAACGACGACCAGGTCGACGTCGCGCGGGCGCTGCTGTCCGGTTCCGATCCCGCCGACGTCGGCCTCGACGGACTGTCCGTCGACACCGACCTGCGCTGGAAGCTGGTGCGCGCGCTGGCCACCGCCGGTGCGATCGACCCGGACCCGTCGTCGACCCCGGTCATCGACGCCGAGGCCGAGCGCGACAAGACCGCCACCGGCGCGCGGCAGGCGGCCGCCGCGCGGACCGCACGCCCGCTGCCCGAGGCCAAGGCGGAGGCATGGCGTCAGGCCGTGGAGGACGACTCGCTGTCGAACATCTTCACCCGCACGATGATCGAGGGCTTCGCCCGACCCGGCCAGGACGAGCTGCTCGAACCGTATGTGGCGAAGTACTTCGAGGCCGTCCCGCAGGTGTGGGCACGCCGTTCGAGCGAGGTCGCACAGACCGTCGTCGTCGGGCTCTACCCGAGCTGGGCGATGTCGCAGCGTGCCCTCGACCTCGCCGACGAGTTCCTCGCAGCCGACCACCCGCCGGCCCTCAAGCGCCTGATCTCCGAGGGACGCGACGGCGTGGCGCGCTCGCTGCGGGCACGCGAATTCGACGCGCGCGGTTAGGTTTTCACTCTCGGTCGGTACCGGTGGGTCGTCAGCGACGTCGCCACCGGTACCGCACCTGTGGCCGACCCGCCGTTCCGTACCGGGTGGCGCGTTCGACGACGCCGTCGTCGGCCAGTCGCTCCAGGTACCGCCAGGCCGTGACCCGGGACGTGCCGACGGCACGCGCGACCTCCGACGCGCTGAGTCCGTCCACGCTGTCGCGGACCGCCCGGGCCACCGCGTCCTCGGTGTCGGCGGCCGCCCCCTTCTTCGTCGTCCGGCGGGATTCGCCGGCGCGCAGTTCGGCGAGCGCGCGGTCGACATCGCGCTGGCTGACCGCGTCGGTGCCGGCGGTGAGCGCCTCCCGGTAGCGCAGGTACTGCTCGATCTTCTCCCGGAACGCCGCGTACGTGAACGGCTTCAGCAGGTAGAGCAGGACGCCCCGGGACATGGCGTCACGCACGCTCTGCAGGTCCCGCTGGGCGGTGATCGCGATGACGTCCGGTGCAGGACGCACCCCGGACAACGCACCCGCGAGGTCGATCCCGCGGGCGTCGGGCAGACCGAGGTCGAGCAGCACCAGGTCGACCCGCCCGCTCCGGGCGGCGCGCAACGCCTCCTGAGCGGTGCCGACGGCGTCGACGACCTCGAATCCGCCCATGCGGCCGAGGTATTCACGGTGGGCCTCGGCGATGACCGGCTCGTCTTCGACGATCAGCACGCGGATCACCGCTCCGCTCCTCGTTCCCCGCTCGGCTCGGCCCCGTTCGATTCGGCCCCGTTCGATTCGGCCCCGGACCGCAGGCGCACCGTCACCACCGAGCCGTAGGTGTTCTCCGCGGTGAGTGTCCCGTTATGGCGCGCGACCACCTGCGAGACCAGCGCCAGCCCCAGGCCGCGACCGGCCTCGTCGCCGCCGGTCTTGGTGGAATAGCCGCGGGTGGTCGCCCGGGCGAACAGTTCCGGGTCCATGCCCGGCCCGCTGTCGGCGACGACGATCTCGAGAGTCTTCTCGTCCCCGACCACGCTCACCTCGACCCAGGGATCCGCCGGATCACAGGCGTCCATGGCGTTGTCGACGAGATTACCCACGACCGTGACCATCTCACCGGGGGTCAGGATCTGTATGGCCTGATCGCCGACCTTCGAGTCCTCGGTGAGCGAGAACGCTATTCCACGCTCGGACGCCTGCGCGCTCTTGCCGAGGAGCAGCGCCACCAGTGCGGGTTCGGCGACCGCCTGCGTCATCCGGTCGATGAGGTGTTGGGACAGTTCGAGTTCCGTGGTGGCGAGCCGCACCGCATCCTCGCCCCGCCCCATCTCGACCAACGCCACCAGGGTGTGCAGCCGGTTCGCGGCCTCGTGCGCCTGGGAGCGCAGGGCCTCGGCGAAGCGGGTCATCGAGTCGAGTTCGCCCATGGTCTCGGCCAGTTCGGTCCGGTCGCGCACGGTGACGACCGTCGAGCCGCGCCGGTCACGCACCGCCGACCGCGAGACCAGCAGCACGCGGTCGCCCTCCGCGTACAGTTCGTCGGCCACCGGCCCGCCGGTGAGGAAATGCGGCAGATCTGTTGCGGGAGTGTCGGTGTCGATGTCCAGCAGACGTTTCGCCTCGTCGTTGACGAGCGCCGGCCGGCCGTCCTCGACGACGATCAGCCCCTCCCGGACAGAGTGCAGCACCGCGTCGTGGTGGTCGTACATGAGGCGCAGCTCGTCGGGGGCGAGCCCGCCGGTCTGTCGCAGCAACCGACGCCGGATCCACCACACGCCGATCGCTGCGGCGAGCAGGGCCGCCGCGCCGACGAGAACGATGCGGGGCAGCTCGCCGCGCCAGGCCGAGCTGAGCGTCTCCTGGGTGATGCCGGCGGCGACCATGCCGATGACGCGGCCGTCGGGACCGCGGACCGGCGCGATCGTCCGGATCGACGGGCCGAGCGTCCCGGTGTGGGTCTCGGTCATAATCTCGCCGTGCAGCGCCGCATCGATGGTGCCGAGATAGGGCTCCCCGATGCGCGCCGGGTCGGTGTGGGTGTACCGCGTCCGGTCGGGGGCCAGGACGGTGATGAAGGCGAGGCCGGTGTCGAGGCGGATGCGTTCGGTGACGGGTTGGAGGAGTGCGCTCGGATCGGGTGAGGTGAGCGCCTCCGCAGTCGACGGCGCCTCGGCGAGGGCGACCGCGATCCCGGTGACCTCGGCGCGCGCGGCGTGGTCGCCGTCGACGCGGGCGTCGATCGCGGCGAGGGCACTGCCCGCCAGGACGACGATGGCGACGACGACCAGCGCCAGCGCCGCCACCTGACCGGCAAGCGTCCGCGGATACCACCGCATGCCCTCGGCCCCCGCTTCGTCGTGTTTCGAAGTGCCCCGTCTCGGGCTATTCCCCGGTGTCGGTGAACGAAATGAACAGAACCGTGACCGTCGTCACCGAGCCGGTCCACAATCCTAGTCACCGACGACGCCCGGACATCGGTGTCCGGGCAGACGAGGAGTGAAGCAGCCGATGAACTTCGACCCGAAGGCCGGTGACCTCCCGGCCGACGCGCTCGAGCCGCAGCATGACGGCTCGGCAGACCGGACCGGCGCCCCGAGGCCCAGGCGCGACCGCACGCACTGGCTCTACATCGCCGTCATCGTCGCGGTGATCGCCGGTGTCGTCGTGGGTCTCGTCGCGCCGGGCTTCGGGAAGGACATCGGCTGGCTCGGCACCACATTCGTCGGGCTGATCAAGATGATGATCGCCCCGATCATCTTCTGCACGATCGTGCTCGGGATCGGTTCGGTCCGCAAGGCAGCGACGGTCGGCAAGGTCGGCGGTCTCGCCTTCGTCTACTTCCTCATCATGTCCACCGTCGCCCTGGCGATCGGGCTGGTCGTCGGTAACGTCATCAATCCCGGTGAGGGACTCAACATCTCGGCCACGTCAGGGGAAGGCGCGAAGCTCGCCGACAAGGCCCACGAGGCCGGCGGCACCATCGAGTTCATCCAGGGCATCATCCCCACGTCGCTGGTCTCGGCGCTGACCGACGGCAGCGTGCTGCAGGCTCTGTTCGTGGCGCTGCTGGTGGGCTTCGCGATCCAGGCGCTGGGTCGCACCGGTGAGCCGATCCTGGTCGCGGTCGGGTACTTCCAGAAGCTGGTCTTCAAGATCCTGACCATGGTGCTGTGGATCGCGCCGATCGGCGCGTTCGGCGCGATCGCCAACGTCGTCGGCCAGACCGGCTGGGCCGCGGTGGGTCAGCTGGTCACCCTGATGCTCGCCTTCTACCTGACCTGTCTGGTCTTCGTCTTCGGCGTCCTCGGTGTGATGCTGCGGGCGTTCGCCGGCGTGTCGATCTTCCGCCTGGTCCGCTATCTCGCCCGCGAGTACCTGCTGATCTTCGCGACCTCGTCGTCGGAGTCGGCGCTCCCCCGCCTCATCGCCAAGATGGAGCACCTCGGGGTGGAGAAGACCACCGTCGGCGTGGTCGTCCCGACCGGTTATTCGTTCAACCTCGACGGCACCGCGATCTACCTGACGATGGCCTCGATCTTCATCGCCGACGCGATGGGCGATCCGCTCTCCATCGGCGAGCAGATCGGCCTGCTGGTCTTCATGATCATCGCGTCGAAGGGTGCGGCCGGGGTCAGCGGCGCCGGACTGGCCACCCTCGCCGCCGGCCTGCAGGCGCACCGCCCCGAGATGCTCGACGGCGTCGGCGTCATCGTGGGCATCGACCGGTTCATGTCCGAGGCGCGCGCCGTCACGAACTTCTCCGGCAACGCCGTCGCGACCCTGCTTGTCGGCTCGTGGACCAAGACCATGGACAAGCAGCAGATCGACGCCGTGCTGTCGGGCCGCGACCCGTTCGACGAGGCCAACATGGTCGACGGCGAGCACCGTCCGACGGGCTCGGGCACTCCGGACGCGACGCCCGAGAAGGTGCCTGCCGGCCGTTGACGGGCCGGCCGGGGCGCCGCGCAGATCGGCTCGCGGCCCGGTGGCGGCGGATCTCTGGCATAGTGGGTACCGCCCCTTGATGCATCGCAGTCCCGGCTCATGTCTCTCGTGACGCGCCCGGTCTGACGAAACGGCCGATTCCCCGGCGTACCAGGCACCGACCAGAAGGCCAGAGGTACGCCCCCTTGACCCTTGCAGAGCTGACGCACGCGCCCCGTGCGACGACCACCCAGAAGTTCACGAGCTCGTACACCGAGCTGGCCGCCGAGGTCCGGTCGTCCGGTCTCCTCGACCGCCGCCGCGGCTTCTACATCGCGCGCATCGCGCTGACCGTCCTCGCCTTCGTCGGCGTGTGGGCGTCGGTGATCGTCGTCGGCGCGAGTTGGTGGCAACTGGTGTTCGGCGCCGCGCTCGCCGTGATCAGCACCCAGTTCGGATTCCTCGGGCACGACGGGGCACATCGGCAGATGTTCACCTCCGCCGGCGCCAACGAGTGGACGGCACGCCTCGTCGCCGCCGCGGGCGCGGGGCTCTCGCTGCACTGGTGGCGCAACAAGCACAACCGTCACCACAAGGGCCCGAACCAGATCGACGTCGATCCCGACATCGCCGACGGCCCCATCGCGTTCACCCCGGAGAACGCGGCGCAACGATCGGGTCTGTACGGCTGGTTCACCCGCCGACAGGGCTGGTTCTTCATCCCGCTGCTGACGCTCGAGGGCGCCGCACTCCACGTCGCGAGCATCCAGGGCCTGACGTCCCGTACCCCGGTGCCTCACCGTGCGCTCGAGCTGTCCTTGATCGTGGCCCGGCTGGCGGCCGGGTTCGTCATCCCGTTCCTGGTGATGTCCCCGGCGCAGGCCGTGGTGTTCATCGCCGTGCAATTGGGCGTGTTCGGGCTGCTGCTCGGCGGCTCGTTCGCGCCGAACCACAAGGGCATGCCGCTCGTCCCGAAGTCGATGCGCGTCGACTTCCTGCGCCGCCAGGTGCTGATGTCCCGCAACATCCGCGGCGGACGGGTCACCGACTTCATGATGGGCGGGCTCAACTACCAGATCGAGCACCACCTCTTCCCGAGCATGCCGCGCCCGAACCTTGCGAAGGTGCAGCCGCTGGTGCGCGCGCACTGCGCCCGCCACGGCGTCGCCTACACCGAGACCTCGTTGCTGGGCTCCTACGGCATCGTCATCCGCTATCTGAACCAGGTCGGCCTCGGCGAGCGTGACCCGTTCACCTGTCCGCTGGTGCAGATGTACCGCTAGACCCGCGCACCCCGCGGCACACGAAAGGGGCCGCCCACCGATGGTGGGCGGCCCCTTTTCGAGACTCTGTGGACCGGCCTCAGTTCGCTGCGGCGGCGGTGGCCATCACGCGCAGCGCGGCGATCAGGCCGTCGATCAGGTTGCCCTGACGGAAGGCGCTGACCGCTGCGGTCACGCCCAGCGCGGCGACGCGATCGTTGACGCGGCCCGACACCTCCTTGCCGGAGACGATGACGATGTCGCGCGTGTTCGGCGAGACGGCGATCAGGGTGCCGTACGCCGGTTCCGGCGCCTTCGCGAGGATCGCACGGGCGCTCGCCTCGAGATCGTCACCGGCCAGGTCGCCGATGTAGACCGAGAAGCGCACGAGCGCCTTCTCGCTGGCGGCCTTCAGCGTGTCGTCGAGAGCGATGAGCTCCTTCTTGCTGAACGGCGGCGTGGTCGGGGCGTCACCCGGGAAGCGGGCCGCGGAGATGCGACCGCTGTTGGTGATCACCGTGCCCTCGGGCAGCTCGGCGGCCGACCGGGCCGCGACCTCTGCAGTCTTCTGCGAAACCTCACCACTTGCCACTTGCCGAGCTCCCATCCAGATCGCCGGGTTCCACATGTCGCGGAAGTGCCATCGGCTCGATGTCGGTGGCACTGAAGAGAAGCGGTTCGCGCTCCCACCGCTGGTCGAGGGTGTACTCCTTGACCTCCGGGTACTTGACCCCGCCGGAGAACACCATCGAGACGATGCAGAGCACGACGAAGAGCACCGTCACGATCGTGACTGGCACTCCGATGGGGACGATCAGGCTGTCGATGTCCATGTCACCCTTTCGATGGTCGCGCCGGACCCGCCCGGTTGTCGGCGCAGGTCATCGTTGATCAATCTAGCCCACAACACCACGCCCGGTGCACCGACCCCTACAGCACGTCGTAGATCGTGCGGTACCCCGTTTGCCGGGCCTCACGCGGCCCCCGCGTCGATGTACTGCATCCAGGCCGGGTCGATGTCCTTGACCGCGGCCAGCAGGCTCCAGTGGCGCCCCTTGGGCGCCGTCGGCCGGGTCCGCAGCGTCCACCCCAGTTCGCTGAGCAGGCGGTCGGCCTTGCGGTGATTGCACGATGCGCAGCTGGCAACGCAGTTCTCCCAGGTGTGCGCGCCGCCGCGGCTGCGCGGGACGACGTGGTCGATGGTGGTGGCGGGCCTGCCGCAATAGCCGCAGCGGAAGCGGTCGCGGTGCATCAGCGCGGCGCGGGTCAACGGCACGGCCCCGCGGTACGGAACCCGGACGTACTGGCGCAACCGGATGACGGTGGGCACCGGAACGGCCCGCGCCGCCGAGTGCAACGCGACGCCGGACTCGTCGGCGTGGACCATGTCTGCGCGACCCCGCAGCATCAGCACCACCGCGCGGCGGATGCTGACCGCACTTAGCGGCTCATAGGTGGCGTTGAGGAGCAGGACCCGGCGGCGTGTCCACGGATGTGAGGTGCGTTCGGCCTCCGGCGAGGACTCGTCCTCCCCGTGCAGCCCCTCCCTGAGCGGCCCCTCCCTGCGCGGCCCCTCCCTGCGAAGCGAGGTCACAGGATGTGTCTTCTCGTGTGATCGGTGTGTCATCCGACCTCCCGACATGCCTGCCGTGAACAGGTTGACCTGCACAGTTCACCACGGACTCCGATTTCGTGCAGCAGAAATGCGACACCGCCGCCACACCCGGCGAAGGCCACGTTGAGGGCCGCCCATCGGGTGAGGACAATGGCGGCTGTGACTGGACCCGGCAACAGCCCCCGCGACACCCAGACCCAACCGACCCGCAGCTTCTACGAGGAGGTCGGCGGGGCGGAGACCTTCCGACGCCTCACCGAGGTGTTCTATGCCGAGGTGGCCAAGGACGAGGTGCTGCGACCGCTGTACCCGGAGGAGGATCTCGGCCCGGCCGAGCGCCGGCTGCGGATGTTCCTCGAGCAGTACTGGGGCGGACCCCGGACCTATTCCGAGGAGCGCGGTCACCCGCGCCTGCGGATGCGGCATCATCCGTTCCGCATCGGACCGATCGAACGCGACGCGTGGCTTCGCTGCATGCACACCGCGATCGCCTCGATCGACGACGAGACCCTCGACCCGCCGCACCGTCAGGCGCTCATCGACTACATGGAGATGGCCGCGCAGTCGATGATGAACTCCCCCATCTGACGCCGCTCACCGCCCACGGAATTCGCAAATCGGGCAGGTTTTCCGCGCCTCCTGGTGTCGACACGCCGACGACGCGCCGATGACCTGTGTGTCCGCACCCGAACACCGTTAGGGCAGAATGACCACGGTGAGCGATGAGACACGAGATGTTGTCCCCGCCGAGCCTTCTGACGGGGGTCAGCCCGACGGCGCACACACCGACGTTCCCGACACGCCGGTCTCTGAGCACGTCTCGGACATCGACGAGGACACGAACCTCGAGGCGGCAGAACCGTCGGAGGCCGAAGACGTTTCGGCCGAAGGCGATCGTGCGGTCGCCGAACAGGGAACGGACGTCTCGGAAGTCGGGGACGCCGTGACCGAGCAGTCGGGAAAGACCCCCGAGATCGCCGGTGAGGCAGCCGAAGCCGACACCCTCGATGACACCCTCGATGACGAGGCCATCGAGGCCGATCTCGACGAGACCCTCGATCCCGGCGTGACGGCCGCCGAACCGGATCTCGACACAGAGGCCGACGCAGCGGCCGACGCAGCGGCCGGGGCGCCGTCCGAAAACGCCGACGACACAAGCGGGACCGAGGTAGCGCCCGGCCCCCGCATCGCGTACCAACTCGACCCGCGCGACGACACCTGGTGGAAGTCCGCGGTGTTCTACCAGATCTACCCGCGGTCGTTCGCCGACTCCGACGGCGACGGCGTGGGCGACCTCACCGGCGTCATCCAGCGTCTCGGCTATCTCGAACTCCTCGGCATCGACGCCATCTGGCTGAGCCCGATCATGCGCTCGCCGATGGCCGATCACGGCTACGACGTCTCCAATCCACGCGACATCGACCCGCTCTTCGGCGATCTGGAGACCTTCGACATCCTCATCGCCGAGGCCCACGACCGCGACATCCGCGTCACGATGGACCTCGTCCCCAACCACACGAGCGACCAGCACGAGTGGTTCCGGGCGGCACTCGCGGCAGGTCCGGGAAGCCCGGAGCGCGAACGCTACATCTTCCGCGACGGCCGCGGCGACAACGGCGACGAGCCGCCCAACAACTGGCACAGCATCTTCGGCGGTCCGGCATGGACCCGGGTGACCGAACCCGACGGCTCCCCCGGCCAGTGGTACCTGCACATCTTCGCCGCCGAGCAGCCGGACCTGAACTGGGAGCACCCCGACGTCTGGGCGGATCTCGAGAGGACGCTGCGGTTCTGGCTCGACCGCGGGGTGGACGGTTTCCGCATCGACGTCGCCCACGGCATGGCCAAGCCCGCCGACCTGCCGGACATGGACCTGTCCAGGGCGTCGCTGCTCAGCAACGACGACGACGATCCGCGGTTCAACAACTATGCGGTGCACGACATCCACCGCAAGATCCGCTCGGTCCTCGACGAGTACCCGGGCGCGGCGAACGTCGGCGAGATCTGGGTCAACGACAACGAGCGGTTCGCCGAGTACCTGCGTCCCGACGAACTGCACCTGGGCTTCAACTTCCGTCTGGCCAAGGCGCCGTTCGAGGCCGGCGCGATCCGCGAGGCGATCGAGAACTCGCTCGACGCGGTGCTGTCGGTGGCCGGCACCCCGACCTGGACGCTCTCGAATCACGATGTGACACGAGAGGTCACGCGGTACGCGCCCGTCGATCCGGAGACCGGCGAGCTCGATCTCGTGCGCGGCACCCGCCGGGCGCGGGCGATGATCGTCGTCGAGATGGCGCTGCCCGGTTCCGTGTTCATCTACAACGGCGCCGAGCTCGGCCTGCCCAACGTCGACGACCTGCCCGACGAGGTGCTGCAGGATCCGGTCTGGGAGCGGTCGGGTCACACCGAGCGCGGCCGTGACGGCTGCCGGATTCCGCTCCCCTGGGAGGGCACCGAGCCGCCGTTCGGGTTCAGCTCGTCGCAGCGGACGTGGCTGCCCATCCCCGAGTCCTGGCGGTCGCTGACGGTCGAGGCACAACTCGAGGATGTGGGCTCGATGCTCTCGCTGTACCGCGCCGCGATCGAATTGCGGGTGCAGCGGCCGGAATTCGCCGGCGACGCGGTCGAGTGGTACGGCGCGCCGGAAGGATGCCTCGCATTCCGGCGCGACGAGGGCCACCTGGTGTGCGCGCTGAACGCCGGTGAGGATCCGGTGCCGCTGCCGCCGGGCGAACTGCTGCTGATCTCCTCGCCGCTCGTCGACGGGATGCTGGCGCCGGATTCGGCGGCCTGGCTGGTGTGACTAGAGCACCGTGACCGACAGGTCGCGGTGGCGCCGCTGGTAGATCGATCCGTAGCGCGCGTCGATGCGAATCCACGCCGCGGACAGGCGGATTCGCACCGGCTCTGTCTCGTCGACGAGATCGGTCGACGACGTCTCGGTGACCGCCCTGCCGTCGCGGTCGCGGATGAAACCCATGCCGGTGAGCGCGAAGACCGACCGCATGGTGATGCCGGCCCGCAACGCGCCGTCGTCAGAGGCCACCGCGAGGACGTCCTGGTCGAGGAGTCCGGTGGCGGGACCGTGCGCACTCCCCTCCTGCCGGGCGACGCGGGCACCCTCCCGGGCGAGTTCGACGACGCTGCGGGCCGGCACGTCGTCGACGTGCCGGTAGCCGACGGCCGCGGGAAGCGCTCCGCGCCAGGCGGAGTCGAGGGAGAAGCCCGGGTCGACGGGCGCTCCCGGCTCGGCCGCGTTGAGCGCGCTGCGCAGATGAGTCGCGTCGCAGACGAGATCGTTCGGCGCGACGCGGCCGGTCACCGCGCGAGTGGCGAGCACCTCGAAGCCGGTGTGCGTCCACAGCGCCAGCAGCCCGTCCGGGCGGGTGACGACGCGGACCACAGCCGCATCTTCCAGGCGCAGGGCGTGAGCGAGGAACGCCGAGGCGTTGCCCCGGTCGGATGCTGCGATCTCGACAAACCGCTCCATCAGTGCGCCGCGCCGGTCGCGTCGTCCCTGCGGAACCCGGCGAGGTACTCCTTCTGCTCCGGGGTGAGTCGGGCGATGCGCTGGTTCTCCACGTCGAAGGCCACCAGTTGGGTGCTGGCGACGACCGCAGGCCTCGACGACTGCGCGACCCCGGCCGGACGCACCTCGTAGCCGACCGTGAAGTCGACGGCGCGCAACCGCTGGACGTACATGGTGACCCGGAGCGGGCCTTCGGAGTGCCGCAGCTGGGCCTGGTACTTCACGTGCAGGTCGGCGACCAGACACCCCTCACGCAGCGGCGCCGTCGGCCGTCCGTCGACGAACAGCCACGGGATCCGCGCCTCTTCGAGCAGCGTGACCATGCGTGCGTGGTTGATGTGCTGATAGACGTCCATGTCCGACCAGCGCACCGGGACCTCGACCACGTATCCGTCGGCGGTGGCGATTCCGGAATCCTCGTTGAGCACGATGACAACCCTACGCATCAGGCGGGTGCGACCTCCACGCGCAGCCCGTTGAGCACCGCGGTCCCGGACAGCGGGTCGAGGCGGCTGCCGTCGTTGAGCGCGTTCACGTTGACGCCCGGGTCGGTGGCGGCGACGTGCAGGCGCGTCGCGGAGTCGTCGTGCCCCCAGCCGTGCGGCAACGACACCACCCCGGGCCGGACGTCGTCGGTGATCTCCACCGGCACCGTGAGCGTGCCCGCCGGTCCGCGGACCACCGCCATGCCGTCGACACCGAGTCGCGCGGCGTCGTCGGGATGGATCTGCAGGGTGCACCTGTTGGTGCCGCCGAGAAGTCCCGGCAGGTTGTGCATCCACGAGTTGTTCGATCGCAGATGGCGCCGCCCGACGAGCAGCAGCGTCCCCGCTTCGGCCTGCGTCGCGCCGGCGTCCAGTGCGGCCCGCAGGCGGGCGAGGTCGCCGACGAGCGGGCCAGGCGCCAGCTCGACCTTGCCGGACTCGGTCCGCAGGATGCCGGGCAACCGTGGACGCATGGGCCCGAGGTCGATGCCGTGCGGGGCGGCGAGGACGTCGGCGAACGTGAGGCCGTCACGGGCGCCGAACGCGTCGCCGTAGGCACCGAGCCGCAGCATCATGTCCAGTCGCCGCAGATGGCCGGGTGCGTCCGGCAGCATCGCGACGAGCGTGTCGACGTCGCGCCCCGCGACCGGCGAATGCGGGTCACGCACCTCCTTGGCGAGGGTCGCGGCGATGATCTGCTCGTCCACCAGTCCCGGATCGGCGTCGACCCCCATCCCCGACAGGCCCAGCACCAGGCGCTCGATGATCTCGATCTCGTCGGGCCGGCCGTTCTCGCGCGGCAGCACCGGGGGCGAGTACCGGACGGTGGCGCGCACCGCGAGGTTGTCGAGGATCGCGTCGAAGTGCGGGCTCTGTGACGGCCGCGGCGGCGGCAGGATGACGTCCGCGTGTCTGGTGGTCTCGTTGAGATACGGGTCGATGCTGACGACGAACTCCGCGACGTCGTCGAGGGCCTTCGCCAGACGTGCGCCGTCCGGGGCGGAGAGCACCGGATTGCCCGCGACGGTGACCAGTGCCCGCAGTTGGCCCTCGCCCGGGGTCTCGAACTCCTCGGCCATCGCCACCGCCGGCAACTCGCCCGCCACCTCCGGGTGGCCGGACACCCGGCTGCGCCATCGCCCGGTGCGAAAACCCCTGCCCGGCCGGGCCGGTCGGGGTGCCGGAGCCGTCGGCGCGGTCGGGAACATCACCCCGCCGGGACTGTCCAGGTTGCCGGTGAGGATGTTGACCGCGTCGATCAGCCAGCTGCCCAGGGTGCCGAACTCGACCGTGCTGGTGCCCAGTCGTCCATAGACCGCCGCGGTGGGCGACGCCGCGATGTCACGGGCCAACCGCCGGATGTCGGCAGCGGGCACATCGCAGTACGCCGCGACCTTCTCCGGCGTGAGATCGGCGATCTCCCTTCGCAGTTCCTCGACGCCGAGGACGAGTTCGGCGATCCCGCCCAGGTCCTCGGCGACGAGGTCCTCGTCGAACAGGCAGGACACGACGCCCGCGAGCAGTGCGGCGTCGGTGCCGGGTCGCGGCGCGATGTGCGTGTCGGCGAGCCGGGCGGTGCGCGTGCGCACCGGGTCGATCACCGTGAGACGGCCGCCGCGGTGGCGTAATGCGTTGAGCCTTCCCGGGAAATCGGCGACGGTGGTGACACTTCCGTTGGACACGACGGGGTTGGCCCCGATGACGACGAGGTGATCGGTGCGGTCGATGTCGGGCACTGCGAAGGTGCCCGCGCGCCCGTACAGGTAGCCGCTCGCGACCTGCTTGGGCATCTGGTCGAGAGTGCTGGCGCTGAACACGCTGCAGGTGCCGATCGCCTTGGCCAGCACCGGCGTGTACATGGCGCCCGCGATCGTGTGGGCGTTCGGGTTGCCGATGTAGAAGCCCACCGACGACCCGCCGTGGGCGTCGATGACCGCGCGCAACCGTTCCACCGCGAGGTGCAACGCCTCGTCCCAGCCGGCCTCGACGAACCGTCCATCGCGTTTGACCAGTGGCGTATCGAGTCGGTCGGGATCGTTGTCGAGCTGTGGAAAGGTGGCTCCCTTGGGGCAGAGGTAGCCGTGGCTGAACACGTCCTCGCTGTCCCCGCGGGCACCGGTCACCTGCTCGCCCGAACCGTCCGGGCGGCGGTCGACGACGAGGCTCAACCCGCAGGTCGCCTCGCACAACGGACAGATCCTGAGAGCGGCGCGCCGGGTCATGCCCCTCAGGCTAGGACGACCGGGCGGCGGTCAGGGCCGAAATGGGTCAGCGGATCACGCTGCGCAACTGGCGGGCGGCCACGGAGAGCGTCGCGAGGTCGAGGGTGCCGGTCTCCTCGATCTCCTCCAGCATGCTGCGCACGCGACTGAGCCGGCTGGACTGCGACGACTCCCATTCGGCGATCTTGTCGGCGGTCGGCTCGTCGGGTTCGCTGACCTCGAGGATCTTGAGGGTCAGCGACCGCAGTGCGCCGTGCATGTCGTCGCGCAGGGCCAGGCGGGCCAGCGCGTGCCAGCGGTCGCCGTACTCGAGGTTGGACACCGCGGTGAGCAGGTCCTCGAGGCCGAAGTGCTCCATCACCGCGAAGTACAGCTCGCCGACCTCCTCGAGGTCGCGTTCGGCGATGTCGGCGGCGTCGATGATGTCGAGCAGGCAGAAGCGGTGCAGGCTGCCGGCGACGTCGTGCGCGAGATCCTGCGGCACGCCCTTGTCGATGTAGACGTTGGCGCGGTCGGCGATGTCGCGGAGCGAGCTCTCCCCGTACCAGTCCTCCGCGATCGTCGAGAGGCGCCGCACCCGTTCGGCGTAGCGCGTGATCTCGGCCGCCAGCGCGAGCGGCTGCGGACGGAACGCGAGCAACCACCTCGACGCGCGGAACAGCAGGCGCCTAGCATAGAGCATCATCTCGTCGATCGCCCCGACCGGCGCCGGCGCATGTCGGATGCGTTCCAAAAGCTCTGTGGTGTCGAAGATCTCGCTGGCGACGACGTAGGCGCGCACCCCTTCCTCGGTGGTGCACCCGCTCCCCTCGCGCAGCCGGAACAGATGGGTGATCCCGGCGCGGTCGACGACCTCGTTGACCAGGCCGGTCGCCACGATCTGGCGGCGCAGGCGATGGCCGGCGATGTGGTCTGCGAACCGTTCTCGCAACGCCTCCGGGAAATAGCGGGCGACACGCGGCGCGAACACGTCGTTGTCCGGGAGGTCGGTCTCGAGCAGATCGGACTTCGCCTGCAGCTTCACATGTGCCATCAGGGTCGCGAACTCGGGTGAGGTCAGCCCGCGATGCAGTTCCCCGGCGACGCGCTTGCGCAGTTCGCGCGGTTCCGGCAGCGCCTCGAGTCGCAGATCCACGCCGCGCTCGCGGGAGAGGAACTGCAGCATGCTGGCGTGCACCTCGACCCGCGCGAGTTCGAAGGCGCGGCAGAAACCGAGTTCGGAGTTCTGTGAGATGTTGTCCGCGAGAACGAGATCCGCGACGTCGTCGGTCATCGACTCCAGCAGCGGGTCACGATCCTCGGGTGCGAGATCCCCGGTCGAGACCGCCGAATCGAGCACGATCTTGATGTTGACCTCGTGGTCGGAACAGTCGACACCGGCCGAGTTGTCGAGGGCGTCGGTGTTGATGCGCCCGCCGGCCAGATCGAATTCGATACGACCGCGTTCGGTGACGCCGAGGTTGCCACCCTCCCCGATCACCTTGGCGCGCAACTGGTTTCCATCGACGCGGATCGCATCGTTCGACTTGTCGCCGACGCTCGCGTTCGACTCGGTCGACGCCTTCACATACGTGCCGATGCCGCCGTTCCACAACAGGTCCACCGGGGCGAGCAGGATCGCCCGGATCAGTTCCGGCGGCGACATCTCCGTCACCCCGCCCTCGATGCCGAGAGCCGCGGCCATCTCGGGGCTGATCGGGATCGACTTGCGATCCCGGGACCACACCCCGCCGCCGGCGCTGATGAGGTCGGGGTCGTAGTCGGCCCAGGACGAGCGCGGCAGCTCGAACAGGCGTCGGCGTTCGACGTAGGAGCGGGCCGCGTCCGGGTCGGGGTCGACGAAGATGTGGCGATGGTCGAAGGCGGCGACGAGCCGGATGTGTTCGCTGCGCAGCATGCCGTTGCCGAAGACGTCGCCGCTCATGTCGCCGATGCCGACGACGGTGAAGTCCTGGGATTGTGTGTCGATGCCCATCTCGCGGAAGTGGCGCTTCACCGATTCCCACGCGCCGCGTGCGGTGATGCCCATCGCCTTGTGGTCGTAGCCGGCCGAACCGCCGGACGCGAAGGCGTCGCCGAGCCAGAAGCCATAGGACAACGCGACCTCGTTGGCGATGTCCGAGAAGGACGCCGTGCCCTTGTCTGCGGCGACCACCAGGTACGTGTCGTCACCGTCGCGTCGCACCACGTCGCGGGCCGGGATGACCTGGCCGGTCGCGCGGTCGATGTTGTCGGTGATGTCGAGCAGGCCGGCGATGAACTGCCGGTAGCAGGCGATGCCCTCGGCCCGCTGGGCGTCCCGGTCGCGGGCCTGGTCCCCGGTCGGGGCCGGTGGGCGCTTGACGACGAATCCGCCCTTGGCCCCGAGCGGCACGATGACCGCGTTCTTGACCGCTTGCGCCTTGACCAGTCCGAGGATCTCGGTGCGGAAGTCCTCCTTGCGATCCGACCAGCGCAGGCCGCCACGGGCGACGGCGCCGAACCGCAGGTGCACACCCTCGACGCGCGGCGAGTAGACGAAGATCTCGTGCAACGGACGGGGTTCCGGGGTCTGCGGGATCTCGCGGGGGCGCAGCTTGAACGACATGACGGGCCGACCCTGCCCGCTCGCCTCGTCGACGACGAAGTAGTTCGTGCGGGAGGTCGCCTCGACGACCGCGGCGAACGCGGACACGACGCGGTCGGCGTCCAGGTTGAGCACGGTGCCGATGTCGGCGTGCAGCTGCTCCCGGATCCGTTCGCGTCGTCGCGGATCCGCCGATTCCGGGTCGAAGGAGGCGACGAACAGGTCCACCAAGCCGCGGGTGATCGACCGGTGTTGCCCCAGAACGCTCGCGACATGGCTTGTGCTGTAGGCGAATCCGCACTGCCGGAGGTATCGGCCGTACGCGCGTAGCATCGCCGCCGACCGCCAGTCCAGGCCGCACCGGATGATCAGTTCGTTGTAGGCATCGACCTCGGCCGCGCCCAGCCAGATCTGCCGGAACGCGTCCGTGAACCGTTCGGAGAGGTCGCCGGCGTGGTCGAGATCGACCGACATCCCCTCGGCGAGCTGCACCCCGAACTCGTACGCCCAGCACGGTGTGCCGTCGGCACGCCGGATGTCGTAGGGGTGTTCGTCGAGGACCTCGAGACCGAGGCTGTGCAGCACCGGCAGCACGTCGGTGAGGGTCGCCGCCTCGCCGCACAGGTAGAGGATGAAGCACCACCGCGACGGCTCCGCGGCGTCGATCTGTCCGGTGTCACCGGGAGGGCCGTCTGTGGTGTCGCCGGCCGCCTCGTCGACCGCGGTGAGCGCCACCTCGATGTCACCGGGTTCGAGGGCGAAGACCCGGGTCAGGTCCTCGACGGCCTGCCGGGGTTCGCGGAGCTCCTTGTAGTCGGCCGACAGCGAGGACAGCTGCCGCAGGATGAGATCCGGTCCGCCGTCGATCTCGGGCAGGTCGGCGGCGGTGGTGACGATCTCGCGTACCCGCTCGTCCCAGCTGCGGATCGCGGAGGTGAGCGCCGCCTGCAACCGCGCATGTGTCGGCGAACCGGTGTCGAGGGAACCGAGCTGTTCGACGGTGGCCGGGTCGACGCACACCAGGACCTGCAGCAGCGCAAGGGGTGTCTCGCTGACCCGCGCCGTGAACTCCACCGCGGTGCCGTTCAGTTCCTCGAGCAGCGCTTTCTGCAGCGCGAGGCGGGACTGGGTGTTGTAGCGGTCCCGCGGCAGGTAGATCAACGCGACCGCCGTGCGATTGTCGACGGTGGTGCGCAGGAACAGTCGCAACGACCGGGTCGATACCGCGTCGAGCATCTCGCTGATCCGCCGGTACAGCTCGTCGGTGGAGGTGGCGAACATCTCGACCAGCGGATAGGTCTGCAGGAGTTCGATCATCGACTGCCCGGCGTAGGAGCTCTCGTCGACCCCTGCCCGGCCGAGCACGTCGTGCACCCTGGTCCGCAGGACCGGGACGTCGAGGACGGTCTGGTGCAGTCCGGCGGAGGTCAGGGTGCCCAGAAAGCGATGTTCGCCGTCGTAGTTGCCGTGGCTGTCGAACGTCGGGATCTGCAGCAGCACAGGGAAATCGGAGCGCTGGATTCCGGTGACCACGAACACCCTGCTGGCCCGCGGCAGCAGTGGCGGCGCGGTGACCGGCGGAAAGTCGCGGCTGATGCCGTCGGCTCGCCAGACGCCCAGACGTTCGTCGGTCTCCGACTCCCCGTCGGGACCGACGCGGCAGTATCCGAGGAGGTGGAAGTGATTTCCGGCGAACCATTCGAGCAGCTTGGCGTACTCGTAGCGGTCGGTGTTGCGGATCGCGGTCGACTCGCGCACCGGCGCCACGGACATCTCGGCGGCGGCCTCGGTCATCCGGGTCTTCATGCGCTCGGCGTCCCGGTCCACGTCGGCAACCCGGGCGACCACCTCGTTGAGGTCGGCGCGCAGCTGGTCCGGGTCGACCCCGGGCAGTCCCGTGCGGGCGCCCACGAAGATCCAGGATTCCCAGATGGCGTCGTCGACGTCGTCGACGGTCTCGAGGCGCCCCTCCGCGTCGCGGCGGACCGGTATCACGGGATGATCCATCCGCTCGACCGCGAGATCGTGGGCTTCGACGGTCGCCAGGACCGCCTCGACCATCATCGGCATGTCGTCGTTGACCACGACGATCTCGACGGCGTCGGACTCGCCGGCGGTGACCTCCACGATGATCTGTCCGGGACGTCTGCGTCCCGCGGTCTCGAGGTGACGCACCACCTGCCCGGCAACGCTCTCGGCCGCCGAGCCTTCGGCCCGGGACCTGAAGTAGTGGTTCACCGCGTCCGGCACGAGTGACGTCACATCGCCGATGCTAGTCACCCGTGCCGGACGGGGATGGGATTAATCGCGCGTGAGTTTGCGGTGGGTCACCCGGTGCGGACGGGCGGCGTCCGGGCCGAGGCGCTCGACCTTGTTGGCCTCGTAGGCCTCGAAGTTGCCCTCGAACCAGAACCACTTGCCCTCTTCGACGTTGCCCTCCCACGCCAGGATGTGGGTACAGGTGCGGTCGAGGAACCAGCGGTCGTGGCTGATCACAACGGCACAGCCGGGGAACTTCTCGAGTGCGTTCTCCAACGAGCCGAGGGTCTCGACGTCGAGGTCGTTGGTCGGCTCGTCGAGCAGGATCAGGTTGCCGCCCTCCTTGAGGGTGAGCGCCAGGTTGAGTCGGTTGCGTTCACCGCCGGAGAGCACCCCGGCAGGCTTCTGCTGGTCCGGGCCCTTGAAGCCGAAGGCGCTGACGTAGGCGCGCGACGGCATCTCGTTCTGGCCGACCTCGATGTAGTCGAGACCGTCGGACACGACCTCCCACACCGTCTTGTTGGGATCGATGTTGGCGCGGTTCTGGTCGACGTAGCTGAGCTTGACCGTCTCACCGATCTTGACGGTGCCCGAGTCGGGCTCCTCCAGGCCGACGATGGTCTTGAACAGCGTGGTCTTGCCGACGCCGTTGGGGCCGATGACGCCGACGATGCCGTTGCGCGGCAGCGTGAAGGACAAGTCCTTGATCAGGACGCGGCCGTCGAAACCCTTGTCGAGGTGCTCGACCTCGACGACGACGTTGCCCAGGCGCGGCGGCGTCGGGATCTGGATCTCCTCGAAGTCGAGCTTGCGCGTCTTCTCCGCCTCGGCGGCCATCTCCTCGTAGCGGGCGAGACGCGCCTTGTTCTTGGTCTGGCGGGCCTTGGCACCCGAGCGGACCCAGGCGAGCTCCTCCTTGAGGCGCTTCTGCAGCTTCTGGTCCTTCTTGCCCTGGACCTCGAGGCGTTCGGCCTTCTTCTCCAGGTACGTGGAGTAATTGCCCTGGTACGGGTGCAGCTTGCCGCGGTCGACCTCACAGATCCACTCGGCGACGTGGTCGAGGAAGTACCGGTCGTGGGTGACGGCCAGGACGGCGCCCGGGTAACCGGCGAGGAACTGCTCCAGCCACAACACCGACTCGGCGTCGAGGTGGTTGGTCGGCTCGTCGAGCAGCAGCAGGTCCGGCTTGCTCAGCAGCAGCTTGCACAGCGCGACGCGGCGGCGCTCACCGCCGGAGAGGTGGGTGACCGGGGAGTCGCCGGGCGGGCAACGCAGCGCGTCCATCGCCTGCTCGAGCTGCGAGTCCAGATCCCAGGCGTCGGCGTTGTCCAGGTCCTCCTGGAGCTTGCCCATCTCCTCCATGAGCTCGTCGGAGTAGTCGGTGGCGAGCTTCTCGGCGATCTCATTGAAGCGGTCGAGCTTCACCTTGATCTCGCCCATGCCCTCCTCGACGTTCTCCTTGACCGTCTTCTCCTCGTTGAGGGGCGGTTCCTGCAGGAGGATGCCGACGGTGGCCTCGGGGTCGAGGAACGCCTCACCGTTCGACGGCTGGTCGAGACCGGCCATGATCTTGAGGATCGACGACTTGCCGGCGCCGTTGGGGCCCACGACGCCGATCTTGGCGCCCGGGAAGAAGGACATGGTGACGTTGTCCAGGATCACCTTGTCGCCGTGCGCCTTGCGCACGTTTTTCATGGTGTAGATGAATTCTCCCACGCGTAACCCCTATGTACCTGCGTTGATGACGGTCATGAGCATGTCGCCGGACCCGGCGCGACACGGCGTTCGCCGTGCGCACGGCGTGCACCCACGGGTGCATCCATCCGACTCGTTCCCGACCACTCTAGTCCCCGGACCGAGATGCACGGTCCTCCGGCCGGTCCGCGCCGCGGGCGCGACGCCGCTCAGGCGGCGGGCTGCTCCGGTTTGCGGGGTTCAACGTCGCGAGCGGGGGTCGGTGTTCCCCGGTAGGTGACGATGCAGCGGCTCAGGTCGAGGCCGACGGCGACGGCGGTCATCTCGAGGTCGGAGCGGCGCGACCCGTCGGCGGCCGGGTACTCGTTGGTCTTGATCTGACCGTGCGCGATGACCGGGCGACCCTTCGCGACGGCGAGCCCCACCCCGGCCAGCAACCGCCGCCGGCAGCTGACGGTCAGGTACAGCGACGGCCCGTCGACCCAGTCCCCGACCCGCCGGTCGAATCGTCGCGTGTTGGCCGCCACGCGAAACGAGATCACCTCTTCCCCGGTGGTGGTCTCACGCCGGCGCGGATCGGACACGACGGTCCCGATGACGGTGGTGTAGGTCTCGTACATTCTCGTCTCCTCCTGGTCGGCCACTTCGTGGTGTGGCCGCTCCAGCATCACGCCCCGAGGGCGTCGGAAACGGCCACGAGGAGACTCTGTGGAGAACGATGCGGCGCAATGCACAGCTCAGCCGCGCTTGTTCAGCTCCTTGAGCATGTCGTTGTAGCTCTCCAGCTCGGCGTCGTGGTCCCGGTCGGCGTTGCGGTCGTAGCGCCGTGCCTGGCGGGTGTCGCTGCGCTGCCACTGGACCAGCAACGCGAGCATGATCACGACGAGTGGGATCTCGCCTGCGGCCCAGGCGATTCCGCCACCCACGCGCTGGTCGGCGAACAGGTCGTAGGACCAGGGCAGCTGCAGACCGCGGAAATAGGTCTCGGCGATGACGGCCGAGGTCATCATCAGGGCCACGCCGAAGAACGCGTGGAACGGCAACGAGCCCAACACGATTCCGAGCTTCGCCGGCGGCGTCACCTGGCGCGGCGCCGGGTCGATGCCGATGACGAGCCAGTAGAACAGGTATCCGCTGAGCAGGAAGTGGAAGTTCATCAGCAGGTGCGCCGCGTGGTACTCGACGACCTTCTCGTACACCCCACCGAGGTAGAGGATGTAGAAGCTGCCGACGAACATGACCGACGCGAACAGCGGATGGGTGACGAACTTCGAGTAGCCCGAGTGCACCGCGGTCTGGATCCACTCACGCGGCCCCGGCGGATTCCCGCGCCCGGCCGGCGGCAGCGCGCGCAGCGCGAGGGTCACGGGGCCGCCGAGGATCAGCAGCACCGGGATCATCATCGACATCAGCATGTGCGAGATCATGTGCACGCTGAACATCGCCGGCGCGTAGCGGCCGAGACCCGACGAGGTCGCCAGCAGGAGCAGCAGGCAGCCGAGCAGGAACGCGAACGTGCGGCCGACAGGCCAGTCGTCGCCGCGCCGCTTCAGACGGATCACGCCGCGCAGGTAGACCACCGCCAGGACGATCGCGGCGGTGCCGAAGATGAGGTCGAAGCGCCAGTCGGTGAGGAACCGGACGAAGGTCGGAGGGCCGGCGAGATCGTATCCGATGGCGTTCTGGGCCGGCGAGATCTCGGCGGTGTCGACCGGGGGCGGCGGGGTGCGGCTCAGGCCGACCGCCAGCCCGAAGGTGGCGGCGAACACGGCCAGCTCGACCACGACGAACCGGACGAACAGCGAAGGCCGCTCCGTGGACTCGAGCTGCGCGATCGTCACGCGACGATGCCACGCGCCGAGCGCGCCGAGAACGACCAACGCGGCGATCTTGGCGACCACGAGACGGCCGTAGGTGTCGGTGAACAGATCCCCGATCGGCACACGGATGAATGCGTTGATGACGCCGCTGAGACCGACCACGAGGATGCACCAGAACGCAACCCGGGAGAACCGTCGAACGGCCAGGGCACGCCACCGGCCGGAGGAGAGTGCGTAGACGAGCACCGCGGCGAGACCGCCGAGCCACAGCGTGGCGCCGACGATGTGCAGGATGAGGCTGTTGGTCGCGAGGTCGTGATTGCCGCCCGCCGACGAGTGGCCCGACAATGCGGTCGGCATGAGGCTCAGGATCACCAGCGCGATGACGATGGTGGTGAACCCCCACTTGAGGATCATCCTCGCGACGATCGCCGCGACGAGCGCGAACACCGCCGTCCAGAACCAGGAGCGGACCTCGG
The DNA here is from genome assembly GCF_039939235.1 of Gordonia aurantiaca. NCBI lineage: Bacteria > Bacillati > Actinomycetota > Actinomycetes > Mycobacteriales > Gordoniaceae > Gordonia > Gordonia aurantiaca. Next base: position 463,303 of record NZ_JBDUUF010000002.1, on the reverse strand, counting down.
CGACCTGCCCGTAGGCGGTCATCAGGTTCTTGGGTGCGATCGCCTCCGACAACGACGAGCCGCTCACCTCCGACGCCGACAACGGCATCAGCAGCAGCGCGCACACCGACCAGGCCAGCGACGCCGTCGAGGCGATCCGGATCGCGCGGTAGCCGCCCACGTCGAGCACGTGATCGGCCTGGGGCGGGACGAAGAACGCCGCGAAGACGGCGGACCCGAGTGCGATCGCGGCGGCGAACTCACCGATCGCGGTCAGCGTGGGCAGACCGTAGGTGGTCAGCGGACCGGGGTCGGGGACACCGGTCAGCCTCAGCGCCGTGGCGGCCGAGATCGCGGTGACGGCGACGGCCACCACTGCGGCCAGCCATCCGCATGCCCACAGGATCGCGGTGACGACGCCGCGGGGTTCCTCCATCGCGTCGCGTTGCTGCTCCACGGAGGCGGACGTCGACGTGCGGCTCATTCCTCAACTGTAGGTCTGACCGGTCGCGGCACCGCCTCCGACCTGTGGTGGTCGTGGTGTGCCGCACATCCGCGGAAGCGACGGAGTGATGTCGTAGACTCCTTGTGCTCGACGCCACGGCGCGTCGGCCAGCCTCCGTAGCTCAGCTGGATAGAGCAAGGGCCTTCTAATCCCTAGGTCGCAGGTTCGAGTCCTGCCGGGGGCGCTTCGGCGTATGGCGCGGCGACGCCGGGACCCCTCCCCACGGGCCGCGATCCGATCTCAGATCCCGAATGGCGCCGCATACCGGACCAGTCCGGACGGGATCGGGCTGCTGTCCAGGCCGAGCACCATCAACGACTCCGCCGGCACCTCGATGCTCAGTCGCACACCGTGGTCGACGGCGCGCTCGAAACCGAATCGCGGATAGTAGGCGGCGTGCCCGAGTACCACGACGGTGCTCTCCCCCATCGCCCGCGCGGCGTCGAGGACCGCGGTGATCGCCACCGAACCTGCTCCCGTCCGCTGATGGGTGCCGAGCACCGCACACGGCGCGAGGCACAACGCGGGCACGTCGTCGATGTGGCACCGCGTCGACAATGCGAACCCGACCGGCCGGTCGACGGCGGTGTCGTCGGCGGGGACGGCGACCATCGACAGCCCGTCGATCCAAGCCGGATCGGCACGCAACGCGTCGACCAGCTCCGCCTCCTCCGCGGTATCGAAGGCATCGAGGACGATCTCGCGCACCCGGGCGATGTCGTCGGGACGTTCCGGCCGCGCGCGCCACTGCGACTCCGACCGCGACTGCGACTGCGACTGCGACTGCGACTGCGACATGGTCGCCCTCCTTCACGTCGACGCCGGGCCCGAACCTACTCGCACCGCCGCGTGCGAGGCGACGCCTTTTCCGAGCGGACGGAACCGCAAGCGCGTTCGGCGCGTCCAAATTGCGCGCCACCGCTCGGTGGCCGGCAACACCTGGAGGATCATGACACCCCCTCTCCCCCTATCCCAGCGCCTGTCCCTGGATCATCTCCTCGGCGGCGAACCCCCTTTGGGCAAGAGCATTTTCGGAGTGAACCGCGACGACGTCGACGCGGTCGTGCAATCGTGGCGCGCCGCAGCTCTCGCCATCCACGCGACCGACGTCGAACCCCTCGCCCGCGCATCCGGCCCGGCGAGCCGCGTGGCCGGCGCGCTGACCGCAACCGCGGAACCCGCACGACACGCGCTCGATTCCATCGGCACCCGACTGACCGCCATGGGCACCGCGCTGACGGCTTTCGAAGCCACCGCGGAGGACTCCGATGACAGGGCGGCATCGGAGCTCGACGCACTGCGGGAGCGTTGATGCGTCCGACCATCAGTCAACTGCGCCAGTGGAATCCGGAGTCGTTCACCGAGTCGGGCACATGCGCGTCGACCGCCGCCGAAGCACTGGACACCGGCATCGGCCGTGCCGTGTCGGCGCTCGACTCGATGACCTCCTGGCACGGTCGCACCCACGACGCCGCGCGTCGTCGACTCGACCAGGAACACGACCACGCCGACGAGGTCCGCAACGTGCTGCAGATGATCGCCGACGAAGCCCTGGATGCCGGAACCGGTCTCGCATACGCCCGCGATCGTGTGCTACGTCTCGTCGAGGCAGCGAACGGCGAAGGATTCCGGGTCGCCGAGAACGGCACGGTCACCCACCCCGATCCCGCGCGCTCCTCGTCGGCCGCCGAACTCACCTACACCATCGCCGCGGGACTCGACACCATCGACGAACTCGACGAGATGCACGGCGCCCGACTCGACGGCTACGCGTCGGACCTGGCGTCGATGATCGACGGCGCACCCGACGTGACATTGCCCGGCGGATCGTCGATGGATGCCGACGCCGCCGTGCGCATGCTGGAGTCCCTCGCCCCGGACCGGCGCCGCGGCGTCGTCGAGAAGATGAGCCGGCGAGACGTACGCCGTCTGATCCAGGCGAATCCCCATGTGATGGGCAATCTTCCGGGAATCCCGTTCGAGTGGCGCGTCGTCGCCAACGAGATCAACATCCGCAACGCGCTCGCCGACGAGGTCCAGGCAGGTCGTGGCCTCGGCCGACGTGCACAGACGCTGCGGGACATGCTCACCCCGACACCCGACCCGTCGAACCCCTATCCGCACGCCGGCGACGACGGCCTCGCCGAGCGGCAGTTCATCAGCTTTGTGAACACACCGCGCGGCCGCGCGGTCGAGATGATCGGACGACTCCGGCCCAACACCCGAAACGTCGCGGTGTACGTGCCGGGCACCGGCACCGACCTCGACTCGGCCAACGGCGACAACCGGCGCGCGGCAACCGAACTCGCGAACCAGACCAACGGGCCGGTATTCCTCTACCTCGACGGGGAGCTGCCTCGAGACCTGAGGGCGGCCACCAGTCCCGGTCCCGCCATCGAGATGGGCGGGCGCCTCGCGATCTTCGGGCACGAACTCGACGCCGAACTCGCCCGGCACGCACCCACGGCCAAGTCCACGTTCGTCGGCCACTCGTACGGCGGGTCGGTCGTCGGCACCGCCGAGCAACTCGGACTCACCCCCGATCGCGTCATCTACGCGTCGTCGGCGGGCACCGGCGCGCTCGACCTGCCACGAGCATCGGGCGTCGAACGGTATTCGCTCACCTTCCCGGGCGACCCGATCCACCTCGTGCAGTCGCTGCCCGGCAATCCGCATGGCGCCGACCCAGACACCGCACCCGGCGTGACGCGCCTGGACACCGGCGCCGTCGAGATCGACGGGCAGCCCCGGGTCGGCGGATACCGGACGCACGGCGCCTACTGGAACGACCCGGACTCCACGGCCTTCCAGAACATGGTCAAGGTCATCACCGGAGCCGAACCCGACCGGTACGTGGAGCGCAGACCCGACACACCCGGTCCTCCGGTGCCGGGTCTACTGCCGTGGTGGAACCGTCTGCTGGACCCGCTGGACGGCGACATCGACGTACCGGGACCGATTCCGGACATCCCGCTCAGGTTGCCGTGGTGACCGGCGCCCTCAGCGCTCGCCGACACCCTCAGCGGTCGCCGACACCCTCAGTGCTTGCCGACACCCTCAGTGCTTGCCGGCGCCCTCGGCGGCGTCGACCACCACCGTGCCGCGCCACCCGCCGATCCCCCGCATCGAGTGGTAGATCACCAACGCCGCGACCGAGCCGAGCGAGATGCCGGCGAACACGAGATCACCGACCTGCCAGGTGAAGTCGGCGATGCCGATGATGAGCGGGATGGCGGCGGTGAACTGGTTGATCGGCTTGGAGAAGTCGACCTTGTTGGCAACCCAGATCTGCACGCCGATGATACCGACGAGGCCGTAGAGCGCGGTGGTGACGCCACCGAGCACCCCCGGCGGAACCGCGGCGATCACCGCGCCGACCTTCGGCGAGAGGCCCAGGAGGATGGCGGTCGCGGCGGCCACCCAGTAGGCGGCGGTCGAGTAGACCTTGGTCGCCGACATCACGCCGATGTTCTCTGCGTATGTGGTCGTCGCCGAGCCACCTCCGCTGCCGGCGAGCATCGTCGCGAGGCCGTCGGCGGCAATGGCACGGCCCATCACGTCGTCATAGTCCTTGCCCGTCATCATCGCCACCGACTTCACATGGCCGATGTTCTCCACGACGAGCACGAGCACGACGGGCAGGAACAGCGGCAACACCCCGAGCTCGAACGTCGGCGTCTGGAAGTCGGGCAGACCGATCCACGCGGCGTCACCGATGCCGGTGGTGTCGATGTAGTCGTTGTCGGAGTCGATCCAGTCGAGGAGCAACGCGAGCAGATAGCCGACGGCGACGCTGAGGAAGATCGCAAGACGTCCCAGCAGACCGCGGAACAGCACCGCCGAAGCGATCAGCAGCACCAGCACGACGGTCGCCAGCACCGGCTCGGCCACGAAGTTGTTCTTCGCGGCCGGCGCGAGGTTGAGGCCGATCAGCGCGACGATCGTGCCGGTCACCACCGGCGGCATCAGCACCTCGATCCACCTCACCCCGGCGAAGTGACAGACCAGGCCGACGATCACCAGCAACGCACCCACCGCGACCAGGCCACCCAGCGCCGACGACGCACCGTCGGAGGCGACCGCCGCGGTCACCGGCGCGATGATCGCGAAACTCGATCCCAGATAGCTCGGCAGCCGGTTGCGGGTGATCAGCAGGAACAGCAGCGTGCCGATGCCGGAGAAGAACAGCGTCGTCGACGGCGGAAACCCGGTCAGCACCGGCACCAGGAAGGTGGCGCCGAACATCGCGATCACGTGTTGCAGTCCGATGCTCGCCGTGCGCGGCCAGGTCAGGCGTTCCTCGGGCGCGACGACGGAATTGGTGGTGAGCGTCCAGGACAGCAGGCCCCGCGTCCCCTTCTCCGGTTCGGTCATGCGCAACAGTCTGCGGCACCGGCCGATGTGGCGCCGCGCATACCTCCCACTTCCGTCCCATCCACCTCACGAGGTGCATATGCAACAAGACTCATATGCACCTTGTTGCAGAGCGCATCGTTGCAGTGTTAGCGTGCTCACATGGCGCTCGAACACGCGATCCTGGTCTCGCTGGCGGAGCGGCCGGGGACGGGTTACGAGATCGGCCAGCAGTTCGACCGGTCGATCGGCTACTTCTGGTCGGCCACCCACCAGCAGATCTATCGCACGCTGAAGAAGCTCCTCGACGACGGACTCGTCAGCGTCGAGTCGATCAGCCAGGACGGCCGGCCGGACAAGAAGGTCTACACGATCTCCGACGCCGGTCGAGAAGCCCTGGCCGAGTGGGCGATGAGTCCCACCCCCATCCAGCCCCTGCGCAGCGACATCGGCGTCAAACTGCGCGCCGCAGAGTTCGGCGACCTCGCCGCGATCATCGGTGAACTGAAGGCCCACCGCGACGCCCACCTCGCACAGCTGAGGTTGTACGAGGGTTTCCAGGCCGACTACTACCCCGAGCCCGAGACACTCACCGGCCGCAGGCTGCACCAGTACCTGGTGTTGCGCGGCGGCATCCGCCAGGAGCAGAGCTACGTCGAATGGTGCGACGAGGTCATCCCGGCCCTCGAGCGCGAACTCGCCGGTGGCTGAACACCATTCCATCCCTGACTTCCCCTCGATGACTGTTTCACCAAGCGTTCCGACGACAACCAGATGAAAGGTCGCGCCATGTCAGCCCACACGGCACAACCAAACCCGTACTACCCGCACCTGTTCACGCCGCTGCAGATCGGCGGGATGACCATCGAGAACCGTCTGATCATGGGCTCGATGCACACCGGCCTCGAAGACCGCCTGTGGGACACCGACAAGCTCGCTGCGTACTTCGCCGAACGTGCGAAAGGCGGTGCGGGACTGATCATCACCGGCGGTTTCGGCACCAGCCGCACCGGCCTGCTCGCCGTCGCCGGCGGCAAGATGACCAACGCGCTGGACTGGAAGCGCCATCGGCGGGTCACCAAGGCCGTGCACGACGAGGGCGGCAAGATCGCGATGCAGCTCATCCACGCCGGCCGCTACGGGTACACGCCGTTCAAGGTCGCGCCGGGCAAGGACCCCTCGCCCATCCATCCGTTCAAGCACCTGCGCATGACCGAGCCGATCATCTGGCACGTCATCAAGTCATTCGGGCACTCGGCCAAGCTCGCCCGCAAGGCCGGCTACGACGCCATCGAGATCATGGGCGGCGAGGGCTACCTGATCAACCAGTTCCTGTGCCCTCACACCAATGACCGCACCGACAAGTGGGGCGGCAACACCGAGAACCGGCAGCGTTTCCTCGTCGAGGTCATCAAGGAGATCCGCCGACAGGTGCCGCGCGACTTCCCGGTCATCCTGCGCCAGTCGGTCGCCGACCTGATCCGCAAGGGCCAGACCTGGGACGAGATCGCACTGATGGCCCGCAAGGCAGAGGAATTCGGTGTCGACGCGATCAACACCGACATCGGCTGGCACGAGGCGCAGGTCCCGACGATCGTCACCTCGGTCCCCCGCGGCGCGTTCGTGAAGTTCACCGAGCGCCTGCGCGACGAGGTGTCGATCCCGCTGATCGCGGCCAACCGGATCAACACGCCGGAGTTCGCCGAGGAGATCCTCGCCAACGGCCGCGTCGACGCCATCCAGATGGCCCGTCCCTTCCTCGCAGATCCGCACCTTGCGAACAAGGCCCGTGAGGGTCGCTCCGACGAGATCAACACCTGCATCGGCTGCAACCAGGCCTGCCTCGATCACGCGTTCGTCGGCAAGAAGGTGTCGTGTCTGGTCAATCCGCGCGCCGGCCGCGAAACCACCCTGGTCCTCAGCCCGACCCGCAAGGCCAAGCGCATCGCCGTCGTCGGCGCCGGTCCTGCCGGCCTGTCGGCCGCGGTCTCGGCCGCCGAACGCGGCCACAAGGTCACCCTGTTCGAAGGCGGCGACTCGATCGGCGGACAGTTCTCCATCGCCTCCCGCATCCCGGGCAAGGAGGAGTTCAAGGAGACGATCCGCTACTACTCTCGCAAGATCGAGGTCCTCGGCATCGACCTGCGCCTCAACACGCGCGTCGACGCCGACACCCTCATCGCGGAGAAGTTCGACGATGTGATCGTCGCGACGGGTGTGGTGCCCCGTATCCCGGACTTCCCCGGCGTCGACCACCCGATGGTCATGTCCTACGCCGACGCCGTGCTCGGGCACCGTGAGATCGGCAAGCGCGTCGCCGTGATCGGCGCGGGCGGCATCGGCTTCGACGTCAGCGAGTTCCTCGTCACCGACGAGTCGCCGACGCTGAATCTCAAGGAATGGGAACAGGAATGGGGCGTGACCGACGATCCGGAGAAGCCCGGCTACGTCACCAAGCCCCGGCCACTGCCGCCGGCCCGCCAGGTCTACATGGTGCAGCGCAAGCCCGGTAAGCAGGGCAAGTCGCTCGGCAAGACCACCGGCTGGGTGCACCGCGCCACCATCAAGATGAAGGGCGTCGAGCAGATCAGCGGCGCGACCTACGAAAAGATCGACGACCAGGGTCTGCACCTGAGCTTCCGCGACGACGAGGGAAACGTGAAGGAGACCCGGCTCCTCGAGGTCGACAACGTGGTGATCTGCGCCGGCCAGGAGTCGGTGCGCGACCTCGTCGATCCGCTGACCCTCGCCGGGGTCACCACACATGTCATCGGAGGTGCCGACCACGCGGGCGAACTCGACGCCAAGCGCGCCATCCGGCAGGGCACCGAGGTGGCCGCCGGGATCGGCTGACCGCCCACATCAGACCCCTCTCACAGGGTGACGCCGCTGCGTCCCGGCTCGTCGACGGGACGGGACGCAGCGGCGGCTACGATTGCGACCATGCCGGTACCGCCGCCTTCAGAATCCGCCCGCGCCGTCGTCACCGGGGCCTCCTCCGGCATCGGCCGCGAGCTCGCCCGTGTGCTGGCCTCGCGGGGCCACTCGGTCATCCTCGTCGCGCGCCGCGGTGAGCTCCTCGAGGAGCTCGCCGGCGAACTGCGGAGCGCCCATGCCGTCGCCGTCGAGGTACGCGCCGTGGACCTCTCGGACCCGACGAAGGTCGAGGTCCTCGCCGCCGAGTTCGCCGGACGCGAGATCTCGATCCTCTGCAACAACGCGGGCATCGCGACCTTCGGCCCGGTCGCCGAGCTCGATCCCGACTACGAACGCGCCCAGGTCCTGCTGAACGTCAACGCCGTTCACGACCTGACCCTCGCGGTGCTGCCGCAGATGGTCAAGCGCGGTTCGGGCGGCATCCTGATGGTCGGTTCGGCCGCGGGCAACATGCCGATTCCCAACAATGCCACCTATGCGGCATCGAAGGCGTTCGTGAACACCTTCAGCGAATCCCTGCGCGGCGAGGTCGCCGAGCAGGGCGTGCACGTCACGCTGCTCGCGCCCGGACCCGTGCGCACCCACACCCCGTCGCCGGAAGAGGCGTCGATCGTGGACAAGGTCGTCCCCGACTTCCTGTGGCACAACTCGGCCAAGGTCGCCGAGATGAGCCTGGATGCGTTGGAGCACAACAAGATGCGCGTCGTACCCGGCACCCTGTCGAAGGCGATGTCGGTGGCCGGCGGTTACTCGCCACGCGCCATCGTCGCGCCGATCGTCGGCAGCTTCTACAAGAAATTCAGCGCCGAATAGGTCGATGTCCCCCGCTCCCGGCGGGAACGAAGTGGGACTGCGCCGGGATCGATGTCGCCCGCGACATCGATCCGTGTCGGCGTCATCGGTCGAGGTCGCCGTGCCGGAGTGTGGTCGCGGGCGACCTCGATTCTGTTGTGCCGGCTGGCGTTCGAAGGGCGATCCGTCGTGTCGGGTCGATGTCGCCCTACACTCCGGGCAGCGACGGCCGCAACCGAGAGGGTCTGCACGTCACCGGCGTCGACGCCGCCCCGTCCCGAAGATCGCACGGCTGAACTCACGTCCTGCGGCGCTGGCCGCCGAGCGGAGGAAGCTCTGCACCGGCTTGCTCGTCAGCACCTCGGTGAGGATGCCGGGCTCCGCTGGCGCCGGCTTCGGCGCCTTGGGGGCCGGCGCGGGCGCCGGCGCGGGAAGCGGTGCCGGAATGGGCGCGTCAGGCGCCTCCCCCGGCGACAGCGTGTTCGCGGCGAGCTTCTCGTAGGCCGACTCGCGGTCGATGGACTGACCGTACTTCGCGTACAGCGGGCTCGCCTTGGCGGCCGCGGTGATCGCCTGGTCGCCGATCGCCTCCATCGACGACCGCGGCGGCCGGATGACCGTCCACGCGACCGGGGTCGGGGCGCCCTTCTCCGACAGCACCGTCACGACGGCCTCACCGGTACCGAGCGACGTCAGCGCCTGCTCGAGCTTGTAGACCTCCGAGACCGGGTAGGTCTTGACCGTCTTCTTCAGCGCCTTCTGGTCGTCGGGAGTGAATGCGCGCAACGCATGCTGGATGCGGGCGCCGAGCTGCGAGAGCACCTCGTTGGGGATGTCGGTGGGCAGCTGCGAGCAGAAGAACACGCCCACGCCCTTCGAGCGGATCAGTTTCACCGTCTGCTCGACCTGGTCGACGAACGCCTTGGACGCGTCGTCGAACAGCAGATGTGACTCGTCGAAGATGAAGACCAGCTTGGGCTTGTCGAGGTCGCCGACCTCGGGCAGGTACTGGAACAGGTCGGCGAGGATCCACATCAGGAACGTGGAGAACAGCACGGGGCGCGCCGACTGCGCACCCAGCTCGAACAGCGTGATGACGCCGCGGCCGTCCGGGGCCGCCCTGATGAGGTCGGCGGGCTCGATCTCCGGTTCGCCGAAGAAGGTGTCACCGCCGTCGGCCTCGAGGTTGGTCAGCGCACGCAGGATGACGCCGGCGGTCTGGCGGGAGACGCCGCCGATGTTCTTCAGCTCATCCTTGCCCTCGTCGCTGGTGAGGAACGCGATGACCGACCGCAGATCCTTCAGGTCCAACAGCGGCAGGCCCTTCTTGTCGGCCCAGTGGAAGATGAGTCCGAGCGTCGATTCCTGCGTGTCGTTGAGGCCGAGCACCTTGGACAGGAGGATCGGGCCGAACGACGTGATGGTCGCGCGGATCGGCACGCCGATGCCCGTCGAGCCGAGCGAGACGAACTCCACCGGGTACGACGCGGGCTGCCAGTCGTCGCCGGTCTGCTGCGCCCGTTCGACGATCTTGTCGTTACCGGCGCCCGGCCGGCTCAACCCCGAGAGGTCGCCCTTGATGTCGGCCATCACGACGGGAACGCCGTTCGCCGAGAGCTGCTCGGCGAGCAGCTGCAGCGTCTTCGTCTTGCCGGTGCCGGTGGCACCAGCCACGAGGCCGTGCCGGTTCATCATCGCCAGCGGAATGCGCACAGCGGCCGTGGGATCGACCTGGCCGTCCACCGAGACCGACCCGAGTTCGAGCGAGGTCGAGGTGAAGGCGTAGCCGGCGGCGATGGTCTGGGCAGGGCTGAGGGCTTCGGTCACGAGGACACGATATCCCGCGGAGGCCCGGAGAGTTCTGCGTCCGCGGCGGCCATGTCGCGCACGTTGGCTAAGGTTGTCGGGTGCAGGACAAACTGGTGTGGATCGATTGCGAGATGACCGGACTCCGCCTCGAATCGGACAAATTGATCGAGATCGCGGCGCTGGTCACCGACGGTGACCTCAACATCCTGGGTGACGGCGTGGACGTGGTCATCCATGCCGACGACGAGGCCCTCGAGTCGATGCCGGATGTGGTCAAGAAGATGCACGCCGACTCCGGACTCACCGAAGAGGTCCGCAAGTCGACGGTCACCCTTGCCGAGGCCGAGAAAATGGTGCTCGACTACGTGCGTAAACACGTGACCACGCCGGGCGCGGTGCCGCTGGCCGGCAATTCGATCGCCACCGACCGCGGTTTCATCGCGCGCGACATGCCCGAGCTCGACGCCTACCTCCACTACCGGATGGTCGACGTCAGCTCGATCAAGGAGCTGTGCCGACGCTGGTACCCGCGCATCTACTTCGGCCAGCCCGAGAAGGGCCTCGCCCACCGCGCGCTCGCCGACATCCGCGAGTCGATCCGCGAGCTGCGCTACTACCGCGCCGCAGCGTTCGTGCCCGCCCCCGGCCCCGACACCGATGCGCTCGCCAAGATCGTCGAGGATCTCGGGCCCGCCTGAAAACCGCAGGTCAGGATATCGATTGGTATTCCGGGCCATCTACCCGCTAGAGTGTTCATGGCTCTGAGGCCAGGAGCGAAAGCCCGGGTCGAAGACGCCGATGGTGGATGTAGTTCAGTTGGTAGAGCACCAGGTTGTGATCCTGGCTGTCGCGGGTTCGAGTCCCGTCATCCACCCCGAAGAAGTGGGAGGTCGCGCGAGCGGCCTCCCACTTCTGGTTTCCGGCCTTGTCGGTTTCCGAACTCGTCAATGGTGCCCTCTGGAGCGCCCCGCCCCGCGTGTGTCGGCGACGGCAAGCAGCTCGGGCCCAGCGACCGGTCGTGGGCTTCTGTCGCCGCAAGGCCCGGGCCTCGCCGCCCAGGCACCGGCCCCGGTCGTGCCGAAGACGCTGCAGGCCGGGGTCGAACCCTCATGAGCAGAATCCCGTTGCGCCGGTTCACGGGTACCGACGCAACGGGATCGGCTGCGTACCGCTCTACCCGTCGCCCGACGAGGAATCCGCCAACGAAGAATCCGCCGACGAGGAATCCGCCTTCGGCCGCGACTTGTTCTCCACGGTCGGCTCCGGCTCGGGAGCCTCGCTCACCTCGGCGTCCGCCGCCGGCTTCTCCTCCGCGGGCGCGGGCGCGGCGTCGGGTTCCCTCGTCTCCGGCGCCGTCACGGTCGGCGCGGGTGTGGTCGTCGAGGTCGCCGGCAACTGCGGGTCCGGCAGCACGAAGGTGAATCCCGCTGTGCCCGCGGGTTTCCACATCGCCTTACCGGCCGCGCTCGGGGCGGTGAACGTCACCCATCCGGAGTAGGTCTGCCCGGGTTCGAGCGTGTCGGGCAGTCGCGGCGTCGGGGTGTCCGATGCCGTGCCGGGATCCTGCTCCGCTCCACCGACGATCGGAAGGAAGTCCTTCCGGTCGACCGTCGAGAGCCTCGACGCGCCCGTTGCGTCGGAGGTCGTGACCGACATCTTCACGGCGACGGTCGCCGGCCCGGTCGCCGACTCCGCGGTGGACTCGACCTTCTGGATCGTCGCCGACCCGAGGTCGGTGCCGTCGGTCCCGGTGACCGGAAAGGCTGCGCCCACATCCACGTCGGTGGGGGTCGTCGGTCCGACCTTCGCGGCAGGAGCCACTTCGGAGTCCGAAGAGCTTGCCGACGAGGAGTTCTCGGACTTGCCGGAACCCTTCTCCGCAGAGCTGTCCGCGCTGGAACCCGACGACGCAGAGCTTTCCGAAGCAGAGCTCTCGGCGGACTCGGAGGGTGTGCTCTCCGAGGTGGGCGCGAGGCGAGCCATCGCCATCCGCGCAGCTGTGAGCGTGGTATCGGAGTCAACCGCGGGCAGCGCCTTGCCGATGCCGCACTCAGCCCGGACGAACTGCATGGTCACGGTCCAGAGAGTCGTGTAGGGCCACAGGGCGGACTGGATGTCGATGTCGAGGACCAGCGTGGAGAGAGCGTATGTCGGCTCTTCCCTCACGACGCTGGTCAGCGTTCCCGATACGTGCAAACCGACTGCGTCGTCGTTGATGACGACCTGCTGATTTCTCCCCGGCACGGAGTAGTAGTGGTTGGAACCGATTCCGATCTCGATCGGAGACCCCGATGGAGCCTCGGCTCGCGCGTTCACGGTCCTGCCGTAGTCGTCCGTCTCGCAGGTGACCGCCGCACGGTACTCACCGGTTGTATCCATGAGGGACAGCCGATCCGATGGGTCGAACGCGGTGGAGCGGGGAATGATCTCGAGGTCCTTTGCCAGACTCACCGCGCTCGCCGAGGTGTTCCCCGCGTTTCGCGTATAGCTTGCCGCCGAGCGTCCTGTCCCCCTCACCACGCCCGAGGCGAAGAGTCCGGACTTCGACTTGGTGGTCCAACCGTCGACGCCGGGGACGAACGACGAACCAGGACTGGCGAACGTATGGGTCGCGATCGTGGCCTCGAATGAGTCCGACGTGAGCACACGGTTCGTGTAGACCTTGGCCGTGGCGGACCGCGCATACCCGTCGGTCGCGGGCGCCTTGCCGAACGTGGCGCCGCCGAAGACCTTGTCGTTCCAGGCGGCGAGCACGCCGGTGGCCTGGGCGAGCACGCCGAGGATGGCCACGAAGCCGACGACGGTGATCAGGATCTTACTGCGTTTGCTGAGGTTCATGAGGCTACGCCGATGTGTAGGGGTTGCAAGCACAAGTGCGTTGCGGTGCAGAGGATCACAGAGCCCAAGCCCGGATCAGACGTCGATTCGTTCACGTCGACCGGCCGGGGACTTCGGCCAGAAGGCCCAGAGCACGAGGAGCGCGGCGCCGAGAGTGATGCCGGCGAGTACGTAAGGATGCGAGAGCCAGACGATCTGCTTTGCGATGCCAGGCACATGCCAGACCACCTTCTTCACCGTCGACACCCGATAGGGTTCGGGGTCGGGGTTCGGGTTGGCGTCACCCTGCATCTCGATCTCCACTCGGCCACCGCCGGTGGGCTTCACCGAGATGGCGCGGTGAGTGATGGGCTTCTCGCCGGGTCCGCGATCGACTGTGATGATGTCGCCGACCTTCACCTGGGTGGCGGGTATCTCGTGAACGATGGCCGCGGAGCCCTGCGGGATGGTCGGGTCCATCGATCCCGTCTTGAACAAGATGATCGAGTAGTTGCCGACGAACGCCATCACGGTCAGGACGACGCACAGGACCCCGAACACCGCGAGGATGTTCAGCACCCAGTCTCCGAGCAGCTCGGACCACGAGCGCTTTGACGTGGTCAGGGGCGTCGCGAGCGGCTCGAGTCGGTCGGCGTCATCCGAAATCGACTCCGAGGCAACCGGGGTCGAGGCAACCGGGGTCGAGACCAAGCGATTCGAGACCACGGGGATGGGCTCGGTGGGGGCATCCGACGGCTGAACGAACATCCGCGGGGTCGATGTCCGTCGCGGCCGGGGTCCCCGAAGCGTCACATCGAGCGGCGCGGTCACATTCCACGAATCCCGGATGTCGAGTGCCCGGTCGCTACCCGGCTTCGCGGTCGTGGTCATGTGGCGTCTCTCTGTGTGTGAGTGCTGAGGATTCGGGCTGGGGGCATGTGGGGGGTCGGGACCGGGCATGTCGGGTCGGAAGCGCAGGACGCGAACAGACCCCGATCCGGCGGCGAGGAGGGGGTGGGATGGGTGTCATCACCGCCGGACCGGGGCACGTACTAGGCGCCGACGCTCTGGGCCTTCATCTCCCAGATCTTGTTGACGTTGATGTTCGAGTCGAGCGACTGGCTCGCCGTCGCAGGCAGGGTGACCTCGAACTCGAGCTTCTTCTGGGTGCCCTTGGGGAGCGTGAACGTGGTTCCGGCCGTCCCGCTCAGGGGCTGGCTGGGAACAAGGGTCGCGCCCTCGGACTTGATGGTCACCAGGAGCGTGCTTGCCAGCGCGCTGGCGGCGGTCGCCTTCGGCTCGATCGTGATCTGGGCGTCCAGTTTGCCCTTGGTCTCCTTCAGGTAGAAGTCACCCTTGGCGGTCTGCCCCGGCAGGAGCGCCGTGGGAGAACCACCGCCGTCGACGACGAAGACGATGTCGCGGCCCGGGCTGGTGTCGTACTCCGCCCAGTCGGTTCCGTCGTGGCTGCCCTGAACGTTCCAGGCGATGTCGCCGATACCGAACGTGCCGTTGCTGAACACCGTGTCGTTCCATGCAGCAAGGGTGACCACGGCGCCGACGCCGAGAACCGCTCCGGACGCAAGGATGGCCTTGCGCTTCCGACCCTTACGGGCACGTTCTTCGTCGGTCAGCGGGGTGTTGGTGGGGGTCGTGTGGTTCGTCATCTTCCGTCCATCGTTTTCTCAGGAGGCGTAGCTCATTGCTACTCACCAGTAATTTAGATTGATTGTCGATTTTTGTTATCGGATTTTCAAGGCTATTTGTGTGAAGTGACTCACCCCTACCTGGTCGTTTGATCACAATTTCTGGACACGCCCGTTCCCAATTACACGATCAGATCTGACCCAATTTGAATCTGGTCATCCGACCACGTCACAAATGTCTCAGAATTTATGTCAATAAGCATTGCTAAATGACAATGACTGTTGATATTCAAGACAACGATCGTTGACATCGAGGATGTTGGGATCACCATTCATGTCATCAGTCGTTGCTATTTTGTCAATCGTCATTGGCACATTCTTCGGCGTGGTCTGACGAACAGGATTCGGACTCCGATGCCGAGTCGTCCCCCGCCTCCGAACCCGATGTCGGGTCCGGCACGGCGGCAGCCTCGTCGATGCTGTCGGCGAGCCAGTCCCCCAGCCAGGCGATCGCTGTACGACCGACCTTGTCGACGACGAACCGCGCGTAGTCGGTGTGGGCGTTGCCGGAGTAGAACTCCTTGGCCGTGACGGCGTCGCGGATGATCGCGGCGGGGTCGGTGACCGCCTGCCCGGCGACGATCTTCGCGAGCTCCTTGGCCAGCTCCTTGAACCGCGGCGAGATGAGGTCGGACAGCACGCCGGTGTGCGACGCGTCGCCCTCGTCGGAGACCTCGACGACGTCGACGGTCAGCGAGACCAGTTCCCTGCCGATCTGCACCACGTCGGCGACATCGACTTCGACGTCCGGCATCGATGCCGCACCCAGCCGGGTGCCGACGGCTCCCGCGGCAGACCAGGTCAGCTCCTGGATCCGGCCCACCAGGTCCGCGGCCCGCTCGAGATCGATCCGGTCCAGCACGCGGCACATCGCGGCACCAACCTTGGCCAACCCGGTCTCGTCGGGGATCAGGTCGAGAACCTTGGCGACCCTGCCGTAGTCGACCTTATTGGCGAGCTTGACGAACGGATGCAGCTGCTCGTTGACCGCGCCGGCCACCTGATGTGCGGCCTTGAGGTCGCCCACCCCGATGAGCCGGGGCAATCGCGTGATGTCAGCTCCCAGCGAGGCATAGTCGATCCTCGCGATGGTGCCGATGACATCTATGGCGTTCTCGACGGCGTCGGCGACCCCCTCGGCACCCTCGCTCAAGACGGTGCCGATCTTCCCGAGCACCGGATGACGCCTCTTGTCGATCGAGCAGTACAGATCCGCGGGGTGACAGATGCTGGTAACGCGACCGGACAGCTCGCCCATCCCCTCTGGGCGCGGATCGGCGATGCCGATCCCCCGGGCCGACGGCCCGATGATCTTCTGCCCCTCGGTCCCGTTACCGGGGTCGGCGAGCAGGCCGACGGCGACGACCCGATCGGGTGGAATCGGGCCCTTGCCGTTGCCGATCGCCGCGGCAAGGTCACCGGCGGCGTCGGCGCCCTGGCTGTACCCGGTGATCGTGAACCGCAGGTCCGGATCGGCCTCGGCGCGATCGGCGAGCACCTTCGAGGCGTTCGCGATCGCGGTCGCCTTGCTGTCGGCGTAGGTGCGGCCGTTGTCGAACGCCCGCGCCATGTACGGGAGGAAGAAGATCGTGGCCGAGTCGCCGTGCTCGCGCTCGATCTCCCGGGCCACGGCCGCAAGGGCCCCGGTGGGCCGCGTGGGGTCCGCCTCGGCGTCGGTCTCCCAGGTGCCGGGAATGAAGAGATTGAAGGTGGAAATCGTCGGATCGGCAGTTGCCTCGCCGGCGCCGATCGCAATGAAGCCTGTCGCCGCGACGCTCGCGGCGACGGTCATTCCGGTCAAACCGCGGGCCGTTAGCCGGAATCGTCGGGGGTGCCGCCGGCGCAGCCGAGCGGTGCATGCGTCGTTGTTGTGTCGTGCAGTTCGAGTGGGGGTCGTATAAATCATGAGTCGCGGGTGTCTCAATTTTTCGCATAGTTGATGGGGGGTCGGGCATGCGAGAAGGCGATCGGACTATTCACCCCCCTTTCCCTCGACATAGTTACCGACGAGTAGATATGAATTCTTGCTCCGCGTTACACGATTTTGCGAATTCTCATAAAAGGATTTGGCAGCCCGAAATTCCTATGTCATATACGAAACCCAAACACATTGCAGCTCAACGCTTTTCAATGGCAATCGAGGATTGCCCATCTTGGACGCCTGACCGTCTGTGAGTGAAATCACGACATCAACCCATCCGTTCTCGATGTCGAAGCCGCGGTAACGCACCGTTATGCGAGACGACGAAGGCCCGGAACCACCGCGTGAGCAGCAGCTCCGGGCCTTCGCGAACGGTGGTTCTGGTCAGGCGACCGGCTTGCGACGTTCCGATTCGTCCGATTCGACGGACAGGTCCAGGCGGCGCAGCAGCTGTGCGTTGAGTGCCACCACGATCGTCGACACCGACATCAACACGGCTCCGACGCCCATCGGGAGCACGAACCCGATCGGAGCGAGAACCCCGGCGGCGAGCGGGACGGCGAGGAGGTTGTAGCCGGCCGCCCACCAGAGGTTCTGCACCATCTTCCGGTAGGCCGCCTTCGACAGCTCGATCACCTTTAGCACCGCCCGCGGATCCGACGATGCGAGAACGACACCGGCGGAGGATATGGCGACGTCGGTCCCGGCGCCGATCGCGAGACCCACGTCCGCGCGGGCCAGCGCGGGCGCGTCGTTGACGCCGTCACCGACCATCGCGACCCGCTTGCCCTCGCCCTGCAGTTCGGCGACGCGGAGTTCCTTGTCCTCGGGGCGGACGCCGGCGAACACCCGCTCGATGCCGAGTTCCCGCGCCACCGAGTCGGCGACCACCGGGGCATCCCCGGTGACCATGACCGGCTCGATGCCGAGTTGCAGAAGCCCGTCCACCGCTTCCCGAGACTCCGGACGGATCTCGTCGCTGAGCGCGAGCGCGCCGATGACCTGGTCGTCTGCCAGCACGTGCAGGATGATCGCGCCGGCGGCGCGCCAGTCCTCGGCGATCGGGAGTTCCCCGAGGCCGTGTTCCGCGAGCAGCCGGGGCCCGCCGACCGAGACCGAGACCCCGTCGACGGTCGCAGAGACGCCCGTCGCCGGCGACGAGGTGAAGTCCTCGACGGGTGACAGCTGTAGGGCACGGCCCCGCGCGGCGTCCACGACGGCGGCGGCGAGCGGGTGCTCGCTGTCGGATTCGGCCGACGCCGCGAGCACCAGGACCTCGTCGGCGGTACGTCCGGCAGTCGGTTCGACGGCGTGCAGCACCGGGTTACCGCGGGTGAGGGTGCCGGTCTTGTCGAAGAGGACGGCGCCGACCGACCTCATCGACTCGAGCGCCATGCGGTCGGAGATCAGCACTCCCCCACGCGCCGCGCGTTCGGTCGCGATGGACACGACGAGTGGGATCGCCAGGCCGAGCGCATGCGGGCACGCGATGACGAGGACGGTGATCACGCGGATGACCGCCTCGTCGGGCATCCCGATCGTCGACCACACGATCGCGGTGACGACGGCCGAGCCGAGCGCGAACCAGAAGAGCCATCCGGCCGCGCGGTCGGCGAGACGCTGGGCCCGCGACGACGATTCCTGCGCCTGTGCGACCAATCGCGCGATGCCGGCGAGGGCCGTGTCGT
Organism: Gordonia aurantiaca; assembly: GCF_039939235.1. NCBI lineage: Bacteria > Bacillati > Actinomycetota > Actinomycetes > Mycobacteriales > Gordoniaceae > Gordonia > Gordonia aurantiaca. Next base: position 444,796 of record NZ_JBDUUF010000002.1, on the reverse strand, counting down.
CTCCGACCGCACGGACCCGCACGCGCACGCCGGAGTCGGTGGCGACGGTCCCGGCAACCACCTTGTCCCCGGTCCCGCGTGCCACCGGACGCGACTCGCCGGTGATCATCGACTCGTCGAAATCTGCTGCACCGGAGATGATCTCACCGTCCGCGGGCACCGATGCCCCGGGCCGGACCAGGACCACGTCGCCCACGCCGAGCCGGTCCGGTGTCACGGTGACCGTGGCACCGTCGTCGAGGACCTTCTCCGCGGTGTCGGGCAGCAGCGCGGCAATGGAGTCGAGCGCCGACGTCGTCATGGCGAGTGCACGCATCTCGATCCAGTGGCCGAGGAGCATGATCACGACCAGCAGCGCCAGCTCCCACCAGAAGTCGAGGTCACCGGGCAGCAGGTCCAGCGTGGCACCCCAGGACGCGACGAAGGCCACCGTGATCGCCAGCGCGATCAGCAGCATCATCCCCGGTGCGCGCGAGCGGATCTCGCCGATGGCACCGGTGAGGAAGGGCCTGCCGCCCCAGAAGTAGAGGACCGTACCGAGGATCGGCGAGATCCAGGTGATCCACCCGTCGTGCGGGAGGTCGTAGCCGACGAGGTGCGCGAACATACCGCTGAACGCGACCGTGGGGATCGCCACGACCAGCATGATCCAGAAGAGCCGCCGGAACTGCGCGACGTGACCGGCGTGGCCCGTGTGGTCGCCGTGTCCGGCGTGGCCCGAGTGGCCGGCATGGACCCCACGCTCGGTATGGGTCGCGGCATCGGTATGGGCTGCGTGTTCGGTGGGAGCGGTGTGCGTCTCGCCCCTGCTACGCGCGGCTCGGAATTCGTTCCCGGAATCAGTTTGTGCCACACGGTTTTCGCCGTGCTCGCCACCATGGTGACGGTGACCTGAATGCGTGTGTGTCCGGTGCGGGTTCGCCCCGGATCCGGGGGTCGGTGCAGCACTCATGAGCCTGAGTGTATACCCCATGGGGGTATACACGGAAGGGTCTGAAACCGAGGAATCGCAGGTGGCCCCGCAGAGTCGCGCGCTCCAGCTCGCGACTCTGCGGCGAAGGCGCGATTCTGCGCCGGCCCGGGTCCTGTGCCGGCCCGGGTCCTGTGCCGGCCCGGGTTCTGTGCCGGCCCGGGTTCTACGACAAAGCCGCCCGCGACGATGCGTCGCGGGCGGCTCTCGTTCGTACGGTACGGATCAGGCGTCGGGCGCCGGGATGTCCAGTCCCAGGTCGAGCACCGTGACCGAGTGGGTCAGCGCGCCGACGGCGAGGTAGTCGACGCCGGTACGGGCATAGTCCTCGGCCACCTGCAGACTCAGGCCACCGGAGCTCTCGAGCTTGGTCTCCGGCGACTTCGCGTTGCGGCGCTGAACCGCGACCTGGGTCTCCCACGGCGCGAAGTTGTCGAGCAGCACGAGCTGCGGTTCGAGCGGCAGCACCTCGTCGAGCTGGGCCAACGAGTCGACCTCGACCTCGACGGGCAGGCCCGGAGCCGCCTCGCGGACCGCCTGCAACGCGGCCGCGGCCGAACCGGCGGCGACCACGTGGTTGTCCTTGATCAACGCGGCGTCGCCGAGACCCATCCGATGGTTGACTCCCCCACCTGCGCGGACCGCGTACTTCTGCAGCACCCGCAGGCCCGGAAGGGTCTTGCGGGAATCGCGGATCCTCGCCGGGTATCCGGCCACCGCGTCGACCCACGCGCGCGTCGCCGTCGCGATACCCGACAGATGACAGATCAGATTGAGTGCGGTGCGCTCGGCGGTCAGCAGCGCGGCGGTCGGGGCGTGAACCCGCAGGACCACATCACCCGGTTCGACGACGGTGCCGTCGGCGACCGCCTCGGACACCTCGAACTCACCGGCGCCGATGACCTCCTCGAACACCGCGATCACCACCGGCACACCGGCGATGACACCATGCGCGCGGCTGACGATCGCAGCGTCGACGACGGCGCCGGCGGGAACGGTTGCGGCCGTCGTGACGTCGGGCCCGTATCGCAGGTCCTCGTCGAGCGCGGTCCGGATGAGCCCCCGGATCTCGTCGTCGACGACGAGTTCGAGCGCCCCGCCGGCCGCCTCCTGTCCGACGAATCCGTCGCTCACGGTGCCTGCTTTCCCGAGGGTCACTCGCCCGAGCCCGGGTTGCCGATCGCGATCATGCGCTCGACGCTCTTGCGCGCCTTCTCGGCGACGTCGGCGTCGACGAACACCTCGTCGCGACCCTCACGCAGGCAACGCAGCAGCGCGGCCGGGGTGATCATCTTCATGTAGGGGCACGACGCGCGGTCGTTGACCGCCCGGAAGTCGACACCCGGCGCGGCCTTGCGCAGCTGGTGCAGCATGCCGATCTCGGTCGCCACCAGGACCTGTTTGGCGCCGGTCTCGCGCGCGGCGTCGAGCATGCCGCCGGTCGACAGGATCTTCACCCGGTCCTCGGGCACTGCACCCTCGCCTGCCAGGTAGAGAGCCGAAGTGGCGCAACCGCATTCGGGGTGGATGAACAGGTCGGCGTCCGGGTGCGAGGAGGCCTGCTCGGCGAGCTCGTCGCCGTTGATGCCGGCGTGCACGTGGCACTCGCCCGCCCAGATGTGGATGTTGTCGCGACCGGTCTCGCGCTTGACGTGTGCGCCGAGGAACTGGTCCGGGAGGAACAACACGTCACGGTCGGGATCGATCGACGCGACCACGTCGACGGCGTTCGACGACGTGCAGCAGATGTCGGTGAGTCCCTTCACCTCGGCGGTGGTGTTCACGTAGGAGACGACGATCGCATCGGGGAACTCGGCCTTCCAGGCGCGCAGTTCGTCCGCGGTGATCGAGTCGGCGAGCGAGCAGCCGGCCCGCTCGTCCGGGATCAGGACGCGCTTGTCCGGGCTGAGGATCTTGGCGGTCTCGGCCATGAAGTGGACGCCGCAGAAGATGATCTCGTCGGAGTCGACCTCGGCGGCGATGCGTGAGAGCGCGAGCGAATCACCCACGTGGTCGGCGACATCCTGGATGGCCGGAAGCTGATAGTTGTGCGCCAGCAGCGTCGCGTTGCGGGCGCGCGCGAGGCGACGCACCTCGTCCGCCCACTCCGGGGTCGGCTCGACACCGGCGTAACCGCCGGGTGCGTCGTGCCACTCGGCATCGAGGAGCCCGGTCGCGGTCACGGCCGCCGGACGGTCACTGGTGATGCTCATAGCCACTCCTCTGGCTCCCCGGCGTGGTGTCCGCCGGGTCGTCGGTTCCCCGGAGCACGGGCCGTGTGTCCGAGGCAGGTTTTCGACTCATGGTCGAAAACGCTATGCATCGTAACATTCGCCACACCGGACCTATTCCCACCGCCCCGCGCAGGACCTGAGCACCATGTCACGCATCAGCGCCGAGATGCCGATCGGAGATCCACGACCGCGCCGCCCGAACGGGCGGGAGCGGCGTCATCCGGCGCGGGTGACCTCGCCGTCGAGCACCACCGCGAGCTCGTCGAGGGACGCCCCCAGCGACCGCGCCAGCGCCACGATCGTCGCGAACGCCGGAGTGGGCATGCGGCCGGTCTCGATCTTGCGGAGGGTCTCCGGCGAGATGCCGGCCCGCAGGGCGACCTCGGCGAGCGGACGATCGCCGCGGAGTTCGCGCAACCGGGCACCCAGACGACGACCGGCGGCGATCTGTTCGGGAGTCAGGGGGTTGCGGACCATGGTCGAAGCCTAGCCGATGCGGTATATCTATACCGACACCTTCGGTATTTCTATACCAGGATTTCCATACCGAAGATCAATCCGGACACCGAAGGGAACCCGACGACATGGTCGAACCGAAGACACCGTCCGAGGTCGAGGCGATGGCGACGACCGGGGCGTTCATCGGCGAGCTCCTCGCCGACCTCGCCGCACGCGCCGACGTCGGCGTCAACCTGCTCGACCTCGAACAACGCGCCCGCGACATGATCGCCGAGCGCGGAGCCGAGTCCTGCTACTGGGACTACGCCCCCTCGTTCGGCAACGGCCCTTTCCGCAACGTGATCTGCCTGTCGGTGAACGACGCGGTGCTGCACGGACTCCCCCACGACTACGTCCTGGCCGACGGGGACCTGCTGTCGATGGACATCGCCGTCTCGATCGACGGCTGGGTCGCCGACGCCGCCCGCAGCGTCATCGTCGGCACTCCCCGTCCCGAGGATCAGCGCCTGGTCACCGCGACCGAGGAGGCGCTTCAGGCGGCCATCGACGCGGCGCGCCCGGGCGGGCACCTCGGTGACATCTCCGCCGCGATCGGTGCGGTGGCCAAATCCTATGGCTATCGGGTCAACACGGAGTTCGGCGGACACGGCCTCGGACGCACCATGCACGAGGACCCGCACATCGCGAACATCGGCAAACCCGGCCGCGGCATGAAACTCCGACCGGGCCTCACGCTCGCGCTCGAGCCCTGGTTCACCCTCGGTGAGGAACGGATCAAGTTCGATGCCGACGGCTGGACGATCCGGTCCTTCGACGGTTCGCGCGGCGCGCACAGCGAGCACACCATCGCCGTCACGGAGGGCGACGCCCGCGTGCTCACCGCACGTCCGGCGTGACGTCGCCGGCCTGACACGGTCGTCGCCGGGGAGTTCCTGCGTCACGCGACCGCGTCCGGACCCTACAATCACCGCATGCCAGCCGCCGGGACCGACGCCTCCTCCACCGACGAGCCCCGTTCCGGCCTGCGGGTCGAGGTCCTGACCGTCGTCTTCCGGGTCCGCATCGCCGGCTCCGCGGGCGACGCCGGCGGCAGGTCGCCGGCACACGACGGCCGTGCGGAACTGAGCGTGCTGCTGTCGGAGGTCTCCCCCGGCCGCTGGTCGCTCCCGGGTGGGGACGTCGGCCACGACGAGACCCTGTCGACGAGTGCGCGCCGACTCGTCGCCGAGACGATGGACGTGCGTGACATCGCGCATCTCGAGCAGCTGTCGGTGTTCTCCGATCCCGATCGTGTGCCCGGCATCCGCACGATCGCGTCGACCTACATGGGGCTCGTCCCGTCCGACGCGTCGGCGTCGTTACCCGAGGACGCCGGCTGGTTCGCGGTCGACAGCCTGCCCGAGGTGGTCTTCGACCATGCGCAGATCATCGACACCGCCCGCCACCGGCTCGCGGCCAAGCTCTCCTACACCAACATCGCATTCGCTCTGGCGCCGAAGCGTTTTCCGATGTCGGAGCTGTCCGAGATCTACTGCGCGGCGCTCGGCTACCCGGTGGACACCACCAACCTGCTGCGCATCCTGAGCCGGCGCGCCGTCGTGGTGTCGACCGGCACCGTCGGCAAGACCGGCCGTGCCGGGGGACGGCCGCCCGCGCTCTACGCCTTCGCCGACGACGAGCTGCGCGTCACGGATGAGTTCGCGACGCTGCGTCCACCGATGTGAGGTCAGGGTCCGGCGGTGTCGCCGGCGCCTCGTCGAGGAGGTCTCCGACGCCGAGATCGGCTGTGCGCGCGGACAACACGCACACCAGATAGACGATTGCGAACGCGAACGGCGCGCAGATGAGCAGCGCCCACGGAAAGCTGTACCCGGCGCGGGTCCCGCCTTCGAGCCACAGTTCGGGCGCCACCTCGTAGGTCGCGGACACCGGCAGCGCCGACACGTCGTCGTCGAATCGCATACCCGCCAGCCACATCCCGGTCTCCACCGCGACGACCGACCCGATCGCCGTGCCGAGCACCGGGACCAGGAACCCGATCACTCCGCGCCAGGCGCGCACCGCGATCCACACGACGAGTGCTGCCAGCGCGCCGTAGCCGAACATGGCCAGCGCGAAGACTCCGACGCTGTCGAAGTCGGTGGTCACCAGGTCCGGTGTGAGACCCGGGACGACCACACCGCTCGTCGGCGGGGTCAGCACCGCCCAGAGCATCCCCGCGACGGCACCGAGCAGCACCACCGCGACGGTCACCGCGATCAGCAACGAGGCCGGTCGCTCGACGCGACTCGGCGTCACCGGGCCCGGCGGCGTGGCGGGGACCATCGCGGTCACCGGCGGCCCAGTTCGGAGGAGTCGACCGTCCCGTGACGGGAGCACCGCGCGCTCCAGCCGTCGGGACGGACCTGCACCACCATCCGCCGCCCGCATTGTCCGCAGAAACGCGGCGGTTCGAGACCCAGACGCGCGGCGGGCGGGATCGCGTCGGGCGACTGCAGTTGGAGTTCGAGACCCGTGTAGACGCCGTACCTACACGGTTCGGCGAGCGGGCCCGGGACGGTGTCGATCATGAGAGAACACGCTACCGATCGTCGGACGGGTGGGCGTCAGATCGTGTCGTTCAACGACTTGATCGGCATCGACAGGTCGTTCAGCAGGTCGAGGTCGTCCTCGGCCGGACGGCCCAGCGTCGTCAGGTAGTTGCCGACGATGACGGCGTTGATGCCGCCGAGGATGCCCTGCTTGGCGCCGAGGTCGCCGAGGGTGATCTCGCGACCGCCGGCGAACCGGAGGATGGTGCGCGGCAGGGCGAGCCGGAACGCGGCAACGGCCTTGAGCGCTTCGGTGGCAGGCAGCACCTCGAGGTCGCCGAACGGGGTGCCCGGGCGCGGGTTGAGGAAGTTCAGCGGCACCTCGTCGGGTTCGAGTTCGGCGAGTTCGGCGGCGAACTCGGCGCGCTGCTCGAGGGTTTCGCCCATGCCGAGGATGCCGCCGCAGCACACCTCCATGCCGGCCTCGCGGACCATGCGCAGGGTGTCCCAGCGTTCCTCCCAGGTGTGGGTGGTGACGACATTCGGGAAGTGGCTGCGCGCGGTCTCGAGGTTGTGGTTGTAGCGGTGCACGCCCATGTCGCGCAGCTGGTCGACCTGTTCCTGGGTGAGCATGCCGAGGCTGCAGGCGATCTGGATGTCCACCTCGTTGCGAATGGCCTCGATGCCGGCGGCGACCTGGCTCAGCAGCCGCTCGTCGGGACCGCGGACGGCGGCGACGATGCAGAACTCGGTCGCGCCGGTCTTCGCGGTCTGCTTGGCGGCCTCGACCAGCGACGGGATGTCGATCCACGCGCTGCGCACCGGCGAGGCGAAAAGGCCCGACTGCGAACAGAAGTGGCAGTCCTCGGGGCAGCCGCCGGTCTTCAGCGAGATGATGCCCTCGACCTCGACCTCGGGGCCGCACCAGCGCATACGCACGTCGTGGGCGAGCTGGAGCAGCTCGGTCAGCCGCTCGTCGGGCAGGCGCAGGACGGTGAGCACCTGGTCCTCGGTGAGCGCCTCACCGCGTTCGAGCACCTGCTCGCGGGCGGTCGCGAGGATGTCGTCGGATGCCCGGGTGTCGCGGGCGGCGTCTGCGGTTGCCTGGGTCACTGGTCGAACTCCTTGCTGGTGATCCGGCGAAAGTGCCGGTGCGGTAGAGATTTCAGGTCCGGATGAGCTGTTCGGACAGATCTGCGGGGGCGGCCGGTTCGGGGCGGACGGCTGCCGGGCGGAGACCGTCGAGCCACTCTGGGTCGAACCAGGTGGGTGCGAGGCGGCGGAACTCGGCGGGGCCGGGGGTCGCTGCCCCGGCGGGGAGCACGCCGACGACCGGCACCCCGGTCACCCGCGGGAGGTCGTCTCGGTTACAGCGCATCGCGAGGTCGGGCTCGGTCGGCCACGACCCGATGACGAGGCCGGCCGGCCGCAGGCCGCGGGCACGGATGGCGTCGACGGTCAGCTCCGCATGGTTGAGCGCTCCGAGTCCGGGGTTCACGACGACGAGGACGCCGTCGGCGGTGCCGGGGGACAACACCGACGCCCCCACGTCGAGCAGGGTCGCCGACTCCCCGAGCCGCACCAGCACGCCTCCCGCGCCCTCGACGAGGGTCAGATCGTGCGTGGTTGCGAGTCGGTCGATCTCGCGGACGATCACCGACGGCTCGGCGTAGGGCATCCCGGCCCGGCGGGCCGCGGTGTCGGGCGCGAGGGGATCGGGATAGCGGAAGCACTCGGCAGTGGTGACCGCGCCCGCGAGGCGCGCGACCTCGGCGAGGTCGCCGGGTTCACCGGGGGCGACGCCGGTCTGGACGGGTTTGCAGACGGCGACGGCGGGAATCGCCGCAGCGGCCAGCGCCGCGGTCGCGACGGTCTTGCCGACGTCGGTCGACGTGCCGGTGACGGCCAGCACACGGCCGCGGGTGCGTGTGCTCATCGGGCCCCGACCTCGCGCAGCGCGGCGTCGACCACCTCGGCGACGTGATCGAGCGTGTCGGTGTCGAGGTCGGCGCGCACGGTGATGCGCAGCCGGGACGTCCCCGCCGGCACCGACGGTGGCCGGAAGCAGCCGACGAGCACGCCTCGTTCACGGCAGGCCGCCGCGGCAGCGACGGCGCGCTGCGGGTCGCCGACGACGATCGAGATGACCGCGGCCGCCGGTTCCTCCGCGCCCAGACGCCGGGCCAGGTGACGGGCGTTGGCGCGCAACCTGTCCGGCATGCCGGGGTCGGCGCGCAGGATGCCGAGGGCGGCGCGGGCGGCGCCGACCGCCGCCGGGTTGAGGCCGGTGTCGAAGATGAAGGCGCGGGCGCAGTCGATGAGGTGCGACCGCAGCAGGCCGGTGCCCAACACGACGCCGCCCTGGGCGCCGAGCGATTTGGACAGCACCGAGGTGACGACGAGATCGGGGGCGCCGGAGAGTCCCTGTTCCGCAACGATTCCGCGACCGCCGGGACCACGGACACCGACGGCGTGCGCCTCGTCGACCAGCAGCGCCGCGCCGTGGGCGCGGGCTGCGGCGTAGAGGTCGGCGACCGGTGCGGGCTCGCCGTCGATGCTGTAGACCGAGTCGGTGACGACGAGCGCGCGCTGCTCGGTGCGCCCGGCGAGCGCGGCGCGCACGGCGTCGTGATCCCCGCGGTCGACGACCACCACCCGCGCCCGTGACAGGCGGCATCCGTCGATGAGCGACGCGTGGCTGCCGGTGTCGCTCACGATGAGGTCACCGCGGCCGGCCAGCGCGGTCACCGCGCCGACGTTCGCCAGGAACCCCGACGAGAAGACCAGCGCCGCATCGAATCCGAGGAAGTCGGCGAGTTCGTTCTCGAGGTCGATGTGCGCCTGCGTGGTCCCGACGACCAGGCGTGAGGCGGTCGAGCCGCCACCCCAGGCGCCGGCAGCGGCTCGCGCTCCCGCGATGACGTCGGGATGCGTGGACAGGCCGAGGTAGTCGTTGGACCCGAGGTTGATCTCCTCGACGCCCTCGCACCGCACGTGCGGGTCACGATGGAGTCCTGCGTCGGCGCGATCACGGGCCGCCCCGGCCAGCCAGGCGAGCCCCACCTCTCCCCCGCCGGCACCGGTGTCGGCGGGGGACGGTTGATCCGATGCGAGGGTCATGATCGTGCTCCCACGAGTTCGGTTGCGGTGGTGGCCGTCTCGCCTAGGGTCGCCCGGACCGCGGCGTGGATGCCGCCGACGATGACGTCCACGTCCTCGGGGGTGCTGATGAACGGCGGCATCGTGTAGACGAGATTGCGGAAGGGACGCAGCCACGCGCCCGCGTCGACGGCGGCCCCGGTGGCGGCCGACATGTCGACCGGGCGGTCGAGTTCGACGACGCCGATCGCACCCTTCACCCGCACGTCCACGACGCCGTCGAGGTCCCGCAGTGGCGCGAGGCCGTGCGCGAGGCGCCCCTCTATCTCCGCGACCCGCGACGCCCACGGCGTCTCAAGGAGCAGTTCGATGGCGGCGACGGCGACCGCGCAGGCCAGCGGATTGGCCATGAAGGTCGGTCCGTGTGCCAGGCCGCCGGCCTCCCCGGCACTGATGACCTCGGCGACGCGCGTTGTGCACAGCGTCGCGGCGAGCGTCAGGTATCCGCCGGTGAGGGCCTTGCCGACGCACATGACGTCGGGTGCGACCCGTGCGGAGTCTGCGGCGAAAAGCGTTCCGGTGCGGCCGAATCCGGTGGCGATCTCGTCGAAGATCAGCAGCACGTCGTGACGGTCGCAGATGTCGCGGAGCGCAGACAGGTATGCGGCGTCGTGGAAGCGCATGCCCCCGGCACCCTGGACCACCGGCTCGACGATGACGGCGGCGAGCTCGTCACGATGCTCGGCGACCGCGGCGTCGAGCAACGCCACGTACCCGGCGTCGAAGTCGGCGGGCGGGGCATCGACGAAGACCTGTTCGGCGAGCACCCCGGTCCACATCGAGTGCATGCCGCCGTCGGGGTCGCAGACGCTCATCGGGGTGAAGGTGTCGCCGTGGTATCCGCCGCGCCAGGTCAGCAGCCGGGTGCGCTGCTCCTGCCCGCGGCTGCGCCAATACTGAAGCGCCATCTTGACCGCGACCTCCACCGAGACCGAGCCGGAGTCGCAGAAGAAGACCTTCTGCAGGGGTTCCGGCGTGAGCTCGACGAGCAGTCGCGCGAGCCGGGCGGCCGGTTCGTGGGTCAGGCCGCCGAACATCACGTGCGACATCCGGCCGAGCTGGACGGCGGCCGCGGCGTCGAGCCGTGGGTGCCGGTACCCGTGGATCGCCGCCCACCACGAGCTCATGCCGTCGACCACCGTCCGGCCGTCGGCGAGTTCGAGACGGACCCCCGACGCGGAGGTCACGACGAGCGGGCGGGTCGCGGCGGGCAGTGCGCCGTACGGGTGCCAGATGTGGTCGGCGTCGACACGGCTGATCTCCGTGTGGTCCACGACGAACGTCTCCTCACTCTCCCCCTGCGCGTGTGGACGGCATCACCTGGACACCGTCCAGGTGTCCTGGACACCGTACAGGGAACACCTGGACGGTGTACAGGCGACACGGTCGACCCCGCCGCAGCAGGGAGGAAACGGGCGGTCACTACGCTGACCCCGGTGAGCAACAGCCGCACCGACGTCCTTCGCGCCGCCCGCGCCATCCTGCGCGAGCACAGCCTGGCCGATCTGTCGATGCGCCGGCTCGCGTCCGAACTCGGCGTCAGCCCCAATGCCCTGTACTGGCACTTTCCCAACAAGCAGACGCTGCTCGCCGCGCTCGCCGACGACATCCTGGGCGCGGTGACCATCCCGCCGGCCGACCTGCCGTGGGACGAGCGGCTGAACCTGCTGGCCACCGGGATGCGCGCCGCGCTGCTCGACGTGCCGGACAGCGCCGAGGTGGTGTCGTCGAGCTGGGCCAGCGGACTGTCCACCAAGGCGATCGCCGCCGACGTCGCCGCGGCCGCCCACGCGGGCGGACTCTCCCTCCGCGACGCCGAGGCGGTGAGCACCGCGATCTGTCAGCTCGTCATCGGCCTGACCATCGAGGAGCAGACCCGGGCCCAGATGGAGCGCCTCGGGGTGATCGGGCCGTCGGGCCGCGACTTCGACGGCGAGTTCGCCGACGGCCTCGAGATCATCCTCGACGGGGCGCGCACCCGGCGCCGCAAGTAGACTCCGGCAGATCGCCCGCAGGGCGCCGCGCGGTGAGCGATCCCACCCGGGTGTCGGGCCCCGCCGAATCGGGAATTCACAGATTCTGCGGGTACATTGCTACCCGCCGAGACCGTTCCCCGACCGAAAGACTTCCGCGTGGCATCGACGACCCGAGTTGTGGCGCCGGAGTCGGCCCCCTCGACGCCGACGACGCCTGCCTACCGCACCGACCTCGACGGTCTGCGCGGCATCGCCATCACCCTCGTGGCCTGCTTCCACGTGTGGTTCGGCAGGGTCTCCGGCGGCGTGGACGTCTTCCTGACCCTGTCGGGCTACTTCTTCGTCGGGTCGCTCCTGCGGCATGCGATCTACGCCCAGAAGCCGCACGTCACCTTCCGCGACACCCTCAACCCGTGGCCGCGGCTCAAGCGACTGCTCCGACGCCTCCTGCCGGCGCTGATCACCGTGCTGCTCGCCGTGACGGTGCTGACGGTGCTGATCCTGCCCGACACCCGCTGGGCCAACATCGGCCACGAGATCGTGGCCAGCGCGCTGTACTACCAGAACTGGTTCCTCGCCGAGAACTCCCAGGACTACCTGGCCGCGAGCTCGGCGAACAGCCCCCTGCAGCACATCTGGTCGATGTCGATGCAGGGCCAGTTCTTCGTTTTGACGCTGGTCGTCGCGCTGCTCTTCGCGGGTCTTCTGAAGATGCTCGCGAAGGCCGTCCGCCCGTTCGCCGATCCGCGCGTGATCAAGGTCCTGGTCTTCGCGGCGGTCCTCGTCGTCGCCCTCGGGTCGTTCTGGTGGGCGCACCGCGGCATGGCGATCAACCAGCCGTACAACTACTACTCGACGATCTCGCGGCTGTGGGAGCCGCTCGTCGGCGGGCTGCTCGCGATCTGGCTGCCGTCCCTCAGGGTGCCCAACTGGGTGCGCAACCTCGCCACGGTCGGGGCCCTGGGGCTGATCGTCAGTTGCGGCTGGTGGATCGACGGCGTCAACGAGTACCCGGGCCCGATGGCGCTGTTCCCGGTCGGCGCGACGCTGGTGATCATCTGGGCGGGCGCGACCGCGCTGCAGAAACCTGCCCACGGGGCGCACGCCGCGCCGGACGCGATGCCGCTGGCCAACCGGATGCTGGCCTCCACCTGGCCGGTGTGGTTGGGCACCATCGCCTACGCCCTGTACCTGTGGCACTGGCCGCTGCTGATCTTCTACCTGTCCTGGCGCGACAAGAACCACGCGAACTTCATCGAGGGCGTCGGCATCCTCGCGGTCTCGATCGCGCTGGCCTGGCTGACCAAGCACTACATCGAGGACCCGCTGCGGGAGGGCACCAGGTCGTCGCTGGCCCAAGGTGACCGCACGGGCCGCGCGCGCTGGCTGTCGTACACGTCGGTGCTGACGTCGGTCCTGCTCGTCGGCACGATCGTGGCCGGTGTCGGGATCAAGCTGTGGGAGCGCCACGTCGACAACATCGTCGTCGACACCAAGAACCTGGACCCGCGGCTCTATCCGGGTGCACGGGCGCTGCTCGACGGATGGCCGGTGCCCGCAGTCGACCCGCAGCCGTCGGCGCTCGAGGTGATCCAGGACTACCCGGAGACGTCGACCGACGGCTTCATGAGCGACTTCACCGACAACGAGATCCACGTCGGCGTCTACGGCGACCCGAACGCCACGCGCACCCTCGCGTTGGCCGGCGGCTCGCATGCGGAGATGTGGATCTCGGCGCTCGACACCCTCGGCAAGCGCAACGGGTTCAAGGTCAAGACCTACCTGAAGATGGGTTGTCCGCTGTCGACCAACCGCATCCCGAAGCAGCGCGGGGTCCCCTACCCCGAGTGCTACGACTGGGGTCAGCGCGTCATCGACCGGATCGTCTCGGAGAAGCCCGACGCGGTGTTCACCAACTCGACCCGCCCGCGCGACTACCAGCCGGGCGACTGGGTTCCGCCGGACTACGTCCCGATCTTCGACCGCTTCCTCGACGCCGGCATCCCGGTGTTCGGCATCCGCGACACCCCATGGCCGAAAAACGCCAAGGGCACCATCGACACCCCGATCTGCCTGGCCGACGGCGGTGATGCGGAGAGTTGCGGCTCGCGGCGCGCGGCGGTGCTGGCGCCCACGGACCCGGCCCTGGAACTGGCCGCGACCCGGCCGGACTTCCACGCCCTCGACATGTCGCGGGGCATCTGCACCGACGACTTCTGCCCGGCGATCGTCGGCAACATCACCGTCTACAAGGACCCGCACCACCTAAGTGCGACGTTCGTCCGCAGCCTCACCGACGAGCTGGGACGACAGATGGCCGCTGCGATCCCGTGGGCCGGCCCGGATGCGCCCTGACCTGGCAATTCACCAACGCGCACAATCCTTGCCGACGTAACGCCGCGTCGGTCTCGGACGAATCCCGCTCCGAGATGACCGTCTGCCCCAACCCGTCTAGTGTCGATACATGATGTCGTTAGGAAGGTGGGCATGACCGTACCGCCAACCACGGGCGAGCAACAGGGCCCCAGCACCAGGGGCACCGGCCCGGGCGAATCATCGGCACCGCCGGTCCCGATGCCGGAGGACCCGATCTCCACCGATGCCCTGGTGGAACCCGAGCCCGCGCCGATCCCGGTGTGGCCCGGCACCCCGTATCCGCTCGGCGCGACCTATGACGGTGCCGGAACCAACTTCTCGTTGTTCTCCGAGGTCGCCGAGGCGGTCGAGCTGTGCCTGATCGACCGGGACGGCAAGGAGCGCCGCATCCGACTCGAAGAGGTCGACGGCTATTGCTGGCACTGCTACCTCCCCAATGTCGGGCCCGGCCAGTTCTACGGTTACCGCGTGCACGGTCCGTACGACCCGTCGCGCGGTCTGCGCTGCGACCCGAGCAAGTTGCTGCTCGACCCGTACGGCAAGGCCTTCTACGGCGACTTCGACGGCGACGCATCGCTGTTCTCCTATCCCCTGCCCCGGCCGGAGGACGACGCCGGCGCCGACGAGACCGGCGACGAGGCCGGCGACGACGACGCCGGCGCGGAAACCGGGGCCGCCGACGGTGCCGGCACCGGGCCTCGCGCCACCGCTGCCCCCGGGTCCGTCGACGAGGGTGCCGGCGCCGAAACTCCCTCGGAGTCCGGGGATTCCGCCGAAGACAACGCGATGCAGACCGTCTCGGAGGACGACATCGAGGTCGCCCCGGAGGACGGGCCCGACGAGCCGTCGAACGAGCTCCCGGGTCTCGACTCGCTCGGGCACACCATGGTGTCGGTGGTCATCAACCCGTATTTCGACTGGCAGAGCGACCGGTCGCCGAACCTCCCGTACCACAAGACGGTGATCTACGAGGCCCACGTCAAGGGCATGACCATGACACATCCCGGTGTGCCCGAACATCTCCGGGGCACCTACGCCGGACTGTGCCATCCGGTCGTCATCGATCACCTCAGGTCGCTGGGCGTCACCACGATCGAGCTGATGCCGGTGCACCAGTTCATGCAGGACTTCGTGCTCCGGGACCAGGGACTGCGAAATTACTGGGGCTACAACACCTTCGGGTTCTTCGCCCCGCACATCGAGTACTCGTCGAACCCCGATCAGCCGGCCAGCGCGGTGACCGAATTCAAGGCGATGGTCCGCGAGTTCCACAACGCCGGCATCGAGGTCATCCTCGACGTGGTCTACAACCACACCGCCGAGGGCAATCACCTCGGGCCGACCGTGTGCTTCCGCGGGATCGACAACGCCGCGTACTACCGGCTCGTCGACGGCGATCCGGCGATGTACATGGACTACACCGGCACCGGCAACAGCCTCAACGGGCGGCATCCGCACACGCTTCAGCTGATCATGGACTCGCTGCGCTACTGGATCCTGGAGATGCATGTCGACGGATTCCGCTTCGACCTCGCCTCCACCCTGGCGCGCGAGTTGCACGACGTGGACCGGCTGTCGGCGTTCTTCGATCTGGTGCAACAGGATCCGGTGGTCAGCCAGGTCAAGCTCATCGCCGAACCGTGGGACGTCGGCGAGGGCGGCTACCAGGTCGGCAACTTCCCTCCCCTGTGGACGGAATGGAACGGCAAGTACCGCGACACCGTCCGCGACTACTGGAGGGGAGAGCCGTCGACGCTCGGCGAGTTCGCGTCCCGGCTCACCGGCTCGTCGGACCTGTACGAGGCGACCGGCCGCCGTCCGCTGGCGAGCATCAACTTCGTCACCGCACACGACGGCTTCACGCTGCGGGACCTGGTGTCGTACAACGAGAAACACAACGAGGCCAACGGCGAGGACAACCGCGACGGCGAGAGCCACAACCGGTCGTGGAACTGCGGTGTCGAGGGACCGACCGACGACCCGGAGATCAACGGGCTGCGGGCGCGCCAGCAGCGCAACATCCTGGCCACGCTGTTCCTCTCGCAGGGCACGCCGATGCTGCTGCACGGCGACGAGATCGGGCGAACCCAGCAGGGCAACAACAACGTCTACTGCCAGGACAACGAACTGTCCTGGATGGACTGGTCACTCGCGGAGGAGAACGCCGACCTCCTGGAGTTCACCCGCAAGGCGATCGCGCTGCGCACCGCGCACCCGGTGTTCCGGCGCCGGCGCTTCTTCGCGGGCAAGCCGATCCGGTGGGGCACGCAGGCGCTCGACATCGCGTGGCTCACCCCGGCCGGTGTCGAGATGACCACCGCCGACTGGGACAGCGGTTTCGGCAAGAGCCTGGCGGTGTTCCTCAACGGCCACGGTCTGGGCGAGAAGGACGAGCGCGGCGAGCGGGTGGTCGACGACTCGTTCTTCATCTGCTTCAACGCCCACTACGAACCGATCGACTTCACCCTGCCGCCCGAGACCTACGGACTGGAATGGGTCGGTGAACTCGACACCATGCATCCGACCGGGGACACCGACCTGACCGCCACCGCCGGCCAGACGGTCGGCGTCGGCGGCCGTTCGGTGCTGGTACTGCGGAAGACCGCGTAGCGCCCATGGGGACCGAGACGATGCGGCCGAACCCGCGTGCCACGTACCGCCTCCAGGGGAACGCCGACTTCACCTTCGCCGACGTGGTCGCGACCCTCGACCACCTCGTCGAGCTGGGGGTCAGCCACGTCTACCTGTCCCCCATCGGCACCGCGGCGACGGGATCGACACACGGGTACGACTGGCTGCCGCCGCCGTCGGTGTCGGAGACCCTCGGCGGCCTCGAGGGGCTGCGCGAGTTGCGCAATGCCGCACGCGACCGCGGACTCGGGCTGATCATCGACATCGTGCCCAACCACACCGGCATCGCCGATGCGCTCGCCAACCCGTGGTTCGCGGATCTGTTGCGTCACGGCCCGCATTCGCGGTACGCGTCGTTCTTCGACGTCGACTTCTCCGAGGACAACGGCGCCGGCGGCAAGATCGCACTGCCGGTCGTCGCGGCCGACGGTGACCTCGGCCCGCTCACCATCGACGACCGCGGCAACCTGCGCTACCACGACCACGCCTTCCCCATCGCCCCCGGGACCGGGGACGGCACGCCGATGGAGGTCCATGCGCGCCAGTACTACAAGCTGGTGCCGTGGAACAGCGGACTGATCGGGTACCGCCGGTTCTTCACCGTCAACGAACTCGCCGCCCTCCGCCAGGAGGACCCGGTGGTCTACGAGGCCACGCACGACTGGCTGCGCAAGCTCGTCGCCGAGGACCTGATCGACGGTGTGCGCGTGGATCATCCGGACGGACTGTGGGATCCGCAGCAGTATCTGCGCCGGTTGCGCGCCGACATGGGCGACGAGCGGGTGATCTACATCGAGAAGATCCTGGCCCCCGACGAACCGCTCGAGCCGACGCTGCCGGTCGAGGGCACCACCGGCTACGACCAGATGCGAGTCATCGACGGGGTGTTCGTCGCACCGTCCGGCGTCGTACAGCTCACCGAACTGCACGAGCACCTCACCGGCGAGACCGGCGACTCGATCTGGGTCGAGAACGTCGAACGCCGCCGGAAGCCGGAGGTCCTGCGCGAGTCCTTCCCCAGCGAACTACGCCGGCTGGTCCGGGCCATCACCCATTCCGATCCCGCCGCCGACGCCGACGCGGTGGGCGAGGCGTGTGCGGAGCTGATCGCCCGACTCGGCGTGTACCGGGCCGACTATCCGTCGCTGCGGCCCCGGCTGGAGGCAGCCGCGGTGCGGGTCGCCGCGGAGAAGCCCGCCCTCACCCGGGCGCTCGACACCATCGTCCGGGCGACCGCCACCCCCGGCGCCGCGGCCTCGCGGCTGGCGCAGACCTGCGGCGCCGTCACCGCGAAGAGCGTCGAGGACAGCCTGTTCTACCGGACCGCGCGCCTCGTCTCCGCGCAGGAGGTGGGTGGTGATCCCGCCAATCCCGCGATCGCCCTGGCCTGGTTCCACGAACACAACGAACAGCGGGCGAGGTTGTGGCCGCTGGCCATGACCGCGACGTCGACCCACGACACCAAGCGCGGCGAGGACGTCCGCGCACGCATCGCGCTGCTGTCGCAGGTGCCCGAGCGCTGGTCACTGCTCGTCGAGAAGGTGTGGCTGAACACCGAGATCCCCGACGGGCTGACCGCATACTTCCTGCTGCAGAACATCTTCGGGGTGTGGCCGGTCGACGGGAACGTGACCGAGGAGCTGCGCACCCGCCTCATCGAGTACGCGCGCAAGGCGTGCCGCGAGGCCGGCCTCCACACCTCGTGGACCGAGATCGACGAGGAGTTCGAGGTCTCGGTCGAACGCTGGATCGACGAGGTCACGACCACGTCGATTGCGTCCGCGATCACCGAGCTCGTGCGCCGCGTCACGCCCGCGTGGCGTCAGGAAGCCCTGGCGCGCAAGGCGATCGCGATCCTCGGTCCCGGTGTCCCCGACATCTACCAGGGCACCGAGTGGTGGGAGGACTCGCTCGTCGACCCCGACAACCGGCGGCCCGTCGACTTCGGCCGGCCGATGGATCACCCGAAGGCCGAACTGGTCCGGACCGCGCTGCGCGTGCGCGCCGAGCACCCGGATGCCTTCGGAGAACGCGGCACCTACGTCGGCCTCCCGGTCGAGGGCGCCGGCCACGACCACGCGCTCGCGTTCGCGCGCGGCACCGCCGGGTCCGCGGAGGTCGTGGTGATCACCGCGCGGTTCACCCACAGCCTCGACGCCGGATCCGCGTCGTCGACGATCGTCGAGCTGCCCGACGGGGTGCGCTGGCGCGACGAGCGGACCGGGGACATGTACGAGGGCACTGTCGACCTGCACACCGCACGCACGGCGCATCCGGTCGCGATCCTGGTGCGGGCCTGAGGATCACGCGAACCTCATCCCGCGCGGCAGATTCACCACGCGCGGGATCGTCTCCTTCGCGTGTGAGCAGGTCGACCACGGGGAGCACCCGCTCCCCGTGGGAGCACGTGCGATCGAACCCCCTCGGAGCGACTATCCGCCCGGCTGCGGCGCCGGTGCCGGCTGACCCTCCTGCGGCGCGCCGCCCCCGGTGCCCGGCAGCGACTGGGACGGATCGATCTGGCCGCTCGGGGCCCCGGGCGGACCGTCGACCTTGGACACCAGCCACTTGCCGTCTTCCTCGGCGAGGTCGAGGCGGAACACCATCAGGCTGGTGCCGCCGGTCGGCAGCTTGACGCTGCGGCCGGTGACCTCGGCCATGACCACGGTCTTGGCGGTGTCGGTGGAAACGGTCTCGACCGCGACGACGTTGATCTTCGACGTCACCTCGATCTTGAGGGCCTCGACGTTCTGCTCGGTGTCGTCACGCTCCTGCTCGAGGCGCTCGCGCAACTCCCCCGTCGACAGCGGGCCGAGCAGCTCCTTGGACTTGCCTGCGTTGTCGGCGTTGAGCGTCGTCACCAATTTGGCGACGAAATCGGCCGAGGCCGTCTTGGCGTCGGCGAAGGCGTCGGCCTCCCGCTGCAACGTGTAGGTGCGCCAGCCGAGGAAGCCCACGACGACGATCAGCGCGATCACCAGGAGCGCACCGAGGGTGCGCAGGATGCCCCGCGTGGTGATGGTCAGCGAGAACTCCTTGCCGGACCTGCCCGACGGCGTCTCGGCCGTCGTCTCCGACGACGCGGCGGCACCCGAGGCGGCACGTCGCGCGCCCTTGCCCCGCGGCGTGGCGGCCTTCTCGGTGCTCACCTTCTCGGTGCGCACCTTCCCCGTGCTCACCTTCCCCGTCTTGCCGGGATCGGCCTGCGCGGTGTCGATCTCGTCGACGGTGCTGTCGGTGGTCACGTCCGGGGTCTCGAGATCGGCGTTCTCTCGGTCGTTTTCATGGTCTGTCATCTACAGGTCACGCAACTTGTCTTCGTCGGGTGTCGAGTCGTCATTTGTCGAGCGGCACCGTGCGCGCGTTCGGGTCGTAGCCCGGCGGCGGTCCGGCGGTGTCGTCGCCCGGCGGTCGTGGTGCGTTGGCCGAGCCGCGGATCTGCTGGTTGGGATCCTCGGTCACACAGTACAGATTGACCGGGACCGCCAATTCGAGGATCTGGGTCGGCCGGCGCGGCGTGACCGGGTAGTTGCAGGCCGAGCGCGGGTACACCGAACCGAAGACCCACCACGCGCCGTCGTGGAACATGGCGAGGCTCTTGATGCTGGCGTCGCGGATCGACGGCAGCAGCACCGCCAGCGCCGGGGCGCGCAGTGCGCCCTGCTCGGCGATGTCGAGGAACTGCTTCATCACGTTGGTCACCGGATCGGTGAGTTGGTTGATCGATCCGGCGAGGCTCGTCATCTGCGACGGTCCGCGGTCGAGGAGCGTGCGCAGTTCCTTGTCCGCGGCGGCCGCGGCGTTGATCAGGTCACTCAGCGACGAGACGGTGTCGCCGAAGTCGGGCTGGATCTGCGAGGTCGTCTCGAAGATCGTGCCGGCGTTCTTGATCAGGCGCGTGGTCTCCGGCAGCGCGGTGTAGAGCTTGGCGAAGATCGTTCCGCCCGAGTCGAACAGGACCTTGAGGTCGTTGTTGCCGTCGTCGGTGTTCAGCGCGATCCGCAGGTTGTCGACGGCCGACCGCAGCTGCTCGGCGTCGATCTCCTGGATCAGTTCCAGCGAGGACTCGAGCAGATCCGGGAACGGCGTGGTGACCTCGGTCTGCGCCGGACCGATGCGATCGCCGTCTTTCAGGTACGGCCCGTCGTTGGTGGTCGGCTGGAAGTCGACGTACTGCTCGCCCGCCGCGGACAACCCCAGTGCCGCGACCTTGGAATTACGGTTGATCTTGTACCGCGAGTCGATGGAGACCTTCACGGTCACCGACTCAGGTTGCACCTGCAGCGACTCGACGTCGCCGATCTTGGCTCCGCGCAACGTGACACCCGAGGTGTCCTGCAGGCCGCCGGAGATCGGGAAGTCGATGGTCACCGAGTACTTGCTCTCCAGCGGCCGCCAGCTCAGCGCCCCCATCGACAGGTAGGCAAGGCCGACGAACATCACCACGACGAGCGCGATGTTGCCGAACAGCACCGAGTGCTTGCGCAGGAAACCGACCACGCCGCTCATCCGCAGCACCCCTTGGTTCCGGTGAGCCGGGCGATCAACCGGGCTATCGTCTGCTGCAGGGCCGCCGACCCCGAGTCGATGTCGGAGGCCTCGGGAAGCCTGCTGGCCGAGTCGAATCCGACACCCGGGTTGAGCCAGTACACCTTGGCCGAGACCGCGGCCGCACTGCCGGGGGTCGACTTGACCCACTTGGGCACCAGCAGGTGCAGGTTGTCGGCCAACGATCCGAGCGGCCCCGCCGCCTGACGCAGGCCGGCCAGGACCGTCGACAGGTGCTCGAGCATCTCGACCAGATCGTCCTGGTCGGTGTTGAGGAAGTCGTTGGTCGCCTTGGTGACCGTCTGGGTCTTGTCGAGGGTGGTCAGGATCGAATCGATCTGCGAGTTGAGCGAATTCAGCGCCGGACCCAGCTTGTTGATCGACGCCATGATCTGGGCGCGCCCCTCGGCCAGCTCTCCGGTGAGGATGCGCGTGTTCTCCAGCGACCGGTCCACCCGGCCCGCGTTCTGGTTGAGCTTGCGGATACCGGTGGTCAGGCCGACGATCGCGCCGCTGAGATCCGACGGGTTGGTGGCAACGGCCTTGCTCAGCTCGGTGAGGATGATCGTCAGCGAGTTCAGCGAACCGCTGTCGACCACACCGGACATGCTGATGAGCAGATCCTCGACCGTCGCGGCCGCGGACGTCGGGCCGGACAGCGTGTCACCGTTGCGCATGTAGCCGTTGGGCGCATTGGGCGGCGGCAGCAGCGCGACGAACACGTCGCCGAGCGGGGTCGCCTGGCGCAGTTCGGCTCCCGTGCCGACCGGCAGCCGCGCGTCCTTGCTGACGGCCATCTTCACGATCGCCTTGTAGTCCTTGGCCTCGATCGAGTTGACCTGTCCGATGTCCATGCCGTTGAGCTTCACCTTGGCGCGACTCGGCAGGTTGAGCGCGTTGTCGAAATTCGCGGTGATCTCGATGGATTCACCGATGCCACCCGGTGCGGGCAGCGGGATCTGCTCCACCGTCAGGCTCGGCAGCATGCCGCAGCCGGTCAGTCCCATCAGGACGCTCAGCAGCAGCGCGAGCACACTTCCGCGGCGCATACGGGACCGCCGGAGCGTCGTCCGGTCACCGGTGCGCAGGGCTTGCCTTGTCGCCGCTCTCATTTCTTCGTCAGCTCCCACATGGCCGAGTAGATGCCGAGGTCGGGACCGAAGTCCTTCAGCTTGCCCGTGCGGCAGCCGTCCTTCTGCAGGTTGATCGCCTCACAGAACTTGGCGAGCAGCTCGTTGTCGACCAGCGACTTGTCCAGCAGCACCTGTGCACGCCACGCCCCTTGTTCGGCGGAGATCGAGTTGCTCAGGTTCTGGAACAGCAGCGGTGCGACGTCGATGGTCTCGACGACCTGCCGCGAGTAGTCGCTGAGGTTGGCGGTCAGCGCCGCGAGACGGTCGAACGACACCGAGATCGTGTTGGTGTTGTCACGCAAGAACTCCGAGGTGTTCTGCAGCGTCTGGTTCAGGTTGCGCAGCGTGGCGACCAGACCCGGCGACTGCTGTCCCAGCAGTTCCGACACCTCGTTGACCGACTTCGAGAACGCCGTCATCTTGGGGTAGTTCTTCACCAGCGTGGTGGTGAGTCCTTCGATGGTCTCGATGACGTCGACGAGCGCATCGCTGTTGCCGGACACCACTTCCGACGCCTCGCCCAGCTGTCGCAGGGCGGCGCGGATCTCCTCGCCGTTTCCGTCGGCGATCCCCGAGGTGATGTCGATCATGTCGGCCAGCGGCGCCGGACCGTCCTTCGGGCCCTTGAGTGCGACGACGAGACCGTCGATGGCGTCGAACAGTTCGCCCACCGAGACCGGGGCCTTGGTCTCGTTGATGATCGAGCCGTCCTCGAGGCGCGGGCCGCCCTGGTAGACCGGGCTCAGCTCGACGTGGCGGGTGGTGACGATCGAGGTGTTGACGATCGCCGCGGTCGCGTCGGCCGGCACCGGGACGTCGGAGTCGATGGTCATGGTGACCTTGACCCGATCGCCTTGCGGCTCGACGGCGGTCACCTGCCCGACCGGCATGCCCAGCACCGCGACGTCGTTGGTGACGTACAGACCGGCGACGTTGTCGAAGTAGGCGGTCACCTCGATCGCCTGACCGAAGGCGGCCTTCCAGCTGCCGGGGATCATCGAGCATCCCGACAACCCGATGACGCCGAGTAGCGAGATGCACACGAGCAGCGTCGACCGACGCAGTCTGGTCATGCTCAGCATCCGTCCACCACCTTCGCCAGGCACAGCCAGTTGTCCGGGAAGATGCCCCACGGCAGATAACCGTTCGCGTAGGGGCCGTCACCGATGACGTTGTTGGTGAGACGTGCTGTCACCGGCAGGATCTCCAGCAGCTTGCGCAGGTTGTTGCGGTTCTTCTCCAGGCCCTGCGTGATCGTGTTGAGGTTGGCCATGATCGGCGCGAACTGGTTGGCGTTCTCACCGGCCACCGCGCTGGCCTGCTCGGTCAGCTCGGCGATGCCGTCGAGCAGCCGGGTCACCAGTTCCTCACGGGCGACGATCTTCTGGGTCAGTTCACGGCCCTGGCCGACGATCACCGCCAGCTGCGCCTGGTGGTCGTTGACGATGTTCGTGATCGTCTCGGTGTCCTTGATCAGCTGGTTCAGCTGGTCCTTGCGGCTGGTGATGACCTCCGACATCTGGGTCAGCGCGTCGAAGGTCGGCTTGGTGATCGCCGGGACGCCGGACATCTGCGAGTTGAGTTCGTCGAGACTCTCCGCGAGGGTCTTGTCGTCGATGCCGGTCAGGATCGGCGCACCCTCCTGGATGGTCTGGTTGAGGTCGTAGGGCACCTCGGTGTTCTCGATGTACCCGTCCTTGATCTCCTCGTCCGAACGGCCCAGGGACACATCGACATAGCGCTGACCCAGCAGCGTCGACATCTTGATCTCCGCCGAACCGTCGGTCTTCACCTTGATGTCGGAGTCGACCTTCATCGTCACCTTCACGTGGTCACCGGCCAGTTCGGTGCCGGTGACCTCGCCGACGTCGATGCCGGCCACGCGCACCATGTCGCCGGGGCGGATGCCCCCGGCCTGTGCGAAGTCGGCGGTGAGCGTCTGCTTGCCGAGGTGCGCCTCGGCGATCGCGGTGATGCCGAGCAGCAGCGCCACGATGACGATCGCCCCGATCACGCCGGTCCAGACGCGACTGTTCTTCCGGAAGCTTCTGCGGAACCAGTTCATCGGCACACCACCGAGTGATTCGTGCCGCCGATCTTGTTGAAGATCCCCGGCGGCAGCAGGACATCACCGATCGCGACGTCGAGGTCGCAGGCGTAGATGTTCAGATAGGCACCCTCGCCCAGCACCAGCGGGAAGTGACCGAGGAAGATCGGCGCGTCGACGGCCATCCGGTCGAGCTTGGCGCCGTTGGCGATGAGCGTGTTGGTGGCGATGCGCCCGTTGGTCGCCGCGGCCGCCAGGCTGTCGCGGCTGCGGCTCAGCACATCGGCGAAACCGCTTGCGGTGCGGCCGATGTCGGTGACCGCGCGACCGAATGCCGCCGAGTTCGAGTTGAGGTTCTCGATCAGGTTGCTCATCGACTGCATCACCGTGCCGAACTGGTCGCCCTGCCGCGCGAGGTCGCGCATGGTCACGCTGAGGTTGTCGATGATCGCGCCGATGACCGCGTCGCGGTTGGCGGTGTCCTCCGCGAGGCGGCCCACCTCGGCGACGGTGTTGGTCAGCGCGACCGTGTTGGTCGGGTCGTTGAACACGTCGATCAGTCCCTGCGACAGAGCGTTCACCTGGTCGGCGTCGAGGGTCTCGAACACCGGCTGGAAACCGGCGAGCAGCTTGGTGACGTCGTAGGAGTTCTCCGACGGCATCTCCAGTGTCGAACCGGGCCTCAGCGGCTTGCTCTCCTTGCCGTCCACGAGGGTCAGGTTGAGATACCGCTGACCGATGAGGTTCTGATAGCGGATGGCGGCACGGGTGTTGGTGTAGACCGTCTGGTCGGTCTGCACCTCGAAATCGACCCGGGCCCGGTCACCGTCGAGTTCGATCTTGCCGACGCGACCGACGCGGACACCGGCCATGCGGACGTCGTCACCGGTCGCGAGGCCCGACGCGTCGTCGAAGAAGGCGGTGTAGCCGTTCGTCGATCCCGGCACCGACCGTTCCAGGGTCGAGAAGATCACGTATGTCACGAGCAACGCCAGCACGGCGAAGATCGAGAAGCCGATCAGCGGCTTGCGAATCGAACCCGAGGCCGCGCTCATCGTCCCCCTCCCTCTCCCGTCGTGGTGTTTCGTGCGTCGATGGACTGGACCAGCGGCCCGAGCATGATCGTGTCGGCCGCCGACGGCTTGCGGCGCAGCACCGTTCCGAGGGTCTTGTTGTCCGAACCGCTCGTCACCATGCCGACCGGCTTGTTCCGGCGCATGCCGTCGGACGGGTAGATCTGCAGCGGACCCGACATCGTCGGCCCCGTGCCGGTGCCCGGCCCGACACATCCCGGTCCGCGCAGCTGCCCGTACGGACCGCCGTTGTACACCGGGCAATTCTGCCGCGTGTAGCGGACATACGCACCGAAGCTCACACCGATGTTCAGCTGCACGTGACCGTTGGTTCCGGTGAAGACCGTCAGCACGCGGGCGGCCAGGTTGTTGAGCGCGATGATCGCCTGCGGCAGCGAATTCGGCTCGAGCACGGTGGCGCCCAGCATGCGGTTGAGGTCGGAGACCAGACGCTGGCCGCCGTTGCCGTTACGGGCGAACATCAGTTGGGTCTGATCGAGCAGTCCCTGGCTGCCCGACAGCAACGCCGCGAGGTCGCGCTGTTTCTCGGCGAGCGTCACCGAGGGGATCACGCTGCGGCCCAGCGCATCCAGCAGTTCCGGCGCGGACTCGGCCAGGCCGGTCAGCGACCGGTCGAAGTTGTCGAAGCCCGGGGGCGCACCCGGCGGGAACTGGGCGTTGATCGAGTCGAAGTAGTTGCGCAGCACGCCCACGAAGGACCCGAACACCGAACCGCCACCCTTGAGCGCGCCGGCGATGGTGCCGAGCACCTCGGCGAGGTCCTCCGGCGGAACCGCGTCGAGCAGTCGGTTCAGCTCGTTCTGCGCGTCCTGCAGTTTGATGGTCTCCAAGGACCGGTCGGCCTCGATCACGTCGCCGTTCGACAGCCGCTCCTCACCCGGATCGGCGGGCCGCACCAGCTCGACACTGTTGACGCCGAACAGGTTCGACGGCACCGTCCGCGCGGTCACCGAGGCCGGGATGCCCTTGGCCTGCTGCGGGGTGATGTCGATGTGGACCTGCTTGATGACGTCGGCGGCGTCCTCCCGGCTGTTCTCATCGACCGAGATGGACTCGACCGAGCCGACGATCAGGCCGTTGTAGCGGACGTCGGCGCCCGGTGTCAGGCCGTCGCCGACGTCGACGAGGTCCGCGGTCACGGCGACCGTCTTGGTGAAGTCGCCCTGGTAGCGCATGAACAGCAGGACGAAGATCACGAGCAGCACGATCACGAACGCGATGCCCCGCAGGACATACTGCGTCATCGAGGGATTGCGCCCGTCGGTTGCGATGTTCACCGTCTCCCCCTCATCCCGAGATCTGGATTCCGGGCGAGGTGCCCCAGAACACGAGGGTCATGATCAGGTTCGCGAACACGATGACGATGATCGCGAGTCGAATGGCATGTCCGGCGGCGATTCCCACACCTTCTGGCCCCCCAGCGGCGAAGTATCCGTAGTAGCACTGGATGAAGGTGGTCAGCAGGACGAAGACGATCACCTTGATGAAGGAGAACACCACGTCCCACGACAGGATGAACGAGTGGAAGTAGTACAGATAGGTGCCCGGGCCCTGACCACTCTGGATCATGAACATGAACTCGCACGCCAGGTAATTGGCCGCCAGTGACACCGAGTACAGCGGGATGATCGCGAGCACCGCGGCGCACATGCGGGTGGTGACCAGGTACGGCAGCGGCCGGATCGCGATCGACTCGAGCGCGTCGATCTCCTCGGCGATGCGCATCGAACCCAGCTGCGCGGTGAACCGACAACCGGATTGGGCGGTGAACGCCGTCGCGGCCAGTAGCGGCGCGATCTCGCGGGTCGTGGCGAACGCCGACAGGCCACCGGTCACCGGCGACATGCCGAGCAGGTTGAGCGCGGTGTAGCCCTCGATGCCGACCGTGGCGCCGCCCATGATGCCGAGGATCACCATGACGCCAACGGTGCCGCCGCCGACGACGATCGCGCCGTTGCCCCAGGCGACGTCCGACAGCAGCCGCCAGACCTCACCGCTGTACTGGCGGAACGCCAGCGGGACGGCGCCGATGGACTTGACCAGGAACGTGATGAGGTGACCCATCGCGGCGAGGCCGTTGCGCGGTGCGTGGTAGACGACCTTGGCCGCGGCCTCGACCGGCTTGAGTACAGGTGGCACATACCGTGACGCGGTCATCTCACACCACCTTCGCCGGGAAGAGGATCGCGAACAGCTGAGTCAGGATGACGTTCACGGTGAACAGCAAGAGCACCGAGTTCACCACCGCCGCGTTCACCGAGTTGGCCACGCCCGCGGGGCCGCCCTTCGTCGACAGACCGCGATCGCAGGCGACGATCGCCACGATCGCGCCGAATATGACGGCTTTCGCCAACGCGAACATCAGGTCGGATGTCGTCGCGAAAGACGCGAACGTGCCCGTGTAACTGCCGGGCGTGCCGCCCTGGAAGTACACGTTGAAGACGTAGCCGGTGATGAAGCCGACGAAGCACACGAAGCCGCAGAGCAGGAAGCTGACCACCATGGTGGCGAGCAGACGCGGCGAGATGAGGCGCTCGATGGGGTTGACGCCCATGACCTTCATCGCGTCGATCTCGTCACGGATGGTGCGGGAGCCGAGGTCGGCGGCGATGGCCGAGCCGACCGCGCCGGCCAGCAGCAGCGAGGTGACCAGCGGCGCGCCCTGGCGGATGACGCCGAGGCCGGTCGCCGCGCCGGAGAACGACGTCGCACCGACCTGACCGGCGATGTTCGACACCTGGATCGAGACGATGACGCCGATCGGGATGGCGACGAGCAGCGTCGGGAAGACCGAGGTCGACGCCATGAAAGCGCACTGACGGACGAACTCGCCGAAAGGGAATCGCCGCTTGGCGATGTCGGCGAAGAGGGTGCGGAACACCTCGACGAACATGCCCAACTGGCGTCCGAAGGTGTCGAACGAGGCGACGATGTGCTTGTCGTACCACGCGCGAACCGCATTCGGCCTCTTCCGGCCGACCTCCTCGCGATCTGAGGTGACTGCGTCTGTGCTCAATCCCTACCCTTGCGTCTCGGCTTACCCCGTTCACCGGCCGTCAGGCCACGGCGTCCGTGAGCTCTCCTGATCTCACGCACCCCGCTCGGCGGAACTGCTCGACGTGCCCCCCCTTGGGCATGAGCGTCGCCGTAATATACCCCGCTTTCGATATATGTTTGTGCGTGGGGTCACATTATCGCCGGTCTGCACCGAAGTCGCCTTCGACATACCGTGCAGAGGTGGGCGAACAGAATCGTGACTCACTCCGTGTCGGGAGAACTGTAACCGGGACGGTCGACCAACGGAGGGCGAAACTGCCCCTGATTTCCTCGGTCGAGCCATTCGTCCCGCCCCGGACGGTCGGCGAGCTCCGCGTGTGGGCGCCGGCCGCCGAGAGCGTGTCCCTGGCGCTGGCCACCGGCCCGGACTCCCCCACCTCCCTGCACCCGATGTCGCGGCGGGACGGCGGGTGGTGGCAACTCGACACCGCGCCCGAGGGATTCGACCCGACCCCCGCCGACCTGCGCTACGGGTTCTCGGTGGACGGCTCGGACGTGCGACCCGACCCGCGGTCGGTGCGGCAGCCCGAAGGCGTCCACGGCCTGTCCGCCCTCTTCACCGTCGACGAGTCGGTGTGGACCGACAGCCGATGGACCGGACGCGACGTGCGCGGCGCGATCGTCTACGAGCTCCACCTCGGCACCTTCACCCCGGACGGCACCCTCGACTCCGCCGTCGCACGTCTCGACCACCTCGTCGAACTGGGGGTCGACTTCGTCGAACTCATGCCGGTCAACGCCTTCAACGGCACCCACAACTGGGGTTACGACGGGGTGGGTTGGTATGCGGTGCAGGAGTCCTACGGCGGACCGGCCGCACTCGCCCGGTTCGTCGACGCCTGCCATGCGCGCGGACTCGGCGTCGTGCTCGACGTCGTCTACAACCACCTCGGCCCCTCGGGCAACCATCTGCCGGAGTTCGGGCCGTATCTGAGCGCCGGCACGACGTCGTGGGGGTCGTCGGTGAACCTCGACGGTCCCGACTCCGACGAGGTGCGCGCGTTCATCGCCGGGACCGCGCTGCGCTGGTTCACCGAATTCCACGTCGACGCCCTGCGACTCGATGCCGTGCACGCTCTGCGCGACGAACGGGCGGTTCACATTCTCGAGGAGCTGGCCGCCGCCACCGACTCGTTGTCGGCCGAGCTCGGGCGGTCGCTCTCGCTGATCGCCGAGAGCGACCTGAACGATCCGCGGCTGGTCCTGTCCCGCGCCGACGGTGGTCATGGACTCGCCGCGCAGTGGGACGACGACATCCACCACGCGATCCACGCCTTCGTCTCCGGCGAGCGGCAGGGTTACTACGGCGACTTCGGCAGCCCCGGATGTCTCGCGAAAGTGTTGACCGGCGGCTTCTTCCACGACGGGACGTACTCATCGTTCCGGCGCCGCCATCACGGCCGGCCGATCCCCACCGATCTGGTGCCGGCGTCGGCGCTGCTGGCATTCACCTGCAACCACGACCAGGTCGGCAACCGCGCCGTGGGTGACCGGCCCAGCGAGTACCTCGACGGCGGACAGCTCGCGATCAAGGCCGCACTCGTGCTGCTGTCGCCGTTCACGCCGATGCTGTTCATGGGTGAGGAATGGGGTGCGCGAACGCCGTTCCGATACTTCACCTCCCATCCCGAGCCGGAGCTCGGCCGGGCCACCGCCGAGGGCCGCAGGTCGGAGTTCGCCGAACACGGCTGGGACCGAGACGACGTCCCCGACCCGCAGGACCCGGAGACGTTCGAGCGGTCGAAGCTGGACTGGTCCGAACCCGCCCGACCCGATCACGCCCGGCTGCTCGGCTTCTACCGGTCGCTCATCGCACTGAGGAAAGCCGAACCCGCCCTGCACGATCCGTCGTTCGCGTCGGTGGGCGCCGAGTTCGACGAGGAGGCCGGCTGGTTCGCGATGCGCCGCGGTGACTGGTGGGTGCTCGTCGTGCCGGGCGAGACCCCGGTGCCGCTCCCCCGCCCGCTGGATGTGCGGCTGTCATGGGAATCCCTGACGCCCGAAGGCGACTCGCCCGGGCACAACGTGATCGTCGGGGTGGAGAAGACATAGCCCGAGGCCGCCCGGCGGGACTCGGGCCGTGGGTCTGCGGTCAGGTCAGGTACTCGTAGGCCGGCGATCCGGGCTCGAGCCGCTCACAGTGCAGCCTCGAGTGTGCCATCCGTTCGAGGAGGGCGCCGAGGTCGTCGGGTCGGCCGAGCTCGATGCCCACGAGCGCGGCGCCGGTCTCCCGGTTGTTGCGCTTGACGTACTCGAACAGCGTGATGTCGTCGTCCGGGCCGAGCACCTCGTCGAGGAATCGACGCAGCGCGCCGGGCTCCTGAGGGAAGTCGACGAGGAAGTAGTGCTTGAGGCCGCGGTGGACCAGCGAGCGTTCGATGATCTCGCCGTATCGCGACACGTCGTTGTTGCCACCGGAGACCAGGCACACCACGGTCGCGCCGGCCGGCAGGTCGAGCTTGTCGAGCGCGGTGACCGCGAGGGCGCCCGCGGGTTCGGCGATGATGCCCTCGTTCTGGTACAGCTCGAGCATCGCCGAGCAGATCGCGCCCTCGTCGACGTGCATGATGTGCGCCGAACCGGGCTTCGGGGCAACCGGGGCGTCGGGCACGATCACCGCCTGCGGGGTGTCGGTGATCGAGGACAGGATCGGATGGTCGCTGACCCCGGCGCCGAGGTCGGCCATCACGCGGTGCCCGATGGCACCGATCCGCTTGACCGCCGCGCCGTCGACGAACGGGTCGATCTCGTCGAGGGTCACCGGTCCGCCGTTGACCAGCGCCGCGGTCAGCGAGACCGCACCGGTCGGTTCGACGCCGACGATCGCGACCTCCTCGGACACGCCGCGCAGGTAGGTGGCCATGCCGGCGAGGCAGCCACCACCGCCGACGGGCGCGACCACCACGTCGGGCACCCGCCCGAGCTGCTCGACGATCTCGCGGGCGATGGTGCCCTGACCGGCCGCGGTGCGCGGGTCGTCGAAGGCGTGGATCCAGCTGGCCCCGGTGCGCATGACGTCGGCCTGTGCGGCGGCGGCCGCGGCGTCGTAGGTCTCACCGATGGCCAGGAGTTCGACGTAGTCGCCGCCGTGCCAGCGGATTCGGTCCCGCTTCTGCTTGGGCGTGGTGGTGGGGACGTAGATGCGTCCATGCACCTTCATGGACTTGCACGCGAACGCGACGCCCTGCGCGTGGTTGCCCGCGCTGGCGGCCACGACACCCCGGGCGAGCTCCTCCTCGGAGAGCTGGGCCATCACGTTGTAGGCCCCGCGCAGCTTGTACGAGCGGACCGCCTGCAGGTCCTCGCGCTTGAGGTAGATCTCCGCGCCCGAGGCCGATAGTCGCGGGCAGTGGTCGAGCGGGGTGCGCGCCACCGCCGGGGCGATTCGGGCCGACGCCGCCTCGATGCTGTCGACGGACAGCGTCGGACCGTGATGATGGACCTGGGCGTCGTGCGTACTCACGGATTCCATGTTCTCACTGCACGCGCACCCGATTTCTGCCCGGGTGCGTCGACCCGGCGGTAGCGGGTGTGCTCCACACGTGTTCGATGCCCGGCGAATGGGTATCCCGACGAAGCCACGACGCCGGACCCTGCGCCCACACCGGGCGAGGTGTGCCGACGACCCGCCACCTCCAGGGAGCAGCCATGCGTATCCGGCCCATGAGAACCCACCGGCGCCGTCCGCGCCTCATCCGGGTCACCGCCGTCGCGGCCGCGGTCGGCGTCGCCGCCGGCCTCACGTCGGTGGGCGGCGCGGCACCGGCCGCCGCGGCTCCGTGTCCGGGCGCGGCACCTGCACGACCGGTCGGAGTCGTGCCGGGCGCGGCACTCGAGGGACTCACCGTCGATGCCGCGGGACGCCTCTACACGACAGACCTGGTCAGCGGGCGGGTGTTCCGGCTGACACGCCCCGGCGCGCCCGCCGTCCCGATCGCCCGGGTGCCCGGCGGCAGCGGCGCGGGTGCGCTCGCGTGGACACCGGACGGCACGCTGCTCGTCGGTTACGGCGCCGATCCCTGGGTCGTCGTCGGCGACGTGCTGCGGCATGCGTCGATCGGACGGCTCGACGTGAACTCCCGCACGTTCCGACCGTGGGTCACCGGGCTGTCCGCGGCGAACGGGATGGACGTCTCGGCACGCGGAAATGTATACGCCACCAACGACTTCGGAAATCTCATCGGGCGGGTGACGCCGAACGGCGCGGTGAACGCGGCCTGGGGTCGGCTGCCGAGCGCCAACGGCGCGGTCCTCGGCAGCGACGACGCCTGGCTGTACGTGTCGCGGACCTTCGTGAATCCCGGGGTCAGCCGCATCTCGACGACCGACCCGCGGGTCGTGCAGAGCCTGCTCGGGGCGGGAGCTCCGTCGACCCCGGACGGCCTGACCCTGGATTCGCGCAACCGGCCGATCGTGCCGTTCAACGCGACCGGCGAGATCGTGCGGATCACCTCACCGGGACGCTATTGCGTGCTCGCGAGCGGACTGCCGACGTCGAGCGTGGTCTCCTACGGCCGTGGCACACAGGGCTTCTCGGCGGGAAGGCTGTTCCGCGCCGGCTTCGACGGCCGGATCTACGAGATCCCGGGCGGATTCGACCGGGACGCCACGGCCGCCTTTCCCGCCAGATAGCGTTCGCCCCACCACACGGCGAGCACGACGACCGCCGACACCCAGGCCGCGGCCTGCGCTGAGGAGAAGAGCACAAGGGTCACCAGCGCGGCGACCACACCGGCCACGACCGCGTGCGCCTTGTGGGCGGGCCAGCGGACGCCGAAGACCTCGACCGTGCTGCGCACGGGTCGAACCGGACGGTGCGCGTTGATGCCGATCATCGCGGTCATCAGCGGACCCTCCCTTCGCCGATCACGCCGTGGAACTGGACGTGTCGATGAGTATAGCGCTAAGCGAAGGAAAATGTTCGGGTCCCCGAAACCCTGGTGTCGGCTCTCCTGTCAGCCGAGGCAGCTCGGTCCGAGCAGCGCCTTCAGGTCGCCCATCAGCGCGGAGCTCGGGGCGACGCGCAGCGACTCGGTCAGCTTGAGCTGGGTCTGCTTCTTGTCGCTGACCAGCGTGACGTGCACATCGGCCATACCCGGGTGCCGGGTGAGGACCTGCTTGAGCGCCTGCACCCGGTCTGGGGTGCACAGCCGGGCCGACAGTGTCAGCGACACCGGCTTGGTGGCACCCGCGGTCTCGAGGTCGGGGACGGCGAGATCGTTGGCGCTGATCATCATGCTGTCCTCGCGCATGTTCACGCGCGCCTTGATGAGCACGATGTTGTCGGCCACGATGTCCATCCCGTACGCCATGTAGGCGCGCGGGAAGAAGTACACCTCCACGCCACCGACCATGTCCTCGAGGGTGACCGCGGCCCACGGCTCGCCCTTCTTGTTCACGCGGCGGGTCACCGACGAGAT
This sequence comes from Gordonia aurantiaca, assembly GCF_039939235.1. NCBI lineage: Bacteria > Bacillati > Actinomycetota > Actinomycetes > Mycobacteriales > Gordoniaceae > Gordonia > Gordonia aurantiaca. The sequence continues at coordinate 411,161 of NZ_JBDUUF010000002.1, read as the reverse complement.
GATGCCGCCGATGGTGATCTGGGCGCCGTCGGAGATGTTGCCCTCGAGCAGCTGGCTGATCGAGGTGTCGGTGTGCGCGGCGATGGCGTGCTCGACGCCCGCCAGCGGATGCCCGGAGACATAGAGGCCCAGCATCTCCCGCTCGATCGCGAGCTTGTGCTTGGTGTCCCACTCCTCGTCGGGCACCTTGACCGCGAAGACCTCGTCGAGCCCCAGGTCGGCGGCCTCGTCGTCGCCTCCCCCACCGAACAGGTCGAACTGGCCGATCGCCTCGGCCTTCTTGGTGCCGAGCACCGATTCGACGGCCTCGCCGTGGACGAGGAACAGGCCCTTGCGCGGATGACCGAGCGAGTCGAAAGCACCGGCCTTGATCAGCGATTCCGTCACCTTCTTGTTGCAGGCGGTCACGTCGATCTTGCCGAGGTAATCGGAGAAGCTGGTGAACTTTCCCTTCTCCTCACGCGCCCGGATGATCGCGTCGACCACACCCGAACCGACGTTGCGGATGGCGGCGAGGCCGAAGCGGATGTCCGCCCCGACCGCGGCGAAGTTCGGCTGCGACTCGTTGACGTCCGGCGGGAGCACCGTGATGCCGAGCTTGCGACAGTCGGCCAGGTAGATGGCGGCCTTGTCCTTGTCGTCGCCGACCGAGGTGAGCAGGCCCGCCATGTACTCGGCCGGGTAGTTGGCCTTCAGGTAGGCGGTCCAGAACGACACCAGGCCGTAGCCCGCGGCGTGCGACTTGTTGAACGCGTAGCCGGCGAAGGGCAACACGGTGTCCCACAGGGCGGTGATCGCCTCTTGCGAGAAGCCATTCTTGCGCATGCCCTCGGCGAAGCCGTCGTAGGCCTCGTCGAGGATCTCCTTCTTCTTCTTGCCCATCGCTCGACGGAGCAGGTCTGCTTGTCCGAGCGAGTAGCCGGCGACCTTCTGAGCGATCTGCATGATCTGCTCTTGATAGACGATGAGGCCGTAGGTCTCCGACAGGATCTCCTTGAGCGGTTCCTCCAGCTCCGGATGGATCGGCCGGATCTCCTGCAGACCGTTCTTGCGCTTGGCGTAGTCGGTGTGGGCGTTCACACCCATCGGACCCGGCCGGTACAGCGCGAGGACGGCCACGATGTCCTCGAAGCCGGTGGGCTGCATCATCTTCAGCAGCTCGCGCATGGCCGCGCCGTCGAGCTGGAACACGCCGAGCGTGTCACCGCGCGCCAGCAGTTCGTAGGTCTTCGGGTCGTCGAGCGGCAGCTCCTCGAGGTTGAGGTCGATGCCGCGGTTCTTCTTGATGTTCTCGAGGGCGTCACCGATGACGGTGAGGTTGCGCAGGCCCAGGAAGTCCATCTTCAGCAGGCCGATGGCCTCACACGACGGGTAGTCCCAGCCGGTGATGATCGCGCCGTCCTGCGCGCGCTTCCACACCGGGATGGCGTCGGTGAGCGGCTCGCTCGACATGATGACCGCACACGCGTGCACGCCCGCGTTGCGGATCAGGCCCTCGAGACCGAGCGCGGTGTCGTAGATTTTCTTGACGTCCGGGTCGGTCTCGATGAGTGTGCGGACCTCGGCGGCCTCGCCGTAGCGCTCGTGCTCGGGGTTGGTGATGCCCCAGACCGGGATGTCCTTGGCCATGATGGGCGGCGGCAGCGCCTTGGTGATGCGGTCGGCGATCGCGAAACCGGGCTGGCCGAACTGGACGCGGGCGGAGTCCTTGATGGCCGCCTTCGTCTTGATGGTGCCGAACGTGATGACCTGGGCGACCTTGTCCTTGCCCCAGCGTTCGGTGGCGTAGCGGACCATCTCACCACGCCGGCGATCGTCGAAGTCGATGTCGATGTCGGGCATCGACACACGTTCGGGGTTGAGGAATCGCTCGAACAGCAGTCCGTGCGGGATCGGATCGATGTTGGTGATGCCCAGCGCCCAGGCGACCAGCGAACCGGCCGCCGAACCACGGCCCGGGCCGACGCGGATGCCGACCTCCTGGGCATGGCGGATCAGGTCGCCGACGACGAGGAAGTACGCCGGGAAGCCCATCTGGATGATGACGTCGAGCTCGTAATGCGCACGCTCGAGGTACTCCCGCGGGACCTCCCGGCCGGGGAAGCGGCGTTCCTGCAGACCGCGGAGGACCTCCTTGCGCAGGAACGACTCCTGCGTCTCCCCCTCGGGCACCGGGAAGATCGGCATCCGGTCACGGTGGGTGAAGACGTCCTTGTACGACTGGACGCGCTCGGCGATCTCGAGGGTCGTGTCGCAGGCGCCGGGGACCACCGAATCCCACTGCAGGCGCATCTCCTCGGCCGACTTCAGGTAGTAGCCGTCGCCGTCGAACTTGAAACGGGTCGGGTCGGAGAGCGTCTTGCCGGTCTGGACACACAGGAGCGCCTCGTGCGCGGCGGCGTCCTCCTTGACCACATAGTGGCAGTCGTTCGTGACGACCGGCTTGATGCCGAGCTTGCGGCCGATCTCGAGCAGGCCGTCGCGGACTCGGCGCTCGATCTCGAGGCCGTGCTCCATCAGCTCGAGGTAGAAGTTCTCCTTGCCGAAGATGTCCTGCCACTTGGCCGCCGCCTCGAGGGCCTCGCGGTCGTGACCGAGGCGTAGGCGCGTCTGCACCTCGCCCGACGGGCAGCCGGTGGTCGCGATGATGCCCTCGGCGTACTCGGCGATCAGTTCGGCGTCCATACGCGCCCACTTGCCGAGCTGACCCTCGATGGAGGCGAGCGAGGAGAGCTTGAACAGGTTCCGCAGGCCGGTCGCGTTCTCGGCGACCATCGTCATGTGGGTGTAGGCGCCCGAGCCCGACACGTCGTCGGACTTCTGCTCGCGGGTACCCCACTGGACGCGCTTGGTGTCGAAGCGCGAGCCCGGCGCGATGTAGGCCTCGATGCCGATGATCGGCTTGATGTCGTTCTTGACGGCGGTGTTGTAGAACTCGCTGGCGCCGAACATGTTTCCGTGGTCGGTCATGCCGATCGCCGTCATCCCCAGCCGTTTGGCCTCGGCGAACAGCGGTGACACCTTGGCCGCACCGTCGAGCATCGAGTACTCGGTGTGGTTGTGCAGGTGTACGAACGAGCCCGTCACTGTGCCTCTTCTTGATCGTTGCCGTCTGCGGTGGATTCCGGTCCACTCTAGGCGCGCACCCCGACACCCACTCGGAGGCACTCCGGACAGTGACGAATGGGACACCTGTGACGGTGCGCGACCTCACCTGATGCCGATCGCACGCGATCAGATGGCGATCGCGAACACCACGACCACTCCGATCAGGAGCACGACGCCGGCGACCGCGAGGCCGATCGGGAGGACGTTCGATCCGCTCTCCGACGTGCCGTGCGGGCCGGCGGATCGCAGGTGATCGTTGGTCTGTCGCTGCAGGTTGGTGGGCGGACGCTGCCAGACCGACGGGTCGGCGCCGGTCTGCGGCGTCTGCGGTGCCGGGGTCTGCGGTGCCGGGGTCTGCGGTGTCTGGGTCTGCGGTGTCTGGGTCTGCGGTGCCGGGGTCTGCGGTGCCGGCGGTCGAGACGGACCGGGCGTCGGGGGCGTCGGATACGGCCCGGGCCGCGGAGGTGTCGCCGGTGTTCCCTGGGACCGCCCGGAACCACCTCCGGGGGCGCGGGGCGGCATGTCCGCGGGCCGGGTTTCGTACCAGGCCGCCGGCGCACGGGACGGTGGTGCGGAGGGGGTCGGCCGGTGCGGGGTCGGAGGATTCGGGGTCGGAGGGTGCGGGGTCGGCGGGGGCGGGCGCAGGGCTCCCGGAACCCGCGGCGGCGGTGGCGGCGGCGGCGGGGGCGATGGTGGCGGGGGCACCGCGCGGCGGGGTCGGCCCGGTGCGGCGGCGTGACCGCGAGCGGACATCGTCTCGGCGTCCACCCCGGCACCGCGATCGACTCCCGGCAGGGTTCTGGCGAGGTCCACGGGCGCCTTCCCCGACGCGGGTTGGTCCGCGCGCAGTGCGGCCGCGAGCTCGTCGGCGAACTCGCGGCAGTTCGCGAATCGCTCGTCGGGGGTCTTGGCCATCGCCCTGGCGATCACCGCGTCCGCCGCGGCCGGGATGCCGGAGGCCATCTCGGAGACCCTCGGCACCGGCTGCTTGAGGTGGGCGCCGATGACCTTGCCCGTCTCCCGGTCGTCGAACGGCACGCGGCCGGTGAGCAGGTGGAATGCCGAGGCGGCGAGTGAGTACTGGTCGCTGCGGCCATCGAGGGTGCGCCCCATGAGCTGTTCGGGCGAGGCGTAGGACAGGGTCGCCAGCACGGTGCCGACCGAGGTCAGGGCCTCGGTCTCGTCGGAGATCTTGGCGACCCCGAAGTCGGTGAGCAGGACCCGCTGCTCGTCGAATGGCGTGTCCTCGTCGACCTCGGCGAGCAGGATGTTGCCGGGTTTGACGTCGCGGTGGGTGAGGCCGCGCCGGTTGGCGTGGTCGATCCCGCGCGCGACCTGGGAGACGACGTGCGCGACCCGGGCCGGCGTGAACCGCCCGGTCGCGTGGAGTTCGCGGGCACAGTCCGTGCCCGGCACGTACTGCATCGCGATCCAGAGCACGTCGGACCGCCCCGCGGCCGACGACGGCACGGTCGCCCGGCCGCGGTTGTGCACGGCGACGATGTTCGGGTGGTCGAGCGTCGACGCCACCTCGGCCTCGCGCAGGAAGCGACGCCGGAAGTTGTTGTCGGTCAGGCCCGCCGACTCCTTGAGGACCTTCAAGGCGTCGTACCTGGGCAGTTCGGGATGGCGCGCCAGGAAGACCGCGCCCATGCCTCCGCTGCCGAGAAGCCGTTCCACGCGGTACCCGGCGATCAGCGTTCCAGGCTCGAACACTCTCTCAATCTAGGCGGTTTCACCGGCCGTGTCGCCGGTGATCTGCGCAGAGACGGTGGCGGGATCACCGGTCGGCCGGGCGTGAGCGCGCGCCGGGACCTACGTGTCGCGCAGGACGTCGAGCGCGTGCTGCAGGTCCGCGGGATACGACGAGGTGAACTCGACCGTACGGCCGTCGGCCGGGTGCGCGAACCGCAGTGCCCGCGCGTGCAGCCACTGCCGCTCGAGTCCGAGCTTCTTCGCGAGCACGGGGTCGGCTCCGTAGGTGGCGTCGCCGCAGCACGGATGGTGCAGCGCCGAGAAGTGGACGCGGATCTGGTGGGTGCGCCCGGTCTCGAGGTGCACGTCGAGCAGCGACGCGGCCGCGAACATCTCGAGGGTGTCGTAGTGGGTGACGCTCGGCTTGCCGTTGGCGGTGACCGCGAACTTCCAGTCCGCGCCGCGGTGACGGCCGATCGGGGCGTCGATGGTGCCCGACGGCGGATCGAGGTGTCCCTGGACCAGGGCGTGATAGCGCTTGTCGACGGTGCGTTCCTTGAACGCCCGCTTGAGCAGCGTGTAGGCGCGTTCGGAGGCGGCCACCACCATCACGCCGGAGGTGCCGACGTCCAGTCGGTGCACGATGCCCTGCCGTTCGTGGGCGCCCGAGGTCGAGATGCGGAACCCGGCGGCCGCGAGGGCACCGATGACCGTGGGGCCGCTCCATCCGAGCGACGGGTGCGCGGCCACGCCGACCGGCTTGTCGACGACCACGATGTCGGAGTCGTGGTAGATGACGTCGAGGTTCTCCACCGGCGTCGGCTCGATACGCAACGGCTCCTCGGGCTCGGGCAGCGTCACGTGGAGCAGACTGCCCGCGCTGAGCTTGTGCGACTTGCCCACCGCCACGCCGTCGACGAGGACGTCGCCGTCCTCGGCGAGCGCGGCGACGACGGTCCGGGACAGGCCGAGCATCCGGGAGACGCCGGCATCGACGCGCATGCCGTCGAGGCCGTCCGGGACCGGGACGACACGTGACTCACGCATCGGCGCCACCTCCGGTGGCGTTCTCCGGCCGCTCCCGAGCCGGGCCGTCGGGGTCGGTTCTGTCGGGGTCGGTTATGTCGGGGTCGGTCCTGTGGGTCACCGGGGCGTGGTCGTTCACTCCCCCGCCCTTCGGGTTCTCGTGTTCTGCGTCATCGCAATCCTTCTCGCTCTTCGCGGCCGCGGTCTCACCGCCGGCGGCGTCGTGGTCGTGGCGGGCCGCCCACCCGCTGCGCGTGCCGTCGTAGTCGAAACCCAGCGCCGAGAGCACCACCAGCAGGATCGCGCCGCACACGACCGCGGAGTCGGCGACGTTGAACACCGGCCACCAGCCGACCGAGATGAAGTCGACGACGTGCCCCTGGAACGGCTTCGGGGCACGGAAGATCCGGTCGATCAGGTTGCCGACGGCGCCGCCGAGCACCAGTGCGAGGCCGACGGCCCACCACCAGGACTTCAGGCGGCTGCTGTATCGGATGATGACCACGACGACGACCAGCGCGATGACCGACAGCACCCAGGTGTACCCCGAGGCCAGGGAGAACGCGGCGCCACTGTTACGGACAAGCCGCAGGGTGACGACGTCGCCGATGATCTCGACGGGCCGCTGCGGGTCAAGGGTCGCGACCGCGATCGTCTTGGTGAGCAGGTCGAGACCCATCACGACGAGGGCGACACCGAGCACCGCGAGCGTCACCTTGGCGAACCGACGTCCGTTCTCGGACTCGGTCAGGGGTTGGTCAGCCACAGGGTCATTGTCCACGACCCGTGGAATACGCTGGCTACCCGTGTCCACGCATCGTCGTCTCCGCCGCTCTGTCATCACGTCGTGCGCCGTGATCGCCGCGACATCCCTGCTGGTGGCGGGGTGTTCATCGGACTCCGACGGCGCGGCGCCGAGTTCGGCCGCCGCCGGCGGGTGTGTGACCGGATCGCCGTCGCGGGACGCCGGTGCCGCACCGCTGCCGATCGCGCCGGCGAAGGTCACGGTCGTCGACGCCGGCACCGGGGAACGACGGGTGCCGACCGCGCGTCCGGATCTGGGGTCGGCCCAACAGGTCACGCTCGTGACGACCTCGCAGGCATCCTCCGCCGGATCGGCCGAGGCACAGACGGTCGAGACGCCGCTGACGGCCCGCTTCGTGTGTGACAAGCAGGCCGAGGTGGAGCTCGATCTCGGTACCGTGACCTCGCCGGACGCCCAGCTCAACGCACCGCTGGAGGCCATGTCCGGGACCCGGGGCGGCCTCACCCTCGGCGCCGGACTCGCCCCCGTCGCGGTGCGGCTCGCACCGCCCGAGGAGGCCGGCGAACAGGCACGACTGGCCGTCGAGCAGTCGATGGTGACGGCGCTGAACACCTCGATCACGCTGCCCACCGAGCCCATCGGGGTCGGCGCGCGCTGGCGGACCGAGCGCACGATCTCGGCCGCCGCGACGGTGACCCAGACGATCGACGCACGCCTGGCGGCCTGGGACGGCGACCGGCTGACGATCGAGTTCACCGCCGAGGAGACGCCGGTGAACTCGGTGTTCGCGATCCCGGGCAGCACCGACACCCTCACCATCAGCCGGTTCAGCTCGGAGGGCGGCGGCACCGTCGAGGTCGACCTCACCCGCGGTCTGCCCGTCGGCGGCGAGCTGACCTACTCCGGCGCCCGTGAGCTCGTGGGCGCCGACCCGGCGCGCCCCCTGGTACAGAAAACCGGGTTGACCGTCACCTGGAAGTGACGATCAACCCGGTTTCGTCCGCTGTGCGGATCAGCTGATCAGCTACCGGCCTTCTTCGAGGTGCCGGCACCCGCCGGAGTGCACATCGCGCTCTCGACCTGGTAGAGACCGAGCAGGTTGCAGACGGTCTCGTTCGACAGCTTCCAGCGGCCGTCGTCGTAGACGATGGTGGCCTCGGCATTGGTCGGCGGGTTGCCCGCGGTCTCGATGCGGACCTTCACGCGGGCCTTCTTCGGGCCGCTGCTGATGACCGGGTTGACCAGGATCCACTCGACGTCGGAGTTCTCCGCGCGGGCCTTGACCAGCTGGTCGAAGATCGCCGGGTCCTTCTCCGAGCCCTGGACCAGGTCGACCTTGTCCTTGCTCGGGATCTTCGGGTCGACGGCAGTGTCCACGAGTTCGTTGAGCGCGGCGATCGACGGCGGCTTGCTGCCGTTGGTGATCTCGGATTCGTTGTCGCCGGAACCGCTGCCCGCGCTGGCGGCGGCCGTGCTGGTCAGGGTCGGGGCGGGCGGGGCGTCATCGTCACCGCCGCCGCATGCGGCGACGCCGGTCATCAATGCTGCCGCGATCATGGTCGCGCCGAGAAACTTCCGATACTTCAACGATCTCCCTCACTGTGTCTGTGGACCCCGGGCACGCCGCAACAGCGCCGGCCCACGGTTGGTCGTCGTGGTCTGCCGGGATCGACCCAGGTCGGGCCGGCGCCCCGCCAGACAGCCCTCACCACTATGCCAAACAAAGCTGAGCGTTCCCGGCTCCACCACGACACTTCTGCGGGCGAATCACGCCGCCGGGTGCTTGACGCGGTCTCGCCCGGCCGTGAGGCTTGACCATCATGGCGGCACCCGACGCACCCGCAGCGACCGTACTCATCAGCACCGGCGGCACCATCGCCGCACGCACCACCTCCGACGGAGCGGTCCCGGAACTCGCCGCCGGTGACCTGCTGTCGGCGGCCGCCGATGCGGCCTCCTCCGGCGAGACCCCGTCCGGCGGAATCCGCACGGTCGACCTGATGTCGGTGGACAGCTCGGCGATGACCGTCGCCGACCAGTTCGCGGTCGTGCGGGCGATCGACGAGGCGCTCGCCGACCCGACGATCGCCGGTGTGGTGGTCACCCACGGCACCGACACGATGGAGGAGACCGCCTTCCTCGCCGACCTGTACTGCAGCGACCCGCGGCCGGTCGTCTTCACCGGCGCACAGCTGCCCGCCGACCACCCGGACGCCGACGGTCCGTCGAATCTGGCGGCAGCACTGGCCACCGTGCACGATCCCGCGGCGCGGGGCCGCGGGGTGCAGGTGGTGGCCGGTGGGCGCGTCCTGCCGGCGCGCGGCCTGTTCAAGGTGTCGACCACCGCTACGGCGGCCTTCGACTCGGTGCGGACCGATCTGCCGCGCCCGGTTCTCGACGACATCCCGCTCGGCCGTACCGCCCGGGTCGACATGTTCGCCCTCTATCCCGGGGTGTCGCCGGGTCTGATCGCCGCGGCGGTCGCCCAGAACGCGGCCGGGATCGTGCTCGCCGCAACGGGTTCGGGCAACACGCACCCGGACATCGTCGCCGAGGTCTCCCTCGCCGTCACACACGACGTCACCGTCGTCGTGACCAGCCGGGTGCCCTATGGCGAGGTGACCGCGACCTACGGCGGGGGTGGCGGCGCAGTCGATCTGAGCCGGGCCGGAGCGATCGTCTCGCCGTGGCTGCGGGCGCCGCAGGCACGGATGGCGCTCATCGCGCTGCTGACCGCACGGGCCGAGCCGGAGACCATCGCCGAGTTCTTCCACGCGTCCGGGGACTGAACCCCCTCGGCCACAACGTCCGGGTGCCGGCCGCCGGTCCGGGCCGGTTGCGCGGTGTCAGGCGTCGGTGTCGTCCTTCTCGGCGGTGAGATCCCACTCGAGGCTGGCGAGCGGGTCGGCGGGACGCAGGTCCGGGTCGTCGACGGCGAACGTGCGGGTGCGTCCGGGTCCGGTGGTGCGGGTCTCGAAGCGCACCGTGACGACGCCGTGGCCGCTGCCCTGCACCCAACCGTGCCCGTATTCGGGGTGCCGCACGTCGGCACCGGGTGCGAACGGCGCGCGGCTCGCCGGGCCGCCGCCGGGCGCGAACCGCACCGGTTCGGGTGAGGTGGTGTCGGCGGTGGGGTCGTGCACGGTCTCCGACACCTCGACGACATCGCCGGAACCCGAGCCGCCGGCGTCGGTGGCCGTGTCGTGGTGCGTCAATTCTCCCGGCCCGGCGTCGAGGTCGTCGAACAGCGCGTACTGCTGTACCGCGGTGAGACCGGAGAAGCCCACGCCCACAAGACGTATCGCACCGACCGAGCGTGGGTCGAGGGCAAGTCGCTGGGCGGTGCGCTCGAGGTCGTCGAAATCGGTCGTGGCCGCCGCGGTGGTCGCCGAGCGGGTGAGGATCGACATGTCGGACCGTTTGAGTTTCAGCACCACGGTGCGGGCGCCGCGGCCGTCCTTGAGCAGCCGGCGATGCGCATCGCTCGCCGCTCGGCGGATGGCCCTGCGCAGCTCGTCGAGTTCGACGATGTCCTCCGCGAAGGTCGATTCGGCGCTGATCTGTTTCGCCGACGCACGTTCGGTGACCGGTCGGTCGTCTATGCCCTGGGCGAGACGATGCAGCGCCGGCCCGACCGTGCCGCCGAGGACGGACGCCACCTCGACCGTGGACATCGCGGCGAGGTCACCGATGGTGTTGATCCCCAGGCGCGCCAATCGGTCTCCCGACACCGGACCGATTCCCCACAGCTTGCGGACCGGCAGGCCGTGGAGGAACTCGAGCTGACCCGACGGCGGGATCACCATCACGCCATCGGGTTTCGCCATGCCGGAGGCGATCTTCGCGAGCTGCTTGCCGCTGCCGAGTCCCACCGACGCGGCGAGCCCGACCTCGGCTCGGATGCGGGCCCGCAGTTCCTCGGCGAAGGCGCGGGCGTCGGCGACGGTGGCGCCGACGAGTTCGGCGGGCTCGGCGAACGCCTCGTCGAACGAGAGTGTCTCGATGACCGGAACCGCTTCGCGCAGAATGCGGAACACGCGTCTGCTGACGACCCCGTAGACCGCGCCGCGCGGCGGCACGACGACCCCGGTCGGTCCGATCAGGCGTCGTGCCTGGTGCATGGGCATCGCCGATCGTGCCCCGAACACGCGGGCCTCATAGCTCGCCCCGGCGACCACCCCCCGGCCTCCGGACCCGCCGACGAGGACGGGCCGGCCGCGCAGGGTGGGCCGGGTGAGCTGTTCGACGGAGGCGAAGAACGCGTCCATGTCGAGGTGCATGACCCACCGCGAGCTGCGTTCCGAGTCGTCGCCGGCCGGGTCCGCGCCCGCCGGCCGGGTCCCCGCGACCCACCGCTGCGGAGCGGAACCGTCCGCAGTCGTCGGTTCGGAGTCCGGGCGTGCCACGCCTCGGAGTCTATTGGGCGGGACCGACCCTAGAGAGCGGGGCCGACGGCGAAGACGGGGATGGAGGCCGCGTGACGCACGAGTTCCTCGTCGGTGGGCTTCACGGGCAGACCCTCGGGCAGGAACCGACCGACCTCCCATCCCCACTTGCGCAGGTAGGTGGCGATGATCGGCGGTCGCTGCGCGGGGTCGAGTTCGGTCAGGGCCACCGTGCGACGCCTGCGGCCGCGTCGCAGTTCGACGGTGCCGGCGACCCGGGCGTTTCGCACCCACTGGGTGTTGCCGCGCGGCGACACCAGGTACTCGCGTCCGTCGATGGCCAGCAGGTTGACCGGGACGGTCTGCGGCCTGCCGGTGCGTCGCCCGGCGACGGTGAGATTCTGCGCGCCGGCGAGATTGACGCCCCGGTCGGCGAGCCAGCGGACGGCGCGGTTGAAGGCGGTGTCGGCGCCCTCCGGGGCGCGGTAGTGCGTGGTGGCGGTCATCTCTGGTGAACCCTTCCTCGGCTCGTCGTCCCTGCGTCACTTCGAGAGCACTGCTCTCGGTTTTGAGTGTGCACGAACACGCACCACAAATCAAGAGCACTGCTCTCGAAATGTGCGACGATCGGATCATGGCCAGGGGAAGCCGCGCGGAGAACCGCGCGAGGATGACCGAGGAGATACTCCGTCTGGGTCGCGAGCATCTCGCCACCCACGGCGCGGCGGGGCTGTCGTTGCGGGCGATCGCCCGGGAGATGGGAGTGGTGTCGTCGGCGGTGTACCGGTACGTGCCGAGCCGCGACGACCTGCTGACGATGCTGCTCGTCGAGGCCTACAACGACATCGCCGACACGATCGAGGCAGCGGTCGACGCCGTCGACGAAGCGCGACGGCGGGAGCGACTGCTCGTCGCCGCGGAGACCGCGCGGTCGTGGGCGCTCGCCGATCCCGCGCGCTGGGCACTGCTGTACGGCAGCCCGGTACCCGGGTACTCGGCGCCGGGCGACCAGACGACCGGGCCGGGCACCCGGGTCACCGCGCTGGTCCTGCGCGAGACCGCGTCCGCCCATGCCGAGGGCCTGCTGCGCGACGACCTGCCCGCTCCCCCAACGGAAGTCGCCGACGACATGGTCGCGATCCGCGACGAGTTCGGCATCGATGCCCCGGCGGCGGTGCTGGCCGCGTCGACGACGCTGTGGGCCGTGATGGTCGGCGCGATCAGTCTCGAGACCTTCGGCCAGTACGGCGCCGACACCTTCGCGCATCCTGGGTCGCTGTTCCGCATGCAGATGGAGATGACGCTGTCGGGACTGTTCCGGACCTGACTCTTCCGCGTCGCGATCCCCCGGGGTGATGTCGCACGCGACATCGCTCGGCGACACCGGCCGCCGTCGCGGATCCGCAGCGACGTCGGGTGCGACGTGAATCCGATCGGGGCAGGTCGGTGGTTCGGGCCGCCTGCCACGCTCCCGGTGACCGTGGCGCTCCCCTCGCGCGGAGGGGACCTACCGCGCGATCACCCGTGGCCGATCGAGGTGAGCGAGCTTGTCCGGGTTGCGCATGGCATAGATCTGCTGGATCACGCCGTCGACGATGTGCAGGGTGAACGTGCCGGCGAGTTCGCCGTCGATGTAGATCGCGACGCCGGGCTGGTTGTTGAACACCGCGGGTTCGAGGCGGTGGTCCATGTCCTTGCCCAGCCGCGCGAAACCGGCCAGCAGACGCGCCACCGCGAGCGCACCGTGGACCGGGCGGCGCACGGCCATCACCTTGCCGTCGCTGTCGGCGGTGAACCCGACCTCGGGTGCGAGCAGCTCGAGGAGCTTCTCGACGTCCCCGGACTCGGCCGCGGCGAGGAACGCGTCCACGGCTGCGGCGGCCCGATCGGCGTCCACCGGGTCGTATCGGGGGCGGCGCGCCTCCACGTGGTTGCGCGCCCGGTGGCCGATCTGACGAACCGTCGCAGCCGGTCTGGCGAGCATGTCCGCGATCTCGGTGTGCGAGAACCCGAAGACCTCGCGCAACACGAACACCGCACGTTCGTCGGGGCTCAACGACTCCAGGACGATCAGCATCGCCGTGGACACCGACTCGGCGAGCACCACGTCGTCGACGAGGTCCCGCTCGTCGAGCAGGATCGGCTCGGGCAGCCACGGCCCGACGTAGTCCTCGCGGCGTCGTGACCGCGACCGCAGCACGTTGAGCGCCTGGCGCGTCACGATCTTCGCGAGGTACGCCTTCGTGTCGTCGATGGCGGTGTCGTCGACCTCCGCCCACCGCAGGTAGCTGTCCTGTAGCACGTCATCGGCATCGGCGGCGGTCCCGACGATCTCGTAGGCCACGGTGAACAGCAGCGGCCGCAACTCGGCGAAACGCGCTGCGCGGCGGTCGGATTCACTGCTGTTCACCGTGACCTCGCCTCCTGCCGGCGCATTCGTCATCGCACGACCGGCTCGCGCTCGGCGGCCGCCTCACGTCCGCGGAACCAGCTGAACGCACCGGGGTGAGCGGCCTCGCGGCTGATGTTCCACACCGTACCGCGGCACACGAGTTCCTTGGTGAGAGCGGCCAGACGGCCGGTGACCACGGTGCGGGCCGGCGAATCGTCACGGCGGGTGAACTGCAGCGTGGCCGCGTGACGGCCGATGCTGGTGCATTGGGCGACGAAACCCTGGTCGACGGGATTCGGCCGCTCGTCGGCGATCCGCGCGAGCACCGCCTCGGCGGCCTGGGCGCCCAGTGGCTCCGCGGCCTGGCAGCTCAGGCGTAACGACCGGCCGGCGATCGCAACCGCGTCTCCCGCACCGAGGATCCGATCGTCGTCGATGCTGGTGAGTGTCACGTCTGCCTGCAGCCGCCCGATCCCGTCGGTGCTCAAGCCGCTCTCCGCGGCGAGGGCGGGCGCCTCGAATCCGGTCGCGAGGATCGTTGCCGCGCTGGGCAGGACGCGTTGTTCGCCGTCGATGGCGACAGTGACACTCCGCTCTGCTACGCCGACGACGCGTCCGTCTGCGACGACATCCACTCCGAGCCGGCGCAATTGCCGCTCCGTGGCCGCCCGTGCCCGCGCTCCCACAGATGCGGCGATTCCGCCGCCACCCACCAGGCGGACCGTGAGTCCGCGTTCGGTGAGTTCGGAGGCGACCTCCACCCCGGTCAGCCCACCGCCGACGACGGTGACCGTCTCTTCGGCGTCGACGGCCTCGAGGTGTTCACGAATCCGCTCCGCGTCCGACCAATCGGCGATGAAAAAGCCGTGTTCGGCGGCACCGGGGATGTCAGGCGCGCGGTGCCGGGTGCCGACCGCGTAGATCAGGTAGTCATAGTCGAGGCCGGCGCCCGACTGCAGTTCCACCCGCCGCCGTGCGACATCGATGCGGGTCGCGGTGTCGACGACGACGCTGACGTCCTCGTTGAGGACGTCGTCGAAGGAGATCATCGGGTCGCCGGTGCCCGACACCCACTGGTGCAGCCGGATGCGCTGCACGAAGAACGGCTGGGAATTGACGACCGTGACGTCCACATCCGGGTTGCGACGCAGCCGGTTGGCCGCCATCGTCCCGGCGTAGCCCGCGCCGAGGACGACGACCCGGGTACGGGCGATCGGGGTGATGTCAGATGTGTTCATCGTTCTGCCTTCCGTCGGTGTTCGAGGTGGTCATCCTCGAGACACCGACGGGAGGCAGAACGTGACAACCATCGCGATCTCGCTGGTCAGCCGACCTTCGCGACGTCGGCGGTGACGCCGTCGCCGAGTTCGATGGCGCCGGGCCCACCGTCGGCGGTGACGTCGAACTCGACCGCCAGGACCTCGCCGGCGATCAGGCCGGAGTGGGTCTGTGCCCACTCCAGACGCTCCGCGGGCACCACCAGGCGGACGGTGATGCGGTCGGAGACGTCGAGATCCAGGTTGCGGCGCGCGTCCTGCAACTCGCGGACCCGGTCCTTGGCCCAGCCCTCGGCCTCCAGTTCGGGCGTGACGTTGGTGTCGAGCACCACCAGGCCCTTGCCACCCGGTAACTCGGCGGTCGAATCGGGTTCGACGGCCACCAGCTTGCGGGTGTACTCGCTGTCGAGCAGTTCGATGCCGTCGGCGACGACGACCTCGGCACCCCCGGCGTCGGTCCGCACCTCCCAGTTACCCGACTTCACGGCCTTGATCGCCCGTTGGACGTCCTTGCCCAGACGCGGGCCGGCGGCACGCGCGTTGACCGCGATCTCGTAGCGGCCGTACTCGCTGGCGTCGGTCGCGAGCGTGACGGACTTGACGTTCATCTCGTCCTTGATCAGGTCGACGTAAGGCTCGAGGGCGGCCGCGGTCGGCGAGGCGACGGTCAGACCCGGCAGCGGCAGGCGAACGCGCAGCTTGTTGGCCTTGCGGACGCTCGATGCCACCGAACACACCGCCTGGACCTCGTCCATCGCGGCGACCAGTTCGGCGTCGGAGGGCAGCTCGTCGGCGGTCGGCCAGTCGGTGAGGTGCACCGAACGCTCGCCGGTCAGGCCGCGCCAGATGGCCTCGGTGGCCAGCGGCAGCAGCGGCGACGCCAGGCGGCAGGCCACCTCGAGCACCGTGTACAGCGTGTCGAAGGCGTCGGTGTCGGCGTCCTGACCGGCCCAGAAGCGGGCGCGCGAACGGCGCACGTACCAGTTGGTCAGCGACTCGACGAACTCGCGGAACGACTCGCAGGCACCGGCGATGTCGTAGGTGTCGAGCGCCTCGGTCATCGTATCCCGCGTGGAGGCGAGCTTGGCGAGGATGTAGCGGTCGAGCACGTGCTGCGAGTCGGTCCGCCACGTCGCCGGGCGCTCCGCGTACAGCTGCAGGAAGCTGTAGGCGTTCCACAGCGGCAGCAGCGCCTGGCGCACCCCCTCTCGGATGCCGCGTTCGGTCACCACGAGATTGCCGCCGCGCAGGATCGGCGAGGCCATCAGGAACCAGCGCATCGCGTCGGAGCCGTCGCGGTCGAAGACCTCGTTGACGTCCGGGTAGTTGCGCTTGGACTTCGACATCTTCTGCCCGTCGTCACCGAGCACGATGCCGTGTGCGGCAACGGTCTTGAACGCCGGGCGGTCGAACAGCGCGGTCGCGAGCACGTGCAGCGTGTAGAACCAGCCGCGGGTCTGGCCGTTGTACTCGACGATGAAGTCGCCGGGGTTGTGCGGCGGCGCGTCGGCCGAGTCCCCGCCGTCGAACCACTCGCGGTTCTCGAACGGGTAGTGCACCTGGGCGTACGGCATCGAGCCCGACTCGAACCAGCAGTCGAGCACCTCGGGCACCCGACGCATCGTCGACTTCCCGGTCGGATCATCGGGATTGGGCCGGGTCAGCTCGTCGATGTAGGGACGGTGCAGGTTGTCCGGTCGCACCCCGAAGTCGCGTTCGAGCTCGTCGAGCGAACCGTAGACGTCGATGCGCGGGTACTCCGGGTCGTCGGAGATCCATACCGGGATCGGCGCACCCCAGTACCGGTTACGGCTGATGTTCCAGTCGCGGGCACCCTCGAGCCACTTGCCGAACTGGCCGTCCCGGATGTGCTCGGGCACCCAGGTGATCTGCTTGTTCAGCTCGACCATGCGATCGCGGAACCTGGTGACGGCGACGAACCACGACGGCACGGCCATGTAGATCAGCGGCTGCCCCGACCGCCACGAGTGCGGGTAGGAGTGCTCGATGGTCTCGTGGCGCAGGATGCGCCCGGCCGCCTTGAGGTCCTTGATGATCACCGGGTTGGCGTCGAAGACCATGAGGCCCTCGTACGGCGGGACCTGCGAGGTGAAGCGGCCGCCCGGGTCGAGCGGCTGAACGACCTCGATGCCGTACGAGGTCGCGAGCTCCATGTCCTCTTCACCGAAGGCCGGCGCGAGGTGGACGACGCCGGTGCCGCTCTCGGTGGTGACGTAGTCGCCGAGCAGGACGCGGTGTGCCCCGGGGTGCCCGAGGAAGAAGTCGAAAGGCGGTGTGTAGGAGAGGTTCTCGAGCTCCTTGCCGAGGAAGGTGCCGAGCACCTCGGGCTCGGCGATCTCCTTGCCGTACGCGCCCAGCAGCGCCTCGGCCAGCAGGTACTCCTGCCCGTCGGCGGCACGGACGTGGACGTAGGTGACCTCGGGGTTGACCGCGATCGCGAGGTTCGACGGCAGCGTCCAGGGCGTGGTGGTCCAGATCAGGGCGTTGACGCCGTCGAGCGAGGACAGCGGCCCCTCGGGCACCCGCAGCGGCATCCGGACGGTGACCGCCGGGTCCTGACGCATGCGGTAGGCGTCGTCGAGCTTGGACTCCTGGTTGCTCAGCGGCGTCTGCTCGTACCAGCTGTACGGCAGCACGCGGTAACCCTGGTAGATCAGGCCCTTGTCGTAGAGGGCCTTGAACGCCCACATGACCGACTCCATGAAGTCCAGGTCGAGCGTCTTGTAGTCGTTGTCGAAGTCGACCCAGCGGGCCTGGCGGGTGACGTAGTCGCGCCATTCGCCGGTGTAGCGGAGAACCGAGTCGCGGCAGTACTCGTTGAACTTCTCCATGCCCATCTTCTCGATCTCCGACTTGTCGGTGATCCCGAGCTGGCGTTCGGCCTCGAGCTCTGCGGGCAGACCGTGTGTGTCCCAACCGAACCGGCGTTCGACCTTCTTGCCGCGCATGGTCTGGTACCGCGGAACCACATCTTTGACGTAGCCGGTCAGCAGATGGCCGTAGTGCGGGAGGCCGTTGGCGAAGGGAGGACCATCGTAGAAGACGAATTCCTCGGCGTCGGCACGGTTCTCGATCGATGCGGCGAAGGTGCCGTCCTCGTCCCAGTACTCGAGGACGTTCCGTTCGACGGAGGGGAAGTCGGGCGCACCACGGCCCGTCCCACCCGTCATGTCGACCCTGGGGTACGCACGCCCGGTCGCGTTGGCGGCCGTCTCGTCGGCGCTCTTGTCGTTCATGTCCGCCACGGCTCGTCTCCTCGTGCCTGGATGTCTGATCACATACGGCACGGGGACGCATGCCATGTGGGCATACGCGGTACCACCCCGCTTGCGCCGGGAAATCCGACGCCTCTCAGGGACCGCGCGGACGAACCGTACGGTCCGGTGGCTGTGACGGGCCACTCCCGCCCGGTTCTACTGGGAGTCGGCCGCGGCGGGCCGGACTCTGTTCTTCCGGGTGCTCCCCGGTGATGGCCGGATCAACGCGTCCACCAGTGTAACGATGCATCGCCCGCACAATCCAATCGGTATCGGATGTGCGGGCGATGCGGTGGTGTGGACTTGTCGTGCTCAGTCGTCGAGCGGCGGTTTCCAGTTCGGATCGAGGGGATCGAACTCCGGCCGGCGCCGACTCCCCGAGGGCGGGTCGGAGTGCTCGGCACGTCCGGACCGTCCCGGCGCGGCGCCCTGTCCGGGACCACCGGCACGAGGCGGCTGCGGAGGCACTCCCCCAGGCTGCGGAGGCACTCCCCCAGGCTGCGGAGGCACTCCCCCAGGCTGCGGCGGGCCGAGATGCTGCGGACCGGGTCCACCCGGTCCCGCCTGCCCCGGTTGCGGTGGACGTGGCGGGGCCCCGTACTGCCGGTCCCCGGACTGCGGCCTGCCCACGGGCGGCTGCCCCGGGATCGGGCCCGACGATGCGGCGCCGAGATCGCCGGCGCCACCGACGGAACGGAGATAGTCCTCGTATGTTCCCTCGCGACGCTCGGGCGCGGGCCGCACCTGCGGGTTCGGACCGGACGGGGGTTGCTGCGATCCCGTCCGTCGCGGCGCGGGGCCCGGCCGCGGTCCGGACGGGCCGGTCGGCGCGGCCATCCCGGGCTGGAACGGCGGCGGGTCATACGGGCTCGGCTCGTCAGGGGCGCTCGCCGCCTGGTACCGACGTGTCGGCTCCTCGCCGGACGCGTTGCCGACCACCTCGGGGCCGGGCCCGGAATCCGGATGCTCGTCCTCATGGAGGTCGTCGGCGTGCAGGTCGTCGGCGTGCAGGTCGTCCGAGTACACGTCGGCGTCCCCGTCATCGTCACGGGTCGCACCCGGCACCAGATCCTCCAGCGATCGCGTGTTCTCCCTCCCCCGGGAGGCGAACACGTCGACCAGCAGGAAGGCCAGGCCGAGAAGACAGATGACGATACAGGCGACTGCGAGCCACACGGTCCCGGTGATGAGACCGAGGATGAGCAGCACGAACCCGACGAGGGTCGCGCCCAGGGCCAAGGTCAGCACATCACCAGCCTAGGGTGCATGACCACCAACCGGGGTCAGCTCGGCGAATAGCTGCTGAAACCACCGTTGCCGGGGTCGTTCGAGAACGACTGATCGGGGCGTCCGCCCTCCACCGGCGCGGCGCTGCCACGCTGCTGCAGCTCCTCGAGCTGCGACTCCAGGTAGGTCTTCAGGCGGGTACGGTACTCACGCTCGAACGTCTTGAGCTGTTCGATGCGACCCTCGAGGACGCCACGCTGCTGGTTGATGGTGCCCATGATCTCGCTGTGCTTGCGCTCGGCGTCGGCCTGCAGCGCATCGGCACGCTCCTGGGCCTGGCGCAGCTGCGCCTCCGAACGGGTCTGCGCGTCGGCCAGGATGGCCTCCGACCGCTGGCGGGCGTCGGCGAGCATCGCGTCGGACTTGCTCTGCGCCTCGGACACGAGGGTGTCGGCACGGGTCTGCGCATCGGCGAGCAGCGCATCGGCGTCGGCGCGGGCGCTGCTGGTCAGACGGTCGGCGGTGTCCTGCGCGAGCGCGAGGACACGGGCGGCACGCACATTGGCGTCGTCGTCGGTGGGAGCGGCGGCAGGGGCCTCCTGTGCCGGCGCCTGGGCGAAGATCTGGGTGCGCTCCTCCGAGGCGGGCGCACCGGCGCCCGACCGGGCATCGGCGAGCTCGCCCTCGAGCTCCTCGACACGCTGCTTCAGGTCGGTGTTCTCTTCGATCAGCCGGGCGAGCTCCGCCTCGACGAAATCGAGGAACTGATCGACCTCATCCTCGTTGTAGCCGCGCTTACCGATCGGCGGTTTGCTGAACGCGACGTTGTGCACATCAGCTGGAGTCAGCCGCATGTCGGTTCCCCTCGTGTCTGTGGTGAAGCTTGTGTTCAGTTGGCGTACCGTCCAACCCGGATCGCGCGACCTGAGTCGTTCGACCAATACAGGTTGTCACTAACTATTCATACCAGTCAAAAATAGTAACTGGCGTCCAATCCTGTCACATGCGAACCGTTGGTCGCACCCCTTTGTTCTCGGCGAGACCAAAAGGCCCGACGACGACCACCGCGGTGGCCTCGTCGACGTTCCTCAACTTACCCGGCCGGACCGTCCCGTGCGTCCGGGGTGAGCCCGGCGGTGTCGGTCGAGGAGACCAACTCTTCGGCGGAGACTAGCGTCCGGCGAGCGCCAGGGCGGTCGCGAGGGAATCGGCCATCGCGTCGGCACGGAGACCATTGACGACGTTCATCGCGATGATGACCACGAGCATGACGATCATCAGGGACAGGTCGAGGCGGATCGGCCCCAGCGGGATCGGCGGGAGGATGCGGCGGAGCAGCTTGATCGGCGGGTCCGTCACGGTGAACACCGACTCGATGATCACCACCGCCACCCCGGTGGGGCGCCACTCACGTGCGAAGGTGCGCACCAGCTCGACGACGAGCCGCCCGAGGAGCAGCAACCAGAAGACCAACAGGACGTAGTACAAGACGCCCAACAGAATCGCAGCCACGCGTCAAGATTGCCTGAAGATCACCGGCGAGGGGTAACCGAGGGTGTCCTCGCCGCTCACGAGTGGTTGTAGAAGCCGGTCTCGGCGATCTTGCGACGGTCCTCCGGCGAGACGTCGACGTCGGCCGGCGACAGCAGGAACACCTTGGTGGCGACCTTGTCGAAGGAACCGCGCAGCGCGAACGCCAGGCCGGCGGCGAAGTCGACGAGGCGCTTGGCGTCGTCGTTGCTCATGTCGACGAGGTCCATGATGACCGGGTTGCCGTCGCGGAAACGCTCCCCGATGGTGCGGGCCTCGCTGTAGTCGGAGGGACGCAGGGTGGTGATCTTCTGCAACGGGCCCTCCGGGAAGACACGCTCGAAGTCGCGCTCGGCGACGGGACGCGGCGAGGCGGCCCGCAGGGCGGCGCTCGACGAACGCTGCAGGGGCTCGAGACGTCCCGAGGCGCGCACCGGAGCCTCCGGAGCGGGCCGCGGTCCGGCGTACGCATAGTCGCCGGCGAAGTCGCCGGCCATCTCGTAGGCCGGCTCGAAGCGGTCGTCGTACATGTCGTCGCGGTATCCGGCGGCCGGTTCGTAGCCGGCGTCATACGGCGAATCGCCGTAGTACTCGTCGCGGTAGGCGCGCTCACGGGACGTCGGACGGAGCGGCGCCGCCTCCTCGAGGTAGTCGTCCTCGTACTCGCTGGGCGGCACCATGCCGAAGTATGCCTTGAACTTCTGCATCGTGGTCATGAGCGGCCTCTCTGTCGTGCGACGCCGGTGTGCAGCCGTGCCGGATGGTGCTTCTGATGTCATCTGAGCTTGTTGGGTCACTTGGTTCTGTTGTTACCAATGTGATTACTGAGAGAGTAGCGGCCGTTCGCCCATGATCGCGGTTCCGACACGCACGCATGTCGAGCCGGCCGCGACGGCGATCTCCATGTCGCCGCTCATGCCTGCGGACAGCTCAACCGCGTCGGGGTACCGCTCGCGAAAAGCACTGTGTATTCGGGCGGTTTCGTCCATCCAGTGCCCGGGCTCGCCGTGCAGCGGGGCGATCACCATCAGCCCGCGCAGCCGCAGCGCGTCGTCGGCGCAGATCCGGTCGGCAAGGGCCTCCAACCCGGCTTCGACGAGACCGCCCCGCTGCGGGTCGCCGTCGAGACTCACCTGGAGGAGCACACCGAGCGGTTCGGTCCGCTCCCCCTCGTCCAGGGCGGTCCGGGCCGCGCGACCGAGGGCCTCGGCGACCTTCGGCCGGTCGACCGAGTGCACCATCCGTGCCCAGCGGGCGATCGAGCGCGCCTTCTTCGACTGCACCGTGCCGATCATGTCGAAGACCGGGATGTCGGCGGGGTCGTCGGGCGCCCAGTCCGAGAGCACCTCGGCGACCTTGCGCCCGGCCTCCGGCTCGCGGGACTCGCCGAACTCTCGCACCCCGAGTGACAGCAACCGGCGGACGTCGTCGGCCGGGAAGAACTTGGTCACCACGAGCAGCGCACACGATCCGGCCGGGCGTCCGGCCGCCTCCAGCGCGGCGTCGAGCCGGGTACGGACGGCATTCAGGCGCTCGGACAGCTCGGCGGTGCGAGGATCGGGCGAAACGGTCATGTCTTCCATCATTCTCCGCTGGGACAACGGTTTTCGCGAGCGAGACGAGCAGGTTCAGGACCCGTCCGGTTCGCTCTCGTCCATCCAGATCACCGAGGCCAGCCGGCCGGTCGGTGCACCGCGGCGGTGACTGAAGAGATCGGGATCGGAGATCGTGCAGCGCGGGTCGACGGCGACCGCGGCGACACCGGCCTCGAGCAGCTGACGCCGCAGACCGGCGCGCAGGTCGAGTCCCGTCGTGCCCTTGCGGGTGCGGGTCGCCGATCCGGGCAGGTGTTTCTCGACATCGGCCTGCATGTCCGGCGGCACCTCGTAGTACTCGCCGCTGGCAGCGGGTCCGAGGAATGCGCCGATCCGCTCGGGCGCGGCGCCGAGTTCGACCATGACCCGCAGGGTCTCCGGAACGATGCCGATACGCGCACCCACGCGTCCGGCATGCACACCGGCGATGACGCCGGCCTCGTCATCGCTGAGCAGCACCGGCACGCAGTCGGCCGACAGCACGGCGAGCGCGAGCCCGGGCGTGGTGGTGACGAGCGCGTCGGTCGCCGGGACCGCACCCTGCACCGGACCGTCGACCACGGTCACGTTGCGGCTGTGGATCTGTTCCATCCAGACGACCGACGATTCGTCGAGCCCGATCTGCTCGGCGAGTCGTTTGCGGTTGGCGGCCACCGCGGCCGGGTCGTCCCCTACGTGGTCACCGAGGTTGAACGAGTCATAGGGTGCCACCGAGACGCCGCCGGCACGGGTGGTGACCACACGACGTACCCGCATCGCGGGTCAGCGCTTCATGAAGGACGGCACATCGACGTCGTCGTCGTCGAGGTGCACGGTGTTGCGGCGCGGCGGTTCCGGCTCACGGTCGGAGCCGAACGGATCGCCCGAGCCCTTCGGCATCTCGCCGAAGAGCGGATCGTTCTTCGGCGGGGCCGACACGGCGCCGGCCTGCCCCGTCGCGACGCCCGAACGTCCGGCCGCGGCCGGGGTGTCGGTGCGCTTGCGCGGTGCGCCGCCGTCGAATCCGGCCGCGATCACCGTGACGCGCACCTCGTCGCCGAGGTTGTCGTCGATCACGGTGCCGAAGATGATGTTGGCGTCCTCGTGCGCGGCCTCCTGGACCTGCGTCGCCGCGTTGTGGATCTCGAACAGGCCGAGGTCGCTGCCGCCGGCGATCGAGATCAGCACGCCGCGGGCGCCCTCCATCGACGCCTCGAGCAGCGGCGAGTTGATCGCGGCCTCGGCGGCCTTCTTCGCGCGGTCCTCACCGCGGGCCGAGCCGATGCCCATCAGCGCGCTGCCCGCGTCGCTCATGACGCCCTTGACGTCGGCGAAGTCGACGTTGATCAGACCGGGCGTGGTGATCAGGTCGGTGATGCCCTGGACACCGTTCAGCAGCACCTCGTCGGCACTGCGGAAGGCGTCCATGAGGCTGACATTGGCATCGCCGAGCTGCAGCAGGCGGTCGTTCGGGATGACGATCAGGGTGTCGCAGGACTCGCGCAGCGCGGCGATGCCGGCCTCCGCCTGGTTGCCGCGGCGCTTGCCCTCGAAGGAGAACGGTCGGGTCACCACGCCGACGGTCAGCGCGCCGAGCTTGCGGGCGATCTGCGCGACGACCGGCGCACCACCGGTACCGGTGCCGCCGCCCTCGCCCGCGGTCACGAAGACCATGTCGGCGCCCTTGAGGAGTTCCTCGATCTCGTCGCGCGCGTCCTCGGCGGCACGGCGGCCCACCTCGGGGTCGGCGCCGGCGCCCAGGCCACGGGTCGAGTCACGGCCCACGTCGAGCTTGACGTCGGCGTCACTCATCAGCAGGGCCTGCGCGTCGGTGTTGATCGCGATGAACTCGACTCCCTTGAGCCCCTGCTCGATCATGCGGTTGACGGCATTCACGCCGCCGCCGCCGATGCCGACGACCTTGATGACGGCCAGGTAGTTGTGCGGTGGCGTCATGCGCTCGCCTTCCTCGTTGGGTCGTGCTCGATGTTTCGGTGCCGGTTACCCGACGCGCCGGGGTGGTCACCGAGCGCCGGACCCCGGCATGGGGGTGCTGGCAAAACCCTAAACCTGAACCATAGATTTAGAGTTATGTCAAGTAGTTCGTGGTAGAGACGCTATGCACCGCGGGCGTCGGTATCCAGATTCACGCTCGGCGTGTCGGCAAGTTGCGCGTGAATTTCCCCGCGCGCGCGGCGATGTCCGGGAAACGGGAGGTCAGCGACGGGCCCGGACCACCGGAATCACTTGTACGCGGGGAATTCCGGACTGGTGACGTTGTACTCCGTGGCCTCACGTCTCAACAGGTAGGTGAGAGTTCGCGCCTTCTCCGCCCCGCGGTCGGCGTCTCCCCAGATGACCCGGCGGTTCTCGGTCAGGAGGAACGTGATGTCGACGGGCGACTGCGCCCGCACCCGGATCACCTGTTCCCGCAACGAATCCGGCAACCCGTCCACCGCCGCGATGGCTTCGCGCGTGGTCGGGTCGGCCGGACCGGCCTTCGGGGTCTCGAGGACCGGGAGCTTGAGCACCTCCGGCGGGACGCCCTGGGTCTTGTCGTAGTGGAGGAATGACACCCCCGACCGGTCGAGCACATGGACCTCGTCGCCGGCCTTCACGATCACCACCGGCACCCGCTCCTTGACGGTGATCCGCAGCGTCGACGGGTAGGACCGTTGCACGCGTACGGATTCGACGGAGGGGATGGTCGCGATGCGCTGGGCGACGGACTTGGTGTCGACCTGCAGCAGCGGTGTGCCGGGGGCGACCGCGGCCGCGGCCAGGATCTCGTCGCTGGGCACCGAGCCGTTCTCGCGGATCTCGGTGCTCCGCACGGCCATCAGCGGGGTCAGGTAGGCGATCAGGACCAGGCCCACCCCCGCGGCGACGACCATCATCGTGCCGAGCAGCAGGCGCGACCGGCGGCGGGTGGGCCAGCGGATCACGACACCCGTCCCGTGAGGTCGCCGGCGGCCCCGCCGGTCCCCTCACCGGATCTCGCGGCCCCGTCGCCGTCCTTCGCGGACAGCGCCGCGAGGATTTCCGGACCCTGCATGGTGATGTCGCCGGCGCCGAGCGTGAGCACGACGTCGCCCGGCCTCGCGAGCCCCGCGACCTGGTCGGCGAGCCTCGACAGATCGGGGGCGAACAGCGCCGGTGAGGTCACCCTGTCGGCGATCGTGCGACCGCTCACCCCGGGAATCGGTGCCTCACGCGCGCCGTAGACGTCGGCGACCACGACGGAGTCCGCGAGGTCGAGTGCCGCGGCGAACTCGTCGGCGAATTCGACCGTGCGCGAATACAGATGGGGTTGGAAGACGGCGATCACCCGGCCGCGCGACCCCTCCGGGCCCCCGCGCGCGGCGAGCATCGCCTGGGCCGCGGTCAGCACCGACCGCACCTCGGTCGGGTGGTGGGCGTAGTCGTCGATGACCTCGACCCCGCCGCGGCGTCCACGGAACTCGAAGCGGCGATGGACGCCGCCGAACGCGCCGATGCCGGTGAGGATGCGATCGAGCGTCTCCGCGCGGCGCTCCTCGGGGGCGCCGGTGACCCGGACCGCGCCGATGACCGCGGCGATCGCGTTGAGGGCCATGTGTTCTCCCGGCAGCGGCAACACCAGTTCGCGATCGACCGAATCGCCGGCGGAGACCGGGGCGGCGAAGCGGACCCGCGCCACTCCCCCGGTGCCGTCGGGCTGCCACGACAGCAGGGTCGCGACGTTCGGGACGCCGGGCGCGCGGTCGGCGTGGGTGCCGCGGCCGTAGCCGAGGACGGTGACGCCGCGCGTCGCGAGGGCGTCGGCGACGCGTCCGCCGAGTGCCGCCGACCCCGGGTCGTCGAGACAGACGACGAGGGTCCCGCCGGGCCGGATGCGCTCGGCGAACTCGTCGAACACGCGCACGTACGCCTCGACCGAGCCGAAGAAGTCGAGATGGTCGGACTCGATGTTGGTCACCGCGACCACGTCGGGCGTGTACTCGAGAAGGGAGCCGTCGCTCTCGTCGGCCTCGGCGACGAAGACGGGGTCGCCGCCGTGGTGTGCGTTCGTGCCGGACTCGTTGAGTTCGCCGCCGATGGCGAACGACGGGTCGCTGCCCGCGTGCTGGAGCGCGACCACCGACATCGACGTGGTCGAGGTCTTGCCGTGGGTGCCGGCGAGCAGCAGCGTCCGCTGCCCCTCCATGAGGCGTGCCAGCACGCGCGGCCGCAGCAGGATCGGGATGCCGCGGGAGCGGGCCGCCACCAACTCGGGGTTGGTCTTGGGGATCGCGGCGTGGGTGGTCACCACCACCGACGGACCGCCGGGGATCTGGTCGAGGGCCGACGGGTCGTGCCCGACCTGGATGCGTGCGCCGCGCGTGCGGAGTTCGAGGATCGCGCGGCTGTTCTTGGCATCCGAGCCGGAGACCTGGCCGCCGCGCGCGAGCAGGATGCGCGCGAGCCCGGACATGCCGGCGCCGCCGATGCCGACCATGTGCACCCGCGACAGTTCCGCGGGCAGCGTCCCGCCCGAGGCCGTGTTGCTCATGTCGTCACCTCCCACACCGTGTCCCGACCCACCGTCGTGTCCCGACCTGTCGCCGGCACCGTGTCCGGCACTGCTGTCGCGTCCAATTGTCACCGCTGTCGCGCCGATCGCCGCGAACGAAACGCGCCGCCCGCGCCCTCACGATGTCGGCGCGCCAGTTCCAGGGCGGCCTCGGCGACCACCGACGCCGCGTCCCGGTGTCCGGTCCCGGCCGCGGCCGCCGACATCTTCTGCAACCGTTCCGGGTCGGAGAGCAGCGCGATCACCTCGCGCTCGACGTATTCGGGGTTCACCTCGGCGTCCTCGACGAGGAGTCCGCCGCCGGCCTCGACGATCGGCAGCGCATTGAGGCGCTGCTCCCCGTTGCCGTGCGGCAGCGGGACGTAGATCGCGGGCAGCCCGGCCGCCGACACCTCGGCGACGGTCATCGCGCCCGACCGGCACATCACCAGGTCGGCGGCGGCGTAGGCGAGGTCCATCCGCTTGAGGTAGCTGACCGCGCGGTACGGCGGAGCGCCGTCGACGATCACCGGGTCGATCGAGTTCTTGGGGCCGTACGCGTGGAGGACGCCGATGCCGGCCTTGCCGAGGGCCTCGGCGGCACCGGAGACGGCGTCGTTGAGACGCTGCGCGCCCTGCGATCCACCGAAGACCAGCAGCGTCGGGGCGTGTTCGTCGAGGCCGAAGTAGTGGCGGGCCTGGGCGCGCAGCGCCGGACGGTCGAGTTCGGCGATGGTGCCGCGCACCGGCATGCCGACGACGGTGGCGTCGAGACCGGAGCCGTCGACCGCGGCGAGCACCCGGTCGGCGAAGCGAGCGCCGACCTTGTTCGCGATGCCGGCCGAGGCGTTGGCCTCATGGATGACGATCGGGATGCGGCGGCGGCCGCGCAGGTGCGACCGCGCGGCGAGGTATGCCGGGATCGACACGTAGCCGCCGAACCCGACGACGACGTCGGCGTCCACGTCGGCGAGCACCTTGCGGGTCGCGGCGACCGAGGACATGAGGCGAGCGGGGGTCTTGG
Source organism: Gordonia aurantiaca (assembly GCF_039939235.1). Classification (NCBI taxonomy): domain Bacteria; kingdom Bacillati; phylum Actinomycetota; class Actinomycetes; order Mycobacteriales; family Gordoniaceae; genus Gordonia; species Gordonia aurantiaca. The sequence continues at coordinate 383,348 of NZ_JBDUUF010000002.1, read as the reverse complement.
CGAGTTCGACGCCGGGCTTGCGCGGCAGCGGAACGGGCGGGATCAGCCGGAGGTCGTAGCCGCGCTCGGGGACGAGGTCGACCTCGAGTCCGCGCCGGGTACCGAGGGCGGTGACGCGGGCGGTGGGGTCGATGCGCCGAACGGCGTCGGCAACGGCTAGAGCGGGTTCGATGTGTCCGGCCGTGCCGCCACCGGCGACCACCACCGACAGGCCGCGCCCGCTCGGCGAACCGGTCGTATCAGATTGTCCTGCAGCCGAACTCACCGGCGTCGTCACTCCATCTCCAGCCACTTCGCACGTCTGGTGCCGCCGAGGTCTCAGCGGCGTCCCACGCGGCCGTACGACGACCTGCTGCGCCCGGGGTCGGCGGACCGAGACGTACGCGGCTGGTGCGCGCCCGCCCGCCATCCCGGGGACGCCGAGCCACGCATGGCGCCGGCGCCGGGATACCCGCCACGGTAGTCGACGCCGGCCCGGGCCGTCGGCGCAGGTCGTGTGCGGCCGCCCACAGTCGAATACCGGGACGAGGTGCGCCGCTCGGAGGCCGGGGCGGCGGCCTTCTCCTGCCTGCCCGCTGCCCTCTTCCACGGCATCGCGAACCGGCCGTGCGTCGCCGGCGGTTCGGGTGCGCCCCCCCGACGGGCGTCCGGGCGGCGCCGTGTGGACGTCGAAGCCCGTTGCGCGCCACGCATGTTCGCGCCGCGGGCGGTGGTGCGTCCGCCCGGACGTCCGGTGTCCCGGCCACCACCCTTGCGGCGCTGGTCGCGCCGGTCGCGCAGCATCTCGACACGCGACTGCCGGTACGCGACCGGGGTCGGCAGGCGCAGCCAGCGGGCCATCCGGCTCGGCGGGGCCGCCGTCAGCGCGGCCACCGCCTCGGGTTCGTGACGCGCCGCGTTGGCCAGCAGGCCGAGCATCGCGAGCACCGTGAGCGTCGACGTGCCACCGGCCGAGATCAGCGGGAGCTGGATGCCGGTCACCGGCAGCAGGCCGATCACGTAACCGATGTTGATGAACGCCTGCGCGATGATCAGCACCGTGATCGTCGAGGTCATCAGGCGCAGGAACGGATCGGTCGAACGGTGCGCGATGCGGAACCCGACGTAGCCGAGCAACACGAACAGGAACACCACCAGCAGGCCGCCGATGAGGCCGAGTTCCTCGCCGATGATCGCGAAGATGAAGTCGTTGTGGGCGTTGGGCAGGTAGTTCCACTTCGCGCTGGACTGGCCGAGACCCACGCCGAAGACACCGCCGTTGGCGAGGGCGTAGGTCGCCTGCCGTGCCTGATAGCCCGCGCCCTGCGGATCGTCGACGTTGCCCAGGAAGCTCATCACGCGCTGCGAGCGGTAGCCCTCGGCGAGCGCCAGGATCACCGCGAGCACCACTCCGGTCGCCGCGAACGCGGCGAACACCTTTATCGGCAGGCCCGCGAACCACAGCAACGCGCCGACGATGATCGCGATGGTGATGGTGGTCGACAGGTTCGGCTCGAGGATGATCAGCACGCAGATCAGCAGCGCGACCGGCACGAGCGGGATCAGCAGTTCCTTGAGCGATGCGTTGTCGCGGCGCCGCGAGGCCAGCAGGTGGGCGCCCCAGATACACAGGGCGACCTTGACCAGCTCCGAGGGCTGCACCGAGATGCCGGAGATGACGAACCAGCGGCGGGCGCCCTGGCTCAGGGTACCGATGCCGGGCACGAGGACCAGCGCCAGCAGCACGATCGTGATCGCCATCGCCGGGGCGGCGAAGCGCCGTAGCAGGCTCACCCGCAGCCGCAACATCATGTAGAAGACGACGAGTCCGAGTCCGGCGAAGATGACCTGCGTGGTGAACAGTCCGTACGCCGAACCGTCCTGCGAGTAGCCCTCGACCGACGACGCGGACAACACCATGACCAGGCCGAAGGCGGTCAGCATGAACGCCATCGTCAGGACCAGCTGATACGACGCCAGCGGGCGCGCCAGCAGGTTGCGGACCGCACCGACGACGATGGCCGGGATCGACGCGGTGACCGCCGCCGCATTGGAGGCCGTGGCGACAGCGGAGTTCGCGGTGGCCGTCGTGGACGCGGCGCGGCCGGCGCGCGTCCGCCTCCCGGGGGCGGCGGTGTCGGTGTCGGTGTCGTCGGTCGGATCGTTCACGGCAGCATCGGTCACGGCAGGATCGTCGGATTCGTCGGCATCACCCGTGACGACGTCCTCGGCCGCGGTGTCGTGGACCGCGGGGTCGGCGCCCATCCGGCTCACCGCCGGGAAGCGGCGCCGGCGACGCGGCGGGCCGCATCGGCGAAGGCGTCGCCGCGCCGCGAGTATCCGGCGAACATGTCGAGCGACGCCGCAGCGGGCGCGAGGAGCACCGCGTCGGGTGCCGGGTCACTCGCGGCCGCGAGCTCCCAGGCCTCGGAGACCGCCTGCTCCATCACGGCGACGGCGGTGTCCGTGCCCGACGATTCGAAATCCGACGATTCGATCGGGAAGGGGACGGGATCGGCATGTCCCGGGCGATGCACGTTCACGGTGCCATCGTCCCCTGTGAATACTGTGACTGTTGGGACTTCTGGGGCGTGTCGTGAAATTGCTTCGACGACCAGATCACGATCTCGGCCGATGGCGACCACTCCCGCGAGCCGATCGCCCACCGCGGTGAGCATCTCGTCCATGGATGCACCCTTGAGCAGACCACCCGCGATCAGCACCACGCGCCCGAATGCGGACACCGCCGCCTGCGCGGCGTGTGGGTTGGTGGCCTTCGAGTCGTCGACGAAGACGATGCCGTCGCGTTCGGCGACCATCTCGCCGCGATGGGCGCCGGGACGGAAGTCGCGAAGGGCCGCCTCCACCGCGTCTCGCTCCACCCCGATCGCCAGTGCGAGCGCGGACGCCGCCAGCGCGTCCGCGATGCCCGACGGCCCGGCCGGACGGATGGCCTCGGCCTCGATGAGGCGTCCCGCCCCGAACGCGCGGTCGACGAGGTGGCCGTCGGAGACGCCGAGCTGTCCGTCTTCCGGTGCGTGCAGGGTGAATCCGACGCGACGGCCCGCAGCAGACAGTCCCGAGGCGACCGCGTCGTCGAGTCCGACCACCCCGATCCCGCCGCGCAGCGCACCGGTCTTGGCCTCGGCGTAGGCGTCGAAGCCGCCGTGCCAGTCGAGATGGTCGTCGGCGATGTTGAGCACGACCCCGGCGGCCGGCGTGACCGACGGCGCCCAGTGCAGCTGGAACGAGGAGAGCTCGGCGCACAGCACGTCGACGCGCGGGGTGGCCCGCATCGCGTCGAGGACGGGCAGGCCGATGTTGCCGCAGGCGGCACCGGACCGGCCGGAGCGCTCCACGATCTCGGCGAGCATCGAGGTGGTGGTCGTCTTGCCGTTGGTGCCGGTCACTACCAGCCAGGTGCGGGGCTCGCCGAGCAGGCCGGCGGCGTCGACGCGCCAGGCCAGTTCGACCTCACCCCAGATCGGGATGCCGTCCCGTTCGGCGCGGACGACGAGTTCGTGGGTGGGTGCGAACCCGGGCGAGACGATCACGACGGCGACGTCCGAGGACCACTCCGGGTCGGCCAGCAGGTCGGCGATGGCGACGGCCCGCACGCCCCGCGCGACCAGCTCCCCCGCCCCGTTGACGGCGTCGAACGCGGCCCGGCGAGTGGCGTCGTCGGCCTCCTTCGATGCGAAGCGGTCATCGGCCAGCACCACGCGGACGTCGCGGGTCAGCAGGTAGCGCGCCGCGGACAGGCCTGCGGTGCCGGCACCGGCGACCACGACGGTATGGCCCGACAATCCGAGCGGGTCGGTTCCGGACCGATCGGACGCCGCGTCAGCCATTGCTGGTCAGGAACTCGCCGTAGAACAGCGACAGTCCCAGCGCACAGGCTATGGCGGTCAGCAACCAGAACCTGATGATGACCGTCGTCTCCGCCCAGCCGCCGAGCTCGAAGTGGTGGTGGAATGGCGCCATCCGGAACACGCGTCGTCCGGTGGTGCGGAAGAACGCGATCTGGATAACCACCGACATGATCTCGGCGACGAACAGGGCGCCGATGATGACCGCGAGCAACTCGGTGCGGGTGCAGATCGACAGGCCCGCGAGCATGCCGCCGAGCGCGAGCGACCCGGTGTCGCCCATGAAGATCTTGGCGGGTGCGGCGTTCCACCACAGGAAGCCGAGGCAGGCGCCGCCGCCGGCCACCGCGATGATCGCGAGGTCGAGGGGGTCGCGGACCTGGTAGCAGCCGGTGGGGATCTCGCTCGGCGGCTTGGCACCGCCCGCGCAGGCGTTGACGAACTGGAAGAACGTCACCAGCACGTACGAGCCGAGGACCATCGCCATCGAGCCGGCGGCCAGGCCGTCGAGGCCGTCGGTGAAGTTCACCGCGTTCGACCACGCGGCGACGACCAGCCAGCAGAAGATCACGAACACCACCGAGCCGAGCCCGATCGCGCTGATGTCGCGGACGTAGCTCAGGTTGGTGCTCGCCGGAGCGAGGCCGTAGTCGTTGCGGAACTGCAGCACCAGCACGCCGAAGAGGATCGCGGCGATGAACTGCCCGACCGACTTCGCGGTCTTGTTCAGGCCGAGGTTGCGGTGCTTGCGGATCTTGATCATGTCGTCGAGGAAGCCGACGAGGCCCAGTGAGGTGGCCAGGCCCAGCACCAGCAGACCCGACGCGGTCGGGCCGTTGCCCGGGTCGGTGAATACGCCGACGAGGTGCGAGCCGAAGTAGCCCGCCCACAGTGCGGCGATGATCGCGACACCGCCCATCGACGGGGTGCCGCGCTTGGTCTGGTGGCTCTTGGGGCCCTCGAGCCGGATCTCCTGGCCGAATCCCTGCCGGGAGAACACCTTGATGAGGACGGGGGTCAGCAGGATCGACACCGCGATCGCGATCGCACCCGCGAGGAGGATCTGGGTCACCGTGCTGCCCTCGTGTTCACTCGTCCGTTCCCGACCACGCCTGTCTCTCCGACTCCTGTGCTGTTGGGTGCCCGCATCATGCGTCCGCACCTTCGTAGTTGGGTTGCCATCCGCAGGTCTCGCCCCATGCCGCGATCACCGCGTCGAGGTCGGCGGTCGCCGCCGCGAGCAGGATCACGTCGCCGGGGGCGGGTCGCCAGTCCGGTTCGGACGCGGGCAGTGCGGCCGCGGCCTCGACCGAGTCGACGATCTTGGCCTCGTCGCCCCACGAACCCTCCATGACCGCACCCTGGTGCAGGGCGTGCACGCAGCGCGAGTCACCGATGCAAAGGGTCTTGTCCACGGCGAGACGGACGGCCTGCCGGCCGAGCAGGTCGTGCTCGACGACCCGCTGATTCTCCTCGATCGCCTCCGGTGTCGCCACCTCCGCGATGACCGCCCACGTGCGCGGTCCCTCGCCGGGGGCGCTGCGCTGCGCGGCCGCGCGCTCGACGAGCCGGCGCAGCAGGATCCGGGCGTCGTCGACCGACACCGGTGCATTCCCGCGGATGACCGTCACGAACGAACCGGTCATCGATCGTCCTCCACCGTCACCTGTGCGGGAGCGGTCTCCCCGGTGAGCGATTCGAGCGCCTGCGCGACGACCTCCCGGTCGTCGAACGGATGCTTCACGCCGTTGATCTCCTGCCCTGTCTCATGTCCCTTGCCTGCGACCAGCACGATGTCGCCGGGTCGCGCCCAGGCGATGGCCGCGGCGATCGCCGCGGCCCGGTCCCCCACCTCACGTATCGGTTCGGCGCCGGGCGGCCGGTCGGCGTCGTTGACCGAGCGGGCCCCGGCGAGAACCTCGGCGCGGATGGCGGCCGGGTCCTCCGACCTCGGGTTGTCGTCGGTGACGACGACAAGTTCTGCTCCCCGCGCCGCGGCGGCGCCCATGAGCGGACGTTTACCGGCGTCGCGGTCGCCGCCGGCGCCGATGACGATGGCCACCCGGCCGCGTGGACTGTCGCCCGACGCACCTCGGAGTTGTCCGCGCAGAGTGGCCAGGACGGCCTCGACGGCACCCGGCTTGTGGGCGTAGTCGACGAGTGCCAGGAACGGCTGGCCCCGGTCGACGCGCTGCAGTCGGCCGGGCACGCTCACCCGGGCGACGGCCTCGAGTGCGGTGCTGACCGGCACGCCCGCCGCGTGGGCCACCGCGACGGCCAGCAGGCCGTTGGCGACGTTGTAGCGGCCCGGCAGCGGGATGACGAGCTCATGGCGGCCCTCCGGCTCGACGAACGGGGTGTGGGTGGTGCCGTCGGGGGCGAGCTCCGACGCACCGGCCCGCCAGTGGCCCGGGGTGGGTCCGGTCGACACGGTCACCGGCTGCAGGTGCGGCGCCTGGCCGGGGCGTCGTGCGAGGTCGGCCATCCGCAGGCCCCAGTCGTCGTCGACGCAGATCACCGCGCGCACCGCGTGCACCGGCGACGACGGCACGAACAGCTGTGCCTTCGCGTCGAAGTACGCCCGCATGGAGTGGTGGAAGTCGAGGTGGTCCTGGGAGAGGTTGGTGAAGGCGCCGATCGCGAAGTGCGCGCCGTCCACCCGGCCCAGCGACAGCGCGTGGCTGGACACCTCCATGACGACGACGTCGACACCGTCCTCGAGCATCGACGCCAGCAGCGCCTGCAGGGTGGGCGCCTCGGGCGTGGTCAGCGAGCTCGGCTGGGCGACCCCGTTGACGCGGGTCTCGACGGTTCCGATCAGGCCGACCGAGTGACCGGCGGCCAGGAGGGCGGCCTCGACGAGGTACGACGTGGTGGTCTTGCCCGAGGTGCCGGTGATGCCGATCAGCTTGAGCCGCTGCGACGGGTTGCCGTACACGCGGGAGCTGACATTGCCCAGCACGGACCGCGGGTTCGGGTGGATGAGGACCGCCACGGCGGTCTCGGGCGGCAGGACGCGTGCCAGTTCGGACCGGCCGGCGGGGTCGGTGAGGATCGCGGTGGCACCGGCGGCGACTGCCTGGTCGGCGAACCGGGCGCCGTGCGTCGCGGTGCCGGGCAGCGCGGCGAACAGATCGCCGGGCTGGACATCCTGTGCGCGGAGGGTGACGCCGCGCACGCTGGTGTCGCGGTCGGCGCCGCCGACGAGGTCGAGGCGCGCGCCGGTCGCCGTGGACAGCACGGTCACCGCGGTGGGCGCGACCTCCCGGGGACGACCGGGAACGCGGCCGGCCTTCTTCTTGCCGCTCGCCTTGCCACCGGCCCTCCTACCCGCAGAACCACGAGACGCCATGCGTTGTTCGCCTCCTCGGTCTGGTCGGTGTCATGTCGGTCGGTAGCGGGGCCGATGGGCGTGGACGGCCGGGTCTCGGCAGAACCGGCTGCCACGCGGGTCGGCGCAGAATCCCACTCACGATACCGACCCACGCGACGGTGCCCGGGACGCGGTGGGCCGACCCGGATGTGTCCGCGCCGGCGGGTGCGGTCAGCGGGCCGTGAGCGTCAGGCGCGGGGCCGGCGGCGACAGCGGGACCTGGGCGCGCTGCAGCATCCACGACGCGATGGTCGAGAACAGCGGTCCGGCCGACTGGCCGCCGGTGCCGTCGGAGCTGCGACGCGGGTTGTCGAGCATGATCCCGATGACATAGCGCGGGTCGTCGGCAGGTGCGATGCCCGCGAACGTGATGTTGTAGCGCGAGTTCGAGTAGCAGCCGCAGGACGGATCGACCTGCTGGGCCGTGCCGGTCTTGCCGGAGATCTGGTAGCCGCTGACCGCCGCCTTGGTGCCGGTGCCCATCTGCTCGCCCATCGGGTCGTCCTGCACCACCGAGCGGAACATGTCGCGAACGACGCGCGCGGTGTCGGGACTGACCACCCGGATCGGATCGGGACGGGCCCGCTCCTCCGGCCTCTGGCCGTCACGTTCCTCGGAGATGAGGATGCGCGGCGGGATGCGCAGGCCGTCGTTGGCGATCGCCTGGTACATGGCGGTCATCTGCAACAGCGTCATCGAGAGACCCTGTCCGATGGGCAGGTTCGCGAACGAACCACCCGACCACTGGCTCAGGGCGGGCACCTCGCCGGCGCTCTCCGCGGGCAGGCCGACGCCGGTCCGCTGCCCGAGGCCGAACCTGGTGAGCATCTCCGCGAAGCGCTCCTCGCCCACCTTCTTGGCCAGCATCAGGGTCCCGACGTTGGACGACTTACCGAAGATGCCGGTCGTCGTGTAGGGCTCGACGCCGTGCGCCCACGCGTCGCGCACGGTCACGCCGGCCATCTGGATGCTGCCGGGGACGCGGTGCACGGTCTGCGGGGTGGTGAGTCCGTACTCGATGGCGGCGGCCGCGGTGACGATCTTGTTGACCGAGCCCGGCTCGAACGGCGAGGTGACCGACGGGTTGCCGAGTTCCGCCTTCGGCTGTTCACTCAGCGGCAGCGACGCGTTGAACGTGCCGTCGTTGGCCATCGCGAGGACCTCGCCGGTCTTGGCGTCGAGCACCACCGCCGACGCCGACTTGGCGCCGGACAGCTGCTTGGCCTTCATGACCTCGCTCTGGACGAACCACTGGGTGTCGGAGTCGAGGGTGAGCCGCACGGTCGCACCGTTGATCGCAGGGTGCACGTTGCGCATGCTGCCCGGGATGATCGCGCCGTCGGAGCCGCGGTCGTAGGTGCGCGAGCCGTCGGTGCCGGACAGGAGCGCGTCGAGTGAGGCCTCGAGTCCGATGAGGCCGTTGCCGTCGTAATTGACGTCGCCGACGACGTTCGCGGCCAGCGAGCCGCCCGGGTAGAGGCGGATGCTCTGCGGGTCCGCGCCCACCTCGGGGAACCTCTCGGTGATCCGGGACGCGACGTCGGGGCTCACCGACCGTGCGAGGTACACGAAGGTCTCGTCGCCGGTGACCTTCTCGAGGAGGTCCTTCTCGCTGATCGAGCCGCCGAGCATCTCCGATACACCCTTGGCGATCTCCTTCAGACGTGTGTCGACGTCGGGCAGCTCCGGGTTCTTCTGGTGCTCCTCGGCGATCGACTTGCGCACCGCCTTCGGCAGGAAGGTCAGCGCCCGCGCCTCGTCGGTGTAGGCCAGCGGACGGCCGTTGCGGTCGAGGATGGAACCCCGCTTGGCCGTGAGCACCTGTGTGTACTCACGCTGCTGAGCGGCCTCGGCCGAGATCGAGCCGGACTGGATGGTGTGGACGACGATCATCTTGGTCGCGACCGCGAGCACGATGAGCGCCACGACGACCGCGAACACACGGGTGCGAAAACCGAAGCCGTGGAACCCTCCACTGTTGCCGGTCGGGCGGAACCCCCTGAACCGCGGCGGCTTTCCGCCCGATCCGGTGCGTGCGGCGGGGTTCCGGGAAATCCGCTGCGATCCTTGGCCCGGGCGACGCCCCGGGCGAGACGGCCGCTGGCCCACTCGCTCGAATGCCGCACGTGTCATGGTCGTCAATTCTTCACCGCTTCAGGGTCGTTTCCGGGATTTGCTGTCGGTGGGTTGCGATTCGCCGCGGGGCACCTGGCCCCCACTCACGTGCGCGGCACCACATTGGGTGCGGGCACCGGCGATGACGGCTGGGGTGCCGGGTTCGGCGGTGGCGGGTTCTGGGGCACCACATTCTGGGGAACCGGATTCGGCTGGGCCGGATTCTGGTTCTGCGGAGCCGGATTCGCCGACGGCCCGGTCGGCGCAGCTCCGGACCCCGGGGCGGCGGGGGCCGGTTGGCCGGCCTGCGGCGCGGGCGTGGTCGGGTTCGCCGGTGCGGGCACGGCGCTGCCGCCCAGGCCGATTGAGTCGTCCACCTGCTTCGGGTCGATCTTCTCGGTCGGGTCCGGCGTCGGCTGCGGGTTGAGATCCACCATCGGCTTCCCGGAGGCCGGTGCCGGCTTGCCGACGATCTTCGGCCGGCGCGGATCCTCGACGATCATCCGGGCCGGGTTCTGCGCCGGGATCATGCCGAGACGCGTTGCCTCCCGGGCCAGCTCGGGTGCCGAGTTGCCGGATTCGTAGTCACGCTTGAGTGCGTCACGCTGGTCGACGAGCGCCTGGTTCTCCGCCCGCTCCACACCGAGCCGATAGGAGTCCTGCGCGGCCTTGGTCGACAGCCACAGGCTCAGGCCCAGACCGACGATGAGCAACGCGAGAACCGGCACGACGAACGGCGTGTGCTGCAGGCGTTCCCGGAACGACACACTGGAGATCGACAACCCGCCGCGCGGTGCGGGAGTGCCCGTGGCCATGCGTCGGCGGCGCCGGTCGAGGGCGCGCTGCGCGGCCTTCGACCGAGTGGCGCGCTCCGACTCGATCCGGGCGCGCCGGGACCGCCGGGTGTTCTCGGCGTCACCGGCTCGCCGCTCGTCGCCGCGTCGGCGCGCATCCGTGCCCGAGCGCCGAGATCCGGCACCCCGCGAATTCGAGTGCGTCGGGGCCTCGTGCAGAACGGTCATGCCCTAGCCCTTCTTCTCGACTCGTTCGATCGCCCGGACCCGCGCGGGCGCGGATCGCGGATTGCTCTCCAGTTCCTCGTCGTCGGGTCGCTCGGCGCCCCGCGTCACCAGACGGAATTCCGCGGCGGTGCCGGGAAGCTCGACCGGCAACCCGGGCGGCGACTTCGACGTGGTACGGGCGACGAACTCCCGCTTGACGATCCGGTCCTCGAGTGATTGGTAGCTCATGACCACCACGCGTCCACCGACGCCGAGCGCGTCGAGCGCGGCCGGCAGTGCTTCACGGAGAACGTCGAGTTCGTGGTTCACCTCGATGCGCAGAGCCTGGAAGGTGCGCTTGGCCGGATGTCCCCCGGTGCGGCGGGTGGCCGCCGGAATGGTGGCGTAGAGCAGCTCCACCAGACGCGCACTGGTGGTGAAGGGCTCCTTCTCCCGCTCGCGGATGACGGCCGAGGCGATCTTCCCCGCGAAGCGCTCCTCGCCGTATTCGGAGAGGACGCGGGCCAATTCGCCATGCGAGTAGGTGTTGAGGACGTCCGCGGCGGTGAGCGGGTCGTCGGGATTCATCCGCATGTCCAGCGGCGCGTCGACCGAGTAGGCGAAGCCGCGTCCGGCCTGGTCGAGCTGCATCGACGAGACGCCGAGGTCGAAGAGTGCGCCGTCGATGGACCGCCGGCCCGCCTCGGCGAGGACGTCGTCGATCTCGTGAAAGGTCGCCTGGTGCAGGGAGATCCGGTCGGCGTGCGGCGCGAGCCTGCGTCGTGCGATGTCCAGCGCGGACGAGTCCCGGTCGATACCGATGACCTGGACGTTCGGGAAGGCGTTCAGGATGAGTTCGCTGTGCCCGCCGGCCCCGAGCGTGGCGTCCAGATAGACCCGGGTGTCGTCGGATTCCAGTGCAGGGGCGAGTAATTCGACGATGCGCCGTCCCATGACCGGGATGTGGCCGAACTCGCCCGATCGGCGTGTGTCGTCACCAGTCTCATCCACTCGAGGGCCCCCATCGGCGTTGCGGCCAGGTCGTCCGGCAGGTTCGGCGTATCGGCTCTTCATCACAGGTCACCGGAGTGCTCTCTCGGCTGGGTCACGGTGCGGAGAGGGTCCGGAGCTCCGGATGGAGCGGGGTCCCGATCCGATCACGCACCTGGCGTTGGGGAAGTACGCCAGGGTCGGACCGGACCGGGGCCTCGTGCCACCCGAAGCCCGTGCACCGACTCCGCCTCTGCGACCCCTCGGCTACAGGACCGCGTTCAACGCGGCCGAGTTGGCGGCCGAGAAGTCCTCCTCGTGCTGAGCCTGGTACTCGTTCCATGCGGCCGAATCCCAGATCTCGAGGTGATCGAAGCTGCCGAACACCACGCACTCCTTGGACAGTCCCGCGTAGGTCCGATGGGCGGCGGACAGGACGATCCGGCCCTGGCCGTCCGGCCGCTGCTCTTCCGAACCGGCGAAGAACGTTCGCTGAAACGCACGCAGATCGGGGTTGCTGCGTGACGCCTCGACGATCCTCGCCGCGATCGCGTCGAACTCCTCGGTCCGGTACACCGACAGGCTGTGGTCCTGGCCTTTCGTGACCACCAACCCTCCTGCCAATGCGTCGCGGAACTTCGCGGGCAACGTGAGTCGCCCTTTGTCGTCCAACTTGGGCGTGTAGGTGCCGACAAATCGCACAGACGACACGTCGACACCTCCTGCCCCTGGGATTCGCGTTCCGGATCGCTTCACCCAGTGATGCCACAGTACCCCACTTTCCTCCACTTTCCACCCCAGGTGCCCACTTCAACTTACAGCAGGAGTAAATACCCAGTTCAGAAGGGTGAAATTCGCAATGCGACCTGCGTGTCCTGTCACCCACCCAGCCGCCAGTGCTTCAACCGGAGGGGTTACGGGCGTGCCATTTGAGGCGTGAGAGGTACCTGCGACCAGTGGTTTCGAGCAGGTGGGGCAAAGTGGGGAATCCGAGTGGGGCGAAGTGGGGAACGCCGGTGGGGCACGGTGGGGAGCCCGGTGGGGATCCCGGCGGGGGCGGTGGGGCGGATGCACGAAAGAGCCGCGCCCCGGAAGCGGGACGCGGCTCTGTTGTGGACTCGGTGCGCTGGGTCAGGGGGCCCGGTGGGGCCTCACTCCTGTTCGAAGCGACGGTTGAAGCGTTCCTCCATCCGCTCGGACAGCTTGCGCTTGGGGCCGTGGCCCCCGGACTTCTTGCCCCCGCGCGACAAAGGCGCGGCCGGGGCGTCATCGACATCGTCACCCCACAGGGCGAGGAGTCCGGCTCCGAACATCACCAGGAAGCCCAGGAGGCTGACGATCGGGAAGCCCCCGATGTCGATGTTGACGATGAGACCGCCGACGAGCATGACCAGACCGACGACGAAGATCGCCACGGCCTGAAGCCGACGCCGACCACTCGACCGGCCGAGCCGACGGCGCTTGACACTGGACGCAAACTTGGGGTCTTCCGCGTACAGAGCGCTCTCGATCTGTTCGAGCATGCGTTGCTCGTGCTCCGAAAGTGGCACCGACCCTCCTTCTCCCTGATCCACGACGCCGACGACGGTCAACCGCGACCGGTGAGGCGTCTGCGCCTTATATGCACCCATGATACGAGGTGAAATCGGCCGCGACCACCATTACCGGGCCATGTGGGCAACGACTCGGATCACGGAATGACGTCGACCACACCCAGATCGCGTCGGAACCTACGCGGTCTGTCCGATCTGGACCTCTTCGGTACCGAATTTGCCTTGCTCGTAGGCGATGACCATGGTTTCGACGTGGCGGAGGAAGTCGACCACGAGACGGCGCATCCCGGCGACACTGTCGGGGTCGAGAGTCCGGATGAGACCCGACTCGATCTTCATACGGACAGACGACAACGATGCGAAGCGCGCGGCGGGCGCGGCCAGCTCGGGTACGACGACGCCGATGCGCGTCCAGGCGTTCGACGTCTTGCGCCGGGTGGCCGTCGGCGGCTCGCCGATGGCGATCGCCGCGCCGGCCGCACGCAGTGCGACGAGGTAGAGCTGACGGAATCGCTCGGCGGTGTCCTCCACCCCGTCGGCGTTGTCGAGGAGCAGATGGGCGCGCTGGAGCAGATCCCGGGCACGGCTGACCATGACCGGGTCGACCGGCGCCCCGCGACGTGAGCCGGCGGCGGACCGGCGGGTGGTGGTCCTGGCGGCCATGGTGCCCTCCTCTCCGTCGTGCACCGAAGCTGCACGCTGTCGTCGTACCGAAGCCTGCCGGAAGGGTCTGACAAAGTTCTCGCACAGAACCCCTGCGTCGTCGTGTGCTGCGCCGCCGCCTTCAGCCGCGCCGTCTTCAGCCGCGTCGCCTTCTCCTGCGTCGTCGTGCGGACCTGCCTCGTGCAGACCTACCGGCTCGCGGTGAACCCGACCTTCGAGGCGGGTCCGGTGGCAGACGCTTCCCTCGTCCGCCACCGGACACCTCGAGTCGTCGGATGAACGCGAACAGCTGGCGGAGGCACATTCATCGAACATCCGTTCGACACGTTCAATATAGCCAGCGGCCGTCGCCTCTTCAAGGCGTGGACCGTCACCTCGGTGTGACGCACCGATCGACCGGTCGGTGCGCTAGACATAGGTTGAACGCAACGGATCCAACGTTGGGCCCGTGACCCGAATTCCGGACCCGGGATTCGGCCCCTACACAGACGGCATCGAGAGGACAGCCCCACCTGATGGTCCAGAACACATCGGCCCACCGGGTGTGGACGCCCACGGCAATCCGACGGGCGGTCCGGCGATGACCGTCCGGCTGGTGACCCTGAGCGGCCAGGACTCGCGCATCTGGCTGGACCCGGCGCTCGACGTCTACGTCACCGCCATGGGCTACCCGCGCGGCACCGAGATCCACCGGGCGGCGCTGTGGCGCGAACACATCGCCCGGCCCGGTTGGCGCGCGATCGGTGCGATCGCGACCCTCCCACCCCACGAGGCCCAGGCCATGCCGGCCGCCCGCCGCCGCCTCGCCCCGCCGATCGGCCGCGACCCGGGTGACGTCCTCGTCGGCATCGCCTACGGCTACACCGGCGCGACGGGTCAGTGGTGGAACCAGCAATTGCGGCTCGGCCTGCGACAGACCGGCCGCTCCCCCGAGGACATCGAGGCGATCGCCCGCGACTACTTCGAGCTGACCGAGCTCCACGTGCACCCGACCGCCCAGGGCCGCGGCATCGGACAGTGGCTGCTGGTCAACCTGCTCGCGAACCGTCCGGAACGCCACGTCCTGCTCTCCACACCGGAGATCCCGGCCGAACAGAACCGCGCGTGGTCGCTCTACCGGCGCATGGGCTTCCGGGATGTGCTGCGACACTTCACCTTCACCGGCGACCCGAGGCCGTTCGCCTTCCTGGGCCGCCCGCTCCCCCTCGAGTTCCGTCCGCCGGCCGCCGAACCACGGGCGCACGCGCGATGACCACCGGCCGCTCGAGATCCACCGGCCCGCACGGCGTTCGGCGCGACGCGGTGATCGTCGGTGGCGGCCACAACGGGCTCATCGCCGCGGCCTACCTGGCACGGGCCGGCCGCGACGTCGAGGTGCTCGAACGCGACACGATCCCGGGCGGCGCGGTCACGACCGTCGAACGATTCCCCGGTCACCGCGTCGACCGCGGCTCGTCGGCGCACCTGATGATCCGGCACTCCCCCGTTCTCGACGACCTCGACCTCGCCGCGCACGGCTTGCGCTACATCGACTGCGACCCGTGGGCCTTCGTCCCGGCCACCGACTCGGCGCCGGCGATCGTGTTCCGCACCGACCTCGACGCCACCTGCGCTTCGATCGAACAGGCCTGTGGCGCACGCGATGCCGCGGCCTACCGGGAGTTCGTGCGGACCTGGGCGCCGCGTGCGGCCGCGGTGATGGACGCGTTCTACCGACCCGCGACCATGGGACGGTTCGGACGCTCCTTCGCCGGCCTGGGGCCGACCTCGTCGACGGCGCGCACCGGCCCCGTCGGCCGGCGGGGCGGCGCGATGCTGAACCTGACCGCCGAGCTCATGGCCCCGGGCGACGCGCTGCTCGACCGGTGGTTCGACTCCGAGCACCTGAAGGCCGGGCTCGCCTGGTTCGGCGCGCAGTCCGGCCCGCCGATGAGCGCGCCCGGCACCGCGCCGATGATCGGCTTCGCCGCGTTGATGCACAAGATCCCGCCGGGACGCGCGGTGGGTGGGAGTGGGGCACTGACCGATGCCCTGGTCGGCCGCATCGGCGCCGACGGCGGACGCGTCTCGTGCGGCGACCCGGCCGTGTCGATCACCCGTTGCGGCGACCACTGGCGAGTCGAGACCGCGTCCGGTGAGCGGCGGTGCACTCCGACCGTGATCAGCGCCTGCCATGTGCTGACGACGCTGGATCTGTTGTCACGCGGCGGATTCGACGCCGCGACCATCCAACGGTGGCGGCGCGACATCGTCGTCGGCACCGGCATCGGCATGGCCGTGCGCCTGGGCACCACCGCGCTGCCCGCCTACCGGGACCTGCCAGGTGACCTCCCTGCGCACGGGGTGCACTCCGCGCTCGGGCTGCTGGTCACCGAGCGATCCCATCTGGTCCGTGCGCACGCCGCCGCCTCGGTCGGCGAACTGCCGCCGCGACCGGCGGTGGTGGCGATGAGCTACTCGGCGATCGACCCGACCCTCGCCCCCGAGGGCCGCCACGTGGTCAATCTGTGGGCTCAGTGGCATCCGTACCGGCTCGCGGAGAATCACACGGCGGGCGCCGCGAAGACCAGCTGGGCGTCGGCCGCCGGCACCGCGGCCGACGCGGTCTGCACCGAGGTGGGCCGCCACGCACCGGGTTTCGCCGACTCGATCGCCCACCGGTTCGTCCAGACGCCGGCCGACCTCGAGGACGAGCTCGGCATGATCGGCGGCAACATCATGCATGTGGAGATGTCCATCGATCAGATGTTCATGTGGCGTCCCACCCCCGACCTCGCCGGACACCGCGTGCCCGGCGCCGACGGCCTGTTCCTCGCCGGGGCGTCGACCCATCCCGGCGGCGGCGTCACCGGGGCCAGCGGATACATCGCCGCCCACGCCGTCCTGCGGCGCAGACGCATCTTCGGCTGAGCGTCTGGCACGATGAGCAGCGTGCGATCGTCGAATCCCGAACTGGATGCACCGACCCCCGGCGGGACCCGTGGCAGGTCCCGCCGACTGACCCCGCTGGCCCTGGCCCTGGTGACGCTGCTGCTGTCACCGCTGACCGCCGGCTGCCTCGAGCGGTCGACGACGGTCGGCGACCGCTACTCCGGCAGCGTCATCGTGGCGACCTCGCCGGACAACCCGAAGGGCGCGCCGCAGCTCGACATCCCGGAGTCGATGCTCGGTCAGGTCTCGGTGACCAACTACAAGGAGGCACCGGAGGACGAGGGTTCCGACGACAAGAACGACAAGGACGAGGCCGTGTCTCGGGTGGGCACCCGCGCCAGCTTCTCCGATCTCACCGCCGGGCAGTTCGGTCAGCTCGGCGACATCATCTCCGACGCCTACGGCGAGACGTCGCTGTCGATGGACCTGAACGCCAAGCGCAGCGGCGAGGTCGTGCGGTTCCGCGGCAACGCCGACCTGTCCGAGCTCAACCCTCGGCAGCAGGACTATGTGCAGCTCACGGTGACCTTCGCCGGGCCGGTCACCGCAACCAACGGCGACCAGGTCGGCGAGTCGACCGTCACCTGGACCCCACAGCCGGGTGAGCCGTCGGACTTCAGTGCCGACGCCACCTACCCCGACCCCGCGACCGCCGCGGTCAGCAGCTGGTCGTGGTTCCTGGCGATCGTGTGCCTGCTCGTGGTCGCCGTCATCGTGCGGATGGCCTACAAGATGCGCTACAAGGGACCGCGCCCCGGACGGCCGGTCGGCAAGCCGGCCCAGACGAACCTGTCGGCGGAGGGACTGGCGGCCGCGGCCGACCCGACCTCTCCGGCACCGGCCGCGAAGGGAACCGGCGACGGGTCCGGCACGAACACCTGACGACCGGTGCCCGACGGACGTCCCGACCGGCTCCCGTGAGCGTCAGGCCGGGACGTGCAGCGCGGCGTCCACGTCGACGCCGAGGCGCGCGAGCACCTCGGAGGTGGCCTTGGCGAAGTTGAGGCTGCAGAAGTGCAGGCACGGGGCGCCCTCGGAGATGAGCCGCTGCGCGGTCTCGGTGGCGAAGTCGATGCCGACCGCGCGGACCGCCGCGCGATCCTCCTCCGGCCCGTTGCCCGCGGCCCGCGCGAAGCGCTCCTCCACCGCCGGCGGGATCTTGGAACCGGACAGGTAGGCCATGCGCCTGATGCTCGCCAGCGAGGTGACCGGCATGATGCCCGGGATGATCGGCTTGGCGCCCTGTTCGGGGTCGGCCTTGCACACGCGGTCGCGCAGCCGCAGGTAGTCGTCGACGTCGAAGAACATCTGGGTGATCGAGTACTCGGCGCCCGCGCGCAGCTTGTTCACCAGGTTCGCGGTGTCGTGCTCGAGGTCGATCGCGCGGTGGTGACCCTCCGGGAACGACGCGACGCCGACGTGGAAGTCGCCGAGCTCCTTGATGAGGCGGACGAGCTCCACCGCGTACTCGACGCCGTCGGGGTGCTTGACCCACTCGCCGAGCGGATCCCCGGGCGGGTCGCCGCGCAGCGCGAGCAGATTGGTGATGCCCTGGTCGGCGTACGCCCCGACCAAGGCGCGCAGCTCATCGATGCTGTGGTTGACCGCGGTCAGGTGCGCGACCGGGAGCAGGGTGGTCTGGGCGGCGAGTTCGCCGGTGATGCGGACCGTGCGGTCACGCGTGGACCCGCCGGCGCCGTAGGTCATCGACACGAATGCCGGGGACAACCGTTCGAAGATGCGCACCGCGCGCCACAGCCGGGCCTCGCCCTCGGCGTCGCGCGGCGGCATGAACTCGACGGAGAACGGCACCGGTCCACGGTGCGGGGCGGACAGGCGTTCGACGATCGAGGGTGCCGGAGCGGTTGGGGTCACCCGCTCAGTGTAGAGAGCGATTCGCATAGCCTGGCAGGGTGACCTCCGCCTCCCCCACGCCGACCTCGCTCGATGCGGTCCCGGCGGCCGTCGAGACCGAATTGCGCCGTTTCTTCGACGTCGCGGTACCCGCGGCGGCCGAGATCGCCCCGGTGGTGGGCACCGCGGCCGAACTGGTGCGTGACTTCGTGCTGCAGGGCGGCAAGCGCATCCGGCCGGTCTTCGCGTTCGCGGGCTGGCGCTGCGGGATGACCGAGTCGGCACGGGCCGACGCGGCGCCCGACTCCCCCGTCGGCCGGGAGGCATCGGATGCGCTGCGCGTGGGCGCGGCACTCGAACTCGTCCAGGCCTGTGCCCTGATCCACGACGACATCATCGACCACTCCGACACACGCCGCGGGAACCCGACGCTGCACCGTGTCTTCCAGTCGCGGCACGTCGAGGCCGACTGGGCGGGCGACGCCGCCGAGCACGGGGTGGCGGCCGCGATCCTCGCGGGCGATCTCGCACTCGCGTGGGCCGACGACCTGGTGCACGACCACCGGCCGGGGGTTCCGACCGACTCGACCGGCGGGGTGCGCGACCATCGCGCCCTGCCGCCCGCGGTCGGGGCCACCTGGGCGGCCATGCGCACCGAGGTGCTCGGCGGCCAGTTCCTCGACATCGTCAACGAGGCCAGCGGCGACGACTCGGCCGCGGCCGCCTACCGGGTGATGGAGTTCAAGACCGCCGCCTACACCGTGGCGCGCCCGCTCGAACTCGGCGCGCGCCTGGCCGGGGCGTCGGAGGACCTGGTGGGGACGCTGCGCAGCATCGGCCACGACCTGGGCATCGCGTTCCAGTTGCGCGACGACCTGCTCGGCGTGTTCGGCGACCCGGTGCGCACCGGCAAGCCCTCGGGCGACGACCTGGTCTCCGGCAAGCGCACCGCCCTGCTGGGCACCGCGCTGCGTCGTGCCGACGACTCCGATCCCGCCGTGGGACAACGCCTTCGCGACCTGATCGGACGGCCACTCGACGACGCCGAACTGACCTCCGCACGCGGCATCCTCGTCGAGGTCGGTGCGGTCGCGGAGATGGAGACCGCCATCGACGACCTGCTCGGCAAAGCGCTCGACGCGCTGTCCTCCGCGGACATCGGTGACGACATCCGGGCCGAACTGACCGCGGTGGCCCACCGGACCGCGCATCGCGAGGCATGAGCACCCGCCGCGACCTCGCGATCGGCGCACTGGGAGCGATCCTGGTGTGCCTGGGCAGTTTCGGCGTGGGCGACCCGCCCCGCAACTGGTCGGTGCCCACCGACCTGCACCTCGGCTGGATCGGCTACGGCCACGGCAAGAACGTCTCCGGCGTCCTGTTCTGGGCCGGTGTCTTCTGCCTGGTGTTCGCGTGGGTTCGGCTGGGGCGCCGCGTGATCGGCGCGCGCACGGATCGGACCGACGCCGCGGACGTGCCGTCGGTCCGGACCCTGCAGCGCTGGCTGCCGGCCTGGGCGGCGCCGCTGCTCGTCGCGGCCCCGGTCTACAGCCGTGACGTGTACGCCTATCTCGCGCAGGGAGCGGTGTTCGGCGCCGGCTTCGATCCGTATGCCGATGGGCCCGCGCACAATCCGGGTCCGCTGGTCGACTCGATGGCCACCGTGTGGGCGACCACAACCGCGCCGTACGGCCCGTTCACGATGGGGCTGTTCCGCGTGGTCACCGAGATCACCGGCGACCACGTCGTCGCCGGTGTGCTCGCGATCCGGCTCGTCCTGCTGCCCGGCCTGTTCCTCTCGCTGTGGGCGATCCCCCGGCTGGCAACGCATTTCGGCGCCTCTCCGCAGGCCGGTCTGTGGCTGGCGCTGTTCAACCCGATGGTGCTCATCCACATCGTCGCCGGACCGCACGTCGAGATGCTGATGATGGGTGTGCTGGCCACCGGCGTCGCGCTGGTCGTGTCCGGCCGGCACGCCTGGGGCACCGCGGCGCTGGCGATGGCGGTGTCGATCAAGATCACCGCCGCCATCGCGGTGCCCTTCGTGTTGTGGATCTGGCTGTCGCACATCCGCTCCGAGCGCGCGGTGGCCGCCCGCGACGTGGTGAAGGTGTTCGCCGCGATCGTCGGGGTCTCGCTCGCGGTCTTCGGTTTCTGGACCCTGGTGATCGGGCTGGGACTCGGCTGGCTCACCGGCCTCGGCTGGGCCGACGTGATCATCAACTGGTTCACCATCCCGACCCTCGTCGCACATCTCGTCACGCTGGTCGCCGCGCCGTTCGTGGCGCTGAATCTGCAGCCGGTGCTGGAGGTCACGCGCGCGATCGGGTCGGTCGTGCTGGCGCTCGTCCTCGTCGGCCTGTGGTGGCGGCAGCGCCACGACGAGCGGACCGCGGTGGCCGGGATCGCCTGGGCGATGCTCGCGGTCCTGTTGCTCGAACCGTCCACTCTCCCCTGGTATTACACGTGGGCCCTGGCCGTCGCGGTGGCGTTCACGCTACCCCGCTGGGCGTATGCGACCGTCGTCGGGGCGTCGACGTTCATGCTGATCGTCTTCCAGCCCGACGACGCGATCGTCTTCTACAAGCCGTTCGAACTCGTGCTGGCGTTTGTGCTCGCCGGTCTCGCGGCCTGGTCGTTGCTGCGACCGGATCCGTTGCGCCTCGGCCGGTTCGGCAGATGGGCGTGGGG
Organism: Gordonia aurantiaca; assembly: GCF_039939235.1. Lineage (NCBI taxonomy): Bacteria > Bacillati > Actinomycetota > Actinomycetes > Mycobacteriales > Gordoniaceae > Gordonia > Gordonia aurantiaca. Next base: position 362,329 of record NZ_JBDUUF010000002.1, on the reverse strand, counting down.
CACCCCCACACCCGCGGCATCCGCTCGCGACAAGGCGTCGGACGCCCCTGCGGACGAGAACGGGGTCAGAAGGCCTGAGCCTGCGCCCGGCGGATGACCTCTCGCGCCGAGTGCGTGTGCAGCGCGGCAGCCGGGTGGAGACCCAGGTCCTCGTGCACGGTGAACAGCCACACCATCGCCTCGTCGCGGGTGTACCCGCCGTCGAGCAGCACCTCGACGAGGCCGTAGAAGTGCTTGACCACGCCCAGGTCGTCGAAGAACAGCGCGGGCACGGCCGGCTGACCGTCGCGGGAGACGGCGAGCAGGTGATGATCGCGGATCAGGGTGCGGACACGGTTGGTCGAGACCTTGAGTCGCTTGGCGACATCGTCGACCGTGAGCGTCTCGACGTCAGGGGGCAGAGTGTCCGGGGACAACGGTAGGGAACCCACGTGATGCAGCGTAGCGGCTGCCTGGTGACGGTGAAACCGCAGTACCCGCCGCCTGGCACACATCCGACCGCCCGACGGGGGCGACACCGGCCGGGCTCACATCCACCGATGGCCCCGACCGCGCGGTCCTGCAGGTAGATTCAGCGTCGTGAACTCCCCCGTCGACACGATGCTCGGGACCGTCCTCGAGGACCGGTACCGCATCGACGCACCCATCGCGCGGGGTGGCATGTCGGCGGTGTACCTCGGCGTCGACCTGCGCCTCGGCCGCGACGTGGCGGTCAAGGTGATGGACCCCCGGTACTCCGGCGATCCGCAGTTCCTGCGACGCTTCGAGTTCGAGGCCCGCGCGGTCGCCGGGCTGAAGCATCCCGGTCTCGTCGCCGTGTACGACCAGGGCATCGACGGCGGGGTCGCCTTCCTGGTCATGGAGCTCGTCGACGGGGGCAGCCTGCGCGAACTGTTGCGCGAGCGCGGTCCGATGCCTCCGCACGCGGTCGTCGCGGTCGCCGATCCGGTGCTGGGCGGTCTCGGCACCGCGCACGCCGCCGGCCTGGTGCACCGGGACGTCAAACCCGAGAACGTGCTGATCTCGGATGCCGGCGAGGTGAAGGTCGCCGACTTCGGTCTGGTGCGGGCCGTCGCCGAGGCCGGGGTCACCTCGGCCAGCGTCATCCTCGGCACCGCCGCCTACCTCTCGCCCGAGCAGGTCGAGTCCACCCATGCCGACGCGCGCAGCGACGTCTACTCCATGGGCGTGATGATGTTCGAACTCCTCACCGGCAGAACGCCTTTCCACGGCGACTCGCCGTTGGCGCTGGCCTATCAGCGCCTCTCCTACGATGTGCCCGCGCCTGGTGACGTGATCGCCGGGGTGCCCGCCGAGCTCGACGAGATCGTGCTGCGCGCGACCGAGCGGAATCCCGCCGACCGGTACGCCGACGGGTTCGAGATGCAGCAGCACCTGCTCGCGGTGGCCGACGAGCTCGATCTCCCGCCGTTCACCGTGCCCGCGCCGCGTCGGTCCCGGGAGCGGGAGATTCGTGCGCGTCACCGGGCGGTCGATCCCGTGGGACGGGCCGGGCGCGGCACGCGCGTGCAATCCCGGCCGGGCCCCTACGAACCGGGCGATTCCGCACCAGACGTCCCTGCGGATCCCGCGCCGGCGCGTCCGGTCGCCGCGGTCGGCGACGCGTCACCGGCGCTCGTGCGCGAGCACCGTCGCGCGCAGCGCCGGTCCGCCGACATCGACGACGGACCGGATCCCGAACCCGAGTTCGTCGGCGGATCGCGCCTGGCGTCGATCCTGTGGATCCTGTTGGTGCTGCTGGTCGCCGCGGGACTCGGCGCCGCCGGATTCTGGGTCGGCAGCACGTATCTCGCGGTCGGCTGACGAGCCTTTCTCAGCCCCGCAGCATCTCCGCGACGAGGAACGCCAGCTCCAGCGACTGCTGGGTGTTGAGTCGCGGATCGCAGGCGGTCTCGTAGCGGCCGGCGAGGTCCAAGTCCGAGATCTCCTGGGCGCCACCGAGACACTCGGTGACGTCCTCACCGGTGAGCTCGACGTGCACGCCGCCGGGATGGCTGCCGAGGGCACGGTGCACCTCGAAGAAGCCCTGCACCTCGTCGACGATGCGGTCGAAGTGTCGCGTCTTGAACCCGGTGGACGACTCATGCGTGTTGCCGTGCATCGGGTCGCACTGCCAGATGACCTTGTGCCCGGTCTCCTCGACGGCGCTGACGATCGCCGGGAGCACCTCGCGCACCTTGCTGTTGCCCATGCGGGCGACCAGGGTGAGCCGGCCCGGCTCGTTGCGCGGGTCGAGTCGCCGGACGTATTCGACGGCCTGCTCAGGCGTGGTGGTCGGGCCGATCTTCACGCCGATCGGGTTGTTGATCAGCTCGGCGAAGGCGATGTGCGCGCCGTCGAGTTGACGGGTGCGCTCGCCGATCCACAGGAAGTGCGCCGACAGGTCGTAGAGAACCTTCTCCGCGTCCTCGCTGCCCTTCGGGTTGTCGGCCAGGCGCAGCATCGCGCGCTCGTAGTCGAGGACCAGGGCCTCGTGCGAGGCGAAGATCGCCGCCGATTTGAGGCTCGAGTCGGTGACGCCACAGGCGTCCATGAAACGCAGGCCGCGATCGATCTCCGAGGCCAGCGCCTCGTACCGGGCGCCGGCCGGCGAGGTCCGCACGAATTCCCGGTTCCAGTCGTGGACGCGGTGCAGGTCGGCCTCGGCCTGGGTCAGGGCGCGCACGAGGTTCATCGCCGCGGCGGCGTTCGCATACGCGCGGACCAGGCGCGACGGGTCGTGGCGACGCACGGCCTCGTCGGCCGGGAATCCGTTGACCATGTCACCGCGGTACGACGGCAGGCCCAGCGCGTCGGTGTCCGACGAGCGCGGTTTGGCGTACTGCCCCGCGATGCGGGCGACCTTGACCACCGGCAGGCTCGCGCCGTAGGTGAGGACGACGGCCATCTGCAGCAGCGTGCGGATGTTGGCCTTGATGTGCGGTTCGGTGTTGTCGGCGAACGTCTCCGCGCAGTCACCGCCCTGCAGGAGGAACGCGCGACCCTCGGCCACGGCGGCGAGCTGGCTGCGCAACGACTCGACCTCGGCCGGCATACAGATCGGCGGCACCGACTCCAGGACCGTGCGCATCCGGCGGGCCTCTTCGGCATCCCAGCTCGGCTGCTGCAGGGCGGGCCTGCTCATCGCGTCGTCGAAGCGCTCCTGGAGGCCACCGGGCAGCGGCGGCAGTTCGGGGAGTTCGTCGATCGGAACGTCTACGGTCCAGTTCACCACGGTTTCAGCCTAATGGAGTCGTCACCCGTGGTCGGCGGGCAGGGTCGGATCTCCTGTCATCCCACCGAACTCGATTTCCGCGGACCGGTCGCCGGGTCATCTCCCCTGGCCGGCGCGGGCCTTCTCGATGGCCTCCCAGCGGCGCAGGTTGTGCCGCGCGTCGCTGAGCGCATCATGGGCATCCGACGGGGCAGGCGGCAGCGGCGGGCGGCCGGCGGCCTCCCAGTGCTGCCGCAGTTCGCGGGTGAAGCGCGGGATGGCGCGGGGCAGCGCGGTCATCGGACCCCACAGCTGGCAGAGGACGACGTGGTCGTACGCGCCGACCCACGCCCACAGCTCGATGTCGGTGCTGTCGGCGGTGAGGAACTCCAGGAGCTCGTCACGGATCCGGCGACGGTCCTTCCAGACCGGCGACGCCGGGGACGGCAGCTTGGGCAGCACGTTGGCTCGAACCCAGTCCCCCGCCCGGCCGGGGTCGAACTCGGTGGACACCGCGTAGAACTCCCGACCGTCCTCGCCGACGACTCCGATCGAGACCAACTCGATGGTGTTTCCGTCCTCGATGAACTCGGAGTCGTAGAAGAACCGCATGGGGACAGTATTCACAGGTTCACCGCCGCAGGCCGCATCCGAGACGGTCGGCGTGACGGGTCTGACGCACATTTTCCCATCGGCACCCCGGGCTGGCTACCCTGGTACTCCGTGCGCTCCAGGTCTGTGCTGGCGACCGCTTTCCTGGCGGCGTCGATCATCGCGCGGCTCGTCTGGGACACGTTGACCGTCAACGGCAGGAACTTCGTCGACCTGCATGTTTACCGTGATGGGTCGGCGGGTCTGACCGACGGGTCGCTCTATCTGTTCACCTACGCCGGCGAGACCGACTTCGCGCTGCCCTTCACCTACCCGCCGTTCGCGGCGGTGGTCCTCTACCCGCTGTCGCTGATCCCGTGGGACATCGTCGCCATCGGCTGGCAACTGGCGACCTTCGCCTCGCTCTACGCATGCGTGGTGCTCGCACTGCGTCTGGTCGGCAAGACCACCGACGTGCAGTTCACCGCCGCGCTCTGGACGGCGCCGGCGATCTGGTGCGAGCCGGTCCGCGTCACGCTCGACTACGGGCAGATCAACCTGTTCCTGATGCTGGGCACCCTGCTGGCCGTCTACTGGGCGCGCCGGCCGTCGCCGTCACCGGGCGACCGCGGCGTCATCGGCTCAGGTGTGTTGATCGGCCTGATGGCCGGCATCAAGCTGACCCCGGCCGTCACCGGACTCTGGTATCTCGCCGCCCGGCGCCCCTGGGGCGCGTTGTGGGCGGCGATCTCGTTCGTGGACACCGTCCTGGGATGCCTGTTGCTCTTCCCCGAGGTGACCCGTACCTACTACGGCACCCTGCTCGGCGACGCCAAGCGCATCGGTCCCGTCCAGGAGGTGATGAACCAGAGCCTGCGCGGAACGCTGTCGCGGTTCGTCGATCACGACGTCGAGAGCGGCTGGATCTGGTTCGTCGGCGTCCTGGTGGCGGCGGTGTTCGCGATCCTGGCCTGGCGCGGGATGGCGACGTCGGACCTACTCGGCATCCTGCTCGTCGTGCAGTTCTTCGGACTGCTCGTCTCGCCGATCTCCTGGGTGCACCACTGGGTCTGGGTGGTCCCGTTGGCCATCTGGCTGGTCCACGGGCCCGGCGCCCGACGCCCCGGTGCCCGCGCCGTGCTCGCGATGTGGGTCGTGGTCGCCGGAATCGGCGTTCCGTGGGTGTTGCGCGTCCTCGACGAATACGGCCCGCGACCCGGCGACGCGGTCGACGCGATCTTCGGGGCGGCGTGGCCGATCGCCACCTTCGTCACGATGGGCTGGCTGTTCGCGACCCGTGCCCACCGCGACGCCGCGCCCGCCGACGGCCGCCCGAAGGACGTCGTCGCGGCCGCGATCATCGACGGCGACCGGGTGCTGCTGGCCAAACGCGCCCATCCCGCGGAACTCGCCGGCAAGTGGGAGCTGCCCGGCGGTCGCGTCGAATCGGGTGAGACGCACGCGCAGGCCCTGGTCCGGGAGATCCGGGAGGAGCTGGGCGCCGAGGTCGAGGCCGGCCGCCCGGTCGGATCCCCGGTGCCCCTCCCGAACGGTCTTGTGCTGCACGCCTATCGGGCACGGCTGCGTTCGGGCACGCCGGCCGCGCTCGAACATCTCGACATGCGCTGGTTCACCGCCGCTCAGCTGCGCGAGCTCGACGACGAGGACGTCGTCCCCGCCGACCGCGGCTGGATTCCGGATCTGCGCGCCGCCCTCGACGAGACACGGGTCGGCGAAGCGGGCTGAGCCCTCAGGGGGCCGCGTCCGCCCACCGACTCCAGGCGGCGTCCGCCGACCGACTCCAGGCGGCGTCCGCCGCGGGCGGCTCTAGGCGGCGTCCGCCGCGGGCGGCTCTAGGCGGCGTCCGCCGCGGGCGGCTCGACCTCGGGCTTTTTGTTCTTCAGCGTCGCGGCGTAGACGTCGACGTACTGCTGGCCCGACAGCTGCATGAGTTCGTACATGATCTCGTCGGTGACGGCACGCTCGATGTAACGGTTGCCCTGCATGCCCTCGTAACGCGCGAAGTTCAGGGGCTTGCCGATGCGGACGGTCACCTTGCAGGGCCGCGGCAGGATGGTGCCGGGCGGGTTGAACTTCTCGGTGCCGATCATCGCTACCGGGATGACGGGGACGCCGGTGTCCATGGCGAGGCGGGCGAGGCCGGTCTTGCCCTTGTACAGGCGGCCGTCGGGCGAACGGGTGCCCTCCGGGTACATGCCCATCAGCTTGCCCTTGCGGAGCTGGCGGCGGGCGGCGATGAACGCGCCCTCGGCCGCCGCGGCGCCCGACCGGTCGATGGGGATCTGGCCGACGGCGGTGAAGAACCAGCGCTGGAACGCGCCCTTGAGACCGGTGCCGGTGAAGTACTCGCTCTTGGCCAGGAAGTAGATGCGTCGGTTGACCATGAGCGGCAGGAAGAAGCTGTCCATCACGGCCAGGTGATTGCTGGCCAGGATCGCCGGACCGTCGGCGGGGATGTTCTCCTCACCCTCGATCGTCGGACGCCCCAGAATCCGGAGGAACGGCCCCAGGAAGATGTACTTGAACAGCCAGTACCACATGAGACTCTCCTCGCCGCGCACATTCGCCTGACCCGCGGTCCCCGTCGACTGCGGACCCCGATCCGATGAGGCCGTCGCCTTCGGCGCGGCCCCGACACCAGAACCATACCTGCGTCCGAGACCGCGCAGGGGATCCGGTTTCTAGCGGCCCGCGACCCTACGGTCTCCGGGCTGTTCCGAGTTCTTCTCCTGCGCGGCCCGAAATTGTTGGCGCGCAACCTCGGCCGCTCCCACCACGCCCGCGGTCTCGCCCAGCTGGGTGCCGCGGATGCGCGCGAGCTGGCGGTGACCGGCGCCGGTGATCTGCCGGGCGTAGTGCTCGCGGGCCTCGTCGAGGAACAGACCCGACGCCGCCCCGACGCCGCCGGCCAGCACGATCAGGTCGGGGTCGAAGATGTCGGCGATCATCGCCAGGCCCTGCCCCAGCGAGGTCGCGAACCTGGCGAACGCGGCCAGTGCCACGGCGTCGCCGTCGGCGGCGGCGCCGGCCACGCGGCGTCCGGTCAGTGAGCCGGGGTCGGCCGCGACGTCAGCGGCGAGCTGGCTCCGTCCCCAGTCGCCGTCGGCCAGCAGCTCGACCACGGTGTCCACCAAAGCCGTTCCGCTGCAATACCTCTCCCAACATCCCCGCTTGCCGCACGCGCAAGCGCGGCCGTCGGGGACGATCGTGAGGTGTCCGAGTTCCGGTGCGACGCCGAAACTTCCGCGGTAGATCTCGCCATCGATCACCAGGCCCGCGCCGATGCCGGTGCCTATCGCGAGCACCACGGTGTTGTGTCCGCGTGCGGCCGCGCCGTAGCGCACCTCGGCCACCGCGGCGGCGTTCGCGTCGTGTTCGGCGTAGACCGGGATGCCCAGGCGGCGGGTCATGTCCTCGGCGACGGGGGCCTCCCGCCACGGCAGGTGCGGCGCGAAGCGCACGATGCTGCGGTCGGTGGTGAGGAACCCGGCGATGGCCAGGCCGACGGCCTTGGCGTCCCACCGGGAGGTCAGCTCGCCGACGAGCCGGTCGAGGCAGTGCTCGAGGGCCTCCACCGTCGACGGGGTCTGTGCGCGCAGGGTGTCGAGCATCGTGCCCCGGTCGTCGACGACCGAGGCACGCACGCTCGTGCCCCCGATGTCGATGCCGATCGTCAGCTCACCCATCACTGCTCCTGGTCGGGTCCGGTGGTCGTCTCGTTCCGCGGCGCGGATATGCGCACCGCGATCGGTTCGTAGTGGCGCGGGGCCGTGGCCGTGGCCGGGGACGACCGCAGCGCCTCCGCGATCGCCTCCAGCACCGCGATGATCGCAGCCAGCAACCGGGCGATCAGGTCCCCGATCTCGCTCAACAGCGAGGTGATCTCCCCCGACGCGCCGGCAAGCGCGTGACCGACCGGGCCGTCTGCGCCGAACACCGCCGCGTAGGCCGCGAGCGGTGAACCCGCCGCGCCGTCGCCTTCCCGCTCGTCGGAGCCCCCGGTGCGCGATCCCCCGCCGGCCCCGGCGAAGAGGGCGGCCAGCGCGTCGATCTGGTTCGCCAGTCCGAGCAGCAGATCCCGGACCGGGTCGGCGTGTCCGCCGTGGTCGTCACGGCCGGGCCCGCCGCCGGATGACGTCCCGTCGTCCGTGGCCATTCGCGTCTCTCCCCTCCCGCTTGTACAGGCATCCCAGGCACCGTACCGCGCAGGTGTCGACCGCGCGGTCTTCGAACGTACCGGAGTGCAACCGCCCCGACGACTACCGGCGGGGCCAGACGGCGGGATCGGGCACGAAGCCGACGGACAGCCGGCCGGACTCCCATGCGGCGTCCGTCACCAGGCATCGTCGCAGCACCGAGGGCAGTCGGACCGGGTGCCGGAATCCGGACACGGTCACCAGCAGGTCGTCACCGCTTCGGCCGAGCGCCAACGAATCCGGGTCGGGCAGCCGCTGCGGCCACGACAGCCGGTAGGCGGGCGTTTCCGGCCGCCCGGGCTCTCCGTCGGCGACGACGTCGACCGTCGCCGCGGCCGACCCGCGTGCGACGCCGTGCGGGTCGGGCAGGCGCACGCCGAGTTTGCGCACCCGCGCCATCCGGTCGATCGTCTCGTCCGACCGCTCGACGGTGCCGACCCGCACCGGGCCGTCCCCCTCCGCGGGATCGAGAAGCCCCTCTACGTGGGCGACGAGGTCGTCCGCGGCTTCGCCGCCCACCCCGCGGTTGACGAGGATCGACGCGAGCGGCAGCCCCATCACGTCCGCGCCGGCGAGGTAGCGCCCGGCCAGCCGCCGGGTCCGGTCCTCGGCACCGAGCACGAGGTGGATCGCGACCGCGTGCGGATCGCCGAACAGTTCGGCGACGTCGGCACAGTCGCGGTCGATGGCGTCGACGGCGGCGGTCAGTTGCGCCATCACCGGGCGTTCGGCCGCGGCGGCGAGGCGCCGGTGTCGCGGCCAGAAGCGGTTGAGGGCCTGGCTCAGCACCGACCCGCCGCGCAGGAACTGCAGTGGGTCGCCGCAGCCCGAGCAGTCGACGACGATGCGCTGCCACTGCCCGCTCGTCGCCTCGTCGCGGATGCGGCGCAGCAGCAGGAAGTCGTCGATGCCCGGCAGCGAGGTCAGTTCCGCGGCGTCGATGCCCGCCAGCGTCGACACACCGGGCAGCACGTGTTTGCTGTGGCCGATCGTGTGAGTGAGCACGTCGACGAAGGCCGACCACGTCTTCTCGGTGAGGTCGAGACGGTCGAGCGCCAGCAGGTGCAGGTGCTTGGAGACCGCCACCGGCTCACCGGGCCGGCGGTACACGCGGGCCCAGTCGTGCACCGGCGACCAGCGGTCGACGGTGACGAGCAGGGTGTGCTGTTCGGCCCGGCTGACGACACGACGGGAATCCCTGGATGTGCCGGGTCGCTGGGATGCCGCGGCAGCGGCGATCGCGGAGACGCCGGAACCTCCGGGACCGAGCACCACATGGATGGGGGTGAGATCGATCAGCCTTCGACCCTCTTCTTCAGGTCGTGCAGCGCGGCGTCGGTGATCGCCTTCTCCGCACGGCGTTTCAGCTGGCCGATCATCGGGACCCGGAGGTCGACCATGAGCTGATAGGTGACCTTGGTGGAGCCCGGCACCTGCTGGGTCAGGATGTAACGGCCCTGCTGATCCTTCTGCAGATCGCTGGAGACGAGCCGCCACGACACCGAGGTGCCATCCGGATCCCACTCGTAGGCAAGGACATAGGTGTCCTGCAGGACGCCGGCATCGAGTTCGAAGCGGACCTCGAGCGCGCGACCGGCGTCGTCGGTGCGCAGCACCTCGACCGCGCGGGCCGCGGTGACCCACTCCGGGTAGTGCTCGAAATCGGCGATGACGGCCATGATGGCGTCGGCGTCGGCGCCGATGACGATGTCGCGTTCGGTGTGATCGGCCATCTACCCGACCCCCGCCGATGTCTCGATGGCGGGCCCGCCGACCTCGCGGCCCTCCTCCAGGCGCCGCTTCACCTCGAACGACATGTCCTTGCCCGCCACGCGCCGGCGCTTGTTCTCCTCGGCCAATGAATCGGCGCGGGCCTGCGGGTCGTCCCCACGTTCCCCGGGCAGCGGCCCCGTCGGCTCGCCGTGCAGGAAATAGTGGAGGACGAAGCCGTCGAGTACCGCCTCGTTCCAGATCTCCATCGTCCCGGCCACCGGCCCGTCGACGCGCCACCGGACCCCTTGTTCCCCACGGTCTTCGGTCACCGTGAGACGCAGGTCGGGCCACCACCGGCGCCAATTGGCGGGATTGCCGATCACGGCCGTGCTCAGGGCCGGGGTCGCGGCGACGAAGACCTCGTCGGCCACCTGGATGCTCGTCACGCCCCCTAGCTTCACATACTCGTGTCGGCGCAGGGTAGTGCACCCGAAGGCGGTGGCCCGAACACGTGCGTTCTGCAGCAGGGATACCATCGGCACATTGGCATCTACTGGAGGGTAACCACGATGAGCGAGTACAGCGTGCCGGCCAAGTTCTCGATCGCCGATGACGAGAACTGCACGAACATCATCTTCGGGCTGGCGCAACGATCGCCCCAGCACATCGTGTTCCGGCACAAGCAGGGCAGCACCTGGGCACCGATCACCGCCGCCGACGCCGCCGCACGTATCGCCGCGATCGCCAAGGGCCTGATCGCCTCCGGCGTGGCCCCCGGCGACCGCGTCGCGCTCCTGTCGCGCACGCGCCTGGAGTGGAACCTCGTCGACTTCGCCATCTGGTCGGCCGGCGCCATCACCGTGCCGATCTACGACTCCTCCTCGGCGAGCCAGATCGAGTGGATCATGCGCGATTCCGGCGCCGTCGCGATCGTCCTCGAAGACGACGCCCACCGTGCCGCGTTCGAATCCATCGAGTCGCTGCCCCAGCCGGTCAAGGTCTTCCAGATCGACCGCACCGACGGCCCGGGCGCCATCGAGGAGCTCACCGCCGCCGGCGCGGACATCGATGACGACGAGGTGGCCAAGCGCCGAGCGACGCTCGGCGCCGCCGACCCCGCGACCCTGATCTACACGTCGGGCACCACCGGCCGCCCGAAGGGCTGCATCCTCACCCACTCGAACATGCTCGCCGAGATGAAGGCGATCCTCGCCGGCGACATCCTCGACGAACTCCGGCAGCGTGACCACAAGCGCCTGCTGATGTTCCTCCCGCTCGCCCACGTCCTCGCGCGCGCGATCACGCTGGTCGCCATCGAGGCGGGCGCCGAGGTCGGCCACACGAGCGACATCAAGACCCTCGTCGACGAGTTCGCGGTGTTCAAGCCCTCGCTGATCCTCTCAGTGCCGCGCGTGTTCGAAAAGGTCTACAACTCCGCCCGCCAGAAGGCCCACGACGAGGGCAAGGGCAAGATCTTCGACGCCGCGGCCGAGACCGCGATCGCCTACTCCGAGGCCCGGGAGAAGGGCGGCATCGGTCTGCTGCTCAAGGCCAAGCACGCCGTCTTCGACGCGCTGGTCTACAAGAAGCTGCGCACGGCCCTGGGCGGGGAGTGCGGCATGGCGATCTCCGGCGGCGGACCGCTCGGCGCCCGGCTCGGCCACTTCTTCTCCGGCGTCGGCATCCCGGTCTTCGAGGGTTACGGCCTCACCGAGACCACCGCGGCGTTCAGCGTGAACACCCCGTCCGCGTGGAAGATCGGCACCGTCGGAAAGCCGTTGTCGGGCAATTCCGTCCGTGTCGGCGAAGACGGCGAGCTGCTGCTGCGCGGCCCGGTCGTCTTCTCGGAGTACTGGCAGAACCCGGAGGCCACCGCGACCGCGATCGTCGACGGCTGGTTCCACACCGGCGACCTCGGCACGGTCGACTCCGAGGGCTTCATCACCATCACCGGCCGCAAGAAGGAACTCATCGTCACCGCCGGCGGCAAGAACGTCTCCCCTGCGGGCCTCGAGGACGTGATCCGCGCCCACGCGCTGATCTCGCAGGCGATGGTCGTCGGTGACGCCAAGCCGTTCGTGGCCGCGCTCATCACCATCGACCCCGAGGCATTCCCGGCCTGGAAGGAGCGCAACGGCAAGCCCGCCGATGCCACGGTCGCCGACCTGATCGACGACGAGGATCTGTTCGCCGAGGTCAAGGCCGCCGTTGACGAGGCGAACAAGACCGTCTCCTCGGCCGAGGCGATCAAGAAGTTCCGCATCCTGCCGTCGGACTTCAGCGAGGAGACCGGCGAGATGACCCCGACCCTCAAGGTCAAGCGCAATGTCGTCGTCGAGAAGTACTCCGGCGACATCGAGGCGATCTACGCCAAGTGAGGTGAGTGGTCCCGGCTGCGGTGGCCGTGCTCGAGAGCCGACAGTCTAGAGCAGCTGCCGCAGCCGGGCCGCCATCTGGCTCCACTGCCAGTTCTCGACGACGAAACGTCGTCCCGCGGCGCCCATCTCGGCCGCCGTCGCGCGATCGCCGAGGATCGACAGCACGGCCATCGCGACCGCGTCCACGTCCCGGCCGTCGACCGTCGTCCCGGTGACACCCTCCACCACCGTCTCCGGCGCACCGCCCGAGAGTCCCGCGATCACCGGTATCCCGGTCGCCGAGGCCTCCAGGTAGACGATGCCGAGGCCCTCCACGTCGAGGCCGCCGCCCCGGGTGCGCGACGGCATCGCGAACACGTCGGCGATGTTGTGATACGCCGAGAGTTCCTCCGACGGAACCGATCCGGTGAAGATCACGTGCTCGCCCACCCCGGTCGACTCCGCCAGCGCGTGCAGTTTCTCCGCATACGGGCCACCGCCGACGATGACGAGCACCGCCTCCGGAATGGTCCGGCGGATCAACGGCAGCGCACGGATGAGCACGTCCTGGCCCTTGCGCGGCACCAGTCGCGACAGGCACAGGATCGTCGGGCGGTCCCCCAGCCCGTGCCGATCCCGGATCTCCTGTCGGGCGACCGGATCCGGTGTGAAGCGGTTCACGTCGACGCCGGGCGGCAGGTACTCCAGCGCGGCATCGGCGCCGAACGCAGCGGCGAAACGACCGCGCGTGTACTTGCTGACGAACGTGACGACGTCGGTGTGTCGGCCGATGTGCCGCAACACCTGACGTGCTCCCGGCAACATCGACCACCCGACCTCGTGACCGTGGGTGCTCGCCAGGACCCGTCGGGCACCGGCCCGCCGCACCACCGGCGCCAGCACGGCGAGCGGCGCCGCCGCGCCGAACCAGACCGTCGAGATCTGTTCGCGCCGAATGATCTCGGCGGCCCGACGGGCGACGAACGGCGTCGGGAGCATGAGGGTCGTGGGATGCCGGTACACGGTGTACGGCACCCTGGCGTCGAACTCGATGTGCGAGCGGCCCCGCCACCGGGGCGCGTACACGACCACGTCCTCGGGCGGCAGCAGGTCGACGAGATTCTCCAGATACGACTGGATTCCGCCGGGGCGCGGCGGGAAGTCATTCGTGATCAACAGGGTTCGAGGCATCATCCGACCTGTCTGTCGAGCCAGCGGCGCCAGTCGGCGACCAGCCGGTCCCGATCGACGCCCAGTGCAGAACGGATGGCGGCGTTCTGACGTTCCGGTTCTCCGCTCGCCGCGACGCCGAGATAGAGCTTCTTGAGTCGCTCGGGCCCGTAACGGTCGGCCACGTACGCGGCCACCGACCACGCGCTCTGGTAGGCGATCCGGGAGGCCTCCCCGTCCATCGCGAACGCCGCGTCGTCGGGCAGTCCGGCCGGCGTCGCATCGGCTCGGACGGCGTCGGCGAGGTCGGGCGCGGCGTCGGCGAGCCTGCGGTACGTGCCCTTGCGTCCGACGTATTCGGCGACTCCCTCGGTGATCCACAGCGGGGCGTCGAAGGCGGTCCGGGCCCGTGCGGCGACGTGGGTGAGTTCGTGGCGCAGCACCACCGCGAGCATGGGCTCGGCGAGGTCGGTGGCCGCGGGCGTGAAGACCACCCGTTGACCGGTCGCGACACGCTGCGCGAAGTCGACGCGGCTGAAGATCGATGCCGCCGCGGCGGTCCCCGTGATTCCCCGCGCCTGCGTGACGAGGGACTCGAACTGCGAGTCCTCCGCGGTCGTCACGAGGACGGCACGGCGCTCCCACTCGGGCCCCCAGAACCCGGTGACCGCGTCGACGGCCGCGGGCAGCTGCGTGCGCAGCGACCGCGCGGTGTCGCCGGTGTCGGGATAGGACGCGACCACCGACGTCCCGCCGGCGGTGGCCGCGTCGGAGGCGGTGAGGCCGGGCAGTTCCCACATCTGGATCGGGGTCGGGGCCGCGTCGAGAAGGGCGGTGTCCCCCACCAATTTCCATTCTTCGCCGTATCGGGCGACGACGAACTGGGTGGCGACGACGACCTCGGGTTCGTCGACGCCGGGCGCCCGCTGCCCACCGAGGGCGTAACGAAGCTCCACCGGGGCGACCCAGGCGTCGGAGCTGCCTGCCGCGCTGAGCCGCTCCTGCACCTGCATCGGCACCAGCGTCTCGGCCTCCTCGGTGGGCGCGAGCTGATATCGGAAGCGGGCGAAGCGAAGTGGACCGGACGTGTCGTCGCCGGCGGTGTCCGGGCGGGCGGCGCGCAGGTTATCGGCCGCAGTGACGAACCGGTCGCGGAACTGCGGCATCGCCGACGCGTCGACCAGTCGGCCCACGCTGCGCGCGTCACCGGAGGTGAGCGAGTCGGTGAGCGTGTCGAGCAGTTGTGTCACACCCTCGGCGCGCTGCTGCTCGTAGATGTTCTCGGAGGTGGTCGTCGACGTCGTGCTGATCGACGACCCAGCCGGCCGGGCGTCCGTGGACGCCGCGTCAGAGCATCCGGCGAGCGTCCCGGAGACCAGCAGGGTCCCGGTGATCAGCAGGGCCGGGGCCGCGAGCGTCGGGCCCCGGCGCCCACGGAGTGAAACCACCAGAGGATTCTAGAACCGGCGCGCGGCGTTGTACGGGCCGGCCTCGTCGAGGGGTTCGATCTTGACCGGCACGCCGAAGGTCGAGGCGTGGATGACGTAGCCCTCGCCGATGTACATGCCGACGTGGTGCGCGTCCGGGTAGTAGATGATCAGGTCGCCGGGCTGGAGATCCTCACGTGCCACCGGGGTACCGCCGGCCATCTGCGCCTGGCTCGACCGCGGGAGCGTCTTGCCGGCCTGCTTGTAGGCCCAGACCATCAGACCCGAGCAGTCGAAGGCGTGCGGGCCGGTCGCACCCCACACGTAGGGATCGCCGAGGCGGGTCAGTGCGGCGTGCACCGCGACGAGCGCCGGGGCGGTTCCCCTGGGGACGAGACGCGGGTCGAAGTCGAACTTCTCCCCGCGGAGCGCGGCGAGTTGCTTGCCGGTCATCGTCTGATAGATCGCGCGGATCTTGACCGCCTGCATCTGCAGGCTGGCCTGCTTGGCCTGGAGGTCGCCACGGACGCGCTCGGCGCGCGACACGGCCTCGGAGGCCTTGATCGCGGTGGCCTCGGCCTCCTTCTTGGCGGCCTCGGTACGGGCACGGATCTTCTTGATCGCGGTCAGATCGGCCGCCGCCTGGCGCGCGATCATGTCAAGACCGGACATCTGGTCGAGCAGCGCCTGCGGGGAGTCGCTCACCATCACGGCGTAGAGACCGCTGACGCGGGCGCCGCGGTAGCTCGCGCGGACGATGGCGTCGACCCGTTCCTGGTGGTCGGCCAGCTGCGCACGACTCCGATCGAGCTTCGCCTGCGCGTCGGCCGCGGCCTTCTTGGCCTCGACGACGATGCCGCGCTGCTTGTCGTACTCGATCTTGGCGTTGTGCATCGCCTCGGTGGTCTTCTCGGCCTCGATGCCGAGTTGCTTGTACCGGGTGAGCAGCTGGTCGGTCGACTGGCCGGGCGCGGCCACGGCGCGGCCGGCGCCGCCGGTCACGAGCGGGACGACGGTCGCGAGTGCCGCAAGCAGACACAGGACGAGCGTCAGCGGTCCCGAACGTGCACCCGGCCGTGATGCGGTCACTCGCCCCTCCCCGGAAAACACGGTGTCAACCACTCCTCTACCGCTCGTCTGCCCCGGGCCACCGGTGCGGTTCTCCCCCCGAACCGCTCCGGTTCGTTTCACCCCGAGGACTGGATCGGGCGGATCGCCATGTGCTCGCGACCCGCCCTCTCCTGTCGTTGTTCAGTTCGTATCAGTAGCGACGGATACCCGTGAGCTGCCACTCCTTCACGGCGTCGCGCTTGACCGGCACGCCGTAGGTCGAGGAGTGGATGAACATGCCGTTGCCGACATAGATGCCGGCGTGGCCGCCACCGTTGAAGATCATCACGTCGCCGGGCTTGGCGTCGGCGTACGAGACCGCGCGGCCGCCACCGAGCTGGCCGTAGCTGTCACGCGGGATGGTCTTGCCGGCCTGCTTGTAGGACCAGTAGACGAGACCGGAGCAGTCGAAGGCGTCCGGGCCGGCCGAACCGTAGGAGTACGGGGCGCCGATCTTGCTCTCGGCGGCCTTCACGGCCTTCTCGCCGACGCTCAGGCGCGGCTGGCCGAAGTTCTTGATTCCGCCACCGTTGGGGCGGAACTGCTGCGGAACCTGGTTCTGGTCGACACCCGGGATGGTGAACTGACCGAGGTTCGGGATCTCGACCGTGGCGGCGGGCGACTTGGCGACCGGCTTGGCCTTGGGCGCCGGTGCGGCCTTCTTCTCACCGGGCAGGGCCGGCATCTCGAAGGTCCCGAGCGGGGTGTGCACCGGGGCGGCGAGGGCAGGTCCGGCGCCGGCGGCGGCGAGCGAACCGAGCGTGATCGATCCAGCGATCACCGCCTTCTTGGCGGCCTTGCTCCCGCGATTGGGGGTCTCCAAACGATGTTTGGCCACGAAGCGAGTTCTCCTTCAAATTCTCCCTGTACCGCCGACCGAGTTAGCTGTCGGGTTCGGGCCGGAAGAGTGGCCCTACGCGTTTTCGGCACAGGCGTATCCGCAAGCGGACACGCATACGCGTTGACGCGATTCACCCCGATTCGGGACGTGTCAGCAGGTCATGCCGGTGGGCACCGCTGGCCACGTGCTCCCGAAGAAAGTGGTTCCCCGGTTCGCCCACAAGGGGCGATTAGGCGGCGACTTGTGCGGACCACTTCTGTTGAAGCGGGACGCTCCGCAAAGGTCTCAGAAAGGTTACGAAATCGTCGGCGCCGTGTCCACTAGGCGACCGACGCCCGACGTCGACGCCCGGATCAGCCGGCGCGCAGATCCGCCGACGAGATGACTCGGAAAGGCTTCTGACGTGCAGCTTTCGCTGATCTTGCAGATCGTGCACCCTCGGGTGTGATCATCGCAGCAGACTCGAACACACCGATCGCGAGGTCCAGTTCGACATCGTCGTCACCCCCCACTGCCGTTACCGGGGCTCCACCTCGGACAGGCGCGTCTTCCCAGTTCGGAGCACCGAAGAGGACCGTCATCATGCATCCGTCACAGGCGATGGGACGGGCCGGGCAGGTGGCGCAGTCGACATGCATCGTGTGATCTCCATCTCATCTGGCCGTCGGGGCCCATCCGGGCCCGTCTCGGGCGGGTCGTCGGGTGACATTCGCCGCCTCGTCGCGGCGACTTCTCACTTCGCCGTGGAGATTAGGACGGCCCACCGACAAGAAATTCGCACGGCGTTCGAATCACGAGCCACACCAGTCACAGCAGCCCAGGTGACCGAGATGTCGGTGGGTCGAACTAGTGTTCGCCACGTGACGCGCACGGGAGCACATCGGACCGGAGCAGATCGGACCGGGGCAGCTCGGACCGGGGCCGCCGAACAGACGCTCGGGCAACTCACGTTCGCCGACCTCGAGGCGGCCGACGGCGCCGGCACCGACGCCCCGGCGGACGAGTTCAGCGACCGCGCCCTGTTCGACACCACCCTGGTGGTCGTCGATCTCGAGACCACCGGCTCCGACCCGGTCAACGACCGCATCACGGAGATCGGGGCGGTCAAGATCCGCGGCGGCGAGGTCATCGGCGAGTTCGCGACCCTGGTCGACCCCGGTCGGCCGATCCCGCCGCAGATCGTCACCCTGACCGGCATCACCACCGCCATGGTCACCGACGCCCCGCGCATCGAGTCGGTGCTGCCCTCCTTCCTGGAATTCGCCCGCGGCGCGATACTCGTGGCCCACAACGCGCGCTTCGACATGGGATTCCTGCGTCAGAACGCGATCCGGCTACACCTCGACTGGCCGTTCGGCCTCAGCCTGTGCACGGTGACGATGGCGCGGCGCATCCTCTCGCGCGACGAGGCGCCGACCGTGAAGCTGGGGCATCTCGCCGAACTCTTCGACGTGGCGGTACGACCGACCCACCGGGCCCTCGACGACGCCCGCGCCACCGTCGAGGTCTTCCACCGTCTCCTCGAGCGCGTCGGCAATCAGGGCATCTCGACGGTCGGCGACCTCACGTCGTATCTCCCCCGGACCGATCCCCGGCTACGCGCCAAGCGCCACCTCGCCGACCATGTGCCGTCCCGTCCCGGCGTCTATCTCTTCCGAGGGCCGTCGGACGAGGTCCTCTATGTCGGCACGGCAGTGGACCTGCGTCGCCGCGTCCTCTCGTATTTCAACGGCAGCGACCCTCGACGCCGTATCACCGAGATGGTCCTGCTCGCCGAGCGCGTGGACGTCGTGGAGTGCTCACACGCGCTCGAGGCGGCCGTCCGGGAGCTGAGACTCCTCGCCGCGCACGCCCCGGCCTACAACCGGCGCTCGACCCAGCCCCACAAGGGATGGTGGATCACCCTCACCGAGGAGCGCTTTCCGCGCCTGAAGGTCAGCCGCACCCCGACCGACGAGTCGATCGGCCCGGTGGGCAACCGCAATGACGCCGCCACGGTCGCCGACGTCATCTCCTCGGCGGCGGGACTGCGCACGTGCACCAGACGCCTCGGGGCGAACGGTTACCACTGGTGTCCCACCGACGACGGCGTCCGACGCCCGGGCGGATGTCACGCGGCCGCGCCGCGACCGCAGACCGTGCCGGACTACCTGCCCCGGGTCACCGCGGCCCGCCGGCTGATGCGCGGGGAGGGCGACGACCTGCTCGACCAGCTGACCGAGCGGCTGGAGGATCTCGCCGAGGCGCAGATGTTCGAGACCGCCGCACGCCACCGTGATCGGCTGGCGCTGACGATCGAGACGCTGGGGCGTTGCCAGCGGCTCGCCGCGCTGTGCGCGATCGCCGAGATCGTCGTCGCGCGCCCGGACGGCGAGCACGGCTGGCAGTTCGCCGTCGTCCGGCACGGGCGGCTCGCGGCCGCCGGCCGGGCGCGGCGCGGCGTCTCCCCCATGCCCGTCGTCGACGCCCTCGTCGCGTCGGCGGAGACCGTCATCCCCGGTACGGGACCACTGCGCGGCGCACCCGCCGAGGAGGTGGCGCTGATCTACCGTTGGATGACCGAGCCGGGCGCCCGCATCGTGGCGACCACCGATCCGCTCGCGCTCCCCGCCGGATGCGCCGAGCGACGCCGGACGTGGTCGCAGACGGCCCGAGAGGCGCGTTCCACGGTCATCCGTGCGCCACGGAACGCGCCGCGATCGCCGATCACGGGCCGGGTGGCCACTAGGCTTGCGCCATGATCACTGCCATCGTCCTCATCCAGGCCGACATCCATCAGATCCCGGAGACCGCGCAGGCCGTCGCCGACATCCACGGCGTCGCAGAGGTGTATTCGTGCGCGGGTGACGTCGACCTCATCGCCAAGATCCGAGTGCGCGACCACGAGGAGATCGCCTCGGTCGTGACCGGCAAGATCAACCGGCTGCCGGGCGTGCGCAAGAGCGCGACCCACATCGCGTTCCGCAGCTACTCCAGCTCGGACGTCGAGGGTGGCTTCTCCATCGGCGAGAACTGACTCCGCCGAACACTTTCCGCCCCCAACGGCGGAGGCCGGCACCCCGAGGGAGTGCCGGCCTCCGCCGTTGGGGTTCCTGCGCGGTCCTAGGCGCGCGACTCCGCGGCGATCCGGGTCGACAGCAGCGCCCACCGGTCGAGCAGTTCGGCGGCCGCGCCGGAGTCGATCGCGTCGGCGGCACGATCCTTGGCGGCACCCAGCGCGTCGGCGAGTTCCGCCGAGGTCATGGGCGAGGTCTGCTCGAAGGCGACGATGGCCCCGGCCGAGTTCAACAGCACCGCGTCGCGCACGGGACCCGTTGTGCCGGAGAACAATTCACGGGCGATGACAGCATTGGCGGCGGCGTCGCCACCCTGTAGCGCGGACAGTTCGACGCGTTCGATGCCCAGATCGGCCGGGTCGACGGCGAGCTGGTTGACCTGGCCGCCGACGACCTGCCACACCGTCGATGTCGAGGTGGTGGTCAGCTCGTCGAGGCCGTCGTCACCGCGGACGATCAGCGCCGAATTGCCGCGGTCGGCGAAGGCCTGGGCCAGCACCGGCGCGAGATCGGAGAATGCGCAGCCGATCAGGCCGGCACGCGGGCGGGCCGGATTGGTCAGCGGGCCGAGCACGTTGAACACGGTCGGGATGCCGATCTCCTTGCGCGGCGGGCCCGTGAACCGGAACGCCGGGTGGAAGACCGGGGCGAAGCAGAAACCGATGCCGAGTTCCTCGACGCACCGCGCCACCCCCTCGGCCGACAGCGTGATGTCCACGCCGAGCGCCTCGAGGACGTCGGCGCCCCCGCTCTTCGACGACGCGGCACGGTTGCCGTGCTTGACCACCGCCACCCCGGCGGCCGCGATGACGATCGAGGTCATGGTCGAGATGTTCACCGTGTGGGAGCGGTCGCCTCCGGTGCCGACCACGTCGACGGCCGGGCGCGAGACGTCCACGAGCGTCGCGTGCTCGAGCATCACCTTCGCGAGACCCACGAGCTCGGTGGACGAGGCGCCCTTCATCTTCACGCCGACGCCGAACGCGGCGATCTGGGCGCCGGTCGCACTGTCGGTCATGATCTCGTTCATCGCCCAACCGGCCTCTTCGGCGGTGAGGTCGATGCGGTCGGTGATCTTCCCGAGGATCTGCGGCCAGGTGAAGGCGGGCTGTGCGGTGTTCACACGCACAGAGCCTAATGCCCGATCACTGCGACCGACGCTGGAGTACGGCCCATCGGCGTGCGATTCCGCCGTGCCGCGACCCGAGACTCGCCATCCGTGAACGTTCCTGCGACAGATGCAGCGCGTCGAGCATCTGCACCCGCGCCAGGATCAACACCTCGTGACCCGGGTCGGCGGCGGTCGGAAGCGGCCCCCACCGGTCGTCGTCTACCCGCTCGTACCCGTCGAGCGCCGCCGTCTGCACCGCGGCGTCGATCTTGTCGACCGGCAGTTCCAGGTCGTGGCGCAGGATCACCTCGTCCTCCGCACGCCAGTCCGAACCCTCGAGGGCCGTCGAGCTGGCGATGGCGTCGTCGTCGGAGCCGGCGACGACGACCACCTCCGCGGACAGGTCCAGGGGTCCCGCCGCCGATCCGCCGCGGAACCGGGAGACCAGGCGCGCCAGGCGACCCCGTCGCACCGGCCGCCCGTTGAGATCGCGGGGGGCAGAGGAATCCGTGTGCGGCATGAGCCCACCGTAAACATCGGGTCGACGGTGTCGGATCCGGGCACCCGGACACGCCGGGACGCCGTCGCCGGGCCCGCGACCTGCATCAAGAGAGAAAGAAGACCCCAATTTCCGACCCGGGTGGCCGCCGCTTACTACGAACCGTCATACTTCACTTGTGACAAGCGCTGTAGGTACCTCAGGAACGGCAATCACCTCGCGCGTGCACTCGCTGAACCGTCCGAACATGGTCAGCGTCGGCACGATCGTGTGGCTGTCCAGTGAGCTCATGTTCTTCGCTGGCCTCTTCGCGATGTACTTCGTCGCCCGGGCCAACTCCGCCGTCGGCTGGCCGATGCCGCCGACCCATCTGAATCTGGCCCTCGCCATCCCGGTGACGACGGTGCTGATCCTCTCGTCGGTGACGTGCCAGATGGGCGTGTTCGCCGCCGAGAAGGGTGACGTCTTCGGCCTCCGCCGCTGGTACATCATCACCCTGATCATGGGCGCGTTCTTCGTGGGTGGCCAGATCTACGAGTACATCAACCTGGTCCACGAGGGCACGACGCTCAGCTCGAGCGCGTACGGCTCCGTCTTCTACATGGCGACCGGCTTCCACGGCCTGCACGTCATCGGCGGTCTCGTCGCCTTCGTGTACCTGCTCATCCGCACCAAGCTCTCGAAGTTCACCCCGGCGCAGGCAACCGCCGCAATCGTTGTCTCCTACTACTGGCACTTCGTCGACATCGTCTGGATCGGACTGTTCGTCACGATCTACTTCATCCGATGACGCCGGCGAGCCCGCGCACTTCGCGGCCAGCCCCGCAGCAGAGCGCGAATCGCCTGTCGAACGCACAGCGCAACTCGCTCTAGAAGAATCAGTCCGTCCCGCTTAGTAGAGAGTCACAGATGAGTTCATCTCCACCGCGATCGTCGGATAGCGGCACCGACGCCCGCCGCGCCAAGGCCCGACGCAAGCTCCGTCGACGTGCAAGCGGCACCATCGTGCTCCTGGCCGGTCTGGTCATGGCCGGTGTGCTCGCCTCGGTTCTGACCCCCGACCCGCAGGTCGCGGTGGCCGACGAGAGCAACGCCGCGATGATCCAAGACGGTCGCAAGCTCTACGAGACCTCGTGCATCACCTGCCACGGCGCGAACCTGCAGGGTGTGCCCGACCGCGGTCCGTCCCTCCTCGGTGTCGGCGACGCGGCCGTGTACTTCCAGGTCTCGACCGGCCGCATGCCCGCAGCCCGCGGCGAGGCGCAGGCCCAGCGCAAGCCCGCCAAGTTCACCACCGAGCAGATCGACCAGCTCGGCGCCTACATCCAGGCGGAAGGCGGCGGCCCCAAGGCCCCGCGTGAGGCCAACGGCGACATCGCCCAGGGTTCGTTGCGCGGCGACAGCATCGCCCGCGGTAGCGAGCTGTTCCGCCTCAACTGCGCGTCGTGCCACAACTTCACCGGTCGTGGCGGCGCCCTGTCGTCGGGCAAGTTCGCCCCGCCGCTCGACGGCGTCGACGAGGCGCAGATCTACACCGCGATGCTGACCGGTCCGCAGAACATGCCGAAGTTCTCGAACCGTCAGCTCAACCCCGATGAGAAGAAGGACATCATCGCCTACGTGAAGTACGTGACCGAGGCGAAGCCCAGCGGCGGTCTCGGCCTCGGCGGCTTCGGTCCCGTCAGCGAGGGCATGGTGATGTGGTTCGTCGGCGTCGTCGCCATCGTCGCAGGCGCCATGTGGATTGGATCTCGAGCATGAGCGGCAGTGACAAGGACGTCCCGTCGCGGGACGAACTGGAGCAGATGAGCACCGATGAGCTCGTCAAGCTCGGTACCAATCTCGACGGTGTCGAGATCATTCACCGGGCCGAGCGGTACCCCGTCCCGGGTACGAGGGCAGAGAAGCGAGCCGAGCGCCAGATCGCGTTCTGGTTCACGATCGCCGGCGTCTCCGCGCTGGCCTGCCTCGGCATCTTCCTCTTCAACCACTGGGTATTCGCACTTCCGGACGACCCGGACTACTGGTGGTACACGGTCAACACCCCCCTGCTGGGTGTGACCTTCGGTCTCTCGGTGCTGGCCATCGGCATCGCGCTGATCCTGATCACCAAGAAGCTGATCCCGGCGGAGATCTCGGTGCAGGACCGCCACGACGGCGGCTCGGCCGAGGTCGACAAGAAGACCATCGTGGCGCTGCTGCAGGACACGGGGACCACCTCCACCCTGGGCCGTCGCAAGATGCTCCTCGGTACCGCGGGATTCGGCCTCGGCGCCTTTGCGCTGACCGGCCTGATCGCGTTCCTCGGCGGCTTCATCAAGAACCCGTGGGCCAAGCGGGCCGACGCGCCGCTGTGGCACTCGGGCTGGTCCCCGATCTACAACTCGCCGGAGGACCCGAACGAGACCATCTACCTGCGTCGTGACACCGGCAACCCGTACCAGGTCGCCCTGGTCCGCCCGGAGGATCTCGACGCCGGCGGCATGGAGACCGTCTTCCCGTGGCGTCGTTCGGACGGTTACGGCGAGACGGAGCACTCCCGCCACAAGCTGATGGAGAGCCTGCACGAGGTCCGCAACCCCGTCATGCTCATCCGCCTCCGCCCGGAGGACGCGGCCCGTGCCGTCAAGCGCAAGGGCCAGGAGAGCTTCAACTACGGCGACTACTTCGCCTACACGAAGGTCTGCAGCCACCTCGGGTGCCCGGCCTCGCTGTACGAACAGCGGACCAACATCATCCTGTGTCCCTGCCACCAGTCGCAGTTCAGCGCGATCGAGTACGGCAAGCCGATCTTCGGCCCCGCGGCGCGCGCGCTGGCCCAGCTGCCGATCACGGTGAACAACGAGGGCTACCTCGTTGCTGCAGGCGACTTCATCGAGCCCGTCGGACCGGCATTCTGGGAGCGTAAGTCATGACCATCGCCGACCGTCTCGGCGCACAAGCCGAGGAAGTTGACTCGCGGTACCACCTCGCCGCGGGCATGCGACGCCAGATCAACAAGGTGTTCCCCACCCACTGGTCGTTCATGCTCGGTGAGGTCGCGCTCTACAGCTTCATCATCCTGCTGATCTCGGGTGTCTACCTCACCCTGTTCTTCGACCCGTCGATGACCCACGTGGTCTACGACGGTGCCTACCAGCCGCTCAACGGCGTCATGATGACGCGCGCCTACGAGACCACGCTGGACCTGTCCTTCGAGGTTCGCGGCGGTCTGTTCGTCCGCCAGATCCACCACTGGGCGGCCCTGCTGTTCGCGGCGTCGATCATCATCCACATGGCGCGCATCTTCTTCACCGGTGCGTTCCGTCGTCCGCGTGAGGCCAACTGGATCATCGGCTGCCTGCTGCTGATCCTGGCGATGTTCGAGGGCTTCTTCGGATACTCGCTCCCCGACGACCTCCTGTCGGGTACCGGCGTCCGCGCGGCCATGAGCGGCATCGTCCTCGGCATCCCGGTCGTGGGCACCTGGATCCACTGGGCGCTGTTCGGCGGGGACTTCCCCGGCGACATCATCATCCCGCGCCTGTACGTGCTGCACATCCTGCTGTTCCCGGGCATCATCCTGGCCCTGATCGGCGCCCACCTGGCGCTGGTCTGGTACCAGAAGCACACCCAGTTCCCCGGCCCCGGCCGCACCGAGAAGAACGTCGTCGGTGTCCGAATCATGCCGGTGTTCGCGGCCAAGGGCGGCGCGATGTTCGCGTTCGTCACCGGTGTGCTCGCCATCATGGCCGGCATCTTCCAGATCAACCCGGTCTGGAACATCGGCCCGTACAACCCGGCACAGGTGTCCGCGGGTTCACAGCCCGACATCTACATGATGTGGACGGACGGCCTGATCCGAATGTTCCCGGCGTGGGAGCTCTACCTGGGCAACTACACGGTCCCGATGTCGAACTGGGTCATCCTGATCATGACGATCATGTTCGTCCTGATGTTCGCCTACCCGTGGATCGAGAAGAAGCTCACCGGCGACGACGCCCACCACAACCTGCTGCAGCGTCCGCGTGACGTCCCGGTCCGTACCGCGATCGGCGCCATGGCCCTGTCGTTCTACATCCTGCTGACCCTGTGCTGCATGAACGACATCATCGCGCTGAAGTTCCACATCTCGCTCAACGCGACCACGTGGATCGGACGCATCGGCCTGGTCGTGCTGCCGCCGCTGGTCTACTTCATCGCGTACCGCTGGGCGATCTCGCTGCAGCGCAGCGACCGTGAGGTCCTGGCCCACGGCATCGAGACCGGCATCATCAAGCGCCTGCCGCAGGGTGCCTACATCGAGGTCCACCAGCCGCTCGGCCCGGTGGACGACCACGGACACCCGATCCCGCTCCCCTACGAGGGTGCTGCTCTGCCGAAGCGCATGAACAAGCTCGGCTCCGCAGGCGCTCCGGGTACGGGTTCGCTCCTGGTCGCCGACCCGGTGGACGAGCAGATCCGCAACGTCGAGGTCGAGCACGAGCTCGAAGAGGCCGAGCGGAAGGCTCTCCGCGAGCTGCAGGCGAAGGGTGGCAACCCTCTCGACTGACGCGAGACACACAGAGCGGGCCGTCGCGCACCATTGGTGCCGGCGGCCCGCTCATTTTCTGTCCGGCCCTCTTTTCCTGTCCGGCCCTCTTTTCCTGTCCGGCCCTGTGCCGCGGGCCGATCGACTCGCCGGACACACTGCCGTCGACCCCCTCCCCTACCCCACCGAGGCACCACCGGCGCCGGTTCTGTGGCACGGTGGACGACATGCGCGGTCTACGGAAGCTGATGCCGGGAGTGTCCCCGAACCGTGGCATCTCTCAGATCAGCCGGGGCCTGGGCACTCTCGACGCACAGATCTACGAGACCATCGCCAGATCGCCGAGCCCGCTGCTCGACACGACGATGCCTGCACTATCCCGGGCCGCCGATCATTCGAAGCTCTGGATGGCGATCGCGGCCGGCCTCGCCGTCTCCGGCCGGCCGTCCCTGCAGCGGGGCGCCGCCCGGGGCATCGCCTCGCTGGCGGTGACCAGCCTCGTGACCAACCAGGGCGCCAAGCGTATTCGGCGTCGTCCACGACCCTCGCCGGGCCTCATCCCCCTCCCCCGCCGCGGACGCCGCCAGCCCACGTCGAACTCGCTGCCGTCCGGACACTCCGCGAGTGCCGCGGCCTTCGCGGTCGGCGTCGCCGTGGAGAATCCGCCTGCGGGACTGTTGTTGTCGGCGCTGGCTGGGCTGGTGGGCCTGTCCCGGGTCGCAACGGGCGCACACTATCCCGGTGACGTGATGGCCGGTTTCGGGATCGGTGCCACGATCGCCACCCTGGGGGCGCGGATCGTGCCGCCGATCACCGGACCCTCCCTGTCGCTTGCGGACCCGTCGACGGTCGACGTGGGGGCACGGCCGGATGGCAAGGGTCTGGTCCTCGTGGTCAATCCGGCCTCCGCGGATGGTCAGGGACGTCGTGTGTTGGAGGAGGTCCGCGCGGCGTTGCCCGCCGCGGAGATCCTCGAACTGTCCGACGATGACGATGTCGCAACGGTGTTCACCGACGCGGCGTCGCGCGCCGAGGTGCTCGGTGTCGCCGGCGGCGACGGAACGGTGTCATGTGCGGCGGGTGCGGCGCTCTCGACGGGCATCCCCCTGGCCGTGTTCCCGGCGGGCACCTTCAACCACTTCGCCCGCGACATCGGCTGCGGCACCGTCGCCGACACGGTCGCCGCCCTGACCGCCGGTTCGGCGTCGCGCGTGGACGTCCTGTGGCTCAACGACTCCCGTGTGATCCTCAACACCGCGAGCATCGGCGCCTACCCGCACTTCGTCCAGATCCGGGAACGGTTGCGCCGGCGGATCAGTCGTCCCCTCGCGACCGCCATCGCGGTGTTGCGGGTGCTGCGCAAGGACCCGGCCGTCCGTATCGAGGTCGACGGCCGCGTCCGAGAGGTGTCGCTGTTCCTCCTCGGCAACTCGGTCTACGAGCCCACCGGCTTCGTCCCCACGCGGCGCCTCCGTCTCGATGACGGCCTCATCGACGTCCGCTTCCTCGAGACCGGAAAGCGTTGGGCAACGGCCCGGTTGCTCGCCTCCCTGGTATCGGGGCGGCTCGAGCGCTCCAGGCTGTACCACGAGATGCAGGTCCCCGAGTTCACCTTCCGCAGCCTCGAGGGGCCCATCGCGCTGTCCCACGACGGCGAGGTGTCCGAGACGGTGAGCGAGGCCCACTTCCGCGTCGACTACCGGCGTCTGGTGGTCTACCGGCCGGTGTAGCGCCGTGGGCGCACGGCCACTTCCGCCCCCCTCTGGTCGAGATGAGCGCAGGCCGTCTGACGGACGAATGCATCCCGCTCGGCGATCCGCCGAGGGTCGAGAAGCCCGCCCGCCCCGTCCCGCATCACATCGAGGTCGCGCGCGATCTCGGCGCGGAGCGCATGCGACATCGTTTCCGAGCGTCGCAACCCAGCCGCAGAACCACAGCGCCCCCGCCGGATCGGCGGGGGCGCTGTGGTCGAAGTTCTCTTGTGTCAGTGCTTCTCGGGACCGACGTGGTACTCGAAGACCAGACCGGCGGCGGTGCCCAGGATGACCCCCACGGCGAAGATCGAGAGCCAGAAGTTGCCGGTGGCGAAGCCGACCGCGAAGATCGACGCGCCGATGGCGATCAGGATCGGCCACCAGGAGTGCGGGCTGAAGAAACCCAGCTCACCGGCGCCGTCCTCGATCTCTGCGTCCTCGTAGTCCTCGGGACGGATCTCGACGCGACGAGAGACGAAGCGGAAGAACGTGCCCGCGATGAGCGTCAGGCCGGCCGCGAAGAAGAGGCCGACGACGCCGACCCACTCGATGCCCTTGGAGGTGAACACCGTGAACAGGGTGTACGCGACACCTGCCAGGGCGAAGAAGGCGGTGAGCATCTCGAAGATGCGTGCCTCGATCTTCATCGTCAGCTCTCCTTCTTGGTGCAGTTCGGGAGGGTCGTGTCATTCGGGTTGCCGGTGGCGGTCACCGAGCCGTCGCTCTTGCGGCGGGTGTCGAACGGAACCGTCACGACAGAATCCGGGACCTGGCAGATGGCCTGCAGGGCCTCCGCGTTGGTGGCCTTCGGGTTGGCCTGGCGGAAGCGGATGTAGGCGTCGAAGTCCTCCGGCGAGACCGCGCGGACCTCGAAGTTCATCATCGAGTGGTAGGTGCCGCACATCTCGGCGCAGCGACCGACGAAGGCGCCGGTGCGGTCGATCGAGCCGATCTGGAAGATCGGGTCGCTCGCGTTCTCCTTCGGGAACGGCAGCACGTCGCGCTTGTAGAGGAACTCCGGAACCCAGAACGAGTGGATGACGTCGCCCGAGGCCAGGTTGAACTCGATGCGCTTGCCGGTCGGCAGGACCAGGACCGGGATCTCGGTCGAGCTGCCGACGGTCTCGATCTTGTCGAACTTCAGGTAATCGCGGATGTCGTCGTCGCGACCACCGGCCGGACCGGGCAGCTCGCCGCCGTGCTCGCCCTCGACCGCAGGCTCGGCCTCGACCTCGCCGTCGCGCTGCTTCTGCAGCTCGAACGGGTTGCCGGCGGCCTCGAAGCCGTCATAGGTCGATCCGTCGCTGAAGACGACCTTGTTGTAGCCGAACTTCCAGTTCCACTGGAACGCGGTGACGTCGACGACGACCTTCGAGTCGTTGTTCTTCGCCTCGACGTCGTTCTGCACGATCACGGTGAAGTAGAACAGCACCGCGATGATGACGAACGGGATCGCCGTGTAGGTGAGCTCCAACGGGACGTTGTAAGCGGTCTGACGCGGGAACACGCCCTTCTTGGCGTCATTCGCCCGGTGGAAAGTGATGGTCCAGAAGATCAGGGCCCAGACCAGAATGCCCATCAACAGTGCGGCGATGACCGACCAGGTCCAGAGGTCGACCATCTCCTTGCCCTGGGGCGTGACGCCCTCCGGCCAACCGAAACGCATCGCCTCACTGGCGTCGCATCCCGACATCAGCAGAGCGCCGAGTCCGAGAGCGGCGACCACTCCCAGTCGCTTCATCGCCCGCGACGCAGATGAGACACGCCGCGCTCGGGGCCGTCCACCGTGTGCCAATTTCACGCCTTCCTGCTCGCTCACCGACGCCCTCGCGCCGTGGTGAGTGCATGCCACATGACCTGCACAGGGCAAGTACCGGTCGCACACTTACGACCAAGTCTTGCACCTAGTACTACGCAGCGTAGACCAACCGGCAGAAGCTTTCGTGATTGGGTCTTGATCTCGTCGCGTCCCGGCACACCAGATCGGAATCATGCTGGTCGCTCAGGCATACTCGGACGCGACCCGGCGACGCGCCGGGAACCGCTTCTGTTGAGTACGACGAGATTGGGGACAAGCCAACGTGTGTGGTCTGCTCGGCCTTCTGACATCCGACCGGACGGCCGCCGAGGTCGTCGACGCGGTGGCGGTGGCCTCGCACTGCATGCGTCACCGCGGCCCCGACGAGCCGGGCACCTGGCACGACGAGGACATCGTCTTCGGATTCAACCGGCTCTCCATCATCGACATCGAGCACTCCCACCAGCCGCTGCGCTGGGGCCCGCCGGAGAACCCGGAGCGCTACGCCCTGGTCTTCAACGGCGAGATCTACAACTACCTGGAGATCCGCGAGGAGCTCGCCCGCGACGAAGGTGCCGTGTTCCGCACCGAGGGCGACGGCGAGGCGATCGTCGCGGCATTCCACCACTGGGGTCCCGACGCGGTGCGCCGCCTGCGCGGCATGTTCGCGTTCGCGATCTGGGACACCGAGAACCGTTCCCTGTTCCTGGCGCGCGACCCATTCGGCATCAAGCCGTTGTTCGTCGCGACCGGACCGGGCGGCCTGATCTTCGGCAGTGAGAAGAAGAGCCTCCTGGAGCTGATCGAGCGAGTCGGGCTGGGCAAGGAGCTCGACCCCCGTGCCGTCGAGCACTACACGGTGCTCCAGTACGTGCCGGAGCCGGAGACCGTGCACGCGTCGATCCGCCGCCTCGAGTCCGGCTGCCACGCCACCGCGACTCCGGGCAGCCCGCTGTCGGTGCGCCGCTACTTCACCCCGCAGTTCGGGGTGAAGCCGTTCACCGACGCGAGCCGGCAGAAGCGCTACGACGAGATCGCCGACGTGCTCGCCGACTCGGTCGCCAAGCACATGCGGGCCGACGTGACCGTCGGTTCGTTCCTCTCGGGCGGCATCGACTCGACCGCGATCGCCGCCCTGGCCATCCGGCACAACCCCGATCTCATCACCTTCACCACCGGCTTCGAGCGCGAGGGCTATTCGGAGATCGACGTCGCGGCCGAGTCCGCCGAGGCGATCGGCGCGCGGCACGTCGTGAAGGTCGTGTCGCCGTCGGAGTTCATCGAGGCGCTCCCGGCAATCGTCTGGTACCTCGACGACCCGGTCGCCGACCCCGCCCTGGTGCCCCTCTACTTCGTGGCGGCCGAGGCCCGCAAGCACGTCAAGGTGGTGCTGTCGGGCGAGGGCGCCGACGAGTTGTTCGGCGGTTACACCATCTACAAGGAGCCGCTGTCGCTCGCGGCGTTCGACCGTCTCCCCCGCGCCCTGCGCCGCGCCGCCGGCAAGATCTCCGAGCGCATCCCGGAGGGAACCCGCGGCAAGAGCCTGCTGCACCGCGGTTCGCTGACCCTCGAGGAGCGCTACTACGGCAACGCCCGCAGCTTCGACGACGCCCGGTTGCGCGCCGTGCTGCGCGACTACCGCCCGGAGTGGACCCACACCGACGTCACCGCCCCGATCTACCGGATGAGCGAGGGCTGGGACCCGGTCGCGCGCATGCAGCATCTCGACCTGTTCACGTGGCTGCGTGGCGACATCCTGGTCAAGGCCGACAAGATCACCATGGCCAACTCGCTCGAACTGCGCGTGCCGTTCCTCGACCCGGAGGTCTTCGCGGTCGCCGAACGCCTACCGCACGACGAGAAGATCGCGCACGGCACCACCAAGTACGCCCTGCGCAAGGCACTCGAGCAGATCGTCCCGGCGCACGTGCTGCACCGCAAGAAGCTCGGCTTCCCGGTGCCGATCCGGCACTGGCTGGCGGGCACCGAGATGTACGACTGGGCACACGGCGTCATCCTCAAGAGCCAGACCGACCACATCTTCGACAAGGGCGCGGTCGTCAAGATGCTCGAGGAACACCGCGAGGGTGAGGTCGACCACAGCCGTCGCCTGTGGACGGTGCTGATCTTCATGCTGTGGCACGGCATCTTCGTCGAGGGCTCGATTGTTCCCGAGATCGTCGATCACACCTACCCGGTGCGCCTGTAGCGCCGGGACACATACGGCAAAGGCGCCCCGGGTCTCCCCGGGGCGCCCTTCGTGTGCGTGCGTGACTTCGGTTGTCAGTGCGACAGTTTCAGCCCGACGACACCGCCGACGATCATCAGCAGGCACAACACCTTCACCACGCTCACCGGTTGGTCCCCGGTGATCATCGCGTAGACGACGGTCACCGTCGCGCCGATGCCCACCCAGACGGCGTAGGCGGTGCCGACCGGCAGGTCGCGCATGGCGTAGGCGAGGCCTGCCATGCTGGCCGCCAGGGCGGCGAGGAACAGCACCGACGGGCCGAGCTTGTGGAGACCTTCCGAGCGGTCGAGGGCCGTGGCCCACACTGCTTCCAGAAGACCCGAGACGACGAGGATCAGCCAGGACATGACGTACTCCCACGGGCCGTCTTGTCGCGCTCCGGGTACGGCACCCCTCGTCCGGGAGTCCGTGTGCCGGACTCTGTCCTCACCGTGTCACGTGGGGCGTCCGG
This sequence comes from Gordonia aurantiaca, assembly GCF_039939235.1. Classification (NCBI taxonomy): domain Bacteria; kingdom Bacillati; phylum Actinomycetota; class Actinomycetes; order Mycobacteriales; family Gordoniaceae; genus Gordonia; species Gordonia aurantiaca. The sequence goes on along the minus strand of NZ_JBDUUF010000002.1, from coordinate 330,259 downwards.
CGGCAATGTCAGACCTGTCACCGGCTCGTTCTACAGCGCGGCCTTGATCTCGGCGGCGGCCTCCGCGCCATAGGCGCCCTCGATGCGGGCCAGGGCGTCGTCGAGGTCCCAGGTCCAGTCCTGCGTGGAGACGGTCTCGAGCACGAGCACCGCGACCATCGATCCGACCTGGGCGGCGCGCTCGAAGGACAGGCCCTTGGTGAGCGCCGACAGGAAACCGGCGCGGAAGCCGTCGCCGACGCCGGTCGGGTCGACCTTCTCCTTCTCCGGCACCACGCCGACGTGGATGCGGTCGCCGTCGCGCCCGACGATCTCGACGCCGTCCTTGCCGAGGGTCGTGATGCGGGTGCCGACCATCTCGGCGACCTGGGCCTCGGACAGTCCGGTCTTCTGCCGCAGCAGACCCCACTCGTACTCGTTTGTGAACAGGTATGTCGCACCGTCGATGAGTGCCCGCGCCTGCTCGCCGTCGAGGCGGGCGAGCTGCTGACTCGGGTCGGCGGCGAACGGGATGCCGGCCGAGCGGCAGGCATCGGTGTGGCGGAGCATCGCGTCCGGGTCGTCGGCGCCGATGAGCACGAGGTCGGGGGCACCGGTCTCGGCGATGACATCGGCGAGACGGATGTCGCGGCTCTCGCTCATCGCGCCCGGGTAGAAGGACGCCAGCTGCGCCATCGTCACGTCGGTGGTGCACATGAAGCGGGCGGTGTGTTGGGTCGCGGAGACGTGGAGACCGCGGCAGTCGACGCCGTTGGACTCCAGCCACTGGCGGTATTCGGTGAAGTCGGCACCGACCGCGCCGACGAGCACGGGGCTGCCGCCGAGCTGCCCCATCGCGTAGCAGATGTTGCCGCCGACACCACCGCGGCGGACGACGAGGTCCTCCACCAGGAAGCTGAGCGAGATGTGTTCGAGCTGGTCTCCGAGGAGCTGTTCGGAGAACTTCCCGGGGAACTTCATCAGATGGTCGGTCGCGATGGAGCCGCATACAACGATTGCCACTGGCGCTCTCAGCCCTTCAGTAGGTGGGACGGACAGCTGTCCACGCTACCCACTGTCCGGTCACAGAACACCGGCCGCATCCCGATTCGGGATGCGGCCGGTGGGGTTCGGACGGCGCGAGCCGTCATGCGAGGGAGTAACTCAGTTGAACGAGTCGCCGCAGGCGCAGCTACCCGTCGCGTTCGGGTTGTCGATGGTGAAACCCTGCTTCTCGATGGTGTCGACGAAGTCGATCGTCGCGCCCTGCACGTACGGAGCGCTCATGCGGTCGACGGCCAGGGTGACGCCGCCGAAGTCGGCGGTGAGGTCACCGTCGAGCGTGCGGTCGTCGAAGAACAGCTGGTAACGCAGGCCGGCGCACCCACCCGGCTGCACGGCGATACGCAGTGCCAGGTCGTCGCGACCCTCCTGATCGAGCAGTGCCTTCGCCTTGGCCGCGGCCGCGTCGGTGAGGATGACGCCGGTGGCAGTACCCGTTTCGTTCTGCACGGTCATAGATGCTCCTGTTGTGGTGTGGTCCCGGGGATGGGCTCGTCCCCCGTGCCGGCGGTGGGCCGGACGAGGAACACGCACCGTTCGCCGGGAGGTCGACCGGTTGTGCCCGTGACTACAACCGTACCCCTCGGCGCAGTATTCCCGCCCATCCGGACCTGCGTTTTGGCAGGGCTTCGGGCGCCGGACCCGGCCCGCTCAGGCCACCCGGCCGGCCGCGACGGTCGCCGCGAGCTTCGCCAGCTGGTTCTCCGCGTCGCGCATGGCGACCTCGACCGAACCCGCGACGTCGACGATCGCATGGGCCCCGGAGATCCCGGCGGCGGCGATCTCCTCCGGTGACAGCGCGATCTGGCCGGCGAGCACCAGCGTCTTCGCGCCCGCCCCGTGTGCGCCGACCGTCCCCGCGAGCCGGCGCAGCGCCGCGACGACCTTTCCGCGCAGCGTCTGCGAGTCGAAGCGCCCCTCGCCGGTGATGACCAGGTCCGACGCCGCGACGTCGGCCTCGAGGTCCGTGGCCTGCGCGACGACCGTCGCCCCGGACACCCGGGTGCCGCCCAGCGCGAGGAGCGCGGCGCCGAGCCCACCGGCCGCCCCCGCCCCGGCCTCGCCGGTGACGTCCCGGCCGGCGATCGTGTTCAGGGTGAGCGCCCACTCGCCGAGCCGCTTCTCGAGCAGCTCGACGGTCTCCGGGTCCGCGCCCTTCTGCGGCCCGAACACCGTCGCGGCACCCAGCGGCCCGAGCAGCGGGTTCTCCACGTCCGACGCGACGACGATCTCGATGTCCCGGAGCCGCTCGGCGGCCGCCTGCGGACCGCCCAGGGCGTCGACGAGCCCGGCGCCGCCGTCGGTGGTACCGCTGCCGCCGAGGCCGACGACGATCCGGCGGGCGCCGGCCGACAGCGCGGCCTGCACCAGTTCGCCCACCCCGTGGGTGGTCGCGGTGACCGCGGTGCGCGGCGTCGGACGTCCGCCGAGCTGATGGAGCCCACAGGCCTGCGCGCATTCGATGTAGGCGGTGGCCGAACCGGCGTCGAACAACCAGCGCGCGGTGACGCCGGCCCCGAGCGGGCCGTGCACGTCTTCGTCGGCGACGGTGCCGAAGCGCGACGCGAGCACGTCGACGAATCCGGGGCCACCGTCGGACTGCGGTGCGACGACGAGGACGTCATCCGGCCGCGCCGACCCCCAGCCGCGGGCGATCGCGCGTGCGGCGGCCACCGCGGACAGGGTGTCGCCGAAGGAATCCGGCCCGATCAGGACGTGCACTCCGGCCTCCTCGCCCCTGCGGGGCACTCGGTGGGGCGGGGTGCGCGGACGCCACCGACCCCGGTCTCGACGTCGAAGTATAGGAGTGGAGCGTGCGCCCGGCAGGGTGAGAGATCGGGCGCGGCGAATAGTGCACCGGAAAGCGACGACCACGCGTTTCGACCGCGATCGGCATCCCCTAGGCTCGTAGTCGTGAAGCTGCCATGGAAGAAGGACGAGTCGCCGGCGGATTCCGGCGAGAGCTCGGTGTCCACCTTTGCCGAGACCGATTCGACCGATTCGTCGACGTCGGAGAACTCAGCGCCGAAGGGCAGCAAGCGCACGCCGGGCAAGGGGCGGCCCACGCCCAAGCGCCGTGAGGCCGAGAACCGCCGCCGCGGTCCGGTCGCGCCGCCTCCGATGACCCGAGCCGAGGCCCGCGCCCGCCGCAAGGAGCTCAAGTCGACCCTCTCCAAGGAGGAGAAGAAGGCGCTCGCCGCCGAGCGTCGCGCCAAGCGACTCGAGCAGCGCGAACGCATGATGGAGGGCGACGAGGCCTACCTGATGCCCCGTGACAAGGGACCGGTGCGCCGCTTCACCCGCGACATCGTCGATGCCCGCCGCAACTTCGCCGGGCTGTTCATGCCGTTCGCGATCGTGCTGATCGTGCTGATGTTCCTGGTGCCGCAGCTCGCGGCGATCACCAACCTGCTGCTGCTCGCCTTCGTCGTCCTGATGGCGATCGACGGCGTGATCCTCGGCCGCCTCGTGAACCGGCGTGTGGCCGAACGCTTCCCGGACACCGCGGACGGCGGGTTCAAGCTCGGCTGGTACGCATTCACCCGCGCGATGCAGCTGCGGAAGATGCGTGCGCCCAAGCCGATGGTCTCGCACGGCGACGAAGTCTGATCCATGGCCGGAGGCGCAACGCGCACACTCGTTCTCGGCGGTGTGCGGTCGGGTAAGTCGGCGTACGGCGAGTCGCTGCTACGTGCGCACCGCGAGATCCGTTACCTGGCAACCGGTTCCCTGACGTCGACCGACGCCGAGTGGATGGCGCGGATCGCCGCGCACCGGGCACGGCGCGACGACCGGTACGCCACCATCGAGACCACCGATCTCCCCGGCGAGCTACGTGCCGCTCCCGACATCCCGGTGATCGTCGACGATCTCGGCAGCTGGCTGACCGCCCGCCTCGACGCGCTCGACGCGTGGGAGGCGGACGCCGACGTGAACCTCGACGCCGACATCGCCGACCTCTGTGAGGCGTTGCGCGGCATGACCGCCGACGTCGTGCTCATCAGCTCGGAGGTGGGGCTGTCCCTGGTGCCCTCGACCCCGGCCGGACGGCTCTACCAGGATCTGCTCGGCACCCTGAACACCGCGATCGCGCAGGTCTGTGACCGCGTCTCGCTGGTGGTCGCCGGTCGGGTGCTCGACCTGCCACGCGGGGACCTCGACGCGGCACCGGCGAGCACCCCGGCAGCGAATGCCCCGGCAGCGAACACGGCGTCGGAGAGCGCAGCGTCGAAGAGCACAGCGGACGCGGCCACCGCAGGCCCCGAACCGGTCTCCCCCGCTCCCGCCTCCTCTGTCCCCGCCTCCTCTGTCCCCGCGGCCGACGCCCCACCGATCGACGCCCCACCGATCGACGCCCCACCGATCGACGCCTCCGGCAAGACCCGCGTCGCCGCGACACCGATCGCTCCGGACCCCGCGGAACTCCCCGACCCGACCGACGCCGAGATCTTCCCGCCCGTCACCCCGCCCGACGAGGCGGTCGCGTTCGCGGCACGGGAGCGGCAGAACTCCCTCACCAAACCGCCGGGGTCCCTGGGACGTCTCGAGGAGATCGGGGTGTGGATCGCGGCCTGCCAGGGACAGTGCCCGCCCGCGCCGATCACCAGGCCCAGCGTCGTGGTCTTCGCCGGCGACCACGGCGTCGCGCGCGGCGGGGTCTCGGCGTTCCCGCCCGAGGTGACCGCGCAGATGGTCGCCAACATCGAGAACGGCGGCGCCGCGGTCAACGTGCTCGCCGCCCGGGCCGGGGCGTCGGTGACGGTGGTCGACATGTCGGTCGACGCCGACACCGCACCTCATCTGTCGGCGTTCAAGGTCCGGCGGTCCGGTGAGGACCTGCGCACCACCGACACGATCACGCTCGCCGAGGCACGCGCCGCCCTGGCGGCCGGCCGCGCCATCGCCGACCGCCTCGTCGACTCGGGTAGCGACCTGCTGATCGCAGGCGAGATGGGCATCGGCAACACCACCCCGGCGACCGTCCTCGTCGGTGCGCTCACCCGGCGCGAACCGGTCGAGATCGTCGGGCGCGGCACCGGTGTCGACGACCACGGCTGGATGCGCAAGACCGCCGCGATCCGCGACGGCATGCGCCGTGCTCGCAAGGTCATCCACGACCCACTGGCACTGCTCGCGGCGGTCGGTGGCGCCGACCTGACCGCCACCGCCGGTTTCCTGGCGCAGGCCGCGGTGCGGCGGACCCCGGTCATCCTCGACGGCGTGGTCATCACCGCAGCCGCGATGGTCGCCAACGAGCTGGCACCGGGCGCGATGCGCTGGTGGATCGCCGGCCACCGGTCGGTCGAGCCCGCGCACCAGATCGCGCTCGACCACCTCGATCTGACCCCTGTCCTCGACATGTCGATGCGCCTCGGCGAGGGCAGCGGGGCGGTGCTCGCGCTGCCGATCGTGCAGTCCGCGGTGGACATCCTGACCTCGATGGCCACCTTCGAGGAGGCGGGTGTCGCCGGTCGCGACGACTCCCCCGCCGACGCCCCGTCGCCGAACCCGTGACGCGCTGGGCGGCTCGGCGATGACCTCACCGGTGCAGGCCGTCCGGACGGCTCTGGGCTGGATGACCGTCCTGCCCGTCGGATCGGGCTCGGACGAGACGCCGGATCGCACGCTCGGCGGAGCGGTGATGGCGGCCCTGCCGGCTGTCGGCGTCGTCCTGGGTGCCGCGGCCACCGCGATCGCCCTCGGGCTCGGGCACACCGATCTGCCTGTCGCACTGACCGGGGTCCTCGTCGTCGTGGCATGTGCACTGCTCACCCGTGGAATGCATCTCGACGGTCTCGCCGACACCGCCGACGGCCTGGGCTGCTACGGCCCGCCCGAGCGGGTGGCGGAGGTGATGCGCAGCGGCACCGTCGGGCCGTTCGGCGTCGCGACGCTGGTCCTCACTCTCGGCGTCCAGGCCACCGGATTCGCCGGCCTCTCCGCCGGATCACGTTGGTACGACCTCGCTTTCGCGATCGCACTCGGCCGCGTGGGCGCCGTGATCGGAACGCGCACCGCCCTGAAACCCGCCCACCCCGATGGTTTCGGCGCGCTCGTCGCAGGCACGCAACGGGTCTCGATCGCGGTGTGGCTGGTGATCTGCGCGGTCGCGGTCGTCCCCATGGGGCTCGACGGCACCGGCGTCGACGCGGTCGACGTCGCAGCCCTCGTCCGGGGCTGGCTCGTGGTGGCGGTGGTCGCCGCCTTCGCCTGGCAGTTCACCCGCCACTGCGCCCGGCGGATGGGCGGCATCACCGGCGACGTCCTGGGCGCGACCGTCGAACTCTGCGTCGCGATCGCCGTGGTGGGCCTGCTGCTCTGATCTCGTGCTCGCCGTCTCCCGTTCCCGCGGTCGGCCGCGCCGGTCCGGAGGGCAAAATGGTACTGGCGCCACGATCGCATGGATTCATGGCGCCAGAACCGAGGGTCTGTTCCGTTGTTACGGGCGGTACAACTCCGTCATCCACCCGTGGGTGTCGGCGAAGGTACCGCGCTGGATGCCGGTGAGCGTGTCACGCAGGGCCTGGGTGACCTCGCCGGTCTCGCCGTTGTTGATCGTGTAGTCCTCGCCGACGCCCTTGACGCGGCCGACGGGGGTGATCACCGCGGCGGTGCCGCAGGCGAAGACCTCGGTGATGTCTCCGGAGGCGACGCCCTTGCGCAGCTCCTCGGTGCTGATCTTGCGCTCCTCGACCGCGAAGCCCGCGTCGGTGGCCAGCGTCAGCAGTGAGTCACGGGTGATGCCCGGAAGCAGCGAACCCGACAGCTCAGGGGTCACGAGGCGGGCGTCTGCGCCGGAACCGAACACGAAGAACAGGTTCATGCCACCCATCTCCTCGATGTAGCTGCGCTCAATGGCGTCGAGCCAGACCACCTGGTCGCAGCCCTGCTCGGTTGCCTGGCGCTGCGCGAGGAAGGCGGCGGCGTAGTTGCCGCCGCACTTGGCGAAGCCGGTGCCGCCCGGAGCGGCGCGCACGTACTCGGTGCACAGCCAGACGCTGACCGGCTTGATGCCGCCGGAGAAGTACGCACCGGCCGGCGAGGCGATCACCGAGTAGATGTACTCCGACGACGGCGCGTTGACGCCGAGGCCCGCCTGCGAGGCGAACATGAACGGGCGGAGGTAGAGCGACTCCTCACCACCTGACGGCGGCACCCACTCGTGGTCGGCCGCGAGCAGCGCCTTGAGCGATCCGATGAAGTCCTCGGTCGGCAGCGCGGGCATCGCGAGGCGCTCGGCGCTGCGCTGCAGGCGCTCGGCATTGGCCTCGGGACGGAACGCCGCGATCGAGCCGTCGGGCTGACGGTAGGCCTTGAGACCCTCGAAGATCTCCTGGCCGTAGTGGAGCACCATCGCCGACGGATCGAGTGCGATCGGCCCGTAGGGGCGTACCTGCGCGTTGTGCCAGCCCTTGTCGGCGGCGTAGTCGATCATCACCATGTTGTCGGTGAAATGACGGCCGAAACCCGGCGCGGAAAGGATTTCCGCGCGACGGTTATCCGACACCGGATGGGGATGCTCGGTACGCTTGAACTCCAAGGTCATGGGGCCCATGGTACCGCTGACCACAACCGGGTTTACGGGTGCGTCTCCGCAAGCCGTCTCGGTTGTGAGACAGCCCATGGACATTCGTCACACGTGCGAGGGCACGAACGGCGGGACGACCACCTCGCACGGGAGATCGCGGCCGCGCACGTCGATCACGACCTCGTCACCCTTCCGCACACCCGACGCGGTGTCGAGCAGTGCGAGCGCGATGCCCTGCTTGAGCGTCGGCGAGAAGGTGCCCGACGTGCACCCCCCGATGATGGTGTCGCCCAGCCGCACCGCACAACCGGCGCGGGGCACGCCCCGGCCGGTGGCCCTGAGGCCGTAGAGACGACGCGCCGGACCCGCTCCCTTCTCCGCCAGCAGGGCGTCGCGGCCGAAGAACGCCGGCTTGTCCCAGCCGACCGCCCAGCTCGAGCGTGCCTGCACCGGGGTGATCTCCGGGCCGAGTTCGTGACCGTGCAGCGCGTAGCCCATCTCGGTGCGCAGGGTGTCGCGGGCACCGAGCCCGGCCGCCTGCCCACCGGCCGCGACGACCGCCTCGTACAGCACGTCGAACACGGCGCCGGCGTCCTCCCAGCGCGGGAGGATCTCGTAGCCGCGCTCACCGGTGTAGCCGGTGCGGCACACCCGGACCGGCTTGGCGCCCTCGGCGGTGGCGAGCTCGGCGTCGGCGAAGGCCATGTACTCGATGTCGGAGGGGAGGCCGAGACCGGCGAGCAGCTCCGGCGACCTCGGCCCCTGAACCGCGAAAACGGCGTGGTCGCGGTGCTGGTTGACCACCGAGACCGTCTCGGGCGCAACAGCTTTCAGCTTCTCGACGACGGTCGCGGTATTGGCGGCGTTGGGCACGAGAAAGACCTCGTCCTCGCTGACCAGGTAGGCGATGAGGTCGTCGACGACGCCGCCGTTGTCGTTGCAGCACAGGGTGTACTGCGCCTTGCCGGGAGCGATCTTGCGTAGGTCGTTGGTGAGCGTCGAGTTCACGAACTCCGCCGCGCCCGGTCCGGACACCAGCGCCTTGCCGAGGTGGCTGACGTCGAAGATGCCGACCGCCTCGCGGACGGCGGTGTGCTCGGCCACGGTGCCCGCGTAGGACACCGGCATGTTCCATCCACCGAATTCGGCGAAGCTCGCACCGAGTGCGGCGTGACGGTCGGCGATCGGTCCGGCGAGGAGTTCACTCATGGGCTCTACGCTAACGGGCCTCCCGCACCGGCGAACCATGTCCCGCAGACCCCGTCGGCACCCCGGACGCTGTGGCAGAGTTGACCGGGTGAGCAAGAACGACGCCGTCGACCGCGTACGCGGCCCCGAATTCGACCTGTCCACCTCGATCGCCAAGGACGACTCCGCCCTCGTCATCGGCCTGATCTCGCCGCCGGACGACGAGGAGGCGAACGGCAAGAAGGACGACACCACCGCAGAACCGACGCTGGCCATCGGCGAGGGCCTCCTCGACGATGCGCAGGCCGCCGCGATCTCCGCGGCCGTGACCGCGCTGGGCGCGAGCGGATCCCACGGTGAGATCACCAAGATCGCCGCGCCGGAGTCGCTGCCGGTGGACGTGATCGTCGCCGTCGGCCTCGGCTCGCCCGACGACCTCGACGACGCCGACAAGGTCCGCCAGGCCGCGGGCATCGTGGCCCGCGAACTCGACGGCATCGGATCGGCCGCCACCACCCTGTCGTCGGTCGACCTGGCCGCGACCGCCGAGGGCCTCTTCCTCGGCGCCTACCGCTTCGACGAGTTCCGCTCCGCGTCGTCGAAGCCGAAGAAGACTCCGCCGCAACACTTCACGCTGATCGTGGAATCCAAGTCCAAGGAGGCGAAGGCCGAACTCGACCGCGCGGTCGCCGTCGCCGACTCGGTTGCCATCGCGCGCGACTTCGTGAACACGCCGCCGAGCCACCTGTACCCGGAGGAGTTCGCCGCCCGCGCCCGGGCCCTCGCGTCGAAGGCCGGGCTCACGGTCGAGATCCTCGACGACAAGGAACTCGAGGCCAAGGGATTCGGCGGCATCGTCGGCGTCGGCAAGGGCTCCTCGCGCCTGCCCCGTCTGGTGCGCCTCACCCACGCCGGGAAGAAGTCGGCCAAGAAGGTCGCGCTCGTCGGCAAGGGCATCACCTTCGACACCGGCGGCATCTCCATCAAGCCGGCCGCCAACATGGACCAGATGACCTCCGACATGGGCGGCGCCGCCGCGGTCATCGCCGCGACGATCCTGGCCGCGCGCCTCGACCTCGACGTCTCGGTCACCGCGACCGTGCCGATGGCCGAGAACATGCCGTCGGGCACCGCGCAGCGCCCGGGTGACGTGCTCACCCAGTACGGCGGCAAGACCGTGGAGGTCCTCAACACCGACGCCGAGGGCCGCCTGATCCTCGCCGATGCCATCGTGCGCGCCTGCGAGGACGAGCCGGACTACCTCATCGACACCGCGACGCTGACCGGCGCGCAGATGGTGGCGCTGGGCACCCGCACGCCGGGCGTCATGGGCACCGACGAGTTCCGCGACCGCGTCGCCGCCCGCTCGGCCGAGGTCGGCGAGAACGCCTGGGCGATGCCGCTGCCCGCCGAGCTGCGCGCCGACCTGAAGTCGCGCGTCGCCGATCTCGCGAACGTCACGCCGCACCGCTGGGGCGGCATGCTCGCCGCGGGCATCTTCCTCAAGGAGTTCGTGGCCGACGGCGTCCAGTGGGCCCACATCGACATCGCCGGACCGGCGTTCAACACCGGCGGCCCGTGGGGTTACACCCCCAAGGGCGGCACCGGTGTTCCCGTCCGCACCATCGCCGCCGTGCTCGAGGACATCGCGGCGAACGGCTGACACCATGGCCGCCGCCGCTCGATCCGCATCACCCCAGGCGGCGCCGAACGATCCGCCCCGGCGCCTCGCTTCGAGAATCGTTACCCCCGAGTACGAGCCGAAGCGAGTCGCCGGGGCCTCCTACGGGTAGGGTGATCCCGGGGATGAGTGGCTGACCCGTCACTCATCTCGGCGGTACCCCGACCGCTCCCCACCCCCGTGCCCCCGGCGCACACACCGACGGGCCGCAGACCTACAGACCACCACGTCGAGTTCAGGAGTTCACAACGATGGCCTTCTCCGTCCAGATGCCCGCCCTTGGTGAAAGTGTCACCGAGGGGACAGTCACCCGGTGGCTGAAGGAGGAGGGCGACACCGTCGAGGCCGACGAGCCCTTGCTGGAGGTGTCGACAGACAAGGTCGACACGGAGATCCCCGCCCCGACCTCGGGTGTGCTGGTGAAGATCATCGCGCAGGAGGACGACGTCGTCGAGGTCGGTGGTGAGCTCGCTCTGATCGGCGACGCCGACGAGGCCGCGTCCTCCGGTGGCGATGCCCCCACCGAGGCCGCCCCCGAGCCCGAGCCCGAAGAAGCCGCCGCCGAGCCCTCCACCGAGGAAGAGGCTCCCGCCGAGAAGCCCGCCGCCGCGACCGGTTCGGGTTCCGCCGAGGGCACCGAGGTGCTCATGCCGGAGCTCGGCGAGTCGGTCACCGAGGGCACCGTGACCAACTGGCTCAAGCAGGTCGGTGACACCGTCGCCGCCGACGAGCCGCTCCTCGAGGTCTCCACCGACAAGGTCGACACCGAGATCCCGTCGCCGGTCGCCGGTACCCTGCTCGAGATCCTCGCCCAGGAGGACGACGTCGTCGAGGTGGGCGGCAAGCTCGCCGTGATCGGTGACGCGTCGGCCGCCCCGGCCGCCGAGTCCGAGCCGGAGCCCGAACCGGAGCCGGAGCCCGCCGCGAAGGAAGAGCCGAAGCCCGAGCCCAAGCCGGAACCGAAGCCCGAGCCCAAGCCGGAACCGAAGCCCGAGCCCAAGCCGGAGCCGAAGCCCGAGCCCGCCCCGGCCGCCGCGGAGAAGAACCCGCCGACCATCGAGTCGACGCCGTACGTCACCCCGCTGGTGCGCAAGCTGGCCGCCGAGAACAACATCGACCTGAACACCATCAAGGGCACCGGTGTCGGCGGACGCATCCGCAAGCAGGACGTCCTCGCCGCCGCCGAGGCCGCGAACGCGGCCGCCGCCCCGGCCGAGAAGCCCGCCGCCGCAGCGGCTTCCGCTCCGGCCGCATCGGCGCCGGAGATCCGTCCGGAACTCGCCGGCCTGCCGGGCACCACCCAGAAGGCGAACCGCATCCGGCTCATCACCGCCAAGAAGACCCGCGAGTCGCTGCAGCAGTCCGCTCAGCTCACGCAGGTCCACGAGGTGGACATGACCAAGATCGTGAGCCTGCGCAAGGCGGCCAAGGACAAGTTCAAGGCCGCCGAGGGTGTCAACCTCACCTTCCTCCCGTTCATCGCGAAGGCGGTCGTCGAGGCGCTGAAGGTCCACCCGAACATCAACGCCTCGATCGACGAAGAGGCCAAGGAGATCACCTACTACGAGAAGGTGCACCTGGGCATCGCCGTCGACACCCCGCAGGGCCTGCTGTCGCCCGTGATCCACAACGCCGACGACCTGTCGGTCGCCGGGCTGGCCCGCGCGATCGCCGACATCGCCGACCGCGCCCGCAGCAACGGCCTCAAGCCGGACGAGTTGGCCGGTGGCACCTTCACGATCACCAACATCGGCAGCAACGGCGCGCTGTTCGACACCCCGATCCTGGTCCCGCCGCAGGCGGCCATGCTCGGCACCGGTGCGATCGTCAAGCGCCCGGTCGTCGTCACCGACGAGGACGGATCCGAGTCGATCGCGATCCGTTCGATGGCCTACCTGCCGCTGACCTACGATCACCGCCTGATCGACGGCGCCGACGCGGGCCGCTTCCTGACCACCGTGCGCAAGCGCCTGGAGGAGGCCTCGTTCGCGGCGGACCTGGGTCTGTAAGACACGAGGAACGGCGAGAGACTCGGGGTAAGCCATGCGCATAGCCGTTGCCGGCTCCCAGGGCCTGATCGGCAACGCCCTGGTCAACTCGCTGCGCGCGGCGGGCCACACGGTCATCCGTCTGGTCCGCCGCGAAGCCCTCGACGACGACGAGTTCAGCTGGGACCCCGAGACGATCGGGTTGCCGCCCGCGACCCTCGACGGTGTCGACGCGGTCGTCTCGCTCGGCGGTGTCGGCGTAGGCAACGGCCGCTGGACCGGGCGGTTCAAGCAGGAGCTGCGCGATTCGCGGATCACCCCGACCGAGGTGCTCGCCGAGGCGGTCCGGGATCACCGCATCCCGATCTTCATCTCGGCCAGCGCCACCGGCTTCTACGGCGACACCGGCGACCGGGCCGCGGTCGAGACAGACCCGCCCGGTGAGGGGTTCCTCGCCGAACTCGTCGTCGACTGGGAGAAGGCCGCCACCGCCAACGCCGGCGACGCCCGCGTCGTCCTGCTGCGGACCGCACCGGTCCTCAGCGCCACCGGCGGGATGCTCGCCAAGCTGCTACCGCTGTTCAGACTCGGCCTCGGCGGGCCGATCGGCAGTGGAGCACAGTGGTTCTCCTGGATCAGCCTGATCGACGAGGTGCGGGCCATCGAGTTCTTGCTCGACTCCGACATCTCGGGTCCGGTCAACCTCGCCTCCCCCGGCGCGGTCACCTTCGGTGAGTTCTGCACGGCGCTGGGCAAGGCCGTGCGCCGGCCCGCCGTCTTCCGCGTGCCCGAGTTCCTCGCGCGCACCTTCGGCGGTGAGATGGCCGAGGAAATGATTCTGTTCTCCCAACGCGTTGAACCCCGTGTGCTCACCGATCACGGATTCACCTTCACCCACCCCGACATCCGTCGGGCACTCGACTACGCGACGAAACCCGCATCATGACCTCCCATCCCGTCCGGTCCGATTCAGTACGAGCCGAGTCCGCTCCCGTAGAGGTCCGGCACCTCGGGACCGTCGACTACCGCGACACCTACGACCTGCAGCACCGTCTCGCCGGTGAGCGTGCCGACGGCACCCTCGACCACGACCTGCTGCTCCTGCTCGAACATCCCTCGATCTACACCGCGGGCAAACGCACCGAGGACTCCGACCGTCCGACCAACGGCGCGCCCGTGATCGACGTCGACCGAGGTGGCCGCATCACGTGGCACGGTCCCGGCCAGCTCGTCGGCTATCCGATCGTGAAACTCGCCGAACCGCTCGACGTCGTCGAATACGTGCGGCGTCTCGAGGAGGCCCTGATCAGCGTCTGCGCCGGGGCCGGCGTGACCACCGGGCGCGTCGAAGGACGCTCCGGGGTCTGGATCCGCGACGGGAAGGGCGAACGCAAGCTCGGCCAGATCGGCATCCGTGTCGCCCGCGGCGTCGCCCTCCACGGCTTCGCCCTCAACATCGACCCCGACATGTCGGCCTTCGACGCGATCGTGCCGTGTGGCATCGCCGACGCCGGGGTCACCTCGCTGGCACGCGAACTCGGCCGGCCGCTGTCGGTCGCGGACTTCCTCGAGCCGGTCGAGGAAGCCGTCCGCGAGGCGCTCGACGCCCCGCGCGAGGCCGTCACCACGCCCTCCGGAGAGGCCGTTTCGACGCGCGTAGGATCGGTCCGGTGACCGCGTCCCCACTCACCCCCGGACCCGGTGCCACCGACGCCACACCCCCGGCCTCGGCCCCAGCACCGAACACCGCATCGCAGAACAAGTCCGCTCCCACCGCACCCGACGGCCGCAGACTGCTGCGCCTCGAGGTGCGCAACGCGCAGACCCCGATCGAGCGCAAGCCGAACTGGATCAAGACCCGCGCGACGATGGGACCCGAGTTCACCGAACTCAAGGGCCTCGTCAAGCGCGAGGGCCTGCACACCGTGTGTGAGGAAGCCGGCTGCCCCAACATCTACGAGTGCTGGGAAGACCGCGAGGCGACCTTCCTGATCGGCGGCGAGCAGTGCACCCGACGCTGCGACTTCTGCCAGATCGACACCGGCAAGCCCGCCGAACTCGACCGTGACGAGCCCCGCCGCGTCGCCGAGAGCGTCCGCGCCATGGGCCTGCGCTACTCGACGATCACCGGCGTGGCCCGCGACGACCTGCCCGACGAGGGCGCCTGGCTGTACGCCGAGACGGTCCGCGCGATCCACGAGCTGAACCCGGGCACCGGCGTGGAGAATCTCATCCCGGACTTCCACGCCAAGCCCGACCTGCTGGCCGAGGTGTTCGAGGCACGTCCCGAGGTCCTCGCGCACAACCTGGAAACCGTGCCGCGCATCTTCAAGCGCATCCGCCCGGCGTTCCGCTACGAGCGCTCCCTCGACGTCATCCGCGCCGCCCGCGACTTCGGGCTGGTCACCAAGTCGAACCTCATCCTCGGCATGGGCGAGACCCCCGAAGAGGTCCAGTCGGCGATCGTCGACCTGCACGACGCGGGCTGCGACATCCTGACGATCACCCAGTACCTGCGTCCGTCGCCGCGGCACCATCCGGTCGAGCGCTGGGTGAAGCCGGAGGAGTTCGTCGACCATTCCGAGTTCGCCCAGGAGGTCGGTTTCGCCGGCGTCATGGCCGGCCCGCTGGTGCGTTCGTCGTACCGCGCCGGCCGCCTGTACGCGCAGGCGATGGCCCACCACGGTCGCGAGATCTCCCCTGCCCTGGCGCATCTCGCATCGGAGGGATCGGCAGCGCAGGAGGCGTCGAGCCTCATGGCACGTCTCGGTCGCTGAGCCGTTCGCACCTGGCGGCCGACCGTGACGTCGGGACGTTCCGGCGTCGGACGTAAACTGGCCCCTATGGCAAAGGCGCAGTCGGTCAGCAAAGAAGAAAAGGCCGCGAAGAAGAAGGCCCGCAAGGCGGCATCCAAGGAACGCCGCCAGCAGTTGTGGCAGGCCTTCCAGATGCAGCGCAAGGAAGACAAGCGACTCATCCCCTACATGGCGGGTGTGTTCGTGCTGGTGGTGGCCGTCTTCGTCGTGCTCGGACTCCTGATCGGCTCGCCGTGGCTGCTGATCCCCCTGGGGGTGGTGCTCGGCGCTCTCGGCGCTTTCATCATCTTCGGGCGTCGCGTGCAGAAGAACGTCTACTCCAAGGCAGAGGGCCAGCCCGGCGCCGCCGGCTGGGCACTGGGCAACATGCGCGGCCAGTGGCGGGTCAAGCAGGCGGTCGCGGGCACCACCCACCTCGACGCCGTGCACCGCGTCATCGGCAAGCCGGGTGTGATCCTGGTCGCCGAGGGCAATCCGAACCGGGTGAAGCAGCTTCTCGCGCAGGAGAAGAAGAAGGCCGCACGTGTGGTCGGCGACACCCCGATCTACGAGGTCGTCGTCGGCAACGAGGAAGGCCAGGTCCCGCTCTCGAAGCTGGAGCGCCACCTCAACAAGCTGCCGAACAACATCGACCGCAAGCGCATGGACACCCTCGAGGGACGGCTGGCCGCCCTGAGCAGCAAGGCTCCCGGCCCCGGCATGCCGAAGGGTCCGTTGCCCGCGAACGCCAAGATGCGCAGCATGCAGCGCACCGCGCGTCGCCGCAGCTGAGACGTCCCGCCATTCTTCGTGAAGCCACCACCCGGCCGGCCAGTCCAGAAGAGGTGGTGGCTTCACGCATCCGGGGTTCGAGTGCGACCGCTCCAGGCGCCGACGCCGTCAGGCCCCGAGTCGGGTGATCGACGCCTCGTCGGGGTCTCCGGATTGCATGCGGAACAGGTACGGGCCGACGAACCGTAGATCCCGGTGTGCCTCGCTGTACCTCTTGCCGATCTCCCACACCTGACGGCCGGTAGCGAGATCCCAGCCGAACACATACGGCACGCGTCCCTGTGACCCCGAGTTGTCGGCGAAGAAGGCGCGTGTCCCGTCGAAGGCCATCAGTGTGGTGTCCCCGGGGGCCACGGCCCGGACCTGCTCGGGGTGCCGGACGTCGAGCACCGTCCAGTCATCCTCGCCGTGACGGTTCCCGAGGAGGAACCGGTCGTGGAGGATCTTGACCCGCGAGAGGCCGTGGGCGGCCGTCGTCGTGGCGATGACCTCGAGGTTCTCCGTGGACGCCACCCCGATCGTCGTGTTGTCCCTGCCGTCGTCGCGCTCGACGGGGATCAGGTCGCCCTCTGACCCCGGCGGCGAGTAGGCGAGTCCGAACCCCTCGATGACCCCGCGCCTGGCCCCCTTGCCGTCGTAGATCATCGTCCGCGGTGTGCCTGCGCCGATACTCACCGCGAAACCGGTTCGGACAGGCGCGACCGCGAAGAACGCGGTCCGTTCCTCTCGTGCGGCGTTCTTCTGGTCTTCGACGGAGTCATAGACCAGCTCTCCGGTGTCGAGTGCGAAGACCCGCACCGCGCGCCAGCGGTCGCTGATGGCGACCACGTTCCCGGCCTCCGAAAGCGAGGGCTCGTAGAAGCCCGGTGGCGGCTTCTGCTCCCAGCTCCGGGACCCGTCCGAACTCAACCAGGTCATGCTGAGCGCATACCGGTTCTCCTTCTCCACGAAGTATCTGGTGCTGACGAGGAATCCGTCGCCCGCGGACTGCAACTGCGGGCCCGTGGACCGTTCACCCAGATGCACCGGCTTGGTCGCGACGACCTGTCCGGAGGCGACGTCGAGGAAGGCGACGTCCGCCGTGGCCTCGTCGGCGCCGCGGCCGACGCACGCCAGCCGTCCGTCCCGGCTGAACTCGCATGCCTCGGCGCGGAAGTCGGAGACCTTCGGCCACTTCTGCTCACCGGTCAAGGGATCGAAGGCCATCAGGGCTGCGTCGTATCCCTCCGTCCCGCCGATGACCGTCGTCGTGTTCGCCGCCAGCACATCGGGACGCACGAGGCTCCTCTGATCCTCCGGCAAGCCCACGTCGGACATCGGTACCGACCAGCGCGGCGTCGGCGTGGTGGCCAGGGGCACGATGTCGGGATAGGGGTCCTCGGAGGCCTCCGTCGGCGGTGCCGCGGTGGGCGAACCATCCGCCGTCCGCGGGACCGTCACCGTGACGACGACAGCGGCCACCACGACCAGAACGCCGACGACGACACCGACCACAGCCCCCACGATCCCCCGCATGACAGCAATGAGAACACGGGGACACCACCGGCCTGCACAGCGCATCCACAGGCCGACGCGCCGGGCGAGCGCATCCACAGGCCGACGCGCCGGGCGCGGGTTATCGGGTGCGGAGGATCTATCGGGTGCGGAGGATCGCGGTGCCGGTCGCGCGGTCGTGCAGGGCGCGACCGTTGTAGTCGTTGATGAGCGCGGGCACCAGGAAGATCATCAGCAGCTGACGGAAGAACGCCCGCACGACGCCGACCGCGGCAGGCGGTTCCCCGCCCTCGGCCTCGGCCCGGTTGCGATCGGTCCCGTAATCGACGCGGGCGACCCGCATCCCCAGCGCGTACTGGCCGGGGGTGAACCCGAACAGCGTCACCGCGAAGATGCCGACCACCAGCCAGATCCCGAGCTGCAGGGTGCCGAGCTTCGAGGACTCGAGGTCGCCTCCGACGAAGACGAGGGCCAGACCGGCGGCGATCAGCCAGTCGACGAGCAGGCCCCCCACACGCTGCCAACCGGTGGCCAGCGATCCGGGACCGGACGCGGGCAGGCCCAGGTCCTGGCCCCGCCAATCGTTCTCGACGCCGGCGCCGGGACCGATCTGCGGTCCCGACAACCAGGAACCGGTGACTCGTCCCATGCTGATGACTCCTCTCGCGACCCGGCGCCGACTGGTGCCCGGCGATCGCGTCCCTTGCGTTGGGTCCATGGTAGTCGCGGAGCCCAGGCGGTCCTCCCACGCCCGCCTCCAGACCCCGATAGGGTGGGGTCTGCCGAGTACCTTCTCCGCGGTTCGGACTTTGTGTCGCCAAGAACACCGGGTGTGTAACACGGGGGAAACACGGACTTGACGCATGGGCAACCTCACCTCCATACGGTTGCCGCTGAGATCCGCTGCTGTCGGCGGCGGATGTGTGTGGCGCGTCAGCAAGCACTGACCACCCGATCACGAAGGAGTCACCGCACGGTGTACAGCAGTAAAGAAGAACTACTCGAGGGCATCAAGAAGGAAGGTGTCGAGTACGTCGACATCCGATTCTGCGACCTGCCCGGTGTCATGCAGCACTTCTCGATCCCGGCTTCGGCCTTCGACGAGAGCGTGTTCGAGGACGGTCTCGCGTTCGACGGTTCGTCGGTGCGTGGCTTCCAGTCCATCAACGAGTCGGACATGATGCTGCTGCCCGACCCGGCCACCGCGCGGATCGACCCGTTCCGCAAGGCCAAGACGATGAACGTCAGCTTCTTCGTCCACGACCCGTTCACCCGTGAGGCCTACAGCCGCGACCCGCGCAACGTCGCCCGCAAGGCCGAGGACTACCTGGCCTCGACCGGTATCGCCGACACCTGCTTCTTCGGTGCCGAGGCCGAGTTCTACATCTTCGACTCCGTCTCCTTCGGCTCGGAGATGAACGGCACCTTCTACGAGATCGAGTCGGAGTCGGGCTGGTGGAACACCGCTTCGCCGACCGATCCGGACGGCAGCCCGAACCTGGGCTACAAGGTCCGTCCCAAGGGTGGCTACTTCCCGGTCGCGCCGTACGACCACTACGTCGATCTGCGCGACGAGATGTCGACCAACCTGCAGCAGGCGGGCTTCGAGCTCGAGCGTGGACACCACGAGGTCGGCACCGCCGGTCAGGCCGAGATCAACTACAAGTTCAACACCCTGCTGCACGCCGCCGACGATGTCCAGCTGTTCAAGTACATCATCAAGAACACCGCGTGGCAGAACGGCAAGTCGGTGACCTTCATGCCGAAGCCGCTGTTCGGTGACAACGGCTCGGGCATGCACTGCCACCAGTCGCTGTGGAAGGACGGCAAGCCGCTGTTCCACGACGAGGCCGGCTACGCAGGCCTGTCGGACACCGCGCGCTACTACATCGGCGGCATCCTGCACCACGCCCCGTCGCTGCTGGCGTTCACCAACCCGACGATCAACTCCTACAAGCGTCTGGTCCCGGGTTACGAGGCCCCGATCAACCTGGTCTACAGCCAGCGCAACCGCTCGGCCTGTGTCCGCATCCCGATCACCGGCAACAACCCGAAGGCCAAGCGCATCGAGTTCCGTTGCCCGGACAGCTCCGGCAACCCGTACCTGGCCTTCGCCGCCATGATGATGGCCGGCCTGGACGGCATCAAGAACAAGATCGAGCCGCACGAGCCCGTCGACAAGGACCTCTACGAGCTCCCGCCGGAGGAGGCCAAGGGCATCCCGCAGGCCCCGACCTCGCTGGCCGCGGTCATCGACCGCCTCGAGGAGGATCACGAGTACCTCACCGCCGGTGGCGTGTTCACCGAGGACCTGATCGAGACCTGGATCGCTCTCAAGCGCGAGAACGAGATCGAGCCGGTTCAGATCCGTCCTCACCCGTACGAGTTCTCGCTCTACTACGACTGCTGATCGGTTTCCGACAGCCAGAGGTCGTCATGGCGCCCCGTCCGCGTTCCCGCGGGCGGGGCGTCCTGCATCTGCGCCCCGTCCACCTGCTCCTCTCCTCCCCCGCCCAACATCCAGACCGCCAGCCCGGCGGCGAGGGCCAGCACTCCGGCACCCGACCACGCCGCGACGGTGAGGCCGTCGACGAAGGCGTGCCGCGCGGCGTCGAGCACCTCGGACGCGCGCTCGGCGGGCAGTTGCACCGCGGCCGCCACGGCACCGCCCAGACTGCGCGCGGCCTCACCCTCGGCGACACCGGTCGGGAACGACGACCGGAACACCGCGTTGACGATGCTGCCCAGCACGGCGATGCCGAGCGCACCGCCGAATTCGCTCGAGGTCTCCAGCAGTCCCGATGTGGCGCCGGCACGTTCGGGCGGGGCGATGCCGACCACGAAGTCGGCGATCATGGACGTCGTCGCGACGACCCCTCCGGCCAGCGTCGCGGCCCCGACGAGCACCACACCGACCGAGTCGACGTCCGTACTCGTCGCGAGGACGACGAAGCCTGCCGCGCCACACACGAACCCGCCGACGATGACCGGCAGCCGGCCCGTGCGCTGCGCCAGGACCGCGGCCGCAGGTGCCGTGGCGCCGACCGCAACCGACGGCAACAGGCTCCACAGCGCCGCACGCAGCGGCGAGAACCCGAGCACGGACTGCAGATACTGCGTCATCAGGATCGAGTTGCCCAGCAACGCGAACAGGCAGATGAGGTTCAACAACACCGACCCGCCGAACCGCAGCTCGCGGAGCAACCCGACGTCGACCATGGGTTCCTCGAGACGCAGTTGCCGCCAGACGAACACCACCGCACCCGCGACACCCAGCGCCAGCAACCCCAGGTGACCGGCCTCGAACCCGTCGGCCGCGAGGTTCTTCACCGCAGCGACCACCGGCAGGACCGCGACCAGGGCGAGCACCGCGCTCAGCAGGTCGATGCGCCGCGACGGTGACGCGGTGCCGCCCGGCAGCAACAGCGGTGCGACGACGAGCAACGCCACCATGATCGGCACATTGACGAGAAACACCGATCCCCACCAGAAATACTCGAGCAGAAGGCCGCTGATCACCGGGCCGACCGCCACCCCACCGGCGAGCACGGCGTTCCACGTCGCGATCGCGGCGGCGCGCTGCGCCGGGTCGTCGAAGAGATATCGGATCAGCGCGAGCGTCGACGGCATGAGGGTCGCACCGGCCACCGCCAGCAGCGCACGCGCACCGATCAGCATCTCCGCCGACGACGCGAAGGCCGCGCAGA
Source organism: Gordonia aurantiaca (assembly GCF_039939235.1). Classification (NCBI taxonomy): domain Bacteria; kingdom Bacillati; phylum Actinomycetota; class Actinomycetes; order Mycobacteriales; family Gordoniaceae; genus Gordonia; species Gordonia aurantiaca. The sequence continues at coordinate 309,044 of NZ_JBDUUF010000002.1, read as the reverse complement.
GGGACGCCACAGTGAAGCCGGTCGCCCCGATCACCAGCAGCCGCCGATGGCCGATGCGGTCGGCAACCGACCCCATGGTGAGCAGGAGGCCCGCCAGGACGAAGCCGTAGACGTCGAAGATCCACAACTGCTGTTGCGGCGTGGGCGCGAGGTCGGCGGCGATGTGGGGCACCGCGAAGAACAGGACCGAGACGTCCATCGAGACGATCAGCATCGGCAGGCAGAGCGCAACCAGCCCGGCCCACGGCGAACGCGACATGATCTCCCACTTTCTGTATGCGATATAGACTGTTTATTGGGTACACAGAGAGTAGATCCGAACTGTGTATGACACAAGCAATAAGTACGATGAGCCCATGTCCGACGCGACGCCGCGCTCACGCCCCCGCTATCTCGACCTTCTGTGGGACCGCGAGGACCCGACACCGCGTCGCGGGCCGCGCCCGACGCTCACCATCCGCGACATCGGCGCCCAGGCCGTCGAGATCGCCGACACCCACGGCGTCGACGCGGTGTCGATGAAGGCGGTCGCCACCGGACTCGGACTCACCACCATGTCGCTGTACCGCTACGTCGACTCCAAGGACGAGCTGATCGAGGTCATGATCGACACGGGGTTCGGCCGATTCGACGCCACCCTCACCGGCACCTGGCGCGAACGTCTGACCTCGTGGGCGCACCGGGCCGCTCAGGTCGCCCGGAACCGCCCCTGGCTGGCCACCATTCCGCTCCGCCGGCCTCCGGTGGGCCCGAACATCCTGTCGTGGAGCGAGGCGGGGGTCGGCTGCTTCGACGGAACCCCCCTCACCGAGCAGCAGAAGCTGAGCGCACTCCTGCTCGTCGACGGATTCGTCCGGCACCATGTACGCCAGTCGAGCCAGATGGGACTGATCGGGAATCCCGGCACGGCCGATTCCGGGGACACCGGCGCAACCTATGAGGAATTGGTCGCCGAATACACGAGCGGCGGCGGTTACCCGCATCTGTTCGCGGCATTCACCGACCCGTCGGTGGCCGATTCGGTCGATGACGACTTCTTCGGCGATGAACTGGATTTCGGCCTTCGTGTCATCTTCGACGGGCTCGAGCGACTGATCGACGAAATGTGAAGACAAAGGTCGTGTGATCTAGTCCACAAAATGGACTTCTTGCCCTGCCGGTACACACAATTCACCCGTAATTTGGGCGCATGACCAGAGACGTGTATGTGGAAGACCTTGTCCCGGGCGATCGCATCAGCCTCGAGGGAACACCGCGCGTGGTTCGCACCACGAGTCGGCTCGACGGGAATCGCCTCCGCATCGAGTTGGTCAAGGGCCACGATGACCTCCAAGAGGTCATCCTGGACCGCACCGTCAAGCTCCAGGTCAACTAGCCGTCACTCCACCGCCGGCAGTCCGCGGACCGCCGGTCGACCCGGGAATACCGGGAAGAGCGGGAAGACCGGACCCCGCGGCTCAGGCCGCGCGAGCCCCGTCGAGATCGCCGAAGACCGCCTGATTGTGCGCGAACGCCTCGATCGCCTCGTCGACGAGCCGGTCGACCGCAGCGTCGTCGAGCGGGAGCGCGTCGAGCCGCGCCCGGTAGGCGTCCTTGTAGCGCTTGAGCTTGTCGATCCCGGTGAAGCGGTAGAACGACAGTCCCGAGTCGTCGACCCCGTAGTGCTCCCGCATACGGTGTGCGACGACCTGACCACCGCTGAGGTCACCCAGGTACCGCGTGTAGTGGTGGGCCACGTAGCGTGCCGGGTCGTCCCGCGTCGCCTTGATCGCCTCCACATACCGTGCGACCGCGGGCAGCGGGGTCACCGTCGCCGGATCGATGCCGAACGACGCCAGGTCGGCGCCGAGATGCGGCAGGCGGCGCAGTCTGTCGTCGAAGACCGCGCCGGCGATCGGATCGTCGGCCAGCGCGTCCCCGACCTCTTCGAGGGCCTCGTACACGAAGTACAGCTGGGCGGCGAGGCGCTCGTACTCGCCGCGGTCGAGTCGGCCGGACATCAGGTCGTCGATGAACGGCGCGTGCTCGGCGCGCCGGTGCGCCTCGGCGGTGGCCTCACGGAGTCGATCGGAGATGCTCATGATGCAACAAGTGTTACCACCAGCGCCCGGTGATCGGAACCGGGTAGGTGATGGGTGTCCATCGAGGTGGTCACGAATCCGCGCACGATGATCCGGTCGATCGCGACCAGGGGCCGGTTCCCGATCTTCTTGTCGGTCGGGTACGTGGGCAGATACCCCGCCCCGGCCAGATCGGCCCCGTCGACGAGGCCGTTGGTCAACAGCTTGCGGTAGGTCGCGTGGTTCCACGTCGAGTTGTAGTCACCGATCGCCAGCACCCGGCCGGCCGGGAGGTTCGCGAACTCGTCGGCGAGCACCCCCATGTCGTGGAACCAGTGGTCCTTGTCGCTCCACAGCGGCGCCGCGGGATGGATCGCGAAGACCTGCGTGCCCGGGGCACCCGGAAGATCGGTGCGCGCCTTCAGATTTCGCAGCGCGGTGTCGGGGACCACGGAGGTGTCGGTCAGCGGCTTCCTGCTGAACAGCGCGGACCCGGTGGCAAAGGCCTGCGGTTCGGCGAACTCGTACGGCAGCTGCTTCGGGATCGTCCCGCCCCGGATCCGTCGCAGCGCCTCCGGAGTCACCTCCTGCAGGGACACCAGATCGGCATCGGCGTCGGCCACGATCTTCTCCAGCGTGCCGATGTCGCCTCCACCGAAGAGCAGATTCGACGACACGACCCGGAACCGCTCCCCCTCCGGGGCGTCGGCCGGGATCAGCAACGGGACCTGTGTGTACACCAGCGCGGCACCCGCCACACACGCGACGACGAGCATGATCCAGCGCTTCAGACCGGCGAAGACCACGATCGCGAGCAACGCCGGGATCAGCGCGAACTGCACACCGCTGGTGACGTACAACGCCACGTTGCCGCGGGACGGATAGAAGTGCAGCCACACCGCCAGCAGCACACCGGCCGTCATGGCCAGGCCGACGATGTACGTCGACACCCACAGAAATCTCTTCATCCGTCCCCCCAACGGTTTTCGCCCGGCCCCGACCGACGCCGAGCCCGCCTCCGGCCGCCGCTCAGGCCCCGAAGACCTTCTGCACCACGGCCTTCGCCCGGCGCGTCACCCGGAGGTAGTGCTCCAGGAACTCCGTGGCCTGGTCCTCCGGCCACCCGGCGGCGTACGCGACCTGACGCAGCAACTTGCCCGGGCCGGGCAACTGGTCGACCGGCTTGCCGCGCACCAGGACCAGCGCGTTGCGCGCCTTGGTGACGGTGATCCACGCATCCTTCAGCAGGGCGACGTCGTTCTCGCTCAGCAGCTCCGCCGCACCGATCGCGTCGAGCGACTCGAGCGTGGAGGTGTTGTGCAGGCTCTGGTAACGGTGCGCATAGCGCAGCTGCAGCAACTGCACCGTCCACTCGATGTCGGCGAGACCGCCGCGGCCGAGCTTGGTGTGGGTCGCCGGGTCGGCGCCGCGCGGCAACCGCTCCGCGTCGACGCGCGCCTTGATGCGCCGGATCTCCTTGACCGCCTCGTTGCTGACACCGCCGGCCGGGTAGCGGACGTGGTCGATCATGTGCAGGAAGTCGATGCCGAGCGCCTCGTCGCCGGCCACCTGATGGGCACGCAGCAGTGCCTGAACCTCCCAGGGCTGCGCCCACTGCGCGTAGTAGGCGGCGTACGACGCGAGGGTCCGCACCACCGGCCCGTTCCGGCCCTCGGGCCGCAGACCGGTGTCGACCTCGAGCGGCGGGTCGGCGCTGGGACTTCCGAGTGCGCTGCGGACGGTCTCGGCGATGCCCTGGGCCCACTTGACCGCCACGGACTCCTCGACGTCGTGGTGGGGCTGGCAGACGAACAGCACATCGGCGTCGGAGCCGTAACCGAGCTCGCCGCCACCGAGACGACCCATGCCGATGACGGCGATGCGGGCCGGGGCGGGCTTGCCGCGTTCGCGTTCGGAGATGTTGATCGCGACGGTGAGCGCGGCATTGAGCACCGCCGCCCACACGCTCGACAGCGCCTTGCAGACCTCACGGACATCCATGAGACCGAGCACATCGGCGGACGCGATCCGCACCAGTTCCGCCCGTCGATGCGAACGTGCCACGGCGACAGCGCGTTTCATGTCCTCTTGGCGCACCGTGGACGCGATGAGACCCTTTGCCACGTCCTCCGGCCGGATCTCGCACAGCTTCGGCCCGTCGGGACCGTCGGAGTACTGGTGGATGACCTCTGGCGAGCGCATCAGCATGTTCGCGATGAACTCGCTCGTACCGAGCACCTTCATCAGCCGCTCGGCGACCACGCCGTCGTCGCGCAGCAGGCGCAGGAACCAGTCCTTGTCCTCGAGGGCCTCACAGAGTCGCCGGTAGTTGAGCAGGCCGGCGTCGGGATCCGGTGTGTCACCGATGTGTTCGAGGAGCTGCGGCAGGATGAGCAGCTGGATCTGGCCGCGGCGGCCGGGCGCGTTGGACAGCGCGCGGATGTGACTGAGGGCGCGGTCGGGCATCGCGTAACCGAGTGCCGCCAAACGCCTTTCGGCCGACTCGTCGCTCAGCGTCAGCTCGTCGGCCTTGAAACGGGTGACCGCCTCGAGCAGCGGACGGTAGAAGAGCTTCTGATGCAGGCGGCGGACGCGCAGGGTGTTGTGCTTGATCTGCTCGCGCAGCACGCCGGTCGCATCGAGTTCCCCCTCGCGCCGGATGTGCGCGGCACGGGCGAGCCAGCGCAGCGCCTCGGTGTCGTCGAGCGGCGGCAGCAGATGCGTGCGCTTCATCTTCTGCATCTGCAGGCGGTGTTCGAGCAGACGCAGGAACTGGTACGACGCACTGAGATTCGCACCGTCGTCGCGGCCGACATAGCCGCCCGCGGTGAGCGCCGCCAGCGCGTCGACGGTGGCCATCACGCGCAGGCTCTCGTCGACGCGGCCGTGCACCATCTGCAACAGCTGGACCGCGAACTCGACGTCGCGCAAACTGCCGGCACCCAGTTTCAGGTTGCGTTCCCGCTCCCCTTCGGGCACCAGCGATTCGACGCGCCGACGCATCTTCTGTACCTCGGGCACGAAGTCGGGGCGCTCGGCGGCCCGCCACACCATCGGCTTGACCGCGTCGATGTACTTGTGGGCGAGCTCCATGTCGCCGGTCATCGCGCGTGCCTTCAGCAGGGCCTGGAACTCCCAGGTCTTGGCCCACCGCTCGTAGTAGGCGACATGCGATTCCAGTGTCCGCGTGAGCGCGCCGGACTTGCCCTCGGGGCGCAGCGCGGCGTCGACCTCGAAGAAGGCGAGCGATCCGACCCGCATCAGCTCGCCGGCGATCCGGGCAGCGACACCGTCGGCGGGGTCGCTGACGAAGATGACGTCGACGTCGCTGACGTAGTTCAGCTCGCGCGCACCGCATTTGCCCATCGCGATGACCGCCAGTCGCACCGGGATCGGGTCGTCGCCGCACACCTCGCGGTTGGCGACCGCGAGCGCCGCGGTGAGGGCGGCGTCGGCGAGGTCGGCCAGGTAGCCGCCGACCTCGGGCAGGTACAGCACCGGTTCGTCCTCGACCGTCGACGCGACGTCGTGCGCGGCGAGCTGCATGATCAGGTTTCGGTACGCCAGGCGCATCGCGACCACGGCCTTGGGCCCGGAGAACGCGGCCCGGTAGACCCGGTTGCCCTTCTCCACCTCACCCGGCTCGGGCACGGCGCCGACCGACTCCAGCATCAGGCGATCGACCTCGGCGCGATCGGGCAGCGAGTCGCGCAGCAGCAGACGCCAGCCCGTGGGCTCGGCCACGAGGTGGTCGGCAAGCGCGTCCGACGAGCCGATGAGACCGAAGAGACGCCCGCGGAACGGACGGTTCGAGCGCAGCTCGGAGTCGATCTCGGCCCACTCGTCACCCACCGCGCCACGCAGGCGGACGAGCGTGCGCAGGGCCAGATCGGCGTCCGGGGCGCGGGACAGCGCCCACAGGACGTCGACGGATTCGGGGGTGTTCCAGCCGAGGTCGGCGAGATTCTGCGGCGCGCCCTTGTCGAGCAGTCCCAGTCGGCCTGCGCTGGGGATCGCGCTGCGTCCCGATCGAGTTGTCACAGCCTCAAAAATAGCGACTGCACAACGGGACCGACACCGCGGTCCCCGTTGCGGCAGGCACGGCTCGCCCTAGAGCGGCAGGTAGTTCTGCAGCTCGTACGGGGTGACCTGGCTGCGGTAGTTCGTCCACTCGGTCCACTTGTTGCGGAGGAAGTAGTCGAAGACGTGCTCGCCGAGGGCCTCGGCGACGAGCTCCGAGTTCTCCATCACCGTCAGCGCGTCGGCGAGGCTACCGGGTAGCTCCTGGTAGCCCATCGCCCGGCGTTCGGCCGGGGTGAGTGCCCAGACGTCGTCCTCCGCCTCGTCGGGCAGCTCGTAGTCGTTCTGGATGCCCTTGAGGCCCGCGGCCAGCAGCACGGCGAAGGTCAGGTACGGGTTGCACGCCGAATCGGGGCTGCGCACCTCGATCCGGCGCGAGGACGCCTTGTTCGGCGTGTACAGCGGCAGCCGGACCAGCGCCGAGCGGTTGGCGCGGCCCCACGTCGCGGCCGTCGGGGCCTCCCCGCCGTGGACGAGGCGCTTGTAGCTGTTCACCCACTGGTTGGTGACCGCGCTGATCTCCGACGCATGGTGCAGGATGCCGGCGATGAACTTCTTGCCGGTCGCCGACAGCTGCATCGGGTCATCGGGATTGTGGAAGGCGTTGATGTCGCCCTCGAACAGGCTCATGTGCGTGTGCATCGCCGAGCCCGGGTGGTCGGTGAAGGGCTTGGGCATGAACGTGGCCCACACGCCCTCGTTGATCGCCACCTCCTTGATGAGGTAGCGGAAGGTCATCACGTTGTCGGCCATCGACAGCGCGTCGGCGTAGCGGAGGTCGATCTCCTGCTGACCCGGCGCGCCCTCGTGGTGCGAGAACTCGACGGAGATGCCCATCGACTCGAGCGCCTCGATGGCGTGGCGCCGGAAGTTCGGCGCGGCGTCGTGGACCGCCTGGTCGAAGTATCCGCCGGTGTCCGCGGGGGTCGGCACCGAACCGTCGAGCGGGGCGTCCTTGAGGAGGAAGAACTCGATCTCGGGGTGCACGTAGCAGCTGAAACCGAGGTCGGCGGCCTTGTTCAGCTGACGACGCAGCACGTGCCGGGAGTCTGCCCAGCTGGGGGTGCCGTCGGGCATCGCGATGTCGCAGAACATGCGCGCGGAGTGGTGGCGCCCCGCCGAGGTGGTCCACGGCAGGATCTGGAAGGTCGAGGGATCCGGCTTGGCGACGGTGTCCGCCTCCGACACACGGGAGAATCCCTCGATCGACGAACCGTCGAAGCCGATGCCCTCGGTGAAGGCACCTTCGAGCTCCGCCGGGGCGATCGCCACGGACTTCAAGTAGCCGAGGACGTCGGTGAACCACAGCCGGACGAAACGGATGTCGCGCTCTTCGAGGGTCCGCAGCACGAATTCCTTTTGGCGATCCATGGTCGCCGACATTAGAAGTCGGCTGTTAAATCCGTGTTACACGCGCAAGTCCAAACCCGTGGGCTGCGGCTTTACCGGGTCCGTCCCACACTCTGAGACCCGATTTTGCCAGTCTGAGAAGCCTGCGAACAGCGACGATGCCGTGAGACCGCGAACACACTTGCACATCGGGCCCTCCGTGTGTCGAGGCAGGTGTGATCAATTGCATAACCCTCGCCCGGTTACAGGCAAAACCGCCGGTGACACAATGGCGCTTGTCCATGTTCAACCCGGGTACCCGCACGGCGGGACTCGAGGCAGAAAAGAGACAACGATGTCCGAGAACTCGGTCTATGGCGCAACCGCCACCACGACTCACTCCGAAGCGCCGAAGCGTCGCAAGACCCGCGTCCACCATCTGGCCCAGATGAAGGCCGACGGCGAGAAGTGGTCGATGCTCACCGCCTACGACTACTCCACCGCCCGGATCTTCGACGAGGCCGGCATCCCGGTGCTGCTCGTCGGCGACTCCGCCGCCAACGTCGTCCTCGGTTACGACACCACCATCCCGGTGACGGTCGAGGAGATGATCCCGCTCATCCGTGCGGTCGTGCGCGGCGCCCCGAACGCCCTCGTCGTCGCCGACATGCCGTTCGGCAGCTACGAGGCGGGCCCGCAGCACGCGCTCGAGAGCGCGGTGAAGATCTTCAAGAAGACCGGCGCCCACGCTGTGAAACTCGAGGGCGGCGAGCGTGTCGCCCCGCAGATCGCGGCACTGTCCGCCGCCGGCATCCCGGTGATGGCGCACATCGGCTTCACCCCGCAGAGCGTCAACGGTCTCGGCGGGTTCCGCGTGCAGGGCCGCGGTGATGGCGCCGATCAGCTCATCGCCGACGCCATCGCCGTGCAGGAGGCCGGTGCCTTCAGCGTGGTCATGGAGATGGTCCCGGCCGAACTGGCCGGCCAGATCACCCGCAAGCTCACCATCCCCACCGTCGGTATCGGCGCGGGCAACGAGACCGACGCGCAGGTGCTCGTCTGGCAGGACATGGCGGGTTTCACCCACGGCAAGACCGCGAAGTTCGTCAAGCGCTTCGCCGACGTGGGCGGCGAATTGCGTTCGGCCGCCGAGCAGTACGCCGACGAGGTGCGCCGCGGCGTGTTCCCGGGCCCCGAGCACAGCTACTGACCGGCGATCCGTAGAAGTCGTGGACGCCATAGCCCCTTGACTTCTACGGAATCCCGGCGGCGCCTAGGCTCGACCCATGCGTGACTTCTACCCGGAGATCGAGCCCTACGAGTCCGGCCACCTCGACGTCGGTGACGGCCAGCAGGTTTATTGGGAGACCTCCGGAAATCCCGACGGCAGGCCGGTGGTCTTCGTGCACGGCGGACCGGGCGGCGGCACGTCGGGTGCCCAGCGGCGCTTCTTCGATCCGGCGAAGTACCGCATCGTGCTGTTCGACCAGCGCGGCTGCGGAAGGTCGCGCCCGCACATCGCCGACGGCGCCGACCTCTCGGTCAACACGACGCAGCACCTCATCGCCGACATGGAGCTGCTCCGCACCCACCTCGGCATCGACCGCTGGCAGGTGTTCGGCGGGTCGTGGGGTTCCACGCTCGGGCTGGCGTATGCGCAAACCCATCCCGAGCGCGTCACCGAACTGGTGCTGCGCGGCATCTTCCTGCTGCGCCGCAACGAGATCGACTGGTATTACAACGGCGGCGCGTCGCACATCTTCCCGGACGTGTGGGAGTCGTATCTCGCACCGATCCCGGCCGCCGAACGCGACGGCGATCTCGTCGCCGCCTACCACCGGCTGCTGAACTCCGACGACCAGACCGTGGCACGTGCCGCGGCCCGGGCGTGGACCGGCTGGGAGCAGGCGACCAGCTACCTGCTCCCCCGCCCCGAGGAATCGTCGTCGGCGGACCCGGACGAGGCCGCCCGCTTCGACCTCGCCTTCGCGACCATCGAGAACCACTACTTCGTCAACCACGGTTTCCTCGACGACGGGCAGCTGCTACGCGACATCGACCGGATCGCACACATCCCCGGCGTCATCGTGCAGGGCCGCTACGACGTGGTGTGCCCGATGCGCAGCGCGTGGGACCTGCATCGGGCCTGGCCCTCGGCCGACCTGCACATCGTCGACGACGCCGGACACGCGTCGTTCGAACCCGGCATCCGTCATCACCTCATCGAGGCGACCGACCGGTTCGCGGATCTGTAGGCGCCCGGGGGGGGATCGATCGCGTCACGCGAATCAGCGGGCACGGGCGGGTTCGTCACTAGACTCGACGGAGCTGCAGCAACGTCGTTGTCAGGAGGACTCAGTGGCCGCATCCGAGCAGGTCGAGGTGGAACTCAAGTTCGATGTGGATCCCGGTCACGTGGCCCCCGACCTGCGTGCGCTCCCCGGTGTCGTGTCGGCGACCGAGCCACAGACGTTCTCGCTCGACGCGACGTACTTCGACACCGAGAACCTCGACCTCGCCGGCAACCGGATCACCATGCGCCGCCGGACCGGTGGCGGCGACGAGGGCTGGCATCTCAAGCGCCCCACCGACATTCCCGGAGCGCGCCGTGAACTGCGGGTGGGTTTCGACGAGGCGCCCGCCGACGGCGACGTGCCCGACGCCCTGCGCATCCCGGTGCTCGCGCTGACGCGCTGCCGCGATCTGCAACCGGTCGCGGTGATCTCGACGACGCGGACGGTGACCCGTCTGCTGGGCGTCGACGAGGAGCCGCTCGCCGAACTCGCCGAGGATCTCGTCACCGCGCAGTCGCTGCTGCCGGGCGGTCATTCGCAGCAGTGGGCAGAGTGGGAGTTCGAACTGCTCTCCGGCGGAGATGCCAAGCTGCTCAAGGCCGCCGAGAAGGCGTTGCGCGCGGCGGGCGCGCGTCCGGCGTCGAGCGTCTCGAAACTGGCGCGCGCGATCGGTTCGACACCGACGGTGCACGGGCCGCGATTGTCCAAGCGCCCCACCGCACTCGAACTCGTCGTCACCGACATCGCCCTGCACCGCAACAGCCTGATCGCCTACGACCCGCTGGTGCGCGAGGACGCCGAGGACGCCGTCCACCAGATGCGGGTGGCGTGCCGGCGGCTGCGCTCGGTGCTCTCCGGGTTCCCCACCGTGCTCGACGCCGAGCGGACCGCGCATGTCAGCGGCGAGCTGAAGCTGCTGGCCAGAATCCTCGGCGAGGCACGGGATTCCGAGGTGCAGCTCGAGCTCGACAAACAACTTCTCGCCGGCGAGAACCCGTCACCACAGCTGCGTGCCGCGCTGGCCGGCGAAGAGATCCGGACGCACGACCGTGCCATTCGCCGGGCGCACACGGCCATGGCGTCCAAGCGCTACTTCGACCTGCTCGACGCCATCGACGGTCTCATCGCCTCCCCTCCTCCCGGCCCCGATGCCGACCTTCCCGCGACCGTCGTGGTCGACAGGGCGATCACCAAGAGCCGCAAGCACATCCAGAAGGCCCAGGAGAAGCTCGCCACACTCCCGGAGGGCTCGCGGGAGTGGGCCGAGCAGCTGCACACGATCCGCAAGCGTGCGAAGCGCCTGCGCTACGGCATCGACGCGGCCGAACCGCTGAACAGGAAGCGCCACCGCGAGATCGGTGAGATCGCCAAGCGCATCCAATCGGCGCTCGGCGATTTCAACGACATCCGCATCAACCGCGAGCATCTGCGGGCCATCGTCGTCGCAGGCGAGCTCAGGGCCGAGGACATGTTCATCGTCGGGCGTCTGGACGCACGACTGGAGGCGGACGCACAGCGGGCGGTCGCGGAGTACCGAAAGGCTGCGAAGAGGCTCTGACACCGGTCGGCGACCACCTACCACGCGCCGCCTGAGATGGAGAGCCGACAATGAGCGTTCGGCGCGGTGGTGTTTCCTTCGCGCTCGACGATCAGCGCCCGCGGGATGGAAGCGGTCCCGCGCGAGGTGGACATGCCCGCGGGAATCGCGCTGCGCAAGTGCGAGAATCGCCAACCGCTCGTCGCCGTCAATCCTCATGCAGCGAGCGTCTCGGCTACACCGGGCGGAAACCGATCGTCCGCGTGACCTCGTCGGCGGTCGCCAACTCCACCTGTAGGCAGTCCCCCGCCTTCAGGTCGCCGTCGCACCCCGCGACGACCGGCGGGTCGGCGATGAAGATCTGCGCCGGTTTGCGTTCGGTGGCGGCGGACATGACGACGGCGTCGAAGCGCTCCCCGACCCGGTCGCCGAGGATGACGGCTTCGGCGAGGTCGATGCTGGCGCGTTCGGCGGTGGCGCTCAACGAATCCGCCGACCGCAGGATCTTCGGCAGCGTCGGGAGTGCGCGCCGCACCCACTCCGGGACCTCCTGACCCGACGTGACGGCCAGGCACACCTCGGTGGCGAACCGGTCCCCGAGCCGGCGCAGCGGCGCGGTCACGTGCGCGTAGAGACCGGCGATCGCGGCGTGTTGCTTCTTGTCGTGCGGGATGGCGCGCGCCTCGTCGGTGCCGTCGAGCACCAGATAATTGGCGCCGCGCATCAGGCCGCTCGCGGTGGACTGCAGGGCGAGGGTGCTCGCCTGGTCGTTGGGCAACCCCGCCAGGAACCGGCCGACGGACACCCCGTCGGGCCAGTGGACGCCCAGCGCATCCGCGGCGGCGCGCAGTTCCTCGACGCGTTCGGGGTCGGCAGGTGGCAACGTCCGGAGCAGCCCGATGCCGGCCTCGGCCATGATGGTGCCCGCGCAGATGCCGGTCAGCAGCGACAACTGGGAGTTCCACATGTCGGCGGGGGTGTGCGGTTCGAGGTCGAGCCGCCAACCGCTGTCGGTGCGTGACACCTGCTGGTCGGGCAGGTCGAGTTCGACGGCGCCCCGGTCGAGAGCCACCTGCCGGCGAAGGTCCCCGAATGCGGGCAGTGCCTCGATCGACGGATGTAGGCGACCCGCCGCGGCGTCGGCGCTCACCCCGGCGTAGTCGAAGCGCGCCACCGACCGGATGCGCGACCGCCGCACCTGCACGTCGGTCACCGAGCCGTCGCCGGCCACCCGGATCGTCCACAGCACGCAGGGCCGGATCTCCTCGGGCAGCAGCGAACCCACGTCCTCCGACAGTTCCCGCGGGTGCAACGGCACCGAACCGTCCGGGAAATAGACTGTCGACCCGCGGCGCCGGCTCTCCTGGTCGAGCGCGCCCTCGGGAATGACGAGGGCCGCGACGTCGGCGATGGCGTAGTCGACGACGAAACCGTCGCCGTCGCGCGCGATGTGCACCGCCTGGTCGAGATCGCGCGACGTCGGCGGGTCGATGGTGACGAACGGGATGCCGGTGTGATCCTCGCGGGCGTCGACGAACCGGTCGACGGCCGTGCGCGCCTCGTCCAGGGCATCGGCGCCGTACTCCTCGTCGACCCCGAGCTGATCGCGGATACCGGCGAAGTCGATGTCGGGTGCGAGGAGAATACGGGCCACGAGTCCGACCCTAGCGCGCGTGCGCGCCCGGGCCCCGCAACCGCGGACGACCGGGGACCCGAGGCGAACGAGCCGACACGTAAGCCGGATCCTGTACCCGCGCGACCTCTCGGTCATCGCGGGCGGCGACCATCCATCTGGGCACACCGTCACCGGGTACCTCGAGCGGCCCACCCGCGGACTGGGGCGAGCAGCCCTCGTGACGCCCGCGCACACGCACCGCGAGCGGTGCGTGCTTCGGCCTTGCTCCGGGTGGGGTTTACCTAGCCGACGCGGTCACCCACGCCGCTGGTGCGCTCTTACCGCACCGTTTCACCCTTACCGGCCTCGCGGCCGGCGGTCTGTTCTCTGTGGCACTGTCCCGCGGGTCACCCCGGGTTGCCGTTAGCAACCACCCTGCTCTGTGGAGTCCGGACTTTCCTCGATGGGCGGCGTGACGGCCTTCCGCCCGTTCCGCCCACCGCGGCCGCCCGGCCGACTCGTTCGCGCTCCCAGGATACGGCAGCCGGGAACCGGTACGTGAGCGGTCTCAGCGCCAGTGCTGCGCGTCGTTGACGAGCTTCACGACCGACCCGCCGTCGGGGAAGAACTCGGCGATCGACACCGACGCCAGGTCGAGATGGAGACGGAACAGCAGTTCCGGCCCCACCCCCAGTGCCTCGCGCAGCATCAACTTGATCGGCGTCACGTGCGAGACGAGCACGATCGTCTGTCCCGGGTAGCGTTGCAGCAGATCGGCTTTCGTCTCGGCGACCCGCTCGGCGACCTGGGCGAAGCTCTCCCCGCCCGGCGCCGGGACGGTGACGTCCGACAGCCACCTGCGATGGATCTCCGGATGTCTCTGGGCGGCCTCGGTGAAGGTGAGGCCCTCCCACTCGCCGAAGTCGTTCTCGATCAGCCCAGGATGTTCGACGACGTCGACGCCGGTCAGCGCGGCGACCTCCTCTGCGGTCGCCCGGGCACGGCTCAGCGGCGACGTGACGATCGCGGAGATGCCGTCCTCACGAGCGACGCGCTGCGCCGCGGCCCGGGCCTGACGCAGCCCCTCCTCGGTCAGCTCCGGGTTGCCGCGCCCGGAGTAGCGCCGCTCCACCGACAGCGCGGTCTGGCCGTGGCGGAGCAGGATGAACCGGGTCGGCGCGCTGCGCTGGCCCTGCCAGGACGGCGCCTTCTTGCTCGGGGTGGCGGCGTCGGGAGCGGTGTCGGCGGTGTCGGCGGTCTCGGCGCTCACTGCTCAGATCCCGGATTCGGCCGTGCGCACGAGGATCGCGCCGCACTCCTCGCAGCGGACGACCTCGTCGGACAGTGCGGCGCTGATCTTGGCGATGGTGCCGCGGTCGAGTTCCATGCGGCAGGCACCGCATCGACGGGCACGCAGCAGGCCGGCGCCGATGTGACCGTTGGCGCGCTGCTTCTCGTAGATCGCCAGCAGGTCGGCGTCGATCTCGGCGGCGAGGCCCGCACGGCGTTCGCGGACGTGCGCGAGGTCCTCGTCGATGGTCGCGAGGCTCTTCGTCCGGCTCTCGCGCGTCGCGGCCAGCTTCTCCTCGAGATGCGCGATGGTCGCCGACGCGCGGTTGCGTTCGGCCTCCACGGCCTCCTGCTGCTCCATCAGTGTCAGCATCTCGTCCTCGAGGACGGCCTTGCGGCGACCGAGGCTGTTAAGTTCGTGCTGCAGTTCGGTGAGCGCCTTGGGGGCGAGTCCGCCGGAGGCCAGGAGCTTGGAGTCCTTGGCCTCGCGATCGGTCATGCCCTTGATCTCGGACTCGATGCGGCGGTACTCGCGCCCGAGATCCTCCGCGGAGATCTCCGCGCGCACGAGGTCATCGCGGGCGGCATCGATCGCCTTGTCGATCTCGGCGATCTCGGCGTCCTCGGGAAGGTTCTTGCGGCGATGCTCGAGTCGGTTGATCTCGGCATCGGAGTCCGCGAGATCGAGCAGCAGTCGCTGCACACCGGCGTCGACTTTCATTGCGGCCTCCTGTCTCTGAAGTCCCCTAACCGTACGCGGGTGCTCACCGCGTCCCGGCGACCGGGTTTGTTGTCTTCGCTGGCTGTTTTCTGCGTCACCCGAAGCTGTGGATCACGAACGGATCGGTAGGCGTGTCGAACACCGTCACGGCCAGACCGAGCTGCTCGCCGAGCAGGGTCGCGACCTGCGCGCACCACGGGAACTCCGTGGCCCAGTGACCGGCGTCGACGAGGGCCGGCCCGCCGACCCGCAGATTCTCGTCGACGGGATGGTGACGCAGGTCCCCGGTCACGTAGACGTCGACGCCGAGCCCACGCACCCGGCCGAGCAGCGAGTCGCCGGCGCCGCCGCACACGGCGACCGTGTTGACCACCGCGTCGGGGTCGCCCGCGGCCCGCACCCCCCACGGGGTCCGCAGCACCTTCGCGGCCTTCGCGGTCAAGTCGCGCAGCGTCATCGGCTCGGCGAGGGTGCCGACCCGTCCCAGCCCGACGTCGCTGTCGAGGTCGGCGAGTTCGAAGACGTCGAACGCCGGCTCCTCGTACGGATGGGCGTCGCGGAGCGCGAGCAGCACCTTCCCGCGCAGCGACCGGTCGGCGACCATCTCGATGCGCGCCTCGTCGACGTGGGTGCGCATCCCGATGTCGCCGATCGCCGGGGACGCGTTCTCCTGCGGCTCGAACTGGCCGGTGCCGACGACCGACCACATGCAGTCGCGGTAGTCCCCGATCTCGCCGGCGCCGGCGGCGAACATCGCCTCGCTCACCTGCTCGACATTGCCCTCCGGCACCATCACGACCCACTTGTCGATCGGCGCAACGGCTTTCGGTTCGATGGGCGCGGTGTCGACGACGCCGAGCAGGTCCGCGAGCGCGTCGGACACCCCGGGCCGGGCGCTGTCGGCGTTGGTGTGCGCCGACAGCAACGCGATCCTGTTGCGGATCAGCCGGTGCACGATGCGCCCCTTCGCGGTGTCGGCGGCCACCGAGGTGACACCGCGCATGAGGAGCGGATGGTGGGCGACGATCAGGTCCGCCCGGTCGGCGACCGCCGCGTCCACGACGGCGTCGGTCACATCCACGCAGGCGAGCACCCGGCGCACCGGCTCGGACCGGTCGCCGCAGACGAGTCCGACCGCGTCCCAGGACTCGGCGAGCGCCGGCGGATACGCACGTTCGACGGCGCCGACCACATCGCCGACGGTGACACCCTCAGGTGTGGGACCCATTTCCCATCTCCTCTCGTACCTGCTGCATCGCTGTCGTCAACGCGCGCACCCGTTCCGCGGCGCGCACGGCCAACCGTAGGTGACCGTCGCCGAGTCCCACGAAGTTCGCGCAACTGCGCACCGCGAACCCGCGGTCGACGAGGCGTCGCTTGACCTCGGTCGCCTGCGACACCTCGACGAGCACGAACGGCGCCGCGGGCGTGGCGGGCACCCGGAGCCCGATCCGTGCGAGGTCGTCGAGCATCGACGCCCGCTCCGCCGCGACCCGTCGCGCCTGCTGCGCGCAGTACGCGTGTCCCTGCTCGGACAGGCACGCGGTGAGTGCGGCCAGCGCCGGCGTCGACAACGCCCACGGACGACGTCCCGCGGACAACCGGGCCAGCACGTCGGGCGCACCGAGCAGATACCCCGCCCGCAACCCGGCGAGACCGAACGTCTTTGTCACGCTTCGTATCACGACGAGGTCGGGCCAGTCGCTCGACGCCAGCGACTGCGGTTCGAGGTCGCCGTCGGCACCGAGGGTCAGATCCGCGAACGCCTCGTCGACGACGATGATCCGGCCGGGCCGTCGTAGGGCCTCGATCGCCTCCCGAGGGTGCAGCACCGACGTCGGGTTGGTTGGGTTGCCCAGGAGCACGAGGTCCGCGTCCTCCGGGACCAGACCATCGCCGAGGGTCCACGGCTCCGACAGCGTCACCTGGGTGATCGGCACGCCCGACGCGCGCAGCGCGATCTCCGGTTCGGTGAACGACGGCTGGATGAGCGCAGCGTGGCGCACCCCGAGACGGGGCAGCATCTCGAAGCCGTCGGCCGCCCCGGACAGCAGCAGCACCTCCTGGGGCGAGCGCCCGTGGGTCGCGCAGATCGCGTCGACGGCGCGCCGTTCGTCGGCGGACGACGGATAGCGGGACAGGTCCTCCAGGCCCGCGCGCACCGCGTCGAGCACGAAGTCCGGCGGGGTGCCGCGGACGTTCACCGCGAAGTCGACGAGCCCGGGCACCACGTCCTGGTCGCCGTGCCGGTCCGGATCCGCCAGGTCGAAGCCGCCGAAGGTGGGTTCCGCGTCACACCCAACTGTCATGACCATCGACCTTACGTGCACCATGGACGCGTGTTGACGCCGCCAGATCCCCGCCATCCGGACACCGTTCTGCTCCTCGACCTCGACGGCACCATCACCGACAGCTTCGCCGGTATCGCCAACAGCTTCCGGCACGCCCTCGCCGCGGTCGGTGCGCCCGAACCCGACCCGGAGGTCGTCGCGGGCATCGCCGGTCCCCCGATGATCGACACGCTCAACGGCCTGGGCCTCGAGCCCGCCGTCGCCGACGAGGCGATGCGCGCCTACCGCGAGCGTTACACCGAGATCGGCTGGCTGGAGAACTCGGTCTTCGACGGCATGGACTCGGTCCTCGCGGACCTGTCGGCCGCGGGCCGCACCATGGCGGTCGCGACGTCGAAGAACCAGACCACCGCACAGCGCATCCTCGAGCATTTCGAACTCGCCGACCACTTCGAGTTCATCGCCGGCGCCAGCGACGACGGCACCCGTAGGCACAAGTCCGATGTGATCGCGCACGCCGTCTCCGAATTGGGCATTCCGGTCGATCCCGGCACCGGTCACGTCACCGCCCCGGTGGTCATGATCGGCGACCGGAGCCACGACGTGCACGGGGCGGCGGCCTTCGGCATCTCGGCGATCCTCGTCCGATGGGGCTACGCTCTGCACGGGGAGGAACGCGACGCCGCCTGGGCGGTGTCGTCGACAGCCGAGTTGCGTGACGTACTGGGCGTGTGAGGCGCGACCGGGCCACGGCAACATCGGCGCACAGAGCTGAGGTAGCTGAGGACCAGTGGCTGAGGAACTACACGTCTGTTTCGTGTGCACCGGCAACATCTGCCGGTCACCGATGGCGCAGAACATCTTCCGGGCGGCGCTCGACGACGCCGGGCTCGGCGGCAAGGTGCGCGTCACCAGTTGTGGTGTGACCGCTTTCCACGTCGGGGAACCGGCCGACAACCGAGCCCGCACCGAACTCGTGGCGAACGGCTACTCCGACGCGCACGTGGCGGCGCTGCTCGGACCCGAGCACTTCGACGCGCATCTGTTCGTCGCGATGGATTCCGGGCATGTGCGTGAACTCGAGCGCAAGCGTCTCGGCGACCGCACGCGGCTGCTGCGGTCGTTCGACCCGGACGCCCCCGAGGACGATCTCGATCTCCACGACCCGTACTACGGCGGGACCGAGGACTTCGTCGCGACCCGCGAACAGATCGAGAGCGCGGTCCCCGGCCTGCTCGACTGGGTTCGGCAACAGCTCGGCGTCGACTGAGCGCCGGAGACCGCCGGTCAGCCGGTCCGTCAGTCGATGGGCGCGACCAGGTTGTGCACGAAGCGGATCTTGTCGAGCACCGGCTGCGGCAACACGAACGGATAGAGATCCGGGTGACCCATCGACCGGTTGATCTGGTTGAGTGCCCAGGTCAGGGGCAGCCATTCGTTGATGATGCGGTCGAAGCCGACATCGCCCGGCGGCACGCTGTCGTACGTCGTGCCCGACGGCGCCATCGCGAAAGCCGCTGCGGTGTCGAGGGTGTCGCGGATGTGGAGGTAGTGCGCGAAGGTCTCGGCGAAGTCCTCGGCCGGGTGCATCGTCGCGTACGACGACACGTGGGTCTGCTGCCAGCCCTCGGGCGCGCCCTCCTTGTAGTGGCGGTCGAGCGCTTCCTGGTAGTCGTCGTCGGGGTTGCCGAAGTGTTCCTCGAACCCGGGCCGGTGCTCGTCGGTGATGAGGACGAGCTGGTAGTAGTGGCCGATCTCGTGGCGGAAGTGGCCGAGGACCGTGCGATACGGCTCGGCGAGTTCGACGCGCATCTGTTCGCGGTGGACGTCGTCGCCCTCGGCGAGGTCGAGGGTGATGACGCCGTTGGCGTGCCCGGTGATGACGTTCTGCTGCGCACTCGACAGGAGATCGAACGCGAGTCCGGTCTCCGGATTGTCGTCCCGGCTCTCGATGGGCAGCCGGAGCTCGTCGAGTTCCAGGACGAGGCGGCGCTTGGCGGTCTCGGCCTGACCGAACGCGACTATCGCGTCGGCGTCGTCGTCGCCGGGACGCGTCCGGGTCAGGCGGCACGACTGGCACAGCTCGGCGTGGCCGGTCCACTTCACCAGCCAGTTGCACTGGGCGACCTTGTTGTTCGCGCACCGCTCGAGCAGCACGCCGTCGACCTCGGTGCGCCCCTGGTCATCGAGGACGTGGATGGAGCGGGACTCCAGCCAGAATCCGAGCGGGCTCTGGCAGTTCAGGCACAGGCTGTTCTCGAAGGAGAGGCGCTGGCCGCAGTTCAAGCAGACGAAGTCTCGCATTTCAGCCACGGTACCCGCGCTCGGTAACCTGGGCTTTGTGCACGTACTGCGAACAATCCTCCGACCCGGGTGGATAGCCCTGGGAATCGTGGTCGTGGCGTTCGCAGTGGCCTGTTTCACACTCCTGGCTCCGTGGCAGCTCGGCAAGAACTCCGACACCGAGCGCCGCAACGACCTGATCCGCACGGCGACCTCGCTGGAGACCGCGCCGATCGACGAGGTCGCCCCGTCGTCGGCCTTCGATCCGTCCACCGAGTGGCGTGAGGTCTCGGTCAGTGGACGCTACCTCGAGGACCGGCAGGCGCTGGTTCGGCTGCGGAACATCAACGAACGCCCCGCCATCGAGGTGCTGACCCCGTTCGCGGTGAGCGGTTCGGACCGCGTGATCCTGGTCAACCGGGGCTTCGTGCGTCCCACCGAGGGCGCGGTGCCCGACGTTCCGGCGCCGCCGGCCGGTGAGCAGACGATCGCGGGCCGCATCCGTGCCGCGGAGGGCGTCAGCACCGATCGCGGCGTCGGCGAGGAGAACGGGCGACTGACGGTCCCGTCGATCAGCCCCGGCCTCGTGTCGGGGGCGACCGGGACCACCTTGGACGACTTCTACCTACAGCTGTCGAAGGGCCAGCCGGGCGCACTCGGCGAGATCCCACTGCCCCACCTCGACAGCGGCCCGTACCTGTCCTACGGCCTGCAGTGGCTCGCGTTCGGGATCATGGCGCCGCTGGGCGTCGGGTACTTCCTGTGGGCCGAGATCAAGTCGCGGCGACGTGCGGCGGCGGCGCAGCAGGCCGACGCGACCGGCGGCGCCGAGTCGCAGGCTGCGACATCGACGGCCGGCGAGAAGGTCGCCGCCGCAGCCGCCCCTGCACCGCCCGCCCACGAGTCACGCGCCGAGCGCAAGCGCCGCATGCGCGAGGAACTGCGCGCGGCGGCCGGCACCACCGAGACGCACCACGTCGGGAACATCGGGCAGGGCCCGGCCGTCGAGGAGACGGCGAGCGAGAAGCTCAGCCGCCGCTACGGCGGCTGAGTGGGCTGCGTCGGCCGACGGGGCGCAACAGGCTTCCCACGACGCACACGGCGAGGGTCGCACGCTGCACCCGGCGCGACAGCTCCACCGCCGCACGCAGATCGGCCGGCGACGGAGCCGGTCCCCGCCCTAGCACCGGACGCATCTCGACGCCGTGCGGGTACACCGTGCGCCCACCCAGTTGCACGCCCAGCGCACCGGCGAACGACGCCTCGACGACGCCCGCGTTCGGGCTCGGGTGGGCTGACGCATCTCGGCGCCACGTGGTGAACGTCCGTCGCGGCGCGCCGGAAACCGCGACGACGACCGCTCCCCCGAGCCGGGCCGGCAGGTGGTTGACGATGTCGTCGAGACGGGCCGCCGCCCATCCGAAGTCGTGGTACCGCTCGTTGCGGTAGCCGATCATGGCGTCGAGTGTGTTGATGGCGCGGTAACCGAGAACGCCCGGGACGCCGGCGACCGCACCCCAGAACAGCGGGCCGATCGTTGCGTCGGAGGTGTTCTCGGCGATCGACTCCAGGGCGGCGCGGGCGATGCCCGCCTCGTCGAGCGAGTTCGGATCGCGTCCGCAGAGACTCGGGATCAGGCCGCGTGCGGCGTCGACGTCGCCGGCATCGAGCGCGTCGGCGACCTGGTCACCGACCCGGCAGAGCGATGTGCCGCCGAGGGCCACCCAGGTGGCTGCGGCGGTGGCCGCGGTCCGCCCGAGTGCGCCCTGCGGCGTCAGCGCGGCCGAACCGAGCACGACGGATCCGGCCGCGACGGCGACGAGCTTCGCACCGGCGTCCCTGGAGTCGCGGTACATCCGCTTCTCCAACAGGCTGGTGAACCGCCCGAAGCCCGCCACCGGATGTCCGCGCCGCGGGTCGCCGAACCGCTCGTCGAGCAGGTATCCGGCGGCGAGGCCGACCGCGGTGGACAGGGCGCGCAGGGCACGGCCGCGTCGACTCCTGTCTCGGGGACTCCTGACTCGGGGCACCGCGCGATGGTAGCGACCGCACGCCGGGCCCGATCTCGGCCGTGCCACACTTGACGTCCGTGGCCAGGTCTTCCGCGGAACCGTCGCCGGGACGGTACGACATCGACACCGGCGTCGCCGAGCTCGCGCGCGACCCTTTCGCCGGCGGCTGGCTGCTGACCGTCAACGGCGCGCACAGCTCGCACATCGATCCCGACGACCCGACGGTCCTCGATTTCGAGTACCTGCGGCAGATGGCGGCCGTCATCGCCGAGCGGCACCAGCCCTCCGACCGGTTGCGCGTGCTGCACCTCGGCGGCGCCGCGTGCGCGCTCGCCCGCTACATCGATCACTCCTACCCCGACGCCCGTCAGGTCGCGGTGGAGATCGACGCCGAACTGGCCCGGCTCGTGCGCGAGTGGTTCGAGCTGCCCCGCGCGCCGAAGCTGCGCATCCGGGTGGGCGACGCACGGGAGGTGGTGACGTCACTGCAGCCGGGCACCCGCGAGGTGATCGTGCGCGACGCCTTCGCCGGCGACCGCACGCCCGCACACCTGACGACCCGCGAATTCACGTCGGCGGTGAAGGACGTGCTCGTCCCGGGTGGCCTCTACCTGGCCAACTGCGGCGACAGCCGCGACCTCGCCGGGGCCCGCGCGGAGGCGGCGACCGTCGCGTCGGCCTTCGAGAACCTGATGCTCATCGCCGACGCCGCGATGTTCAAGGGCCGGCGCACCGGCAACATCGTCATCGTCGGCAGCGACGGCCCGCTCGACCCGTCGTCGACCCTGGTCCGGACGCTGCTCAGCGATCCGCTGCCCGCGCAGGTGCTCGCCGGGGCCGAGGCGAGGGAGTTCGCGCGCGGGCCGGAACTCACCGACGCCGACGTCGCATCGGGCAGGTAGACAACGCGGACACTCCGGCGTCCGGACCGTGCGGTCGCTCGTCGAGTCGGCGAGGTGAACGCGACGGGCCGCGTCGGAGGGAGCAGCAGCGCGGCTGCTCCCGGCGGGGCCACGTAGTACTCGATGCACGAACGAGCGACCCACTCGTTAGGGTTGACCCACCGCCGCCGGGGGGCTGCGCAGACGGCCGCTGTCAGGGAACGAGGACCACGTGAGCGATCCGATGTCGAGGGCGGGCACCACCCTGGGCCCGTACCGCATCGACAGGTTGTTGGGTCGTGGCGGCATGGGCGAGGTCTACGAGGCCTTCGACACGGTCCGGGAACGGCGCGTCGCGTTGAAGCTGCTCCCGCCGCACCTGGTGCACGACAAGGACTTCCGCGAGCGGTTCGAACGGGAGTCGAAGACCGCGGCGAAACTGTCCGATCCGCACGTCATCCCGATCCACGACTGGGGCGAGAAGGACGGCGTCCTGTTCATCGACATGCGCCTCGTCGACGGTCGGGACCTGCGCAAGGTCCTCGAGTCCGGACCGCTGCCGCCGGAGCGTTCGATCGACATCCTCGGGCAGGTCGCGGCGGCCCTCGACGCCGCGCATCGCGACGGTCTGGTGCACCGTGACGTCAAGCCCGACAACATCCTCGTCGACGCCGACGACTTCGCCTATCTCGTCGACTTCGGGATCGCGCAGGGCACCGGCGACAGTCAGCTGACGCAGGTCGGGACCGCGCTCGGCACCCTCGCCTACATGGCGCCGGAGCGGTTCGGTGACCAGCCGGCCGGCCCGTCATCGGACGATTACGCACTGGCCTGCGTGCTGTTCGAGTGCATCCACGGACAGACTCCGTTCCCGGCGAAGACCGACCAGGGCCTGATGACCGCCCACATCACCCAGCCGCCTCCACAGACCGGTGGGCCGCTCGACCCGGTGTTCGCGCGGGCGCTCGCCAAGGACCCGGCACAACGCTATCCGTCGGCACGCGAGTTCATCCGCGCGGCGAAGGACGCGCTGGCGGCCGGTGCCACCCTGGTCGCGCCCGCGCCGACGGAACCGCCGACGGTGGTGCCGCAGCAGCCACTGCCGCAACCGTCGGCGACTCCCCCGCCCGCCCGTCCGGCGACGCCACCGCAGGGCGGGCCGGCGTACGGACCATCGACCTCCGATCCGACCGTGGCGCGCGGCGCGACACCGGGCCTCGCCGGGTCGCCGTCCGATCCCCGGGGACATGCCGGACCGCACCAGGTTTCCGGGCCGCAGGGTTCGGGACAACAGGGTTCGGGACAACAGGGCCGGGCACAACAGGCGTCGGGGCCGGGGTACTCGTCCGGACCGCAGTCGTATTCCGGGCCAGATGCCTCTTCGGGACCGCAGCCGTCTTCGTTATCGCAGAATTATTCCTCCGGGCCACGGTCACATTCGGGACCGCCGCAGTATTCGTCTGGGCCACAGTCATATTCAGGACCGCAGCCATATTCAGGACCGCAGTCATATTCAGGACCGCAGCCATATTCGGGACCGCAATCATATTCGGGACCACAGTCATATTCGGGATCACAGTCGCATTCGGGGCCCCAGCGGTTTTCGGGACCAGAGGCGGTGTCCGGTCGCCAGTCGTTCTCGGGTCCCAACGGATGGGGCGCCGTCCCGACGCCTCCGACGAGGTCGAACACCGGCCGCAACATCGCGCTCGCCGTCCTGGCCGGGGTGGTCGTGATCGCGCTGGTGGTCACCGGAATCGTGGTCGTCCTGTCCGGTTCCGATGACGGTCCCCCGCCGGACCCGAACGCGTCGCCGGCCCCGATGCCTCCCGGCACGGTGTCGTGCGACTATCGGAGCCGGTCCGCGGTCGGCGGCGTCGAGGTGCCGCCCCCGCCGTCGACCCAGCCGGACGAGGGCACGGTGGGCGTCGAGATCCCGATCGCTGCGCAGGGCACGCTCAGCATGACGCTCGACCGGGCCGATGCGCCGTGCAACGTCGGCGCGATGGTGGAACTGATCGAGTCCGGTTTCTACGACGGCAGCAAGTGCCACCGGGCGTCGGACAAGTTCCTGATCTGCGGGGCGATCGCCGGCCGGGACGGCACCAATCCCGGTTGGACCAGCCCGGACGAACTGCCCACGAACCTGCCGTCGGTCGGCACCGAGAACGGCGTGCGCACCGTCACCTATCCGCGCGGCACCGTGGCGATCCTCGACCTACCCGCCGACAGCGGCGCGACCGGCTCGACGACGTTCTTCATGCTCGCCCAGCCCACCGTCCTGCCGCTGAGCTTCTCGATCGTCGGCACCATGGACGCCGCGGGTCTGGCGGTGCTGGACAGGATAATCGCCAACGGGTTCACCCCGTTCGAGCCCGGCGCCAAGTCGGGCCCGCCGAAGCAGAACCTGCTGATCCAGAAGGCGAAGGTCGTCCGGTGACCCCGCTCCACTAGATCACGTAGTTCATCCGCGTCAGGATCGCCTGCGCGAGAGCGGAATCCCCTTCGACCCGGACGGCCGCCGGGTCGGCGTCGCGACGACCACCGGCGCAGCGCGCGAGGTTCACCGCATCGATCCGCAGCCGAACGTCCGCGGCCTCGTCACCGCCGTCGAACCCCTCCACAACCCCGGCACGGTCGGCGACCGCGATCCGCACGACGCGCGGCGACAGCCCGGTGATGTCGAAGACGACCTTGCTGCCCTTGGGTGCGTCGGCGCGCTTGCCGACGACGAACGGCAGCGATGCGGTGATCTCGTCGAGCGCCCACGCCGTCGGGACGGGATCGGTCGGCGACGACCCGTCGGTGCCGTCGCGCAGGTCGATCTCATGCACCCAGCAGTCGAAGACGCGGATGCGCATGAACCGCCCGTAGGTGTCGGGGCCGGCCGGGGTGATCGAGTCCGCCTCGAACTCGTCCTGCGACATCGCCTTCAACGCCGCGGTGCGCGCCCCGACGATCTCGTCGAGAGCCGCGAGCACCTCGGTCTTCGACTTGGGACGGAAGTGATCGACCCACTTCTCGTTCAGCTCGCCGATCGGGTTACGCACGTGGTCGAGTGCGCTGATCGTCGGCGACGCCTCCACGTCGCGACCGGCGAGCATCGACTCGGTGCCGATGATGTGCGCGACGATGTCGGCGTTGGTCCATCCCGGCAGCACCGACGGCGCCGACCACTGCTCGTCGCTCAGACCCGCCGCGACCTCGGCGATCGTCGCCCACTGGGCGATGAGGGCATCGGTGAGGTCTTCCTTGGGCAGGATCGTGGTCGGCATGGGCGTGCTCCTCGTGGATCGGCGTTCACCCTGATGTGAACTCGGGCACAACCTTAGCGGGGTGAAGCATCACGCCGAGGAGCAACACCGGCGGCGGCCCATGCGCGCGCCACGCCTACGCCGCCGACGCACGGGCCGGGACACCGGACACGATTGGTCCGCATGACCGACGTCGAAATGCTTCCGAACGATCCCGGTCCCCGTGATGGACCTCTAGGGTTGGCTCGTGACTGCTTCGGATCTCACCGGTCGGCGGCTCGGCCACTATCAGATCGAAGAGCTCATCGGACGCGGCGGTATGGGCGAGGTCTACCGCGCCACCGACACCACCAAGGGACGAGTCGTCGCGCTCAAGCTCCTCAGTCCGGCGATCGCCGACAATCCGGCCGCCCGCGACCGGTTCCTTCGCGAGTCGCGGGTCGCCGCACAGCTCAACGACCCGCACGTGATCCCGATCCACGACTGGGGCGAGATCGACGGCCGGCTCTTCATCGACATGCGCCTCGTCGAGGGACGTGATCTGCGCGCCCTCCTGGCCGAGACCGGACCGCTACCGGCCGAGCGGGCGCTCACGATCGTCGGACAGATCGCCGATGCCCTCGACGCCGCACACCGCGGTGGGCTCTATCACCGAGACGTGAAGCCCGACAACATCCTCGTCGACGACCGCGACTTCGCATACCTGGTCGATTTCGGCCTCGCACAGGCAGACACGGACACGCGCTTCACCAGCACCGGCACCGCTATCGGATCATTCGGGTACATGGCGCCAGAACGGTTCGGCGACGGGGCGATCGGGGCACCCGCCGACATCTACGCCCTCACCTGCGTGCTCTTCGAATGTCTCGCCGGCACACATCCCTTCGGCTCGGCGACCACCATCGAACGCCTCATCGCCGCGCACCTGACCCTCCCGCCTCCCCGGCTGGGCACCGCCGTGGACGACGTCATCGCCCGCGGGATGGCCAAGGACCCGGCACAGCGACCGACATCGGCCCGGACGCTCGTCGCCGATGCCGAGGCGGCCCTCAGGGCCGACCCCTTTCCCGGACCGCCGATGGTCGTTCCCGCCGAAGGGCCGACCGTCGTCCCGCCGCCGGATACGATCCCGGCCGCGCCGACTGCGGTCACCGGTCCCGGCACGACCCCGACCGGACCCCGATGGGACCCGACGATGGTCGCCGTCGCGTGGCCACGGCCCACTGCCCCACAGCGTCGATCGCCGGTGCTGCCGATCGTGCTCGCCACCGTCGTCGTCTTGCTCATCTGCGCCGGGATCGTCGGCTGGGCGGTCCTGTCCGGACGCTCCGACGAATCCACCGCAGCCGTGAGTGACACTTCCACGCTCACAACCGCCCGGAACGCGACCACGCCGACCCCGGTGCCGCCGGTGCAGGCCACCACGCAGCCATCGCCCCCGGAGAACCGGGTGACCCCGCCACCGACCACGACGCAGGCAGCGCCGTCCGTCGGCAGCGGACCCGGTGACCTCGGTGTGTCCGTCCCGATGTCCCGTCCGGCATGCGACGGCACGGGGATCGTCGTCGTGGGCAACGCGACCTCGCCCGGTTCCTACGCTTCCGAGGTACAGGCGTACCTCGATCGGTTCCCGGGTTCCAACTATCTGCGGACCGACCAGTCCTGCCCCTCGTTGAGGCAACGAAGCGATGAGGGGAATCCCATCTACGCGGTGTACTTCGTCGCCGGGCCGACCCTCGGTGACATCTGCACGCTGCGCAACCAGATCGGTGGCGACGCCTACGGCAAATGGCTCGACACCACATCGGACCCGTCCATGTACATCACCTGCTGAAACAAGGACAAAACCTGTCCGCGTCCTGAGGCAGGATGGTGCCATGCTGGAAACCTCGGCCCGGCTGCTCGCGTTGCTGTCACTGCTGCAGCAGCGGCGGGAGTGGTCGGGCAGGGAGCTCGCCGACCGGCTCGACATCACCACCCGCACGGTGCGGCGCGACGTCGACAAGCTCCGTGAACTCGGTTACCCGGTCGAGGCGAATGTCGGTGTGCGCGGCGGTTATCGGCTCGGCGCCGGCGCGGAGATGCCGCCGCTGCTGCTCGACGACCAGGAGGTGCTCGCCGTCGCCCTGGGCCTGGACGCGGTGACGACGGGCGCGGTCGCCGACATGGCCGAGGCCTCCGCAGGCGCGCTCGCCAAGCTGCGTCAGGTCATGCCGTCGAGGCTGCGACACCGCCTCGACGCGCTGCGCATCGAGGCGATCCCGCGGGAGGCGCCGACCACCGCGGTGCCCGCGGACAGACTCACCGACATCGCCACCGCATGTCATCGACGCGAACGCCTGCGTTTCGACTACCGCCGCAACGACGGCGAGGAGAGCCGGCGCGAGGTCGAGCCGTACCGCCTCGTGCGCAACGGAAACCGCTGGTATCTGGTCGGTTTCGACATCGCCCGCGACGACTGGCGGTCCTTCCGGGTCGACCGCATGGAACCCAGGACACCGACCGGTCCCCGATTCACACCGCGCGATCTCCCCGACGGCGGCGCGGCGGCGTTCGTCAAACGCGGCCTGGGCGCGGTGCAACATCAGGCCACCGCGCGGGTCCGCATCCACGCCCCGCTCGAGGAGATCGCGCCGATGATCCACGAGTCCTGGGGCACCCTCGAATCCGGCGACGAGGACTCCTGCGAGGTGACCGTCTACAGCACCTCGCTGACCTCGATCGCCCGCTGGATGTACGCCTTCGGGGCCGACTTCACCGTCATCGAACCCGACGAACTCCGCGCCGAACTCGCCGCGGTCGCGGAGTACCACGATGAGGTCGCGCGGCGCTACCGGCGCGCCATCGACGCCCGGCCCTAGCGCGCTGACCTGCGCCTGCGCCCCGGTCGCCGATTCTTCTCTACCGTCGGGGTCATGAGGCTGTTGATCACGGGGGCGACCGGATACGTCGGGTCCCGACTGGTGTGCGCACTCCTGAAGAAGGGCCACGACGTCGTGGTGACGTCCCGTGACACGGCAAAGCTCGACCGGTTCAGCTGGTCGTCGAAGGTCACGAAGGTGGCGATGGATGCCGACGACGCGTCGTCGGTGAAGCGCGCGATCACCGCGGCCGGACCGCTCGACGCGATCTACTATCTGGTCCACGGCATCGGCCAGGTCGACTTCGCCAACGCCGACCGCGACGCCGCGCGCAACGTCGCCGAGTCCGCCCGGGACGCCGGTGTCGGCCGCATCGTCTACCTCGGCGGGTTCGTTCCCGCCGAGGACAAGCTGTCGTCGCATCTGCAGAGCCGCGCCGACGTCGCCGAGGGCCTGACCGTCGAGAACGGTCCGGAACTGGTGTGGTTGCGAGCGGCGGTGATCATCGGGGCGGGGTCGACGTCGTTCGAGATCATCCGCTACATGGCCGACCGCCTGCCGGTCATCCCGGAGCCGGGGTGGATCACCAACGAGATGGACCCGATCTCGATCCGGGACGCCATCCACTACCTGGTCGCGGCTTGCGAGCCGTCGTTGCCGCCGGGCGACTACGACATCGCCGGCCCCGACCACGCCCGCTACATCTCGATCCTCCACGAGTACATCTCCGCAGTCCGGTTCCCGCGTCTGCGCCTGCCCGTCTTCGGGGTCAGCACCCGTCTCGCGGGTCGGCTCGGCGGCCGGTTCGTCCCGGTTCCGTCGTCGCTCACCGAGGAGCTGGTGACGTCGCTGAACCATCCGATGACGGCCTCCGAGCACAGGATTCGCGATCTCGTCCCACCGCCCGAGGGCGGTCTGACACCGATGCGCGACGCTGTTCGGGCATCGGTGCGCTCCCCGCATCCGCGTCCGGTGTGCGAACTCGACGACCTGCACCACCTCGCCGACACCGACCCCGCCTGGGCCGGCGGCGACCTGCTGCGGGCCAAACGCGCCATCGGCGGCACGATCGGTGGCACCCTGCGGGTGTCGGCGAGGATCGCCGGAACGCTCCTGCCCAGCCGTACGTGACCGTTCGTACGACCCGTACGCCTCGACCGCTCGCCCCAACGGCGACCCGACCAAGGTGGTGATCAGTGCTGGTGACGACACTGGCGCGCGACCTCTACAACTCGATCGCCGCGGATCGGGACCCCGATCCGGGCACGCATTTCGTCCGACGCCGCTGGATCGTCGGCCTGTTCCTGATCCTCGGCGCGGTGATGCTGGCCGTCTCGCTCCGGGTGGAACCCGGCGACACGGCCTTCTACCCGCTGACCATCGGGATGGCCGTCGTGTGGACCGTCGGAGCCCTCGTATCGGGGCCGCTACGGCTGGGGTCCTACAGCCCGGTCGCCTCGAGACCGCCGGACCGGCTCGGCGCGGTCGGCCTCGGTGTGGTGACCGGCCTCGCCGTGGGGGGTGCGTTCGTCGTCGGCGCGCTGGTCGCCCGCCTCATCCCCGCGGTCAGCGACCTCGCGAACCAGGTGCTCGCCTTCGCCGACTACGGCAGCCTGGCCGTCGTCACCGCGATCACCCTGGTCAACGGACTGGCCGAGGAGCTGTTCTTCCGCGGCTCGGTCTACTCCGCCGCCCGCCCGCACAACCCGGTGCTGATCTCGACGGTGATCTACGTGCTGGTCACCATGGCCAGCGGCAACGTGATGCTGGGCTTCGCCGGGGCGATCCTGGGCACGGTCTGCGCGATCCTGCGCCGCAGCACCGCCGGCGTCCTGGCTCCTGCGATCACCCACGTCATCTGGGGCGCCATCATGGTGCTCGCGCTGCCGCCGATCTTCGGGTAAGGGAGCCGGGGCGTTTCGCGCCGCCACGCGGACCGAACTGCCCCTGTCTGTCACGGTGAGCGTCGGGCTCGCACCGGGCACACACCTGCACCCGGACCGACCCGGAGCCCGCCAAAGGACCCGGTGAGGGGAGCCGTTTTGGGCGATCGTCGTCCAGCCGCTACATTCGTTGACGCGAGTGTCACCACCGACGCTCCGGGCGCGTATAGCTCAGCGGTAGAGCTCTGGTCTTACACACCAGCGGTCAGGGGTTCGAATCCCTTTGCGCGCACCAACATCAGCAGAAGCTCGTTTGCGGCGCGCCCGGGCTCGTGATCATCACGGGCCCGGGACATGGCCTCACACCGCGCCCGGCGCAACTCTCGGCCATGAACCCGCGACGACCTCAGCCGATCGCGGCCAGCGCCTTGTCCCAGACGGAGCTGTCGCGCATCTCACCCGGCCCGACCATGTCCGCGAAGACGATGACGCCGTCGCGGTTCACCAGGAACGTGCCGCGGTTGGCGTAGCCGCGCTCCTCGTTGAACACGCCGTAGGCCTTGGCGACCTCGCCGTGCGGCCAGAAGTCCGACAGCAGCGGGAACAGGAAGCCCTGCGCCGACGCCCACACCTTGTGCGTGGGCGACGGGCCGACGGAGACGGTCACGGTGGTGACGTCGTCGTTGAAGAACTGCGGCTGCTGGTCGCGGATGTACCCGAGCTCGCCCTGGCAGGTGCCGGTGAAGGCGAGCGGGAAGAACACGACGAGCACGTTGCGATCTGCCCGCAGCGACGACAGGGAGACCAACTGGTTGTTCTGATCCCGCAACTCGAAGTCGGGAGCCCGGTCACCGACCTTCAGCGGTCCGGTGGGGAAGGCTTCGCTCATGCTTTCTTGCCCGCGCGCGCCTTCGGCTGGACGAGCCGCGCGGCCGACCAGTCCCCGAGGCTGATCGCCGACGTCTGGGTCAGGCCCGCGGTCGGCGCGGCCTCCGCGATCTCACTGGGATCGACATATCCGGGGCGACCGGTCTTCGGCGAGAACACCCAGATGTAGCCGTCCTCGGCGAGCGGCCCGATGGCGTCCATCAGCGCGTCGACGAGGTCCCCGTCGCCGTCGCGCCACCAGAGGATGACCACGTCGACGACGTCGTCGGCGTCCTCGTCGAGCATCTCGCCGTCGATCAGGTCCTCGATGTCAGCCCGGAGATCGTCGTCGGTGTCCTCATCCCAGCCGAGTTCCTGCACGACCAAGCCGGCTTTCAAGCCCAGCTTCTGGGCATTGTTGCCGGTACCGTCTGTGGCGGCTACCACCGCGCGTGACCTCCTGAGGGTGATGGGACGTTGCGTTCGTCGCCGGTTCGTACGTGGCTGCGAGAGTCTCCGTACGCCAACTCGCCTGTCAGCATAGGGAACAGCCTAAAGCCTCACATTGCAAGCCGACCCACGTCGGGGTTTTCGGGCGTTTCTCCCGGACGGTCATGACCACGGAACGTCATCGACCCGGACTCGTCGGTGCTGTACTGCTCGGCGCCGGACTCGACGACGCCTCCGACCGCGACGCCTCCGACCGCGGTGTCGCCGACGACGCCGCCGGCAACGGCGTGTACGCGGCGCACACCTCCAGCAGCTTCTGCTTGTCGCGCGTCCACTGTCCGGCCACCGGATTGAGTTCGACGCGCAGTTGTCGTCGGATCGCGTTCTCCAGCCGGGCCGTCGTCTCCAGGAACGTGCGGGCGGGCGTGACCACCTCGGCCGGCGCGGTCTCGGTGAGCCTGGGCCGGATCCGATCGGCGCCCGCGATCAGGCCGGCGCGCGCCTTGTCGTCGAGGTCCCCCACCGCCGGATAGGAGTGGGTGGTGTTGAGCCTGGCGATGAAGGCGTTGTAGCCGCGCACCATCACGACCATCGACGACATCGCCTCGCGGCAGAGTTCGACGCCCTCGGCGCGAATCCGCTCGGCCGCCGACACCGACAACTCCGACCGATACGCGGCGACCTCCCCCGGCGCCGCCGACCCCGTTCCCTCGACCGTGGACGTGCACGCCGACAGCATCATCCCCCCGAATGTGATGCCGATCGTCGTGAACGTGCGGACCCCCCGAAGTCCCCTGCGGCCGGGCATGGCCTCCCCTGTGCCCAGCATGATCTCCCCCTACTCGTGAGTAGCCCCGGATGGACGCTACAACAGGCATTGCGATCGGGACAGCCTACAGAGATCCACCCGGTGCCAACAGAACTCACATGGGGCACGATGAGGGGTGACACCGCACGGCAAAGGGGTTGCGGTGTCATACACCATGCAGCCGGATCACCACCCCGAATCCGGCCTGTCAGAGGGAGTAGGCATAACCGTGACCGACCAACTGGACCGCGCGCCGCAGGACACCATTCCCAGCGAACACGCCGGCTCCGCAGACCCGTTCCCCCGCGCCGCGTCGAGTGGACAGCGTGTCCGCGTCATCCGCGAGGGGGTCGCGTCGTACCTACCGGACATCGACCCCGAAGAGACCACCGAGTGGCTGGATTCGTTCGATGCCCTGATCGAGAACGCCGGCCCCGGCCGCGCCCGCTATCTGTTGCTGCGGATGCTCGAGCGCGCCGCGGAGAAGCGCGTCTCGATCCCCGCACTCACGTCCACCGACTACGTCAACACCATCCCCACCGAGGCCGAACCGTGGTTCCCCGGTGACGAGGAGGTCGAGCGGCGCTTCCGCCAGATGATCCGCTGGAACGCCGCGATCATGGTGCACCGCGCCCAACGGCCGGGAGTCGGTGTGGGCGGCCACATCTCGACGTACGCCTCGTCGGCGTCGCTCTACGAGGTGGGCTTCAACCACTTCTTCCGCGGCAAGAACCACTCCGGCGGCGGCGACCAGATCTTCATCCAGGGCCACGCCTCCCCCGGCATCTACGCCCGCGCCTTCCTGGAGGGCCGCATCGACGAGGCCCGCCTCGACGGCTTCCGCCAGGAACGCAGCCACGCCGGCCTGGGCGGCGGCCTGCCGTCGTACCCGCATCCGCGGCTGATGCCGGAGTTCTGGGAATTCCCGACCGTGTCCATGGGTCTCGGGCCCATGAACGCGATCTACCAGGCCCGGTTCAATCACTACCTGCACGACCGCGGCATCAAGGACACCTCCGACCAGCACGTCTGGGCGTTCCTCGGCGACGGCGAGATGGACGAGCCGGAGTCGCGCGCGTTCGCGAGCTTCGCCGCGGCGGAGGGTCTCGACAACCTCACCTTCGTCGTCAACTGCAACCTGCAGCGCCTCGACGGCCCGGTGCGCGGCAACGGCAAGATCATCCAGGAGCTGGAGTCGTTCTTCCGCGGCGCCGGCTGGAACGTCATCAAGGTGATCTGGGGCCGCGAGTGGGACGCACTGTTCCACGCCGACCGCGACGGCGCACTGGTGAACCTGATGAACACCACGCCCGACGGCGACTTCCAGACCTACAAGGCCAATGACGGCGCCTTCGTCCGCGAGCACTTCTTCAACCGTGACCCGCGCACCAAGGAACTCGTCAAGAACCTGTCCGACGCGGAGATCTGGAACCTCAAACGCGGTGGCCACGACTACCGCAAGATCTACGCCGCCTACGCCGCGGCGATGGCCCACAAGGGCCAGCCGACGGTCATCCTGGCGCACACGATCAAGGGCTACACCCTCGGCAAGCACTTCGAGGGTCGCAACGCCACCCACCAGATGAAGAAGCTGACGCTCGAGGACCTCAAGGCCTTCCGCGACAGCACCCGCATCCCGATCTCCGACGCCGAGCTCGAGAAGGACCCGTACCTGCCGCCGTACTACCACCCCGGCATGGACGCCCCGGAGATCGAGTACATGCTCGACCGCCGAAAGACCCTCGGTGGTTTCCTGCCGAGCCGGCGCACCTCGACCAGCAAGGTCCTCAAGCCGGACACCTCGTCGGCGTTGAAGACCACCTCGAAGGGGTCTGGCAAGCAGCAGGTCGCGACCACCATGGCACTGGTCCGCATCTTCAAGGACCTGTTGCGCGACAAGGAGATCGGCAAGCGGATCGTGCCGATCATCCCGGACGAGGCCCGCACCTTCGGCATGGACTCGTGGTTCCCGACGCTGAAGATCTACAACCGCAACGGCCAGCTGTACACATCGGTCGACGCCGACCTGATGCTCGCCTACAAGGAGGCCGTCGACGGCCAGATCCTGCACGAGGGCATCAACGAGGCGGGATCGGCGGCGAGCTTCGCCGCGGTCGGCACGTCGTACGCGACGCACGACGAGCCGATGATCCCGCTGTACATCTTCTATTCGATGTTCGGCTTCCAGCGCACCGGCGACAGTTTCTGGGCGGCGGCCGATCAGATGGCCCGCGGCTTCGTCATCGGCGCGACGGCCGGACGCACCACGCTGACCGGTGAGGGTCTGCAGCACGCCGACGGCCACTCGCCGTTGCTCGCGGCGACCAACCCGGCGGTCGTCGCCTACGACCCGGCGTTCGCCTACGAACTCGGGTATATCGTCGACGACGGTCTGCGGCGGATGTACGGGGAGAACCCCGAGGACATCTTCTATTACATCACCGTCTACAACGAGCCGTACCACCAGCCGCCGATGCCGGAGGGGCTCGACCCGAAGGGCATCACCAAGGGCGGTTACCTGTACAAGAAGGCCCCGGAGGGCAAGCAGTACCCGGCCAACATCCTGGTCTCGGGTGTCACCATGCCCGACGCCCTGCGCGCGCAGGAGATCCTCGCCGAGGAGTGGAACGTCGGCGCGAACGTCTACTCGATCACCTCGTGGAGCGAGCTGGCCCGCGACGGCATCCGCATCGACCGCGAACAGGTGCTCAACCCGGGCGGCGCGGCAGAGCAGCCGTACCTCACCGAGCTGGTCGCCGACACCGCCGGCCCGTTCGTCGGCGTCAGCGACTACATGCGCGGAGTCCAGGAGCAGATCCGGGCGTACCTGCCGGGCACATACCTGACCCTGGGCACCGACGGGTTCGGCTTCTCCGACACCCGCCCGGCGGCGCGCCGGTTCTTCAACGTCGACGCCGAGTCGATCGTCGTCGCGGTGCTGCTCACGCTGGCCCGTGACGGTCACATCGACCTGTCGGTGGCCGATCAGGCGGCCAAGAAGTACCGGATCGACGATGTCGCGGCGGCGCCGGAGCAGACCAGCGATCCCGGCGTGGCCTGATCGTTCACACCGCGTCGGGCACGGCGGGTCTAGATTGAGGTCGTGTCCGACGCGCGCGTGAATCAGCCCACCACACCACCGGCTGACGTGTTCGGTGAGCGGGGTGCCCATGTCCCGGCCCCCGCCACCGTGCACGACGCGCTGCCCGACACCCTGCTGCGGCGCGTCAAGCAGTACAGCGGACGCCTCGCCACCGAGGCCGTCCACTCGATGCAGGAACAACTGCCCTACTTCGGCGACCTCGACGCCGCCCAGCGCGCCAGCGTGCAGCTGGTGGTCCAGACCGCGGTGGTCAACTTCGTCGAATGGATCCAGGACCCCGAGGGCAACGTCAAGTTCACCGTTCAGGCGTTCCAGGTGGTCCCCCAGGACCTGGCCCGCCGGATCTCGCTGCTGCAGACCGTCGAGATGGTCCGCGTGGCGATGGAGTTCTTCGAGAAGTGGCTGCCGCTGCTGGCCCGCAACGACGAGCAGCTCCGGGCCCTGACCGAGGCGGTCCTGCGCTACGGCCGTGAGATCGGTTTCGCCGCGGCCGCCATCTACGCCTCGGCCGCGGAGTCACGCGGCGCCTGGGACTCCCGTCTCGAGGCGCTCGTCGTCGACGCGGTGGTCCGCGGTGACACCGGACCGCAGCTGCTGTCCCGGGCCGCAGCCCTGAACTGGGATTCCGACGCGCCGGCCACCGTCTTCGTCGGCACCCCACCGCCCGAGCAGAACGTCTCGGTGCCGCTGGCCATCCACAACACCGCCCGTCAGTACGACCGCTCCGCCCTGTCGGTGGTGCAGGGGTCGCTGCTGGTGGCGATCGTCAGCGGCCCCATCAAACCCAACGAGACCTTCATCTCCGCACTCCTGGAGCACTTCGCCGACGGCCCGGTCGTCATCGGACCCACGATGCCCAATCTCGGGAGTGCGCACACGAGCGCGGCCGAGGCGATGGCCGCCATCGAGGCGGTGGCGGGCTGGCCGAGTGCCCCGCGTCCGGTGCACAGCCTCGAACTGTTGCCGGAACGGGCACTCAACGGAGACGAGTCGGCGATGACCGCGCTCGTCGAATCACTCGTCGTCCCGTTGTCCGAGGGCGGCTCCTCGCTCACCACGACCCTCGAGGCGTATCTGGACTCCGGGGGCTCGGTCGAGTCCTGCGCGCGGGTTCTGTACATACATCCAAATACCGTCCGGTACCGACTGAAGAAAATTGCAGAAATCACAGGACGTGATCCAACCAACCCGCGCGACGCATACGTACTACGAATCGCGACGACTGTTGGTCGTCTGACACACTTACGACACAAAACGCAGTCTTCTGCCACATGAGTCACATGCGTAACATGTCCGATTCTATGTTTTCCCTGATAGGGACGCTGAGAACACGATTCTGTAACGAATCTCGGGCCGATTACGAAGCGGGTGCCAGTTCGATCATTTTTGTGGGAACCCTACAAAAGGGTCTCTGAAGGTTCATGCTTCTCTACACCCACACGGGCGGCCCAAACGGTGTTCTCTGGTCACGTGCTTTCGTTGCTTGCTCCCGGACAGGGATCCCAGACACCCGGAATGCTCGTGCCGTGGCTCGATCTGCCCGGCGCGCGCGACCAGATCGCGACGTGGTCCAAGCTCACGCAACTGGACCTGGAGCGCCTGGGCACCACCGCCACCGCGGAGGAGATCACCGATACCGCGGTGACCCAGCCGCTGGTCGTCGTGGCCGCGCTCCTCGCCTTCGACGAGCTCCGCAAGCGCAACGGTGACCTGCCCGCGGACGCCGTCGTCGCCGGCCACTCCGTCGGCGAGCTCGCCGCCGCGGCCATCACCGGCGTGATCTCCGCCGACGAGGCCGTCACCCTCGCCGCCATCCGCGGCGCGGAGATGGCGAAGGCCTGCGCGCTCGAGCCCACCACGATGGCCGCCGTCCTCGGCGGCGACGAGGCCGCCGTGCTCGCGCGTCTGGAGGAGCTCGAGCTCGTCCCGGCCAATCGCAACGCGTTCGGCCAGATCGTCGCGGCCGGCGCCGTCGACAAGATCGACGAGCTCATCGCGAACCCGCCGGAGAAGGCCCGCATCCGCAAGCTCGCGGTCGCCGGCGCGTTCCACACGCACTACATGGCCCCGGCCCAGGACGCGGTCGCCGCGGCCGCCGCGAAGATCACCCCGTCGGACCCCGACCGCACGCTGCTGTCGAACTCCGACGGACGGCCTGTAACGAACGGCGCCGATGCACTGACAAAACTGGTGGGCCAGGTGACCAAGCCGGTCCGCTGGGATCTCTGCTCGGCGTATCAGCGCGAGCACGGCACCACCGCCGTGGTGGAGCTGCCCCCGGCGGGCACCCTCGTCGGAATCGCCAAGCGCGAGCTCAAGGGCACCCCGTCGCTGGCCCTCAAGGAGCCCGGCGACATCGAGAAGATCAACGGACTTGGATAGCGGTCGCGGATAGGTCCGCGACCCCCGGAATGTCGGCGTCGTCAGACGCCGGTGTGTCCAAGCGCGCGGGCCCCTCGGATCCGCCGCTCCGGAATTTTCATCATTCGAAAACAGGAAAGGGAACCACACAGTGGCTGCCACCCAGGAACAACTCATTGCCGGCATCGCCGAGATCATCGAGGAAGTCACCGGCATCGAGCCGTCCGAGGTGACCCTCGAGAAGTCGTTCGTCGACGACCTGGACATCGACTCGCTGTCGATGGTCGAGATCGCCGTCCAGACCGAGGACAAGTACGGCGTGAAGATCCCGGACGAGGATCTGGCCGGCCTGCGCACCGTCGGTGACGCCGTTGCGTACATCCAGAAGCTCGAGGCCGAGAACCCCGAAGCTGCTGCTGCCATCAAGGCCCAGGTCGAGGCAGACCAGAACTGATGAGCTCCCCCTCCCTCCGCGATTACTCGACGCTGGGTGGGAACTTCCCGAGCGTGGTCGTCACCTCGATGGTGGCGACCACCTCGCTCGGCGAGGATCTCGACTCGACGTGGAAGAACCTGCTTGCGGGTGAGTCGGGCATCCGCGAGCTGACCGACGACTTCATCACGAAGTACAACCTGCCGGTGCGCATCGGCGGTCGTCTGCTCCAGGACCCGGCCACAGAGGTCAGTCGAGTCGAGGCACGCCGTATGGCCTACGTCGAGCGCATCGCTCACGTCATGAGCAAGCGTCTCTGGGCCCAGGCCGGCGAACCGGAGGTCGATCCGGACCGTCTGGCCGTGGTCATCGGCACCGGGCAGGGTGGCGCCGACGCGATGGTCGACGCCGTCCAGGCCATGGAGACCACCGGGAACTACCGAAAGGTGTCTCCGCTCGCGGTCTCGATGGCCATGCCCAACGGACCTGCCGCCGTCGTCGGCCTCAACGTCGGTGCTCGCGCCGGCGTCATCACACCGGTCTCGGCCTGCTCGTCGGGCGCCGAGGCGATCGCACACGCGTGGCGCCACATCGTCATGGGTGACGCCGACATGGTCGTCACCGGTGGCGTCGAGGGCCACATCGACGCCGTGCCGATCGCCGCGTTCTCGATGATGCGCGCGATGAGCACCCGCAACGACGACCCGAAGGCCGCCTCGCGCCCGTTCGACAAGGACCGCGACGGCTTCGTCTTCGGCGAGGGCTCGGCCATGATGATCCTCGAACGCGAGGAGCATGCCCGGGCACGCGGTGCGCACATCCACGCACGTCTGCTGGGCGCCGGCATCACCTCCGACGGTTTCCACCTGGTTGCGCCGGACCCGATTGGCCAGGGCAACGCCCGTGCCATGACCCGTGCGCTCCAGACCGCCGGTCTGCAGAAGTCGGACATCACCCACATCAACGCGCATGCGACGTCGACCCCGATCGGCGACACGGCGGAGGCGGCCGGCATCGTCGCCGCCATCGGCCAGCATGCCGCGGTGTACGCGCCGAAGTCCGCACTCGGACACTCGATCGGTGCGGTGGGTGCGCTCGAGTCGGTCCTCACGGTCAAGAGCGTCGAGGAAGGCGTCATCCCGCCCACCCTGAACCTGGAGAACCAGGATCCGGAGTGCGACATCGACGTCGTCCACGGTGAGCCCCGCTACGGCCAGATCGACTACGCGATCAACAACTCGTTCGGCTTCGGTGGGCACAACGTGGCGCTCGCCTTCGGTCGCTACTGAGAACCGGCAACCGCCACTGCTCTCGCCCGCGACCGGGTCGACGCACGCCCCGACATCTCCAGGAGACCGTGAATGACGATATTGGCACCCATCGCCGATCGTGACGAAGCCGTCGATCCCCGCGACCCGCTGTTGCGGCTGACGAACTTCTTCGACGAAGGCACCATGTCGTTGCTGCATCCGCGCGACAAGTCCGGCGTCCAGGCCGCCGTCGGCCTGGTCAACGGAGTGCGGACGGTCTCGTACTGCACCGATGGCACCGTGATGGGCGGTGCCATGGGTGTGGTCGGGTGTGCACACATCGTCAACGCCATCGACACCGCCATCTCCGAGCAGGCGCCGGTGGTGGGCATCTGGCATTCGGGCGGCGCCCGTCTCGCCGAGGGTGTCGAGGCGTTGCACGCCGTGGGCCAGGTCTTCGAGGCGATGGTCCGGGCCTCGGGGTACGTCCCGCAGATCTCCGTGGTCGTCGGCTTCGCGGCCGGCGGCGCCGCCTACGGCCCCGCCCTCACCGACGTCGTCATCATGGCGCCGGAAGGCCGCGTCTTCGTGACCGGTCCGGACGTGGTCCGCAGCGTGACCGGCGAGGACGTCGACATGGAGTCGCTCGGTGGCCCCGCCACCCACGGCAAGAAGTCCGGCGTCTGCCACATCGTCGCCGACTCCGAGGCCGACGCCTACTGGCGCGCACGTCGACTCGTGTCGACGTTCACCCAGCAGGGGCACTTCAACCGCGAGCTCGCCGCGGCCGGTGACACCGACCTCAAGGCGCTGCTCCCCGAGTCCCCGCGACGCGCCTACGACGTCCACCCCATCGTCAAGGGTCTCCTCGACACCGCCCTCGCCGCCGACGGCGAGACCGAGATCTCGAGTTTCGAAGAGCTGCAGAAGAAATGGGCGCCGAACATCGTGATCGGGTTCGGCCGTCTGTCCGGTCGCAGCGTCGGCGTGATCGCCAACAACCCGCTGCGCATGGGCGGCTGCCTCAACTCCGAGAGCGCCGAGAAGGCCTCCCGCTTCGTGCGGCTCTGTGACGCCTTCGGCATCCCGCTGATCGTCATCACCGACGTCCCCGGCTACCTGCCCGGCGTCGCCCAGGAATGGAACGGCGTCGTGCGACGCGGCGCCAAGCTCCTGCACGCGTTCGCCGAGTGCTCGGTCCCCCGCGTGACCCTCGTGACCCGCAAGATCTACGGCGGCGCCTACATCGCGATGAACTCCCGCGCACTCGGCGCCACCGCGGTCTTCGCGTGGCCCGGGTCCGAGGTCGCCGTCATGGGCGCCAAGGCCGCGGTGGGCATCCTGCACAAGAAGGCACTCGCCGCGGCCCCCGAGGGCGAGCGCGAGGCCCTGCACGAGCGGCTCGCCGCCGAGCACGAGGCCATCGCCGGCGGCGTGGGCCGCGCCCAGTCGATCGGCGTCGTCGACGAGGTCATCGACCCCGCGCGCACCCGTAGCATCATCGCCGAGGCGCTCGCCGCGGCACCCGCTCGGCGCGGCCGCCACAAGAACATCCCGCTGTGACGGTCTGACGTCTGAATTCTCAAGCACGCCACCGGTTCTCACCGGTGGCGTGCGTCGTTCACGGCCTCGGGGCCGACGGATCAGACCCGTCGCTTCAGAACTGGGTCCACAACGTCAGCGGACGCTTCGACGACTGCGAGCACGAGACCCAGACGCGGCCGTTCGGGTGCGCTGCCGCCTCGTTGACCATCTTCTGCGCAGTCGTCTTCACGATGTATCCGCGACCGGGAACGTAGAACGTCGCGAACCGCGACCCCTCGTCGGGCTCGACGTAGTAGAACGGGATCACCTGCGGCGCATCGAAGATCGACGCCACCCCGTTCGCGGCGATCTGCTTGGTCTCGGCCGGCGTGAACCCGACGAACACCTCGTCGGAGACGCGCACCACCTCCGCGGCCGAGGCGTCGGCGGTTCCGGCGAACACCAGTCCGGTCGCCGCCGCAGCCGCGGCCAACGACGCCATCACACGTGCTTTCATGTTGATCCCCCCGATCAGAGTTGACTGCCGGTTCAACATAGAAAAGTCGCATTTCTCGATACCGCTAGGTGAGGACAGTCACAACTGTGCACGCGTGCGGGAAACAGGACCGGCGACGGGCCAGGTCCATGGGCGGACCCGGCCCGTCGCCGGTTCGTATCGTGAGGGCGCCTGGAAGAGGCCTCAGCCGACCCGCTGCTGCAGCCAGGTCACCTCGGCGCCGGCGCCGCCCATGCGGTAGGGCTCGAGCGCCTCGTCCCAGGCGGTACCCAGGGCCGCTTCGAGTTCGCTTGCCAGACCCGCACTGTCGGGCTGGGCCTCGATCATCGCGCGCAGCTGGTTCTCGGTGATGATGACGTCACCGTTGGCGCTGGTCGATCCGCGCCAGAGCCCGAGACCGGGCACGTAGCTGTAGCGCTCCCCGTCGACGCCTTCGCTGGGGTTCTCCGTCACCTCGAACCGCAGGGCCGACCACTCACGCAGAGCGGTCACCAGGCGCGCAGCGGTACCGACCGGCCCCGCCCAGTCGACAGTCGCACGCTGCATACCCGGCTCGGCCTCCTGTGCCGACCATTTCAGGTTCGCGCGCGCATTCAGGGTCGACGACAGGGCCCACTCCACATGCGGGCACAGCGCCACCGGCGCCGAGTGGATGTACACCACTCCCGTTGTCATGTCCGCAAACTGGTTCAGATTGCGCACCTCTTCACCTCCGTTGTCGACGAGGAACGTCTTCCCCAACACACCTCGCGACAGCGGATATCACACTCGTGGGATCAATTGTGCCCCATGTGGCACGTGTTGCGCCAGTTTCTTGTGCGAGACAGGTTCACTTTTGTGACGAAAGTTCACTGACGACGCGATCGTTGAACTCGCTCCAGAGAGGCTTGGCCCATGGGCCGAAGGACTTGTCGGTCAGCACGACGCACGCGGCGTCGAGCACCGGGTCCACCCACAGGAACGTGCCCGCCTGGCCGAAGTGTCCGAAGGTCCGCGGTGAGTTCGACGCGCCGGTCCAGTGCGGCGACTTGTGCGAGCGG
The DNA here is from genome assembly GCF_039939235.1 of Gordonia aurantiaca. NCBI lineage: Bacteria > Bacillati > Actinomycetota > Actinomycetes > Mycobacteriales > Gordoniaceae > Gordonia > Gordonia aurantiaca. The sequence continues at coordinate 266,300 of NZ_JBDUUF010000002.1, read as the reverse complement.
ATCTCGAAGCCGAGACCCCAGTCGTTCGGCCGGTGTTTGCCGTACCCCGGAACGAACCCCTCGAGGCCCGGGAACTGCACCGTGGTGGCCTCGGCGAGGGTCTCCGGCGCAAGCAACCGCGGGGACAACAGTTCCGACGCGAAACGCGTGAGGTCGGCGACGCTGGAACGCGCGCCATGACCGGCCGGCCCCCACAGCACCGTCGACGGCATGCCGAGCGGTTCGCAGACGGCGTCCGCGAGGTAGTCGGGAAACGCGATCCCCGTCGCCTGCTCGACGGACTCGGCGAGAACCTCGAAGCCCGCGCTGGAGTAGATGCGCTTCTCCCCGACCCCGGCCTCGACCTCACGCTTGTCGAATGCGAGTCCGGAGGCATGCGCGAGCAGATGCCTGACGGTGGCGCCGGGGGGTCCCGCCGCGTCGTCGAGTTCGATCGCGCCCTCCTCGACCGCGACCAGGACCGCTTCTGCGACGAGGAGTTTCGTGACCGACGCGAGCTCGTAGACGCGAACGGGGTCGCCGAATTCCTCGGCGACCCCGTCGCGGGTGATGATCGCCGCCGACACGTGGTCGACGGGCCATTCCGTCAGAGATTCAAGGACCGACACATCGGATCACGTTACCCGCGGGGCGCGTGCCCGCCCGATGGCCGGCTCAGATCACCAGTCCTCTTCGGTGTAGCGGATGACGCCGCGGATGTTGCGGCCGTCCAGCATGTCCTGGTAGCCCTCGTTGATCTGCTCGAGGCGGTACTGACGGGTGATCATGTCCTCGATGTTCAGCTTGCCCGCCCGGTACATCGACAGCAGCAGCGGGATGTCGAGCTTGGGGTTGGCACCACCGAAGATGGAGCCCTGCAGGTTCTTCTGCAGCAGCGTCAGCATCGCCAGGTTGAGGGTCACCTCCGAATCGAGCATGTTGCCCATTCCGGTGAGCACGCAGGTACCGGCCTTGGCGGTGATGCCCATCCAGGTGTCGACGTCCTTGCCGTGCACCTCACCGACGGTGACGATCACCTTGTGGCACATGTGGCCGTAGGTGACCTCGGCGATCTTCATGGCCGCCTCCTCCACCGAGGCGAAGGCCGCGGTGGCGCCGAACTTCAGCGCCTGCTCGCGCTTCCACGGCACCGGGTCGATGGCGAAGACGTTGCGGGCGCCCGAGATCACCGCGCCCTGCAGCGCCGCGGTGCCCACACCGCCGACACCGACGATGGCGACATCCTCGCCCGGGCGGACGTTGCCGCTGCGGACCGACGAGCCGTAGCCGGTGGGGATGCCACAGCCACACAGTGCGGCGACCTCGAACGGGATGTCCTTGTCGATCTTCACGACCGATGCCTCGTGGACGACCATGTACGGCGCGAAGGTGCCGAGCAGGGTCATCGGGTAGACGTTCTCACCGGCAGCGGTGTGGATGCGGAAGGTGTTGTCCGACACGGCCTCGCCCTGCAGGAGCATGGCGCCGAAGTCGCACAGGTTGGCCAGGCCCGACTTACATGACGGGCACTTGCCACAGGAGGGGATGAACGACAGCACGACATGGTCGCCGACCTCGAAATCGGTGACACCCTCACCGACCTGCTCGATGACACCGGCACCCTCGTGCCCGCCGAGGATCGGGAATCCGGCCATCGGGATGCCACCGGTCACCAGGTGGTGATCGGAGTGGCACATGCCGGCGGCTTCCATCCGGATCTTGACCTCATGCGCCTTCGGGTCGCCGATCTCGATCTCCTCGATGGCCCACGGCTTGTTGTTCTCGCGCAGCAGCGCGCCCTTTGTCTTCACTGGTCTCCTCCGTTCGACCCGGGAACTTCGCGTTCCGGGAGTCTTCACCGCGACGTCGCGTCGCCTGTGACTGTAGTCACTCAATCACAAAATTGAAACGTGTTCTAGTCCTGTGTTCCAACACGGTCCCGGCCCCGGACGCACACCGGCCCGGGCACGCACGATCGCGCGCCCAGGCCGGTGGGTGCACCCGGTGGCGCGGGCCGAAGCCCGTGTGAGAGAACCTGATCAGTTGGCCAGGCCGGCGTCCTTGCTACCGAACTGGGCACGCAGCGTCGGCTTGACGACCTTGCCGCCGGCGTTGCGCGGCAACTCGTCGACGATGACGAGATCCTTCGGATGCTTGTAGCGGGCGAGGTTCTCGTTGAGGTACGGCTCGAGCTCTTCGAGGGTGAGATCCTCGACGCCCGGGGCCAGTACGACGACCGCCACCGGAACCTCACCCCATTTCTCGTGCGCGCGACCGATGATCGCGGCCTCGGCGATCTTCTCGTGACCGAACAGGACGTTCTCGACCTCGGCGCAGTAGATGTTCTCGCCGCCGGAGATGATCATGTCCTTCGCGCGGTCGACGACGTACAGGAAGCCCTCCTCGTCCTGGCGGACCAGGTCGCCGGAGTGAAACCAGCCGCCGGCGAATGCGTCGGCGGTGCCCTGCGGGTTCTGCCAGTAGCCCTTCATCATGGTCGGACCGCGGTAGACGATCTCGCCGACCTCGCCCGGCTGCACGTCGTTGCCCGCGGGATCGACGATGCGGGCGGTGACGGCCGGGACCACCTTGCCGATGGACCCGAGCTTGCGCAGCGCGTCCTTGCCGTCGAGGGAGCAGGTGATCGGCGACATCTCGGTCTGGCCGAACACGGCGACGTTCAGCGCATCCGGGAACGCCTCGTTCATCGCCTTCAGCACGGTGTCGGACGCGGGGGCGGCACCCCAGCTGATCACGCGCAGCTTCAGGTCACGCGGACGCGCCTTCTGCGCGGCGCAGACGGCCTGCCACTGCGCGGGCACCAGGAAGATCGAGGTGGTGCCCTCCTCCTCGAGGGAGTCGAGCAGGGCGTCGGGGTCGAAGGCGCCGAGCGGATGGATCACCGAGAGCGCACCCATGTAGAACATCGGCGCCAGTGCGCCGAAGCCCGCGATGTGGAACAGCGGCGCCACGAACGAGGTGATGTCGTCGGGACGGGACTGCAGAACGTAGAAACAGGTGACCGCCTGCGCCTGCATGTTGGTGTGGGTGAGCATGGCGCCCTTGGGCTTTCCGGTGGTACCCGAGGTGTACATGATCAGCGCGACGGTGTCCTCGGGGACGTCGACCTCGGGCAGGTCCGAGGAGTCCTCGGCGACCAGGTCCTCATAGGCGAGATGGTTCTCGTTCTGCGACTCGCCGATGACGATGATGTGTTCGAGTGCGCCGGTCTGCGCGGCGACGGCGTCGACCAGCGGCGCCAGCATCGTCTCGGTGACGACGACCTTGGCGCCGGAGTCCTGCACGAGGTACGCGACCTCGGCCGGACTCATGCGGAAGTTCACCGGCACCGCGATCGCGCCGATCAGGTTGGCACCCAGGACCGCCTCGACGTACTCGTTGCGGTTGAGCAGGACCACCAGGACGCGGTCGCCGAACTTGACCCCGCGACGGCTGAGCGCGGCCGCGAAGCCGCGAATGCGCTCGTCGAGCTCCTTCCAGGTGGTCACCTTGCCCATGAACTTCAGGGCCGGGCCGTCGGGATTCATGAAGGCGTGACGCTTGATCTGGTTGTTCCAGTGGTTGCGGCGCGAACGCAACGGCTCGGTCGTGAGATCGGTGGTGGTGTCGACGGTCGTGGTCATACGATCGGTCTCCTTGTTGTCTGTCCTGGCACACAGGATGTCGAAAACGCCTGCGGGGATGGCTCTCTCGGCTTCGCGTCGTCGGTAGCCGGGGTGTTGTGCCGAGCGATCACTTCTTCGCGCCGGCGAAGGCGGCGATGGCCGCCAGGAACTCCGGCGACTGCAACAGCTCGGTCTGTCCGTCGAGTTCGCGCTCGATTGCGGCGTCGAAGCCGGCCATGGTGTGCGCGTCGAGGGCCGACTTCGTCAGGCGAAGCGCCGAGCGGCTCTTGCCGGCGAGCTTCGCGGCGACCTTGTCGACGGCCTCGTCGAGCGCGGCCCGGTCGTCGTAGACACCGTTGATCAGGCCCGCCGCCAGCGCGTCCGGGGCGTGGAGCTTCTCGCCGAGCAGGGCGAGCTCATTGGCGCGGACGCGGCCCACCGCGGAGGCGAAGAGCATCGACGCACCACCGTCGGGCATGAGTCCGATGTTGATGAAGGCCAGCAGGAAGTAGGAGCGCCTGGTGGCGTAGATCAGGTCCGACGCGAGCGCGAGCGAGGCGCCGATACCCGCGGCCGGACCGTCGACCGAGGCGACGACCGGCACCGGCACCGAGCGGACGGCGCGTGCGAGTTCCGAACCGGCAGAGATGATCCCGCGCGCCTGGGTGGGGTCGAGCCCCGATGCGCCATTGGCGCCGGCCTGACGGTTGATCGACACCACGTCGGCCCCGGCGCTGAAGCTGCCGCCCTTGCCGTCGATGACGATCACCCGGACGTCGTCGCGGTTGCCCCACTCCTCCATCGCGGCCTTGATGCCGAGGTTGGCCTCGGTGTCCAGGGCGTTCATCTTCTCCGGCCGGGAAATGGTCAGCCGCGCAACCCCGCGGTCGTCGACCGAGGTCCGGATTGCCCCCTGGCTGATCTCGCTGCTCACTGCTCTCCCCACTCGAGATATGCCCTTTGACACAACTTGCCGTTTCTGTGCCAGCGACTAGATTACTACCACAGTGCGACGTAGATCACGAGAATCTTCGTTAACTTATGCTCGCCGTGCATCGACTTTTCCTGCAGTTTCCTCGGTCGACATCGAAAAGGGCCTCGTGAACGTCGTATCCGTCTACGCTGGGGCGCCATGACCGCACGCCCCGGGACGTCACAGAATTTGACGTCGGATCCGGCGCCGGCCACCCCTCGACGCCGACGACCGGCCGACCGTCGACGACTCGTCGTCGACGCGGCGGCCAAGGCGTTCAGCGACGCCGGCTATCACGCCGTGCGCCTGGAGGACATCGCCGACGCGGTCGGTATCTCGGCCCCCGCGCTGTACCGCCATTTCCCGAACAAGTACGCGCTGTTCGCCGAGACGACCGCGGTTCTCGCCGCCTCGCTGCGGGCGGCCCTGGACGCGGTCCCCGAGGGCGGCGACGGGGAACTGCGGGCGCTGCTCGAGGCGATCACCGTGGCGTCGTTCGAGAACCGACGCAAGGGCGGGCTGTACCGCTGGGAGGCACGCTACCTGGAACCCGCGGACCGGGCGATCGTCCGGGATGTGGTCGTCCACCAGCACCGCCGCGTACGGGCCGCCGCACGACGCCTGCGTCCCGGACTCGGCGAGATGGACGCGAACCTGATCGTCGCGGCGATGACGAGTGTCGCGGCCAGCCCGACCACCCATCGCGCCTCGCTCCCGGCGCGCGAGGTCACGACGATAATCCCCGATGCCGCGATGGGACTGCTCCACGTCGACCTGCCCGATCCCGTCGCGCCGGCGACGCACACAGGGCATGGTCTGGTCCCCGCGGCAAGACGCGAGGTCATCCTGACCGAGGCGGTGAACCTGTTCGCCGCCAGGGGATTTCGCGACGTCACCATCGACGACATCGCCCACGCCGCCAACCTCCCACCGTCGGGGGTCTACCGGCACTTCCCGAGCAAGGTGGCAATTCTCGAGGCGGCGTTCTGGCGGGCGACGGACCGCGTCACGACGGCCATCTCCGAGGCGCTCGGCTCGTCGACGACGCCGCACGAGGCCCTGGTCGAGATGATTCACCGGTACGTGCAGCTGACCTGCAGCTCAACGGAATTGATCAGCGTTTACGAGACCGAGATCGGGCATGCGACGCCGGAGGCACGCGCGGAGTTGCGCAATCAGCAGCGGATCACCGTCGAGGAGTGGGCGACCTGGGTCGGCCGGGAGCGCGAGGACCTGTCGATCACCCATGCGAGGTTCCTGGTCCACGCGGCGCTGAATGTGGTGACCGACCTGTCCCGGTTGAAGCCGCAACCGACGCCAAGCCGCATCGAGGCCCTGTCGGCCCGAATCCTCCTGGGCCCCAGCACCTGAACCCCCGCAAAGTCGCGGGTTGAGTCCAGAGGCGCTGGATGGAAGGAACCTGCGAACCTGCATGTCAACCCGCGATTCCTATGCGCCTCAGACGATCTCGAAGTCCCCCAGCAGCCAGCGCCCGTCCTGCTCGACGAGGGTGACCTTGACGCGCGTCTGATACGGCACCCCGTCCGGGAACTGCTGCGCGGTGTCGGGCGAGCGCAGCGTCTGGTCGAGGGTGACCAGCACGACGGCCTGGTCTCCGTCGATCGACGTCAGCCCGGCGTTCTCGGCCTTCGCCGTCGACACCGCCTTCGCCTCCGACGATCCGCGTCGGGCGTCCTGCGACGCCTCGATGTAGGTCTTGGTGAACTCGGGCGTCGAGATCTCCCGGATTCGACGGTCGAGGTCGGAGTAGTCGGCCGAGTCGTAGGTGGACAGCTCGGCGGCGTACTTGCGTGCGGTGTCGAGGATCTCGCTGTCGACGAAGGTCACCGCGGTGTCGGCGCGGCGATCGGCGTCGACGTAGGCGACGGCCAGGACCGCGGTCGACGCGGCGAGGACCACCGCGGCGGCCACCAAGGCGATCACCGCCCAGGTCTTGCCGCCGAGCGTCTCGGCCCACCCGGTCCATCGGGAGGCGCGGTCGCGAATGACGTCGCCCTGGTCGAGCTTGCGCGGGGTGCGGTCGTCTGGCGCGGAGTCGCCCGCGACGCCGTCTCCGGCCTCGCAGTCCCCGGCCTCGGATTCCCCGGCCTCGGATTCCCCGGCCTCGGACTTGGCGGTCTCGGGGTTGGAGGCCTGGGACTTGGTGGTCTTGGACTTGGCGGCCTTGGCCTCCGCCTCGGCCCGCAACTTCTCCCGCGCGGCGCGGTTGGCCTGCAGGAACTCGTCCCGCTCGAGCGGGGTCACGTCGTCCTCGACGTCGGGCGTCACCGGAACAGCGTCGGAGGTGGAACGGGACTTCGACATGCGTTCAATGTAGCGATGTCTCCCACGCCGCTGTGGCCCCCGTCATGGCCGGGGCTCGCTCAGATACTGCCGAGGTCCAGCGAGAGCCACTGCTTGGGATCGAGATAGACCTTGGTCTGCGGGCCGTGCTCTCGTTCGGCCATCTCCAGGTACGGTTCGACGGCCGGTGCCGGCAGGTACCGAGATGCCATCACGCGCAGGTCTTCTCGCGTTCCGGCGATCATGTCGACGGCGTCGCCCGACACCGACACGTAGACGATCTTCGGGGTCACCGTGTCGACCATCAGGGTGAACCGGCCCGCCGCCCGGATCAGGTCGAGCTTGCGCGACCCGGTACCGGTCAACACCCAGGGACGTTCGCCGGGCAGGTAGTGGTACCAGATCGGGACGGTGAGCGGCGCACGCCCGGGTTCGGCCTCCACGGACAGCGCCGCGACGTGCGGTTCGGCCAGAAACGCTTCTCGTTCGCTCTTGGTGAGTGCCATGGTCCGACGGTAGACCCGGGCGCCGACAACTCCGGTCGATTTCCGGAGACCGGGGTCGCAGGCCCTACTTCCAGGGTTCGAGCACCTCGGTCGCACGCTCGGCGAGCACGGCCTGCCAGAACGGCCCGAAACTGACCCGGGCGACGCCGCACGCGGCGAGCGACGCCTTGTCGTGCCGGGTCGGGTGCGCCACCGCGTTGATCGGCAACGGCAGTCCCTCGGCGAGATGCTTCTGGGTCGCGTCGTCGTGCAGTCCGACGGGATAGAGGACGTCGGCCCCGGCCTCCGCGCACAGCTTCAGCCGGACGATGGCGCGGTCGATGCGGTCGGACTCGTCGCCGTCCTGCCGGAGGAGGACGTCGGTGCGCGCGTTGACGACGACGTGGACGCCCGTCGCATCCGAGGCGGCACGGAGAGCGGCGACGAGGTCGGCGTGCTCCTGCGGTTCCCGCAACCGCCCGCCCTCGCGGTGGACGGTGTCCTCGATGTTGAGCCCGACGGCCCCTACGTCGAGCAGCCCCTCGATGAGTCGCTCGGGGTCCTCGCCGTAGCCGGACTCGATGTCGACCGAGACCGGTACGTCGACGGCTGCGGTGATCTGTGCGACCCGGGTGGTGAGTTCGGCGAAGGTCATGCCCTCGTTGTCGGGTTTGCCTATCGAGTCCGACACCGGATGGCTGCCGACGGTGAGTGCGGCGAAGCCGGCGGCGACCGCCAGGTTCGCCGACCACGCGTCCCACACCGTCGGCAGGATCACCGGGTCGCCGGGCTTGTGGAGTTCGAGCAGGGCGCTGGCCTGGGCGGCGAGTTCGGTCATGCCCCCTACAACTACCCCGCACGACGCCCGCTTTCCGGGCGTTGGTGAAAAAGGGCCGGCCCGAACTACTTCCGCCAGTACAGGTGGTGGGTCACGCCGCTCGGACTGGGCACGACCTCGTGTTCGAAACGATCGTTCAGCTCGTCCGGCGATTCCCACAGCCTGAGTCCGGCGCCGTACGTCACCGGTGCGACGGCGATGTGGAGGGTGTCGATGAGATCGGCGTCGAGGAACTCCCGCACCGTGGTCACTCCCCCACCGATCCGGACGTCCCTGCCGCCGGCGGCGGCCTTCGCCTGCTCGGCGGCCTCCGCGGGCGTGGCGTCGATGAAGTGGAAGGTGGTGTCGCCCAGCGAGAAGGACGGCCGGACGTGATGGGTGAGCACGAAGACGGGTGTGTGAAACGGCGGTTCGTCACCCCACCACCCCTTCCACTCGTCGTCGGCCCAGGGGCCGCGCTGATATCCGAATTTGTTGCGGCCCATGATCTCCGCGCCGATGTTGTGGGAGAAGTCGCGGGTGAAGTAGTCGTCGAGCCCGCGGGTGCCGCCGGGTTCGGTGCGGTTGGGCCAGCCGGCGGTCGCGCCGGCCCAGGACATCAGCTCCCACGGCTCGACGATGTCGCCGAACGGCCGCTCGAAGGTCTGATTCACACCGGCGCCGATCCCGTCTTGCGAGACCCCGAAGTTCTGCACCCTGAGTAGCTGCGACATGGTTCTCCGTCCTGATGGTCAGATTCTTCACCACAGACGGACCCGACGTCGCGGCGAAACTCATCGGCGCGACGTCGGGCACAGGGTCGTTCAGGCGAGTGCGGCCTTCACGATCTCCACGACCGGGGTCGAAGACCGGCCGATCAGCTTCTTCAGGTCGCCCGACTCGGTGTCGAGCTCACCTCGGGCGATGCCGGCGTCGGACCCGGCGAGTACCGCCGCGAACTGCTCGGGGACACCGTTGTCGGCGAGCACCTTGGCGTACTCGGCCTCGGGCAGGTTCTTGTATTCGACGGTCTTGCCGGCGACCTCGCCGATGATCCTCGCGAGATCGGCATAGGTGAGCCGCTCGTCGCCGCCGAGTTCGTAGATCCTGCCACCCTGGTCCTCGTCGGAGATGAGAACCGCAGCGGCAGCGGCGGCGTAGTCGGCGCGGGCCGCACCGGCGACCTTGCCCTCGCCCGCCGCACCGAGCAGCATGCCGGTCTGCGCGGCCTGGACGATCGCCTGCACGTAGTTCTCCCAGTACCAGCCGTTCCGCAGGAACACCGCCGGGATCGGCGACGATGACAGGCGCTGCTCGGTGGCGAGATGTTCGGGCGCCAGCCCGAGTCCGCTCGTGTCGGCCTTGAGCAGGCTGGTGTAGGCGATGAGCTTCACGCCGTCGGCCTCGGCCGCCTCGATCACGTTGGTGTGTTGCGGAACTCGTCGTCCGACCTCAGAGCCGGAGATGAGCAGCAGCTTGTCTACGCCGGCGAGCGCCGCGCGCAGGGCCTCCGGGTCCTCGTACGTGGCGACCCGAACCTGCACGCCCTTGGCCGCGAGGTCGGCCGCCTTCACCTCGTCACGAACGACGGCGACGATGCCACCGGGCGCGACACGCCGTTCGAGCAGTTCCCCGATCACCAGTCCGCCGAGCTGTCCCGTCGCACCCGTCACCGCAATCGTCATGTTCTTCTCCGTTCTCGAGCACCTCTGCGACTTCCCCAACAGTATGCACTTACTTTTCGTAAGTGCAATACATGCGGTTAGCGAAGTTCTGTGACCTTCGCTAGCCTTGAGGAATGCCCGACAGCAGTGACCAGTCCCTCGAAGCGAATGTCTTCGCCCGCGACTGCTCCTCCCGGGCGACGCTCCAGAACGTCACCGGACGCTGGGGCAGTCTGGTCCTGATCGCGTTGGGCGAGAGCAACTATCGGTTCGGTGAGCTACGGCGCCGGGTCGACGGCGTGAGCGAACGGATGCTGTCGCAGACCCTGCAGAACCTCGAGCGCGACGGCATGCTCGTGCGTACCGTCCACGAGGTGATCCCGCCGAAGGTCGAGTACCACCTCACCCCGCTCGGCCGGCAGGTCGCCGACCGGTTGCAGGGGCTCATCGATCTCGTGCAGGACAACATGCCCACCGTGCGCGAAGCCCAGGCGGAGTACGACGCACGGCATGGGGAACGGACCTGATCCGACCGCAGACCACCCGCGCCGCCGGTTCACGCCCCCGCGACATGCCACCCAACCCACGCAAGGCCAACGGCACTGGGCGGCGGGTTGTGGTTCACGTATGCCTCGCGACACCGACAGCAACGCGTCCGACAAGCAAGCGACGGCGGGGTCGAGTCGCACCGTGGCGCCGTCCCGCTTGGTGCGCCCACACCGCATCGGCCCAAGGCACGTTGGCGTATGGGTGGTGCCGTCGACCAGGGCCCATGCCCGAGCAGTGCTCCTGGACGCCGGCAAGAGGTATGTACTGCGAGATTTCGCCGCGCGTGTTCTCGCACGTCTGACTCGCAGGTTGAGTGGGACTCGCGTTCGCCGAGTATCGCTGGATGTCAGTGAGCTTCCGGCGCATGACCGAGTGGAGGTTCTGGTCCTCGCTGGTCTGCACCTCGTCGATGAGGTCCGTTGCAGCGAACACGACGCGGCGGTCGTGGGCGGCACGTAGCGCCGTGAGGGTGGGCGGATCGTCATCGCGGGCGAGGTCGGACCGACGTCTACGGACTCTAGGTGGTCGGCGATTGCGTCCAGGCCGCCGACGGCGGGGTCCTGGGCATCGGTGGCGAGCACGGCGACGAGGTGTTCGCGCTCGTCGGCGGGCTTGGTGCTCATGCGACGCACCGGCCGAACTCGACAGCGATCGCGAGGGCCGGCAGGGGCACGAGGTAGAGCGCCAGGGTGGCGAGGTTTGTCGCAATGACAGATGAAACCCGGGGGGACGGTGCATCGGAATCGCCTCCGGTGTTTCCGAGGCCTCGGAAGATGTTCCCGCACCGACCGGGCAGTTTCGTCACCCGGTAGATGGATCCGGCACGCATCTCGCACGTGCCGTGCCCCAGAAAGCAGAAAACCGCCCGTTACCGGGCGGTTTACCTGCTCCCCCAACTGGACTCGAACCAGTAACCGTTCGATTAACAGTCGAATGCTCTGCCAATTGAGCTATGGGGGATTGCTCGGGCTCTCGCGAGGCGCCGGAGCGCTTCACTCGAACCGAGGACAGACTTTAGCGCATGCCGACGCCGGACAACAAAACGGCTGGTCAGGCAGCGAACATTCCGGCAAGGCCCTGCACAGACGGGGCGGTTTGATCCGCTCTCCGGACCAAACCGCCCCATCTGTGATCAGGCCCTCAGCGGCCGGTCAGTGACCGCCGACCACGTCCGACTCGTCGACCTCGACGGGGTCCTTGGCCCCGGGCAGGAACCAGTAGAGGAAACACACGACGCCGAAGAGCAGATAACCCAGCGCGACCTCGGGTGCCGCCGCCCACGACACCTCGGGGGCGTGGATCAGGCCGATGAACGCCAGCACCGCACCCACCGCGCCGGCGATGGCGGCGAAGTGGAACTTCTTTTCCAGGATGAAAGTGACGATGGTGCCGAGCAGCAGGCCGACCAGCACGGCGCCCTCGCCGAGGGTCTTGAGACCCTCGTAGATCACCCCGGCGCCGTTCAGGGCTTCCATGCCGACCTCGTCGGCCGTCGTGCCCGCCGCCGCGAGTGCGTTGTCGATGAGACCTCTGCCCCACTCAGCCAGGTTGGGCAGCAGCGCCGCAACCACCGCCACCGCGTGCAGGCGCGGCGTCGCCTGGAAGGCCTGCGCGCCGATCAGCAGGCCGATGAACAGCAGGATCGGCACGATCGCCGGCACCGGGAGCACCGCGTTGAGAACACCGAACAGACCGAGGAAACACAGCAGACCGATCGCGACGCCGCTGGCCAGTGAATAACCGGCCCGGCCACCCGCATCCTTCCACCCCGGGTGGCCGATGTAGACCGCGGGTGGGAACGGCGAGCCGAACGCCGAACCGATACACGCGCCCGCACCGTCGGCGAGCAGGACGCTGCGCAGGTTGTAGTTGTCGCCGGCGGCCGCGGCGCTCTCGACGTTGCTCATCGCCTCGGTGAAGTTGTAGACACCCAGTGGGATAGCGGTGCCGAGCAATGGCGCGAGGTCCCCGAGTCCATTCCACAACAGATCGAATCGCTGGTCGGGGATGCCGACCGCGATGTCCTCGATCGCCGCACCCACCGCCGGGCCGTCCATGAAGCCGCCGGCCCAGCCGATCGCGGTGCCGACGAGCAACGCTGCGAGCCCGACCGGGATGTTGCCGGGCAGCTTCACGTCGGTGAAGAAGCCGATGAGGATGATCGCCAGCACCGGCAGACCGATCCACGCCGCCTCCCAGATCTGGCCTGCCGGCCGCATGGAGATGAACGTGATCGAGATGCCCGCCAGGGTGCCGAGCATCGCCGCACGCGGTGTCAGCTTGCGCACATACGGCCCGACGAACGCGCCGATCATCACGATCACACCGATCATGAACGCCCATGCCAGGCCGGCCTGCCAGGCCTCGATCGGGTTCTTGGTGTTCAGGTACACCGGCAGCATGACGACGAACACGACGATGAACATGTGCGGGACGCTCGGCCCGTACGGCAGCGCCGTCACGTCGACGCGACCTTCCCGAGCGGCGAGGCGCCGGGCCAGGAACGTGTAGTACAGATTGCCCAGGATCAGCGCGACGCCCAGCGCGGGCAACACGGTTCCCAGGACGTTGTCGGCGGAGAGCCCGACGACGCCGATCATCAGGCCGGTCAACGTCAGAACGTTGACGAGTATGTTGAAGCCGAGCCCGAAGGAGGCGTTGGTGTCTCCTCGTGTCCACCACGGCACCTTGGGCGACGGCGTCGGAGCGGGCGGTTCGGTGATCGGCGCGGAATCGGTTGTGGCGCTCACAGTGTCCTCCGGATGCTGGATGGATCGGGGAACGAGACGCCGCTGTCTCGCGCTGGGTGTGGATTACGTTGGTCAGGCGACGGATCTCTTGTTCGCCCGCTCGGCGAGCAGCGGGATGATCGCCGAACCGGGGGCGGTCCACCCGAAGATCCCGCCCTGTGCGGCGATCATCTCCAGGCCGACACGCTGGAACTCCGGGAAATACGAACCGACGCAGTCGGATACGACGACGCATTCGAAACCGCGGTCGTTTGCCTCGCGGGTGGTGGTGTGCACGCACACCTCCGTGGTCACACCAGTGACCAACAGTTGGGTGATCTCGTTGTCGGCCAGCACCTTCGACAGCTCGGTGGCGTAGAAGGCACCCTTGCCGGGCTTGTCGATCACGACCTCGCCGTCGGCCGGCGCGAGCTCGTCGATGATGTCGTGGCCGTACTCGCCGCGGATCAGGATGCGTCCGAACGCGCCCGGGTCGCCGATCCGCTTCGACGGTGCGCCGCGATCGAGCTTGGCCGGTGGACAATCCGAGAGATCCGGCAGATGCCCCTCCCTGGTGTGGACGACGAGCAACCCCGCCGCACGCGCCGCGTCGAGCAGGACGCCTAGCGGTTCGACGACCTCCTGCAACTGTGCGACGTCGTTGCCGAGTGATTCACCGAATCCGCCCGGCAGCAAGAAATCTCGTTGCATGTCGATGATGAGCAACGCGGTCCGGTCGAGGTCGAGTTCGATCGGGCCGGGCAGAGCGTCGAGTGTCACGGTCTCGGACATGGGTGGAACCTTCCGGGTCGGGATCGGGGTGGACGGCGGTGGCCGGCGTCAAGACGAGCGCTACGACGACGGGACGGATGCCGCCCTGTCTGCCATGACGTCCGACGACGCCCGGTCGCGCGGTTCGTCGAGCAACGCGGCCGCCAGTTGGAGCACGGTGTCGTCGGTGAGCGCGGCGCCCAGGAGCATCGCGCTGTGCGGACGTCCGTCGGAGGTGACGCCCTGCGGCACCGCGATCCCGTTGAGGTCGAGCAGATTTCCGAAATGCGTGTAGTGGCCGAGGACGGTGTTGGCGCCGATGGGATCGGCGAGCACCTCGTCTACGGTGAAGGTCCGCCCGATGGTGGGCACCACCAGGACGTCGATCCCCTGCCACACGCGTGCGACCTCGGCGCGCAACTCCTGCAACCGCTGCAGCGCAGCAAAAGCGTCGACGGCGCTGTATTTCCGCCCGCTCTCGAGGATCTCGCGCACCACGGGGTGGATCTCGTCGGGCTGCTCGGCGAGGAAGTCCCCGAACACGACCAGCCGCTCGGCCACCCATGGACCGGAGTACAGCAGCTCACCGGCCGCGAGGAACGGTTCGAGCGAGACCTCGACGATCGAGGTACCACCCGGAATCGACAGGTGCGCCAACCTATTCCGGAACGCGAGGTGGACGTCCTCCATCGCTTCGTCGCCGAAGAACTCCAGGTGCTCGACGGGCGGCAACCCGATCCTGATCGTCGAGCCGTCGAATCGTGGGCCCGGGTCCCGCGCCCACGGGTCGGCGTCGTCCCGGGCCTGCAAGATGCCCATGACGAGGTCCATGTCGGCGATCGTCGATGTCATCGCGGTGAGACAGTCGAGCGACTTGCACGCCGGCACCAACCCGACCGTGCTGATCAGGCCGCGGGACGGCTTGTATCCGATGATGCCGTTGAGCGCGGCGGGAACCCGGCCCGATCCGGCGGTGTCGGTGGCGACGGTGAACGGAACGTCGCCGTGCGCGACCGCCAGCGCCGACCCCGAACTCGATCCGCCGGAGATCATGCCGTTTCCGTAGACGCCGCGCGGCATCGTGTACGGCGTGCGCGTGCCGTTGAGCCCGGTGGCGAACTGATCGAGGTTCGTCTTGCCGACGTACAGCGCCCCGGCGTCGATGAGGCGCCGGACCGCCGGCGCGGTGGTCTCGGCGAGGTAGGCGTAGGCCGGGCACGACAGGGTGGTCGGAACGCCTGCGACGTCGATCGAGTCCTTCACCCCGAAAGTCACCCCGTAGAGCGGGAGGTCGCGTGCATCGGGTCGGGCCTCAAGTGCGGCCGCGGCGGCGAGGAGTTCCTCGCGCGGTACGACGGACAGCCACGTACCGTCGTCCCCGCGTGCATCGATCGCGTCCAGGACCATGCGCGCGGTCCGTGTCGGCGAGCCGCTCCCGTGCAGGTGGGAGTCGAGGATCTCGGCAACGGTCGGCCCGGTGGTGGGACCACTCGATGAAGTCATATCGTCGATTGTCGACAGAATAATGGCATGCGGGGAACGACTGTGTGTCGATCGTGTTATCTGCCCCACAAACGGGGCGGGTCGGACCCGATCAGTGGGCGTGATCGGCGGCATTCGCCGACACGAGGTTCAGATAGTGCAGATGCCCGTGGTCGTGCAGAGCGGAGATCACCGCCTCCGCGTCGTTGCGCTCGAGGGCGTCGAGGATGGCCTGATGCCGGTCCACACCGCCCTCAGGCCCTTGGCGCAGTGCCGCCTCGGTTCGCAGGTTCACCGCCATCGGGAGCTGGAGCTTCAGCAGGATCGGCTGCAGCGTGAGATCGAGTTGACGGTTGCCGGCCAACCCGACGACGGCCGCGTGGAACGCCCGGTGCGCGTCGTCGCGGGCGAGATCGTCCTCGGCGCGGCGCATCGCCTCGATCGCCGCCCGCACCGGTGCCAGCTGGGTCTCGGGATCGGTCAGCGGTAGCGCGGACTCGATGGCGTACCGCTCGAGGACCTGCCGGAGTTCGAAGAGCTGCAGGATGTCCCGGGGTGACCACTCGGCCACGCGGACCCCACGACGGGGCTGGTGTTCGACGAGGCCCTGCTGCGCAAGGAGGCGCAGCGCCTCACGGACGGGCGCCCGGCTGATACCGAGGTCGGCGCACAGCGTCTCCTCGACGATCTTCTGCCCGGGCTCGAGGGCGCCACTGAGGATGGCGTCGCGAATCCGACGACCGGCGACATCCACCAGGCTCTCCGGCAGCGCGCCGGAACCGCTGGGCTCCCCGACCGTCATCCGCTGTCAACTCCTAGTCACTCGTGTGGCGATTGTGCGGCCAGTGTAGTCGTCGACTGTCGACGGTTTCTCGCTCCGCCACACGCGACGGGGACCACGAGTGGCGGTGTACAGCGGCGATGTCGGGTTGCGGTAATCTCCCTCCCGCGGGTGCACACGCCCGTCACGGGGAGTTAGCTCAGTCGGTTAGAGCCGCGGACTCATAATCCGTAGGTCGCGGGTTCGAGCCCCGCACTCCCCACCGAAGCTGAAGGGCCTCAACGCGTTTCGGCATTCCGAAGGTCCCCCACACCTGCCGGGGGTGCCGCCGAAAGCCGAGGACTCGCACTCCGCGGCTCCCCGAATCGCCACTCCGCCCAGCGGGGCGGAGACGGTCACTCGTGCCCGAGGATGGCTGCCCGCAGCGCCGCCGTCACCGCCGCCGGGTTGTCGACGTTCATCAGATGCCCGGCGTCGGGAATCGTGCGGTAGGTGACATCGGAGAGCCCGTCGACGATCATCCGCGCCGCCTTCTCCGGGCACAGCGCATCCTGCTCCGCGGCGATCACATCGACATGCTGGGTGATCTCGGCCAGTCGCGGGGTCAGGGGGTGTTCGCGGAGCGTCGCCATCGCACGCGCGACGTTGGTGTATCCGGCGCCGTCGCCGACGGCCTCCAACCGCGAGCTGGTCAGCTCCTCGATGCGGTTCGTGGCCGTGACGAGGCCGGCGACCGTGTCCTCTCGCATCGCCGCGTGGAACTCGTGGGACGCGGTGTTCGCGGCCTGGGCGGCGCGGGCCAGGTAGAACTCGGCGGCCGAACGTCCCACCACCGACGACGTGCCCATCACGACGGCGCGGGTCACCAGGTCCGGACGCTCGGCGGCGGCCCAGAGCACGATCGTGCCGCCTGCCGAGAACCCGACCACGATCGCCGGGCCGGACACCTCCTCCAGGAATCCGATGAGATCGAGACCGAGCTGCTCGACCGTGCCGTCGGCCTTCCCCAGCGTCGACGACCCGTGACCGCGCAGATCGTAGGCATAGGTGTGCATCTCGGCGAGGTCGGCCTGGGTGCCGGCCCAGCTGCGCTTGTCCTCCCCCAGCCCGTGCACGAAGACGACCGGCGGGAAATCCGATTCTGCGAGTCCGCTCTCCGTGTAGGCGACCAGTATGTCGCCGACCGACACCGTGTTCATCGGCTCTCCTCATCGGGTCGGGGCAACTGACCTCCCCATGCTACGCAGTCGGCATTCCAATCGGGTACGGCACCTTCGATCCCAAAACTCCAACCATTCGATTCACCATCGACAGCATCTTCACTTTTCATCTCGCCTTGTATCCGATGAATTCTGCAGGCGTCGGATACGGGTTGCGCAGAATTCCAATCCAACGGATCAGGAGATCTGCAAATAGACAGATCGCCCGGAAACCATTGTCGGCGTGTCGAAAAAAGCGATGCCCTCCCAGAGCACTGGCATTCCGCACTCGTGAGCGTCGGATTCGAGAACCCGCATGGCGGCCCATCGCTCCGAAGGCTCAACAATGGGGGTCGGGGCTGGACGCCTACAACCCACCGGACGGTTCACACATCCTCACCCAGAGACAGCGCGAGACCGTCGACCGCATCATTCGCGCCTTCATCGAAGTCAACCAGCGTCAACGACATAGGCTAGCGCTCGATTCGAAGTCGGTACGTACCCTCGCCGAACGGTGCGGGCTCACCCGCGTCGAGGTGGCCGCCCTCCTCGAAGAGGTCGAATCGCTCGACGACTGACCTATTCCACCGCGGCGCGAGCGCGGCTCAGCCGACGCCCGCGGACGGATCCAGCGCCTGCTCCAACAGGCTCCGGCGATAGGCCTCCAGTGCGACCAGGTCGCCGAAGACCGCGTTGTAGCCGTCCGGATCGTCGCTCGGCGACATCCGGCGCAACCGCGACTTGATGTCTGCGATCTGCTCGCCGACCCATACCTCCTGCAACCGTGCGAGGACGCTGGTGATGTAGCGAGGGATGTTCTCCTCCTCGACGGGCATGACCTCGACCGCTAGTTCGGTGACCAGCGGGTCGATGACCGGATCGTCGACGGCGTTGCGCACCGCGTCGACCCACGCGGCGCCGGACAGGCCCGACGACGTCCCGCCGACCGACGTCATCGCTTGTCGCACAATCGCATACGCCGGCTCGGTGAAGCACTCGACGGGCAGCGAGTCGAACACGGTGCCGGCGATCGCGGGGTACTGGAGCGCGGCCTTGAGCGCTTCACGCTGCGGCCACAGGCGCGGGTCATTCGGATTGGGTCGTGCCGAGTTCGGAGCCGCTTCCGCCTCCGGACGGGTACGCCCGTTGCGACCTCCCCGAACGCGGACTGCGTCATTGGCACCCTGAGCCTTTCGGATCTTGGCGCCCTCTTCGCGCACCCGCGAGAGAACCTGCCCGACCTCTTCCCAGCCCACCCAGCCGGCGAGCTGACGGGCGTACTCGTCGCGCAACGCGACGTCCTTGATCCGCGCCACCACCGGCACGGTGTCGCGCAGCGCGTGCACACGCCCCTCGGCCGTGTCGAGATCGTGCTCGGCCAGCAATGCCTTGATCGCGAACTCGAACATCGGCACGCGGCGGGCGATGAGATCACGGACCGCCGCGTCTCCCCTGGCCTGCCGAAGTTCGCACGGGTCCATCCCGTCCGGCGCGATCGCCACGAAGGTCTGCCCGGAGATCGCCTGTTCGCCCTCGAATGCCTTGAGCGCCGCGGCCTTTCCGGCGTCATCGCCGTCGAAGGTGTAGATGACCTCGCCGCGGAAATAGGAGTCGTCCATCATCAACCGCCGGATGAGCGCGAGGTGTTCCTCGCCGAAGGCGGTGCCGCAGGACGCGACGGCGGTGGTGACCCCGGCCAGGTGCATGGCCATGACGTCGGTGTAGCCCTCGACCACCACCACCTGATGCCCCTTGGCGATGGACCTCTTGGCGTGGTCCAGGCCGAACAGCACCTGAGACTTCTTGTACAGCATGGTCTCCGGCGTGTTCATGTACTTGCCGAGGTTGTCGTCGTCGTAGAGCTTGCGCGCGCCGAAACCGATGATGTCGCCGCCGAGGTTCCGGATCGGCCACAGCAGCCGGCGATGGAAGCGGTCGATCGGACCCTTGCGCCCCTGCTTCGACAGTCCGGCCGCCTCGAGTTCGCTGAACTCGAAGCCCTGCGCGAGCAGCGTCTTGGTCATGGTGTCCCAGCCGTCGGGGGCGTAGCCGCACCCGAACATCGCGGCGGCCGCGGCGTCGAAATCCCGTTCCGCCAGATAATCCCGCGCAGCCTTGGCCTCCGGGGTCTGCAGCTGCGCCTGGTAGAACTTCGCCGCCGCGGCGTTGGCTGCGACGAGACGGGCGCGGGTGCCGCGGTCGCGTTTGATCGCGGTGCCGCCGCCCTCGTAGTCGATCCGGTAGCCGATGCGGTCGGCGAGCTGCTCGACGGCCTCGACGAAGCTGATGTGTTCCTGCTTCTGCAGGAAGCTGTAGACGTCACCACCCTCACCGCAGCCGAAGCAGTGGAAGTGCCCGTGGTTGGGGCGGACGTGGAACGAGGGGGTCTTCTCGTCGTGGAACGGGCAGAGGCCCTTCAGGCTGTCGGCGCCGGCGCGGCGCAGGGCGACGTATTCGCCGACGATGTCCTCGATCCTCGTCTGCTCACGGATCGCCGTGATGTCACGATCGGGAATTCGTCCTGCCACGCGTCCAGTGTAGTGACCTCCCCGAAGCGCACCCTGCCCGGACGGGAACCACCCCTGAAATCGACCCTCGAGCGTCACGCGGATCGCGCAGTGCGACCGGCTCCGCAGCCGAGGGCGGTATCCAGGGGCGGATTTCCGTCACAGCCCGTCCCCGGAATCAGCCCAGATGCGCCTGCGCTCCCGAGTTCTGCTTGTCGGTGCGTTCCAGGCGTCCCTCGGTCATCGATGCGATCTGATCGACGATGACCCGCATGCGTGCGGCGTCGTCCGCGGCTTCTTTCCACCACGGCACGAAGATCGGGTCCAGCCCGCCGGGCGCCGCCTCGACGAGCCAGTTGGCGACGCGGTGGATACGTTCCCGCTGCCGCTGCTGGGTCGCCTTGTGCCGTTCGTTGGAGAAGATGAACCGCAGCGCAAGGGTTTTCAGCATCGACACCTCGGCGGCGATGAGCGGCGGCACCTCGAGGTCGGCGTCGTAGCGCGACACCGGACGGTTCCCCACCACCTCGCGGGTGCCGGTGATCGCGGCCGACGCGAAACGGCCGATCAGCTCGCTGGTGAGCCGTTTGAGGGCGACGTAGGAGTCGAGCGTGCCGTCGAAGACGCCGACCGCTCGCACGATGTCCATCCGGTGCAGCCGCTGCGCGGCGTCGACGAGGGCCTCGGGATCGAGGCCGGGGAACTCCTTGACGCCGATCTCGGCGAGGGCCCGCTGGTCCTGGGGGTCGCCGAGGCTGCGCAGGTCGATGCGACCGCCGATCACGCCGTCCTCGAGGTCGTGCACCGAGTAGGCGACGTCGTCGGACCAGTCCATGATCTGTGCCTCGACGCAGCGTCGGGTCTCGGGGGCGTCCTTGCGAATCCACGCGAGCATCGCGGCGTCGTCTTCGTACGCCCCGAACTTCCCGCCCGGCTTCCGCCGGGTCCACGGGTACTTCAGCGTGGCGTCGAGCGAGGCGCGTGTCAGGTTGAGTCCGGCGCTGCGGCCGTCGGCGTCGAGCAGTTTGGGTTCGAGACGGGTGAGGATGCGCAGGTTCTGCGCGTTGCCCTCGAATCCGCCGCAGTCGGCGGCGACCTCGTCGAGGGCGCGTTCCCCGTTGTGCCCGTACGGCGGATGCCCGATGTCGTGCGCGAGACCCGCGAGCTCGACGAGGTCGGGTTCGGCGCCGAGGCCGATGGCGATGCCGCGGCCGATCTGCCCGACCTCCAGCGAGTGGGTCAGGCGGGTACGCGGGGTGTCACCCTCGCGGGGTCCGACGACCTGGGTCTTGTCGGCGAGACGCCGCAGCGCAGCGCTGTGCAGCACGCGAGCACGGTCGCGCGCGAAGTCACTGCGATGATCCGTCCGGGTTCCGGGCAGGCTGGCGACCTTGGCGCCCTCGGGGACGAAACGCTCGACGGCCTCGTCACCGTAGGCGGCCATGGGCGGAAGCACGTGTCCGGCGCCCGCGGTGGGTCGGGCGTCAGTCAAGCACCCAGCCCCGGCCGATGGCGAAATCGGTGATGCGCTGACGGATCGCCACGATCTGACGGGCGGTCAGGTCGTCGTCGGCGTCGAGGAGCAGTTCGGTGAGCTCCTCGGTGAATGCGCCGGCGTCGAGCGAACCGCGCGAGCGGCGGCCGCCACGATCCTCGTGACGGTGCCCGCGACCCTGGTGATCGTCGCGACGGTGATCATCGCGACGGTGATCATCGCGACGGAAACCGCGACCCGACGATTCGTCGGCGGGTGCCTCCTCGGTCACCTCGACGTTGATCGCCTTGGAGCCGCGGTCGGTCTCCTCGATGTCGAAGGACACCTTGGCACCGGGCTTCAGCGAGTCCTCGTCGATGTCGATGTCGTTGATGTGCAGGAACACATCGGCGCCGCCCTCTTCGGGCGCGAGGAATCCGAATCCTCGATTCGGGTCGTAATGGACGACCTTCCCGCTGACAGCCACGACTCCACTCACTCTCTCGTCGCGCTCGGAACGGACCCCGTGCCCTGTCGACGCGACAACTCGTCCCCAATTGTGACAGACGACCCCGGGTAGGGAGAATCGCGGCTGGTCGCTCGTCCAGGTCGCGACGGGCGTCAGGCGCCGATCAGCTTGCCGCCGAGGTACTCCGCGACCTTGTCGAGAGCGACACGCTCCTGGCTCATGGTGTCGCGTTCGCGCACGGTCACGGCCTGGTCGTCGAGGGTGTCGAAGTCGACGGTGACGCAGAACGGCGTGCCGACCTCGTCCTGGCGGCGGTAGCGCTTGCCGATGCCCTGCGCGTCGTCGAACTCGACATTCCAGTGCTTGCGCAGCTCGGCCGCGAGATCGCGCGCCTTCGGCGACAGCTTCTCGTTACGCGACAACGGCAGCACCGCGACCTTGATCGGCGCGAGGCGGCGGTCGAGACGCAGCACGGTGCGGGTGTCGGTGCCGCCCTTCGCGTTCGGGACCTCCTCCTCGGTGTAGGCGTCGCACAGGAACGCCATCAGCGAGCGGGTCAGGCCGGCCGCGGGCTCGATGACGTACGGGGTGTAGCGCTCACCGGTCGCCTGGTCGAAGTACGACAGGTCCTCGCCCGAGTGCTTGCTGTGCGTCGACAGGTCGAAGTCGGTGCGGTTGGCGACACCCTCGAGCTCGCCCCACGGGTTGCCGACGAAGCCGAACTTGTACTCGACGTCGACGGTCCGCTTGGAGTAGTGGGACAGCTTCTCCTTGGGGTGCTCGTACAGACGCAGGTTCTCCGGGTCGATGCCGAGGTCGACGTACCAGTTGAAACGCTGGTCGATCCAGTACTGGTGCCACTCTTCGTCCTCGCCCGGCTTGACGAAGTACTCCATCTCCATCTGCTCGAACTCGCGGGTTCGGAAGATGAAGTTGCCCGGCGTGATCTCGTTGCGGAAGCTCTTGCCGATCTGGGCGATGCCGAACGGCGGCTTCTTCCGCGCGGTGGTCATGACGTTCTTGAAGTTCACGAAGATGCCCTGCGCGGTCTCCGGACGCAGGTAGTGCAGACCCTCTTCGTCGTCGACGGGACCGAGGAAGGTCTTCATCAGGCCGCTGAACGGCTTCGGCTCGGTCCACTTGCCGGGCTGGCCGGTCTCTGGGTCGTTGATGTCGGCGAGGCCGTTGGCCGGCGGGTGGCCGTGCTTGGCCTCGTACGCCTCGATCAGGTGGTCGGCGCGGTAGCGCTTGTGGGTGTAGAGCGACTCGACGAGCGGATCGCTGAACACCTCGACGTGGCCCGACGCCTCCCAGACCTGACGGGGCAGGATCACCGACGAGTCGAGGCCGACGACGTCCTCACGGCTGGTGACCATGGAGCGCCACCACTGCCGCTTGATGTTCTCCTTGATCTCGACGCCGAGGGGGCCGTAGTCCCAGGCCGACTTGGTGCCGCCGTAGATCTCACCGCACTGGTAGACCAGACCCCGGCGCTTGGCGAGGTTGACGACGGATTCCACTTTGGACTGGGCGGCCACGGTTAACTGCTCTCCACGGGTTGAGGTGTACGGCTTCTGTGTCCTGCTCATGCGTGGGGCGACCGGTGAGGGTCAGGCGCGCGCACGGCAACCCTTACAGACTACCGAGCGGGGTGAGGGTTCCCCTAAACCAGTGCCCTCACCAGGGGCGATCGGGACGCGTGCGGCACCGTGCCGGACCGAGCTGTCACAGTGGCAGGGTGACCCCTCGAGTGCCACCGATGACCTTGCGGCCACCCCGATGCCGGTCGACGCTGCGACTGCCGGCTGTCGCGGTGCTGGCGACGGCGCTGGTCGCGGGGTGCGCGACCGTTGAGCCCGACTCCCCGACGCGATCGTCGTCGGCGCCGATCGCCGCTCCGCCGTCGCTTCCGCCGGTCTCCGAGGTCACCCCGGACGGACTCGCCGACGCGGTGACCGTCGACCGCATGATGGGGCACCTGCGCTCGTTCCAGCAGATCGCCGACGACCACGGCGGCAACCGCGCCACGGGCACCGCCGGACACGACGCGTCGGTCGATCTCGTCGCCGGACAACTCCGCGAGGCGGGCTTCGAGGTGTCGACGCCCGAGTTCTCGTACACGCGCTACGACCTCGACAAGGTGCGGTTCGCCGCCGACGGTCACGACGTGAAGGGCCACGTGGTCGAGTACTCGGTCGGGACGCGTGGGCCGGTCACGGCCAGGCCCGTGTCCGTCCGGGCGCTGGGCTGCGCTCCCACCGACTTCCCCGCCGGCGTACGTGGAAACCTCGCGATGATCACCCGCGGCGAATGCACCTTCGCCGACAAGGCGCGCAACGCGCAGTCGGCGGGCGCGGTCGGCGTCGTCATCGTGAACAACGAGGACGGGCCACCGTTCGGACTGACCCTCGACCCCGAGGACGTGCCGGGCATCCCCGTGCTCGCCGTGGCACGCGAGGACGCCGACCGGGTGCGATCCGCCCGGGACCTGCGGCTGGAGGTGGACGCGAAAACCGTCCCGATCACCACCCGCAACGTGATCGCCGAGACACGCACCGGTTCTCCCGACGACGTGGTGATGGCCGGTGCCCATCTCGACAGCGTCGCCGCGGGCCCGGGCATCAACGACAACGCCACCGGCACGGCCGCCGTCCTCGAGACGGCGCTTCGGCTCGGCGCATCGCCACCGGTTCCGCACCGGGTGCGGTTCGCGTTCTGGGGCGGCGAGGAGGACGGACTCCTCGGGTCTACGGAGTATGTGCGCGGCCTCGACGAGGCGCAGCGACGTGCCATCGCGCTGTACCTGAATTTCGACATGCTCGGCTCCCCCAACGGCGGGTACTTCACCTATGACGGGGACGACTCCGCGCGCGACGGCGCCGGTGCCGGACCGGCCGGTTCGGAGGGCATCGAGCGCGTCTTCACCAGGTACTTCGACGAACGCAAGATCCCGGTGGGCCAAACCGATTTCGACGGCCGGTCCGACTACGGCCCGTTCATCGCCGTCGGCATCCCGTCCGGCGGGGTCCTCGCCGGCGCCGAGCACGAGAAAACTGCCGAACAGGCGCGCATGTGGAGCGGCGAGGCCGGCAAGCCCTTCGACCCGAACTACCACAGCAGGCGGGACACCATCGACAACGTCAACGCGGACCTGTTGGCCGTCCACTCCTCCGCCGTCGCCTACGCCGTGGCGACCTACGCCCTGTCGACCACCGGGCCCGACGGTGTTCCCGCCGTGGGCGCACGCGAACGGGCCGAGGGCTACCGTTCGGAGTGAAAGACCTTCGACTCCGGAGATTGAAAACCATTTCCGTTAGAATGTCGTCAGCACAACCGCGTGACCCGTTTCGGGAGGAGTGACATGTCGACACAGCCGTTCGAGGGCTCCGATCTCGCCGCGCGCGAACGAGCCGCCGACCTGCTGCGTGCGCTCGCCTCGCCCACCCGGGTCGCCATCGTGCTGTCGCTGCGCGAACGCGTGCAGTGCGTGCACGAGCTCGTCGGCCACCTCGGCCTGAGCCAGCCGCTGGTCAGCCAGCACCTGCGGGTCCTCAAGGACGCAGGCGTCGTGCGCGGCCACCGCAACGGCCGCGAGATCACCTACGAACTCCTCGACGACCACGTCGCGCACATCGTCGTCGACGCGCTGGTCCACGCGAACGAGGCGGCCCACGACCGGTCCGATGAGGCCTCTGACGAGCACGCCGCCGAGGCGGTGACCGAATGACCCGCGTCCAGGCATCGGGGCCCCAGCCGGTCACCGGCATCCGCTCCACCCGCCAGCGGGCGGCCATCGCCGACGCCCTGGCCGGCACCGACGACTTCTGCTCGGCCCAGGAGCTCCACGAGATCCTCAAGGCGCGCGGCGAATCCATCGGCCTGACCACCGTCTACCGCAATCTCCAGGCGCTGAGCCAGGCCGGGCAGATCGACGTGCTGTGGGACGGTTCGGGCGAGATGCGCTACCGCCACTGCTCGTCGGTCCATCACCACCACCTGGTGTGCCGCGAGTGCGGCACGACCGTCGAGGTCCAGGCCGACCCGGTGGAGAAGTGGGCAGCGTCCATCGCCGCCGAGCACGGCTTCACCGACATCAACCACACCGTCGAGGTGTTCGGCCGGTGCGGGAAGTGCACCGGGTCACGGTCCAACTGAGTCCGGCACGAATCCGGTTGCGCTTCGCCCCGGCCGCCGTGTGCAGATGCGACGTGATCCGGCACGACCCGGCGACAACAGCGGCCTACTTCTTCCCCGTCAACCGCTCCGCGGCGTCGACACCCGATGCCAGCACGATGTGCAGGACCATCAGCAACGGCAGGTCCTCGAGTTGTCCCGCGGGAAAGGTGTAGTACTGCAACACATCCGTGGTGACGCCCGCGGGATCGGAGCGGCGCAGGCTGCCGAAGCTCATCTGCGCTCCGAACGCCTCGACATCGTCACGCAGATCGGGGGTGTTCGGCAGGTCCATCGCGACCATCTGGGTGATCGCCAGGACGTCGAGACCGTCGGCGAGGGTGAGCACGCGGATCGACGCTCGCGTCGGACCCACCTGCACCACAACGGATTCCGCGTCGGGGCGTTCGACCGGTCCGAGTTCGGCGACGACCTCTGCGGCGCGCTCGAGCAGCGCGGAGGCTTCCGTCACGACGGTTTCACCCCACCGAAACGCCGGTCCCGCTTGGCGTATTCGAGGCAGGCGTCCCACAGGTCGCGACGATCGAAGTCGGGGAACAACTTCTCCTGGTAGATCATCTCGGCGTAGGCCGACTGCCACAGCAGGAAGTTCGACAACCGCTGTTCACCCGACGGACGCAGGAACAGGTCGACGTCGGGCATGTCCGGCTCGTCGAGGTAGCGGGCGAAGCTCGACTCGGTGATCCGTTCCGGATCGATCTCGCCGCGGGCGGCACGACGCGCGATCTCGCGTGCGGCGTCGGCGATCTCGGCGCGGCCACCGTAGTTGACGCACATCGTCAGCGTCATCACGGTGTTGTCCTTGGTCATCTCCTCGGCGATCTCGAGTTCCTTGATCACACTGCGCCACAGGCGCGGACGACGACCCGCCCACCGCACGCGGACACCCATCTCGTGCATCTCGTCGCGGCGGCGCCGGATGACGTCCCGATTGAAGCCCATCAGGAAACGCACCTCTTCGGGGCTGCGCGACCAGTTCTCGGTGGAGAACGCGTACGCCGACAACCAGCCGATGCCGAGTTCGATGCAGCCGCAGACGGTGTCCATCAGGACGGCCTCGCCGCGCTTGTGCCCCTCGGTCCGGGGCAGTCCCCGCTCAGTCGCCCAGCGGCCGTTGCCATCCATGACCAGGGCGACGTGCTTGGGCACGAACTCCGGCGGGATGGCGGGCGGACGCGCACCGCTCGGGTGCGGATCCGGTGGGCGGACCTCGGTGCGTGTGCTCGTCGGCTTGCGCCCCTTGGAGGAACTACCCGGCCGCAACGCCATCGTCGACACTCCTCACGGCTTCCACGCCTGCTTCGACACCCGTTTCCACCAGCCTATGAGGCGCGGTGCGTTCGATGAGCGGCAGGGTTCGCAGCTGACGTTCGAGATGCCACTGCAGGTGCGCGGCGATGAGGCCGCTGGCCTGCCTGCGCAGCGAGGACGTGGACGCCTCGACGTGCTCCCACTGACCGCGGAAGAGCGCGTCCATCAGGTCGAGCACACCTGGCGACGGAGTGGCCGAGCCCGGCGGGCGACAGTGCAGGCACACCGCACCGCCGGCCGCGACGTGGAACGCCCGGTGCGGACCCGGCGTGGCGCATCGCGCGCACTCCTCCAGCGCCGGCATCCAGCCCGCGCTGTACATCGCGCGCAGCAGATATGCGTCCAGGATCAGTTCCCGGGGACGACGGTCCTCGGCGAGCGCCTCGAGCGCCCCGACCGTCAGCCGGTGCAGTTGCCGGCCGGGCGCGCGTTCCTCGCCGGCGAGCCGCTCGGCGGTCTCGAGGACCGCGCACGCCGTCGTGTAGCGGCCGTAGTCGGCGACGATCGCGTCGGCGAACGCGTGCAGGCTGTGGACCTGGGTGATGACGTCGAGACTGCGTCCCGGATACAGATGCACGTCGACGTGCGCGAACGGTTCCAGCCGCGCACCGAACTTCGACCGGGTGCGGCGCACCCCCTTGGCGACCGCCCGCACGAGCCCGTGCTCGGCGGTCAGCAGGGTGATGATGCGGTCTGCCTCGCCCAGCTTGTGCTGGCGGAGCACGACTGCCTCGTCCCGGTAGAACCTCACCCGACGATTGTCCCACTGCGGGGTGACAGGAATGGGCAGGGACACCGGCCGGGCTCTTGTCGACACACCACTCCGCCGGCCCCGGGGCGGCCCGACGACCGGTGGTGGGCGGAGCTCATCCGGCGTTGACGATCTTGTCCAGCTTCGGCGGGAGCGTCATGCCACCCGGGTAGCGGTGCCAGCCCTTGCGGTCGTAGAACTTGGTGCCGAGCGCACCCAGCAACGCCCCGAGCAGCAGGCCGACGAAGCACTGGATCACCGAACGGGCCAGCCCCGCCGACATGTCGGCGTCGAAGTACAGCACCGATCGCACACCCAGGTAGATGACGTGCATCGGCTCGACGGCCGCGACCCATTCGAAGAACCGCGGGCTGGCCTCCAGCGGCAGTGTGCCGCCCGACGACGGCAGGCCGAACACGACGAAGAAGATCAGGTTGAACAGCAGGCCCGCGTTGCCGAAGACCGCCATCATCGCGCTGGCGCTCACCCCGACCGCGAAGATGCCGAGAATGGAGATCAGCCACAGCACGAAGGCGTTCGGCAGCGAGGTCCCGACCAGCGCACCCACACCGACGAACACGGTCGACAGCACGACCGCGACGAGCAGCATGATGACCCACTTCGCGGCCAGCGTCGCCCAGCGGCTGATCGGGAGTCGTTCCCGCAACTGGTAGAAGGGGCCGTACTCGATGGGGGTCTGACCGAGCATGCCATCGACGACGATGCTGACCATCATCGCACCGGTGAAGCCGGCCAGCACCAGCAACAGCGTGAGGTAGAAGGCCGAGAGCCCGTTGCCCGCGCCCCGCGGCAGTGGGGTGGGCTCCGACACCGACACGTCGACCGGGCTGCCGACCGCGAGTTTCGCGGCGCCGGTGAAGGTGATGTCGTTCATCTCCAGTTGGTCTCGCACCTCGGCGGTCAACTGCTCGCCGACCTGTGCGTTGACCCGCTCCGACATCTGTTCGGCGAAGGTCGTGGTGATCGACGACGCGAAGGCGCCCGATCCGCGGTTGATGTAGACGTCGATCTCCGGCCGGGCCGGCGCATACGTCAAGGCCGTCGAACGCCCCAGTGCAGCAACCCGATTGGTGAAGTTCTGGCCGATGACGACGACACCGTAGACCTTGCCGCTGTTGAGTTCGCCGAACGCGGTCGACCGGTCGGTGCGACGCACGTCGAACCCGTTGGCGGTGGCGGTCTCGGCGATCCCCGCGGCGATCCGGTCACCGATGTTCTGCCGGGTGGCCTCGCCGTCGGCGCCGGAGACCTCACCGCCGGCGTCCTCGTTCACCAGCGCGATCGGGAAGTCGTGCAGGTGCTTCTGCGGGTCGACGACCGCGGACATGTAGAGCGCGGCCATGAGGGAGAACAGCACCGCGACGAGGACGAGCGGGGCCAGCCAGAACCGGGGCGAGCCGAGCACCTCGGCGATGGTCCGCCCGGTCGGTTCGTCGGGTTCGGGGGCCTCGTGGGCTCCCCGCCCGGTGTCGGACTCCTCGTGCGACTCGTGCGTTCCCATCGACCTACCTCCCCGCAGGCAGTGTCCGTCGACGTCGACGGACACGGGCGATCATTCGGCTAGAAGCCCAGTCGGCGCAGCTGCTTGGGGTCGCGTTGCCAGTCCTTGGCGACCTTCACGTGCAGGTCCAGGTACACCTTGGTGCCCAGCAGCCGCTCGATCTGTGCGCGGGCAACTGTACCGACTTCCTTGAGCCGGGCGCCCTTGCGACCGATGATGATGCCCTTCTGGCTGTCGCGTTCGACGTAGAGCACGGCGTGGACGTCGACCATGGGTGGCTGGTCAGGGCGTCGATCCTCGCGTTCGATGACCTCCTCGATCACAACCGCGAGGGAATGGGGAAGTTCGTCACGTACGCCCTCGAGCGCGGCCTCGCGGATGAATTCCGCCATGAGCACCTGCTCGGGTTCGTCGGTGAGTTCGCCGTCGGGATAGAACGCCGGCCCCTCCTCCATCATGCTCACGAGCACGTCGGTGAGGACGTCGAGCTGCTTGCCCGACTTCGCCGACACGGGAACGAGTTCGGCGTCCTCCGGAAGCAGCTCCGACAGCGCGAGCAGCTGCGCTGCGACCTGCTCGGGTGAGACACGGTCGATCTTGGTGACGATGCCGAGAAGCTTGGTGCGGGGCGCCATCTCGCGCACCTGCGTGATGATCCACCGGTCACCGGGACCGATCGCCTCGTCGGCGGGGATGCACACGCCGATCACGTCGACCTCGGAATACGTGTCGCGCACCAGGTCGTTGAGCCGCTGGCCGAGCAGGGTGCGCGGCCGGTGCAGGCCGGGGGTGTCGACGAGGATGAGCTGGGCGTCGGGCCGGTTGACGATGCCGCGGATGGTGTGGCGGGTGGTCTGTGGCCGGTTCGACGTGATCGCGATCTTCTCGCCGACGAGCGCGTTGGTCAGCGTCGACTTCCCGGTGTTGGGTCGGCCGACGAAACAGACGAAGCCGGAACGGAACTCAGGCATCGTCACCGCCGAGTCGCTGCTGCGGGCGGCCCGCGGCGTCGGTGATGACGACGTACGCCTCGGGGCTGAACTCGTGCAGGGTGGCCAGCCCGGGATCGTCGGAGTCGCCGTTGACCAGCACCGCGGCCTCGAATGACGTTGCACCGCTGGAGATCGCGGATGCCACCGCGACCTGCAGTCCGGTCAGCGTGAGGGTCTTGGCGCGGACCTCGGCGCCCGCGTAGGTGCGGCCGTCGCCGTCGCGCACCGCGGCGCCGGAACGGGCCTCGGCGCGTGCCAGGGCGCCGCGCGCGAGCACCACGAGTTTCTGGTCCTCGTCGGCGAGGGTCTCGGTCACTGGTTCATCCTTGCTGTCGGTTGCCCGGAGCCGTTGCGGTCCGGGGTGTCTCGGCCGGTGTCTCCGGGTTCGGGGTGGTCGGGCTCGGGGTGGTCGGGCTCGGGGTGCAGGTCGTCACCGTTGGCACGGCCGGGCCTACGGTCGCCGGAGTCCTTGTGGCGAT
This sequence comes from Gordonia aurantiaca, assembly GCF_039939235.1. Classification (NCBI taxonomy): domain Bacteria; kingdom Bacillati; phylum Actinomycetota; class Actinomycetes; order Mycobacteriales; family Gordoniaceae; genus Gordonia; species Gordonia aurantiaca. Next base: position 235,242 of record NZ_JBDUUF010000002.1, on the reverse strand, counting down.
CGGACTCCCTGTGGCGATCGGAGCCATGGGAGTCCTTGTGGCCGCGGTCCTTGCGGTCACGGCGGTCCCGGTCCCTGTGGTCCCGGTCCCTGTCCGAGTGCTCGTCGGCGTCGTCGTCCTCGTTCTCCAGGCGCGACACCAGGACGGTGATGATGCGCTGGCGCCCCTGCCGGTTCGGCCCGCCCTCGGCGACGAGCTGCAGCCCGTGGGACTCGACCCTCGCCCCGGGGAGCGGGACGCGTCCGAGCTCGAGGCCGACGAGCCCGCCGACGGTCTCGACCTCCTCCTCCTCGATCTCGATGTCGAACAGCTCGCCGAGATCCTCGACGGGGAGCCGCGCCGAGACCCGGTACGAGCCGTCGCCGAGGTCCTCGATGGGCGCGAGTTCGTCGGTGTCGTATTCGTCGGTGATCTCGCCGACGATCTCCTCGAGGACGTCCTCGATGGTGACCAGGCCCGCGATGCCGCCGTACTCGTCGACCAGCAGCGCCATGTGATTGCGGGTGCGCTGCATGTCGGCGAGGACCTTGTCGAGCGGCTTGGAGTCCGGGATGAACTGCGCCTCGCGCATCACCTCGGAGACGCGCAGGGTCGCGGGGTCGACACGCTGGGCGATGGTCCGCACGACCATGTCCTTGAGGTACACGACACCGAGGACGTCGTCGGTGTTCTCCCCGATCACCGGGATGCGCGAATGTCCCGACCGCATCGCGAGATTGGTGGCCTGCAGGACCGTCTTGTCCGCCTCGATCCACACCATCTCCGGCCTCGGCACCATCACCTCACGGGCGCTGGTGTCGCCGAGATCGAACACTGAGTGGATCATGCGACGTTCGTCGGCGGCCACGACGCCGCTCGCCTCGGCCAGGTCGACCACCTCGCGCAGCTCGATCTCCGTCGCGAACGGACCGTTGCGGTAGCCCTTGCCGGGGGTCAGCGCATTGCCGATCAGGATGAGCAACCGCGTCAACGGCTTGAGCAGGACACCCAGCGCCGACAGCAGATACGACGTGGACAGCGCGATCGTGTAGGCGTGCTGGCGGCCCAGGGTGCGGGGTCCGACGCCCATCGCCACATACGAGATGACGGTCATGGCGGCGATGGCGACGACGAGCCCCCAACCGATGCCGATCCAGCTGGTGACCGCGAGCGCGATGAGCGCCGCCGCCGCCGACTCGCACATCACCCGCAACAGGACGGCGAGACCGATGTAGGTGGCGCGGGCGTCGAGGATGATCGCCAGCCGGCGCGCACCGCCGCGCCCCTCGCGGACCATGTCGTCGACGCGGGCGATGGACACGGTGGACACCGCGGTGTCGACCGCGGCGAAGAACCCGCCCAGGATGATCAGGACGACTGCCGCCACGAGGAACCAGTGGTCGGAGGACACAGGTCAGTCCTCCTCGGACCGTCCGGAGAATCCCGGGGCCGTCCCCGTGTCGCCGGTACCGCTCTCGGTCCCGGTGAAGCCGATGTTGGACAGCAACCGCGAATCCCGGTCGGCCAGACGCTGCTCCTGCGCCCGACGGTGCCGGTCGGCGTAGAACGCGTCGAGGATCTCGTTCTGCAGGCCGAACATCTCGCGCTCCTCCTCCGGCTCCGCATGGTCGTAGCCGAGGAGATGCAGCACACCATGAATGGTGAGCATGGCGAGTTCGTGTTCGAAGGACCGTTTGGCCTCACGTGCCTGCTTGCGCGCGAATTCCGGGCACAGCACGATGTCGCCGAGGATGGCCGGTCCGGGTTCGGGGGCGTCGGGCCGCCCGCCCGGGACCAGTTCGTCCATCGGGAAGCTCATGACGTCGGTCGGACCCGGCAGGTCCATCCACTGCACGTGCAGGTCGGCCATGGTGTCCTCGTCGACGCACAGGACCGACAGCAGCGCCGCGGGATTGACGTCCATCGCCGTGATCGCGAAGCGCGCGGCGTCGATGATCAGTTCGGCGGGGACCTCGACGCCCGACTCGTTTGCCAGTTCGATGCTCATGAGCGACGTCCATGGGCCGCGGCACGACGCGCCGCACGGTTGGCGCCGATGCCCGCACCGTTGCGCTCGGACTCCTCCGCGCGACCGTAGGCGTCGACGATGTCGGCGACCAGACGGTGCCGTACGACGTCCTGGCTGGTCAGCCGCGCGAAGTGGATGTCATCGATCCCCTCGAGGATCGCCGTCGCCGACATGAGGCCGCTCTTGGCCCCGCCGGGAAGGTCGACCTGGGTCACGTCGCCGGTCACCACGACCTTCGACCCGAATCCCAGGCGCGTCAGAAACATCTTCATCTGCTCGCCCGTCGTGTTCTGCGCCTCGTCGAGGATGATGAAGGCGTCGTTCAGGGTGCGACCGCGCATGTAGGCCAGCGGCGCCACCTCGATGACGCCCGCGGCCATCAGCTTCGGTATCGCCTCGGGGTCCATCATGTCGTGCAGCGCGTCGTACAGCGGACGCAGGTAGGGGTCGATCTTCTCGTTCAGGGTGCCCGGCAGGAAGCCCAGCCGCTCACCGGCCTCGACCGCGGGACGCGTGAGGATGATGCGGGTGACCGACTTGGCCTGCAGGGCCTGCACGGCCTTCGCCATCGCGAGGTAGGTCTTGCCGGTGCCCGCCGGACCGAGCCCGAACACGATCGTGTGGTTGTCGATGGCGTCGACGTAGTGCTTCTGGTTGAGCGTCTTGGGCCGGATGGTCTTGCCGCGCCGCGACAGGATGTCCAGCGACAGCACCTCGGCCGGGGACTCGTTGCCGCCGTCGGAGAGCATCGACACGCTGTGCCGGACGAGGTCCGGGGTCAGCGGGGTGCCGCGTCCGACGAGATCGGTGAGCTCGGCGACGACCCGCTCGGAGGCCGCGACGTCGGCGGGTTCGCCGGTCAGCGTCACCTGATTACCGCGGACATGGATGTCGGCGGGCAACAGTTGCTCGAGGGTTCGCAGGTTGATGTCACTGGCACCGAGGAGTCCGAACACCACTCCCGGAGAGACTTCGATGGTGGATGTGACCCCAGACCGGCGCGGCTGCGTACGGCTGGATTGCCCGCTCGGATCGGGGTTGGCGTCACTCACGTATGAAATCACTCCTGGTGTCGGCAGTATCGGCAGGTTGCGCCGTCACATCACGAGCCGACACACCCTGTGGTCAGTGTATCGCTATGCAACACGGCATCAGCAGGCAATATTTCGAAGGTCGCCGCCACTGCCTCGGTTCCTCACCGAGTCGCCGGGCCGGATATCGCGCCGAGCACGGCCGGACACCACAGCCGACCGCCGAGCCGGGCGAGCCGGGTTGCCGCCCGACCGTCTCCGAGTTCGGCGCGATACTCCGGGTGGAACGCATCGATGCCGAGGCAGTCGAGCAGAGGTTTCCGGAGATCAGATCCCCAGAACCCGCACCGTCTGCCGCGCACACGCGCTGCGCGGGTCCACGAATGCCTCGTGGCCCTCCCCCGGTACGACGATCAGTTCGGCCGACTGGCCGCGGGCGACCGCGTCCTCCACGTAGCGACGGCTCGACTCCAGCGGGACCAGGTCGTCGGCGTCGCCGTGGATCGCGACGACGTGGGCGTCGAAGACAGGCGCCAGCATCGGCGAGGCCTCCCGGTAGCGGCGCGGCGCCTCGCTGTACGGACGGCCCATGAGATCTCGCAGGGATTGCTTGTCCGCGGCCGAGACCGTGTCGAGCACCGCGGCCTCGGCGACCACGGTGGTGATCCGCGCGGTCTCGGTCCGCGCGCCGAGCCGCCCCGCCGCCCACACCGCGAGGTGCCCACCCGCCGAGTGACCGACGACCCCGACCGTCGAGAAGTCGACCGTCGCGGGATCGATGCCGTGTTCGGCGAGCGCGTCGCGGACCGGCCCGTCGAGTGCACGGATCGCGTCGAGGACATCACGCCCGGTCTCGGGCCAGCCACCACCGGGCTCGCCGACGCGCCGGTACTCGACGTTCCACACCACCGCGCCGCGGCCGGCCATCTCCCGCGCGACGGCGGTCTGGATCGTCGAGGAGTACTCCACCGACCACGAACCACCGTGGATCAGGACGACGACGCGCGCACGTTCCGGGTCGAAGCCCTCCCGCGGGTAGTACAGATGGCCGAATTGCGAGGGCGCGTCACCGTACTCGATCTTGACCCGCCGCACCGGGCATCTACGGGTCATCGGGACCACCGGTCGGTGAGCACGCCGATCGCGCCGAGCGCCACGGCCGCGGCCGCCGCCGTGCGCAACACCTCGGGGCCGAGCACCACCGAGTGCGCGCCGAGGGCGGTCAGGTCGGCGATCTCCGAGTCGTCGAGCCCGCCCTCGGGACCGATGATCAGCACGATCTCCCTCGCGTCGGCCAGCGGCAGTTCGGCGATCGGCCGGGCCGCCTCCTCGTGGAGCACGGCCACCACACCGCCCGCGGCGACCACATCGGCGCAGCGTGCCCGGACGTCGGTCGTCGTCGCGAGATCGGTCACCTCGGGAATCCACGGGCGGCGGCTCTGCTTGGCGGCGGCCGACGCCGCGGCCCGCCACTTCGCGACGCCCTTGTCCGCCTTGCCCGTCCACCGCGCGACGCAGCGCAGCGCCTGCCACGGGACGATCCGGTCGGCACCGGCCTCGGTGGCCAGGTCGACCGCGAGTTCGGACCGGTCGGACTTCGGCAGCGCCTGCACGACGGTCACCTGCGGGGTCGGTCGGGCGCGGAACTCGAGTTCGCGCACCGATGCGACGAGGGTGTCCTTGGAGACGATCTCGCGCACCTCGCAGCCGGCGACCGATCCGGCCCCGTCACCGACCAGGATGCGTTCACCCACCCCGAGCCGTGCGACGGTCACCGCGTGGCGGCCCTCCGGTCCGCCGAGGATCAGATCGGCGCCTGGAGCCGGGACGGAGTCCGCCCAGAAAAGCGGCGGACTCACTTGCCGGCGAAGGCGTTACGGAGTCGCGAGAAGAGTCCGCCCGGTGCCGCGGCGGCCGACGAGTTGACCACCTCGATCTCTTCGTCCGCCACCTTCTTGTACTGCTCGAGCGCCTCGATCTGCGCGTGGTCGAGACGGGTCGGGATCACGACGTCGAGGTGAACATGCAGGGTGCCCCGCACGCCGGAGCTGACGTGCGGCATGCCGTGGCCGCGCAGCTTCACGACCTGACCGGGCTGGGTGCCGGGTGCGATGGACACCGTCACCACGTCGCCCAGGATGGTCTCGACGTCGAACTCGGCGCCGAGCGCGGCGTCGACCATCGGCACCTTCACGGTGCAGTGCAGATCGTCCTTGTCGCGAACGAAGACGTCGTGCGGACGCTCGGTGACCTCGACGTAGAGGTCGCCGGCGGGACCGCCGCCGGGGCCGACCTCGCCCTGGCCGCTGAGCCGGACACGCATGCCGCTCTCGACGCCGGCCGGGATGCGGACGGTCAGGGTGCGCCGCGAGCGGACCCGGCCGTCGCCGCCGCACTTGTGACAGGGGTCGGGGATCACCTCGCCGATACCGTGACAGGTCGGGCACTCGCGGACGGTCATCACCTGGCCGAGGAACGAGCGCTGCACCGACTGGATCTCGCCGGCGCCCTTGCAGGTGTCGCAGGTGGTCGGCTTGCTGTCGCCGTTGGTGCCCGAGCCCTTGCACGCGTCGCACAGGATGGCCGTGTCGACGGTGATCTCCTTGTTGACGCCCTTGGCGCATTCCTCGAGATCGAGCTTCACGCCCACGAGCGCGGGCTCGCCGGGCTGGACACGCGAACGCGGGCCACGGCTCGAACCGAAACCGCCGCCGCCGCCGAACGCGCCGCCGTTGCCGAAGAACGCCTCGAAGACGTCGCCGAAGCCGCCACCGCCGAAACCACCGAAGCCGCCGCCACCGGGGCCGGCCATCGGGTCACCACCCGCGTCGACGATGCGGCGCTTCTCGGGATCGCTCAGTACCTCGTAGGCGGTCTTGACCTCCTTGAACTCGTCCTCCCGGTCGGGGGCGACGTCGGGGTGGAGTTCGCGCGCCTTCTTGCGGTAGGCCCGCTTGATCTCCTGGTCACTGGCGTCCTTGGACACCCCCAGGGTTGCGTAATAGTCACGTGCCACGGTCGTAGTGATCCTTCGGTCTGTTGTTGGCGCCGTTCTCTGCGGCACCCACGCGTCGTGCGCCCCGCGCCTGCGGGCAGCCCGCCGCACGGTTCACACGGGAACCACTCAATTCTGCCGAAAACCCGCCGGTGGTCTTCGCGCGGCGTCCCGCTCGCCCGCCGGGCCTGCGGTCATCGCTCGGCGAGCACCTCGCCGATGTACTTGGCAACGGCCGCCACCGATGCGATGGTTCCCGGATAGTCCATCCGTGTGGGGCCAAGCACTCCGACGCCGCCGAACACGGTTCCCGATGCACCGTACCCTGTCGACACCACCGAGGTCCCACGCAGGTTCTCGGTCTGGGTCTCCTCTCCGATCTGCACTGTGACCTGGCCCATCTGCTGTGAATGGGCGAGGATCTTCAAGACCACCACCTGTTCCTCGAGCGCCTCGAGGACCGAATCCATGCCGCCCACGGTCGGGGTGAAGTCGGCGGCCGATTTCGCCAGGTTCGACGTGCCGCCGAGCACGAGCCGATCGTCGCCGCGCTCGACGAGGGTCTCCACGAGCACCGTCGCGATGTTCATCACGGAGGCGCGCAGGTCCTGGGGCGCGTCGTTGGCCAGTTCCGCCACCGCGGCCGAGGCCTCGGCGAGCCGCTTGCCGTGAAGGGCGGCGGAGAACAGGTCCCGCATGCGGGCGATGTCGTCGTCGGAGTGCTCCTCGTTCAGCACGACCATCCGCTGTTCGACACGCCCGTTGTCGACGATCACCACGAGCAGCAACCGGGAGGGGGACAGCGTCACCATCTCGAGATGACGGACCCGCGCGGCAGACAGGACGGGGTACTGGATGATCGCGACCTGGCGGGTGAGCTTGGCCAGCAGCTTCACCGAGCGCCGCAGCGCGTCGTCGAGGTCGACGCTGCCGTCGAGCACGGAGATGATCGCGCGTCGTTCGGCCGCCGAGAGGGGCTTGATCTCGCTGATCCGGTCCACGAACAGGCGGTACCCCTTGTCGGTGGGTACACGCCCCGAACTCGTGTGGGGCTGGGTGATGTAGCCCTCGGCCTCCAGCACCGCCATGTCATTACGGACCGTGGCGCTGGAAACGCCCAGCTTGTGACGGTCGACCAGGGCCTTCGACCCGATGGGTTCCTGCGTCGCGACGTAGTCCTCGACGATCGCGCGGAGGATCTCGAACCGGCGCTCCTCGGTCGCTGACACCCGGCAACACCTCCCTGATTCGAGTCCCTGGCTGCGGGCTGGGCCATACAGTGGCCCAGACCTCATACTGGATACATTCAATAGTACGAAACGAGCGCGGAGTCCCATGATCTTCAAAGGGGTGCGGGAGGGTAAGCCCTATCCCGACCACGGTTTGTCTGCGCGCGGCTGGGCCAAGATCCCGCCCCGCCAGCTGCGCCTCGACCAGCTGACCACACTCACCAGGGTGCTCGCACTCGACAAGCTGCTCAGCGAGGATTCCACCTTCTACGGCGACCTGTTCGCGCACGTCGTCCGCTGGGAGGGCGAGCTGTACCTGGAGGACGGACTCCACCGCGCGGTGCGCTCGGCCCTGCGGAACCGGAACATCATCCACGCCCGCACCCTCGACCTCGACGCCCTCGACCTCTCGGAGGGAGCCCGCCCGCTCGAGGAGCAACTCGAGGACAACCCCGACCCGCCGCAGCGCCGCCCGACACCGGAGACCCGGGAGATCCCGCGGCAGCCCCAGCCCGGCGACGACCCGAGCGGACGCGGCGCCCATCGCCGGGCACGTTCGACCGGCTGGACGAGCCCCGTCCGGCCGGAACGCCCCTGGTGAGGCGCCGGTTGCCTCCGCAGGCCGCCCACGGGGCCGGCCGTGCGGGCCGGGTCAGCCCCAGAGCACCCGGCGGATCACCCCGTCGGCCAGCAGGCGTCCGGAGTCGCTGAGGACGTATGCGGTCTCGGTCGATTCGAAAAGGCCATCCGCACAGAGCTTCTCGGCGTTCGCCCGCTCGGCGTCGTCGAGGATGCGCCGCGGCAGGCCGGACCGCAGGCGCGTGGTGAGCATGACCTCCTCCACGTGACGGTCCTCGGCACCGAGTTCCTCCGCCGAGGCCGCCGGCAGCGCCCCGTCGCCGAGTGTCTTCGCGTAACGGGCGGGATGCTTGACGTTCCACCAGCGCACGCCGTTGACATGCGAGTGGGCGCCGGGGCCGATCCCCCACCAGTCATGGCTTTGCCAGTACGCGAGGTTGTGCCGGCACGCGCCCGCCTCGTCGAGCGCCCAGTTCGACACCTCGTACCAGCCGAATCCGTTGGCGCTCAAGCGATCGTCGAGAATCTGGTAGCGGTCGGCGAGAACGTCGTCGTCGGGGGCGGGCATCTCGCCGCGGCGGATGCGTCGCGCCAGGGCGGTGCCGTCCTCGACGATCAGCGCGTACGCCGAGACGTGGTCGACGCCCGCGGACAGCACCGCGTCGACGCTGCCGTGGAGATCGGCGTCGGCCTCGCCGGGAGTGCCGTAGATGAGGTCGAGGTTGACGTGGTCGAACCCGGCGGCGCGCGCCTCCCGCGCCGCGGCCACCGCCCGGCCCGGCGTGTGCACCCGGTCGAGGATGCGCAACACGTGTTGCGCCGCGGACTGCATGCCGAGCGAGATGCGGGTGTAGCCGGCCTCACGGAGACGGGCGAAGAACTCCGGCGACGTCGACTCGGGGTTCGCTTCGGTGGTGACCTCCGCGTCGTCGGCGAGGTCGAAGTTCGCGCGCACGGTGTCGAGGAGTCGGGTGAGACCGTCGGCGCCGAGCAGCGACGGGGTTCCGCCACCGACGAAGATGGTCGACACCCTCCGCGACGGCCGCAGCAACCGCGCCGCGGCCTCGAGTTCCACCGCCACGGCGTCCTGCCAGGACTCCGGCGAGGACGACGAGCCGAGTTCACCGGCGGTGTAGGTGTTGAAGTCGCAGTAGCCGCAGCGGGTCGCACAGAACGGAACGTGCAGGTACAGCCCGAACGGCACCTCGGCGTCGACGTCGGCGCACGCCTTCGGGATGAGCTCGTGGGCGGGCTCGGGTGCGGGTGCTTCGCTGTCGACCTTCACCTGTCCATCATGCCGCCCGGGAACAACCGGGGCTCCCGTGGCCTTGCAGAAAGCAGCACCGGGCCGACCGCACCGGTTTCCATCATCGTGATGGAAAATAACCCCAAGTAGACGAGGCGACGATGGACGTGGCACTATGGAGCCCGTGATTTTTCCCGGGGTGTGGCTCGCAGCGCGTCGCCACATTGATCTCAAGCGCGTGAACAGCGCTTTCTGTCGCGTCTAGCGACGTTTCGGCCCCGAATGGTCCCCATCTGCGGGGATGCCGGCACGTTCCAGCCCACTTTTCGTGCGTAGAACGCCGGCGATCGCGTGCGCCGGCACAGGAGATCTGATGACGTCCACAACCGATGCCCCAGCAGTGCCCGATGCGGTTCCCGCCGCCCCGGCACCCGAGAAGAACGCCGGGAACACCGGCGACAAGCGTGCCCGTCCGGCCCGCAAGGCGCGTCCGGCCAAGCGCCGCGCCGAAGGTCAGTGGAAGCTCGGCTATCGCGAGCCGCTGAACCCGAACGAGCAGGTCAAGAAGGACGACAACCCCCTCAACGTCCGCGCCCGCATCGAGAACATCTACTCCAAGCAGGGGTTCGACTCGATCGACAAGCAGGACCTGCGCGGCCGGATGCGCTGGTGGGGCCTGTACACCCAGCGCGCCCAGGGCTACGACGGCACCTGGACCGGCGACGAGAACATCGACATCCTCGAGGACAAGCACTTCATGATGCGCGTCCGGTGTGACGCCGGCGCGCTCAACGTCGCACAGTTGCGCACCCTCGGCGAGATCTCGACCGAGTTCGCCCGCGACACCGCCGACCTCTCCGATCGCGAGAACGTCCAGTATCACTGGATCCGCATCGAGGACGTCCCCACCATCTGGGAGCGCCTCGAGGGCGTCGGCCTGAAGACCACCGAGGCGTGCGGCGACTGCCCCCGCGTCGTGCTGGGTTCACCTCTCGCCGGCGAGTCCTTCGACGAGGTCCTCGACCCCACCCCGGCGATCGACGAGATCGTGCGTCGCTACATCGGCGACCCGCAGTACTCGAACCTGCCGCGCAAGTTCAAGACCGCGATCTCCGGCCAGCAGGACGTGGTGCACGAGATCAACGACGTCGCCTTCATCGGCGTCGTCCACCCCGAGCACGGTCCCGGTCTCGACCTCTGGGTCGGCGGCGGCCTGTCGACCAATCCCATGCTCGCCCAGCGCGTCGGCGCGTGGGTCCCGCTCGACGAGGTGCCCGACGTCTGGGAGGGCGTGGTCGCGTTGTTCCGCGACTACGGATACCGACGCCTGCGCTCCAAGGCGCGCCTGAAGTTCCTCGTCAAGGACTGGGGCATCGAGAAGTTCCGGCAGGTCCTCGAGGACGAGTACCTCGGCCGCAAGCTGATCGACGGCCCGGCGCCGGAGAGGCCCGAACGCCCGATCGACCACATCGGCGTGCAGAAGCTGCGCAACGGCCTCAACGCCGTCGGTTTTTCTCCCATCGCCGGCCGCGTGTCCGGCACCATCCTGACCAAGACCGCCGAGGCGGTCGCCGCCGTCGGTTCCGATCGCGTGCGGTTCACCCCGTACCAGAAGCTGATCGTGCTCGACGTGCCGGACGACAAGGTCGAGTGGCTCATCGACGAGCTCAAACCGCTCGGCCTGCACGCACGTCCGTCGCAGTGGCGCCGGAACCTGTTGGCGTGCAGCGGCATCGAGTTCTGCAAGCTGTCGTTCACCGAGACCCGCAAGCGGTCGCAGGTCCTGGCCCCCGAGCTGGAGGAGCGTCTCGCCGACATCAACGCGAAGCTCGACGTGCCGATCACGGTGAACATCAACGGCTGCCCCAACTCGTGCGGCCGGTCGCAGATCGCCGACATCGGCTTCAAGGGCCAACTCGTCGAGGACGCCGACGGCAACGTCACCGAGGGCTTTCAGGTCCACCTGGGCGGAAGCCTCGGCCTGGACTCGGGATTCGGCCGCAAACTCCGCCAGCACAAGGTGCTCTCCACCGAGCTCGGCGACTACATCGAACGCGTGGTCCGCAATTTCGTGGAACAGCGAGAAGAGGGCGAACGGTTCGCACAGTGGGCCGTCCGCGCCGATGAGGAGGCTCTGCGATGACCATCAGCACCACCGAGACCGCCACCGGCCGACGGCACAGCGAGGACGAGCTCCGCGCGATCGCCGCGCAGGGAGCCGCCGACCTGGGTCCCGACGCCACCCCGGAGGAACTGATCCGGTGGACGGCGGAGACCTTCGGCCCCAACTTCGTCGTGGCGTCGAACATGCAGGACGCGGTGCTCGTCGACCTCGCGGTCAAGAACGTCGACCGTGAACTCCTCGGCGGTGCGCCGGTGAAGGTCCTGTTCCTCGACACCGGGTACCACTTCGCCGAGACCATCGGCACCCGCGACGCGGTCGAGCAGGTGTATGGGGTGGAACTGATCAACCTCACCCCCGAGCACAGCGTCGCCGAGCAGGACGAGCTGCTGGGCCGCAACCTGTTCGCCCGGGATCCCGGCGAGTGCTGCCGCCTGCGCAAGGTCGTCCCGCTCAAGGCCGGGCTCACCGGCTACGACGCCTGGATCACCGGCATCCGCCGAGTGGAGGCGCCGACACGCGCCAACGCTCCGCTGATCTCCTTCGACGAGGCCTTCGGCCTGGTGAAGATCAACCCGATCGCCCCGTGGTCCGACGAGCAGATGCAGGACTACATCGACTCCCACGGCGTGCTGGTCAACCCGCTGGTCGACGAGGGCTACCCGTCGATCGGCTGCGCCCCGTGCACCGCCAAACCCGAACCCGGATCCGATCCGCGCAGTGGCCGCTGGGCCGGCCGCGCCAAGACAGAATGTGGGCTCCACGCATGACCGTCACCGAACCCTCGCCCGTCCGCGACACCGCGGCCGACGACGACTTCTCCACCCTCGACGCGCTCGAGTCGGAGGCCATCCACATCTTCCGCGAGGTGGCCGGCGAGTTCGAGCGGCCGGTGATCCTGTTCTCCGGCGGCAAGGACTCCACCGTCCTGCTGCACGTCGCGCTCAAGGCGTTCTGGCCTGCGCCGCTTCCCTTCTCGCTGCTGCACGTCGACACCGGGCACAACCTGCCCGAGGTCCTCGAGTTCCGGGACCAGGTCGTCGAGCGTCACAACCTGCGCCTGCACGTCGCCTCGGTCGAGGAGTACCTCGCCGACGGCCGGCTCACCGAGCGCCCCGACGGCGTGCGCAATCCGCTGCAGACCATCCCGTTGCTCGACGCCATCACCGAGAACCGCTTCGACGCGGTCTTCGGGGGCGGCCGCCGCGACGAGGAGCGGTCGCGCGCCAAGGAGCGGATCTTCTCGCTGCGCAACGCCTTCGGCCAGTGGGACCCGAAGCGTCAGCGTCCCGAGCTGTGGAACCTCTACAACGGCCGGCACGCGCCGGGCGAACACGTGCGCGTGTTCCCGCTGTCGAACTGGACCGAGCTGGACGTGTGGCGCTACATCACCCGCGAGCAGGTCCTGCTCCCGCCGATCTATTACGCCCACGAACGCGACGTGTTCCTGCGCGACGGCATGTGGATGACCCCCGGTGTCTGGGGCGGCCCGCGCGAGGGCGAAGTGCTGGAACGCCGTTGGGTGCGCTACCGCACCGTCGGCGACGGCTCGTCGACCGGAGCCGTGCTGTCCGAGGCACGCACCAACGAAGAGGTGCTGGCCGAGGTCGCCGCCTCCCGACTGACCGAACGCGGCGCCACCCGCGGCGACGACCGGGTCTCCGAGGCCGCCATGGAAGACCGCAAGCGCGAAGGATATTTCTGATGAGCCACGCCCCCGACCTCCTCCGCATCGCCACCGCGGGCAGCGTCGACGACGGCAAGTCGACGCTCGTCGGCCGGCTGCTGTACGACACGAAATCCGTTCTGGCCGACCAGATCGACGCCGTCACCAAGGCCTCGGTGGACCGCGGCCTCGACACCCCGGACCTCTCGCTGCTGGTCGACGGCCTGCGCGCCGAGCGCGAGCAGGGCATCACCATCGACGTGGCGTACCGCTACTTCGCCACGCCCGCAAGGTCTTTCGTGCTCGCCGACACACCGGGACACGTCCAGTACACCCGCAACACCGTGTCCGGCGCCTCGACCGCCCAGTTGGTGATCCTGCTCGTCGACGCACGCAACGGCGTCGTCGCCCAGACCCGTCGCCACGCCGCCGTCATGGCGCTGCTCGGTGTGCCGCAGCTCGTGCTGGCGGTCAACAAGATCGACCTCGTCGACGACGCGGCCACGGTGTTCGCCGAGATCTCCGCGGAGTTCGGTGAACTCACCCGCTCGCTCGGCTGGTCCGACGAGCAGGTCACCGCGATCCCGGTGTCGGCGCTACACGGCGACAACATCGCCAAGCGGTCGGAGAACACCCCGTTCTACGACGGCCCGACCCTCATCGAGCACCTCGAGACCGTGCCGAACCTGACCGAGCGCGCGCCGGTCGGCCTGCGTTTCCCGGTGCAGTACGTGATCCGTCCGCGCACCCCGGAGTACCCCGACTACCGCGGCTACGCCGGGCAGATCGCGGCCGGACGTGTCACCGTCGGCGACGAGATCGTCGTCCTGCCCTCGGGGCAGCGCACCACGGTCAGCGGCATCGACACCGCCGACGGCCCGCTCGGCACCGCGCACACCGGCCGCAGCGTCACCCTGCTGCTCGCCGACGACGTGGACATCTCGCGCGGTGACCTGATCGCCGCGGTCGGCGATGCGCCGGAGCCGATCCAGCAGTTCACCGCGACCGTGTGCTGGCTGGCCGAGAAGCCGCTGCGCCCGGGCGCGCGGCTGCTCCTCAAGCACGGCACCAAGACCACCCAGGCCATCGTCGGCGGGCTCGACGCCCTCTTCGACGAGCAGAACCTGGCGCTGGTCGACGCCCCGGAGACGGTGGAGCTCAACCAGATCGTGCGGATCACCGTCCAGACGGCCGAGCCCATCCCGGCCGACGACTACCAGGTGAACCGCGAGTCGGGCAGCTTCCTGCTGATCGACCCGCAGGGCGGCAACACACTGGCCGCCGGCCTCGTCGGTGACGCGCTCGCGCCGCTGCATCTCAAAGAGCTGGTGTGAACCCGACGCTCGTCCTCGTCGCACACGGCAGCCGCGATCCACGCTTCGGCGTGACCGCGCGTCGGGTGCGCGACGCCGTCGTGGCGAACCTCCCGGACGTGGAGGTCGAGCTGTCCTATCTCGATCTCGACGAGCCGCTCGTCGGTGACGTGCTCGACCGGGTCGGCGACGACACGATCGTGGTCCCGTTGCTGTTGTCGTCGGGCTATCACCACAAGATCGACCTCCCCGCGATCATCGCCGAGCACCGGCCGTTCGCCCATCAGACCGAGGTCATCGGCACCCGGCCGCTGGCCGCCGCGCTCGCGGACCGTCTGCGCGAGGCCGGGCTCGACGACCGTGACGGCGTGATCCTGGCCGCGGTGGGTTCGTCCGACGAATCGGCCGACCTCCACGTCCGGCGCCGTGCCATCGAGCTGTCGACGCGTCTGCACCGACCGGTGGAGGTGGTCTTCGCCACCAAGCTGGGCGCGGGTGGACGGGCGCTGCGGTCGGCGGTGCGCCGGCTGCGTACGGCCGGTGCCGAGCGCATCGCGCTCAGCCCCTACTTCCTGTCGACGGGGCTGCTCATCGAGAAGGTCGAGACGGCCCTCGACACGATGGCGGACAGCACCCTCGTCGCGGGCCCGCTGGGCGCACACCAGGACGTCGTCGACGGGATCTGCGCCTTGTATCGGACGGCGGCGATTGAGCGTGCGATCAGCGTCACCCGGTGGTGACCCCCACACCCGTCCCGGCTCCCACCGGGCACGAACTCACATCGTCACGAGCCAGGCGATGATCACGAGGATCAGGAGCGCGAGCAGGGCCACGGTGACCGGCGAGCGCATCAGTTTCACAGTCCGGTCCCATCGTCGTCGGCGAAGCGGCGGCGGTCGAGGATGTCGGCCGCGAGGTCCACGAGGAGATTGAGCACGTAGGCGATCAGGATCGCCACGGGGATCACCACGGCGACCGTGACCAGCAGCTGCGGCACGAAGGACAGGCCGGTCAGCCACTCCTCCACGCCGTCCCACCAGTCGAAGAACGCCGTCACGTCATCTCCCCGTCCATCCGATTCGGTTCATCCGCGTGCTCGGTCCGGCGGACCGAGTGGCGTCGGACAGCGCCCGTGGCAATGATAGTTGCCATGTCGACCGCAGATGACTCCACCGTAACGTCCTTGCCGTCCGCCACCGGCCACCGGGCCGGGGGCGCCGACACCGACGTTGCACGAGTCAGCAACCCGGATGCCGCGCCGATCCCGCCGACCTCACCGTCTCATCGCAGCGCCTTTCCACCCATCGGCGACTACGCCTTCCTCTCCGACACGGAGACCAACTGCCTCATCGCGCGCAACGGCTCGGTGGAGTGGATGTGCATCCCCCGGCCGGACTCGCCGAGCGTGTTCGGCGCGATCCTCGACCGCAGCGCGGGACACTTCCGGCTCGCGCCCTACGGCGTCAACGTCCCGGTCGACCGCCGATACCTCCCCGGCAGCCTGATGGTCGAGACCACCTGGCAGACCGACACCGGCTGGATCATCGTGCGCGACGCCCTCGTCATGGGTCCGTGGCACGACACCGAGCGGCGTTCGCGCACCCACCGCCGCACCCCGACCGACTGGGACGCCGAGCACGTGCTGCTGCGCACGGTTCGCTGCGTGTCGGGCACGGTCGAGCTCCACATGAGCTGCGAACCGGCCTTCGACTACCACCGCGGCACCACCAAGTGGGAATACACCGGCCCGGCCTACGGCGAGGCGATCGCGACGGCGCGTGACACCGACGCCGACACGCCCATTCTGAAACTCACCACCGACCTCCGACTCGGTCTGGAGGGCCGCGAGGCCCGCGCACGCACCCGTCTCGTGGAGGGCGACAACCGCTTCGTCGCGCTCAGCTGGTCACGCCATCCTGCACCGCAGAACTGGGACGAGGCCTCCCACAAGATGTGGACCACCAGTGAGGCGTGGCGGCAGTGGATCAACATCGGTTCCTTCCCGGATCACCCGTGGCGCACCCATCTCCAGCGGTCGGCGTTGACCCTCAAGGGACTCACCTACTCCCCGACCGGCGCACTGCTCGCCGCCGCGACCACATCGCTGCCCGAAACGCCTCAGGGAGAACGGAACTGGGACTACCGATACGCGTGGGTGCGGGACTCCACCTTCGCGCTGTGGGGCCTGTACACCCTCGGCCTCGACCGTGAGGCCGACGACTTCTTCTCCTTCATCGCCGACGTCTCCGGCATCACCAACGGGGAACGCCATCCGTTGCAGGTGATGTACGGCGTCGGCGGCGAGCGCACCCTCGAGGAGGAGGAACTCACCCACCTCTCCGGATACGACGGCGCGCGGCCGGTCCGCATCGGCAACGGCGCGTACAACCAACGACAGCACGACATCTGGGGCACGATGCTGGACTCGGTGTACCTGCACATCAAGTCCCACGAGGCGGTCCCGGAGACACTCTGGCCGGTGCTGAAGGCACAGGTCGAGGAGGCCATCGAGCACTGGCGCGAACCCGACCGCGGCATCTGGGAGGTGCGCGGCGAGCCGCAGCACTTCACCTCGTCGAAGGTGATGTGCTGGGTGGCGCTCGATCGTGGTGCGCGGCTGGCGCTGATGCACGGCGAGGCCAAGCACGCCCGAGAGTGGGCGGCGATCGCCGAGGAGATCAAGGCCGACGTGTTGGCCCACGGCGTCAACGAGCGCGGCGTGTTCACCCAGCGCTACGGCGACGACGCCCTCGACGCCTCCCTGCTGCTCGTACCGCTGCTGCGGTTCCTGCCGCCCGACGATCATCGCGTCCGCGCAACGGTTCTCGCGATCGCCGACGAGCTCACCGAGAACGGCCTGGTGCTGCGCTACCGGGTGGAGGAGACCGACGACGGCCTCACCGGCGAAGAGGGCACGTTCACGATCTGCTCGTTCTGGCTGGTGTCGGCGCTCGTCGAGATCGGTGAACTGCCGCGGGCGAAGGCGCTGTGCGAGAGGCTGCTCTCCTACTCGAGCCCGCTGAAACTGTATGCCGAGGAGATCGACGCGAAGACCGGTCAGCACCTCGGGAACTTCCCGCAGGCATTCACCCACCTGGCATTGATCAACGCGGTCATGCACGTGATCCGCGCCGAAGAGGCCGAGCACCAGGCGACGTTCCAGCCGGCCAACCACTGAACTCCGGACGGCCGACGAAACCCGCCGCCGAACTCCGCCCGCCGTACCGGGGCCGTCGACATGTCGTCGTCGGCGCTCCGCCGGAGGGCCGATCCCGGTGGCGGTTCGGCTCCGGAGAAACGGCGCTCAGATCCCGTCCAGCGCGGCCACCTTCGTGGCCCGTGCGTACACGGTCTCGCCGGGCTGCAGGTTCAGCGCGTTCTGGTCGCCGCGGGTGATCTGCGCGGCGAACTCCTCGCCGGTGGACGCCGACACGAGTTCGACGCGGGTCTCGAAACCGAGGTTGACCACGCGCTGCACGGTGGCCCGGATGATGCCGACGTCGAGCGAGGGATCGCTGGTCGGCGAAGCCATCTCCGGGGTGCGGCCGATCCGGATGTCGTGCGGGCGCACGAGCTCTCCGTTGAGGCGCACGGTCGACCCGAGGAAGGACGCGACGAACTCGTTGGCCGGACGGTCGTAGAGATCGTCGGGCGTGCCGACCTGTTCGATGCGGCCCTTGTTCAGCACCGCGATCCGGTCACTGACGTCGAGCGCCTCCTGCTGGTCGTGGGTGACCAGCACCGTGGTGACGTGCACCTCGTCGTGCAGACGACGAAGCCAGCGGCGCAAGTCATCTCGCACCTTGGCGTCGAGCGCGCCGAACGGCTCGTCGAGCAGCAGCACCTTCGGGTCGACGGCGAGCGCGCGGGCGAGCGCCATGCGCTGGCGCTGACCGCCGGACAGCTGCGCCGGGAAACGCTTCTGGAAGACGGTGAGGCCGACGACGTCGAGCAACTGGTCGACCTTGGCGTCGACCTCCTTTTTCGGCCGCTTGCGGATCTTGAGGCCAAAGGCGATGTTCTCGCGCACGGTCAGGTGCTTGAACGCGGCGTAGTGCTGGAACACGAAACCGATGTCGCGCTTCTGCGGCGACTTGTTCGACACATCGGTCTCGTTGATGATGACCGTGCCCGAGTCCAGGGTGTCGAGACCGGCGATCGCCCGCAGCAGCGTGGACTTGCCGGAGCCCGAGGGTCCCAGCAGCGAGGTCAGCTGCCCGTCCGGGATCTCGATGGAGACGTTGTCGAGGGCGGCGAAGTCGCCGTAGCGCTTGTTCGCGCCGATGACCTTGATGGACATGTCACTCGCCTTCCTTGGGCTTGGCGTGAGAGTGGACGATCTGCTTGGCGTCGACCGATTCCGGTCCGTGCGGCGGAGTGAGCTCGGGCACGAGGACCTCGGCGTCGCCCGAGGTGGTCTCGCCGGCCTCGGCGAGGCGCGACTTGGCGCGGCGCTCGATCAGCGACATCGCCACCAGCACCAGGATCGCGACGAACATCAGCAGCGTCGCGGCCGCGTAGGCACCGAATTCGTTGTAGTCGTCGGTGTAGCGGGAGTTGACCAACAGCGTCAGGGTCTGGGAGACACCCGGGTAGTTCGACGACACCATGGTCACCGCGCCGTACTCGCCGAGCGCACGGGCGACGGTCAGGACGATGCCGTAGGTCAGGCCCCAGCGGATCGCCGGGAGGGTGACCCGCCAGAACACCTGCCACGAATTGGCGCCGAGGGTGGCCGCGGCCTCCTCCTGCTCGGTGCCGATCTCGCGCAGCACCGGCTCGACCTCGCGGGCGACGAACGGCAGGGTGACGAACAGCGTCGCCAGCACCAGGCCGGGGAACCCGAAGATGATCCGGAAGCCGAGGCTCTCGATGCCGCCGAACCAGCCACCGTAGCCCCACAGCAGGATGAGGGCGACACCCGCGACGACCGGCGACACCGCGAACGGCAGGTCCACGACCGCCTGCAGCAGGCCCTTGCCGGGGAATCGTCCACGGGCCAGCGCGAGTGCGGTGATGATGCCGAAGATGACGTTGAGCGGCACCACGATCACGACGATGAGCAGGCTGAGCTGCAGCGCGGAGATCGCCGCGGGGGTGGTGATCCACTCCCAGAACTGCACGATGCCGTGTTCGAACGAGCGGTAGAAGATCGTGCCGACCGGGACGATCAGCAGGATGAACAGGTAGACGAGTGCGACGGTGCGCAGGCCGTACCGGGTGAGCCGGGAAACCTTCATCGGTCCGCGTCCTCCCGCTTGGACTGCCAGCGCCCGACCACACGCAGCACGAGCAGCGTGACGAACGCGATCAACAGCAGCACCACCGAGATCGCGGCGGCGTCGACCGGGGCGTCGATCTCGATCTGCTGCTGGATGTACTGCGACGCGACCTGTGTGTCGCCGGGGATGTTGCCTCCGATCAGCACCACCGAGCCGAACTCGCCGATGGCGCGGGTGAACGCCAGGCCGGCGCCGGTCAGGATCGCCGGCAGCAGCGCGGGCAGGATGATCCTGCGGAAGATCGTGAGGTTGTTGGCGCCGAGCACCGACGCGGCCTCTTCGACGTCGACGTCGAGTTCGATCAGCACCGGCTGCACCTGACGGACCACGAACGGCAGCGTGACGAACGTCAGCGCGATCACCAGTGCGGGCTTGGTCGCGTTGAGCTGGATGTCGATGGGGCTGTTCGGGCCGTACAGCGACAGCAGCACCAGGCTGGCGACGATGGTCGGCAGCGCGAACGGCAGGTCGATGATCGCGTTGACGAACCCCTTGCCGGGGAAGTCATCCCGGACCAGGACCCAGGCGATCAGGGTGCCGAACACGACGTTGATGAGCGCCGCGATCACCGACACCAGGACGGTGATCCAGAGTGCGTCGACGGCGGCGGGCGCAGACACCGCCTCCCAGAAGCCGCTCCAGCCCTCCTCGAACGACTGCACCGTGATCGCCGCGAGCGGGAGCAGCACGATGAGGCTCAGCCACAACCATGCGACGCCGACGGTCAGCGGACTGACGCCCGCGAAGGTCCGTGAACGCCCGAGGAATCCGCCGGGCGGCTGCGACCCGGGAACCGGCACGCCGGCGTCCGGGGCCGTTGCGTCGACCGAGTCGGCCGTGGTCACTGCTTACCCCCTGCGTCGTAGATCCTGGTGATGGCGCCCTTCTTGCCGAAGAGGGCCTCGTCGACGGCCTTCCATCCGGTGAGGTCCTTGCCGTCGTTCTTCTCGGCGGTGCCCTCGCCGAGGACCTTTCCGATCTCGGCGATCGTCCACAGCTTCACGATCTCACCCGGGAACAGGTCCCTCGTCTGCTCGACGACCTGTGGGTCGACGGGGCGGAAGCCCTGTTCCGCCCAGATCCGCTGTGCCTCCGGGGTGAACAGGAAGTCCACGAAGGAGCGGGCGGCCGGGAGGTCCTTGGAGGTGTTGACCACCGCGACGGGGTTCTCGATCTTGAAGGTCTGCGGCGGGATCACGTACTCCACCTGGCTGTTCGGGCCCTTGCCCGCGTTGGCCTTGTCGAGCATGATCGCCTCGTTCTCATAGCTGATCAGCACATCTCCCTGCCCCTGCTCGAAGGCCGTGGTCGCCTCGCGACCCGACTTCGGGACCACCTTCACGTGGTCGCGGATGAGTTCGGCGACATAGTCCAGACCCGCCTGCATGTTCCGTCCGCCGTCGCTGACCGCGGAGAACGGGGCCAGCAGGTTCCACTTGGCCGATCCGGAGCTACCCGGGTTCGGGGTGACCACCTGGACGCCGGGCTTGAGCAGGTCGTCCCAATCGCGGATGTTCTTCGGGTTGCCCTTGCGGACGACCAGCGCGACGACCGAGCCGAACGGCGTGCTGTCGTAGGGGGCCTTCTCCTTCCAGTCCTCGTCGACCAGGCCGGCCTTCACGAGCCGGGTGATGTCGGGCTCGACGGAGAAGTTCACGACGTCGGCCGGGACGCGGCGGGCCACCTTGCGGGACTGGTCGCCGGACGCGCCGTACGACGCGGAGAACCCGATGCCCTTTCCCTCGGGGGTCGCGCGGAAGGCCGGGATGATCTCGTCGAACCCGATCTTGGGAACCGCGTAGGCGACGAGGTCGAGGTGGCGGTCCCCGCTGGAGATGTCCACTCCGCCGGGTTCGTCGGTCGATCCACCACCACATCCGGAGACGAGCACCATCGCCAGTGCCAACAAGCACACCAGCACGCCGGTGCCGCGTCGCGTGACGGAGCCAGCGCTCACTGATTCCTCCAGGAGTTTGCCGGGGCCGGTCGGGACGGGGCTGTGACCGGCGAGGACCGGATTACGCTAGCAACCGGCACGCGGGTCTGACAGTGTCCGACAACGCGCCCGGAGGTCGTGCGCACGCCCACACGCCCGGACCGCGGGCCGACCCCCGATGCCACCGCGAGACGTGGGATCCCGGCGGCGTCCGGGCAAGAGATCGGCCCATGTCGCGCGAAACCGCCGCGGGTTCGCCGCGGACATCCGACGGCCGGGCCGTCGGACCCGATGGCCTGCGTAAACACCTGTAGCACCGCACTGCTCACCTAATGCCTTCAGCCTGACCCCGACGACGAGCACCGGCAGCGGACACCGGCACCTGCCGGGGTGCGGGTTCTCCCTCGGGTCTGCCGGGAAACCGGTCGGACACCTCGCAAGAGTTGAAATCAGCGCGATCAAAACCCCGTGCGGGGCCGTCAGTCGAGCCGCCAGTCCTCGTATGCGCGCGGGTCGTTGACCGGTTCGATGTGCGTCGTGACGTTCAGGTCTGCGACCGCATCGTGGAGTTCTCCCTCGACCACCTCGGCGAGATCGTGGGCCCGCTGCACCGACCAGTCCCCCGGCACCAGCATGTGCAGCTGCACGAACCGCTCGTGCCCGGCCTCACGGGTGCGGACGTCGTGGAAGACGATTCCCTCTGCACGGTGCCGGTCGAGCACGGCGTCGATGGCGGCGCGCTGCTCGTCGGGCAGCGCCGAGTCCATGAGCCCGGCGCCCGAACGCCGCACGAGGCCGAAGCCCACGACCATGATGTTGATCGCGACCGCGATGGCGATCAGCGGGTCGAGCGGCAGCCACCCGGTCCACGCCACCAGGAACACCGCGATCACGACGCCGACGGTTGTCGCGACGTCGGTCATCAGGTGCTTGCCGTCGGCCTCGAGCGTGAGCGACCGGTGTTTGCGTCCGGCCCGGATGAGGAACAGGCCCACCGCACCGTTGAGGGCCGTGGCGCCGATCGAGATGCCCAGTCCCAGTCCGACGTCCTCGAGTTCGCGCGGATTCAGCAAGCGGTCGATCGCCGAGACCACGATGATCACCGCGGCGACGACGATCAGCACGCCCTCGAACACCGCCGAGAAGTACTCGGCCTTGGTGTGCCCGAAGTTGTGCCCGGCATCGGCGGGTTTGGCCGCCACCCGCAGCGCGACGAAGGCGCCCACGGCTGCGACGACGTTGACGATGGACTCCAGGGCGTCGGAGAGCAGGCCGACCGATCCGGTCACCCACCACGCGACGAGTTTGAGCGCGAACACCGCCACGGCCGTCGCGATGCTCAGCAACGCGAAGCGCGTGAGGTCCCGGGGCCGGGTCGTCACCGCGAGATCACTCTCAGGCCGCCAGGCCGCGGCGTCGCAGGAGCGGGTCGATCCGCGGCTTGCGGCCGATCAGCTTCTCGTGCGCGGCCAGCGGGTCGACGCTGTCGCCGCGCGAGAGGGTGGCCTCGGCGAAGCGCCGGCCGTTGTCCCGTTCCAGACCGCCCTCGGCGAGGAACCACTGCTCGGTCTCGGCGTCGAGCACCTCCGACCAGATGTAGCTGTAGTAGCCGGCCGAATAGCCGCCGCCGAACACGTGGTTGAAGTAGGTCGTCCGGTAGCGCGGCGGGATCAGGTCGGTCTTCAGTCCCGCCTCGGTCAGCGCCTTCGCCTCGAACTCCTGCACGTCGGTGACGGCCTCGGCCTCGTCGACGGTCAGCCGGTGCCAGGCGAGGTCGAGCGAGGCCGCAGCGAGGTACTCGATGGTCGCGTGTGCGGACTCTGTTCCCGCGGATTCCCTTGCCGCAGCTGCGAGTTCGGCGGGGATCGGCTCACCCGTCCGGTGGTGGACAGCGTAGTTCGCCAGCACGTCCGGGTGCAGTGCCCACATCTCGTTGACCTGCGAGGGGAACTCGACGAAGTCGCGCGGCACCGAGGTACCCGATTGCGACGGGTAGTCCACCGACGACAGCAGCCCGTGCAGCGTGTGCCCGAACTCGTGGAACAGGGTGGTGAGCTGGTCGATGGACAGCAGGCACGGCCGGCCCTCGTCGGGCTTGGGCACATTGAGGACGTTGACGATG
Organism: Gordonia aurantiaca; assembly: GCF_039939235.1. Taxonomy (NCBI): domain Bacteria; kingdom Bacillati; phylum Actinomycetota; class Actinomycetes; order Mycobacteriales; family Gordoniaceae; genus Gordonia; species Gordonia aurantiaca. Next base: position 211,713 of record NZ_JBDUUF010000002.1, on the reverse strand, counting down.
ATCGGCCGGTCACCCAGCTTCGACGACTGGTCGACGATGTTGTTCATCCACGCGCCACCGCGCTTCGACGGCCGCGCGAAGTAGTCACCGAGGTACAGGCCGATGCCGACGCCGGAGTCGTCGCGAACCTCCCACACCCGCACGTCGGGGTGGTAGACGGGAAGCCCCTCGAGCTCGACGAACTGCAGGCCGTAGAGCTTGTTGGCCGCGTAGAACACGCCGCGGGTGAGCACGGTGTCGAGTTCGCAGTAGTCGGCGAAGCCGTCGAGCGGCACAGTCGCCGTCGACCTCTTCTCCTGCTCGAGCCAGAAGGTCAGGTCGGCGGGACCGATCTCGACGTCGCCGGCGAACTCGGTGAGCCGGGTCAGCTCCCGACCGCCGGCGCGGATCGCCGACGCGTTGAGTTCACGCAGGAAGTCGTCGACCGCCGACGGGTTGGGCGCGGTCTGCTCGGCGATGACGCACTCGGCGTGGTCGCGATAACCGAGCAGTTCGGCGCGACGGGCCCGCAGGCGCACGATCTCCAGGACGAGTTCACGGGTGTCGTGCTCGTTGCCGCGGGCGCACCGGTTGACCGACGCGTCGAAGACCTTCTGCCGCACCTGGGGATTCGTCAGCTCGGCGAGAACCGACTGGCTGGTGGGCAGTTCCAGGGTGAGGAGGTATCCCGACTCGTGCCCGGCCTCGGCGGCCGCGCGCCGGGCGGCGGCGATCTGTCCGGCCGACAGCCCGTCGAGGTCGGCCTCGTCGGCGACGAACACCGCGGAGTCGTTGGTGTCGTCGAGGATCTTCTGCGAGAACGTCGTCGTGAGATATGCCAGGCGGGAGGCGATCTTGCGCATCTCCTCCTGCTCGGCCTCGCCGAGCCCGGCGCCCGCGCGCACCGCCTCCCGGTACCGTTTCTCGAGCAGCCGGCGCTGCGGCTCGGTCAGGTCCAGCTCGTCGGCGCGTTCGAAGAGCTCCTTGATCCGCGCGAGCAGCACCGGGTGCATCGCGATCGTGTTCGAATGATCGGTCAGCCGCGTCGAGAGCTCCTGGGAGATCTCGTTGCGTTTCGGGTTGGTGTCGGGCCCGATGAGGTTGAAGAAGATGCCGGACGCCCGGGCGAGGTCACGCCCGGACAGCTCCAGCGCCTCGATGGTGTTGGCGAAGGTCGGTGGGTTGGGGTCGGCCGCGATGGCCTCGACCTCTTCGAGATGCGACTCCATGGCCGCGGTGAACGCGGGCAGGAAGTCGTCGTCGGAGATCGAGGCGAAGTCGGGCAGACCGTAGGGCAGATCGCTGTGCGCCAGAACCGGATTGATCGAGCCGTCCTGCCCTGCCATACCTTCCCCTTTCGCCATCACTTCCCTTTTGGCTTGTCGCCTGCCGCGTCGGTGGACAGCGCCGCCACGAAGGCCTCCTGCGGGACGTCGACCCGGCCGATCGTCTTCATCCGCTTCTTGCCTTCCTTCTGCTTCTCGAGCAGTTTGCGCTTACGGCTGATGTCACCGCCGTAGCACTTGGCGAGCACGTCCTTGCGGATCGCACGGATGTTCTCGCGCGCGATGATCTTCGAGCCGATCGCCGCCTGCACCGGCACCTCGAACTGCTGGCGCGGGATGAGCTCCTTGAGCTTGAGCGCCATCTTGTTGCCGTAGGCATAGGCGGCGTCCTTGTGGACGATCGCGCTGAACGCGTCGACGGCCTCGCCCTGCAACAGGATGTCGACCTTGACCAGGTCGGCCTCCTGCTCGCCCGCCTCCTCGTAGTCGAGGCTGGCGTAGCCGCGGGTGCGCGACTTCAGCGAGTCGAAGAAATCGAAGATGATCTCGGCCAGCGGCATCGTGTAGCGCAGCTCGACGCGGGTCTCCGACAGGTAGTCCATGCCGCCTAGCTCGCCGCGACGCGACTGGCACAGCTCCATGATCGCGCCGATGAACTCGCTCGGAGCGATGATCGTGGTCTTCACGACCGGCTCGTAGATGTGGCGGGTCTTGCCCTCCGGCCAGTCCGACGGGTTGGTGACGACATGCTCGGAGCCGTCGTCCATCACCACGCGATAGACCACGTTGGGGGCGGTCGAGATGAGGTCGAGGTTGAACTCGCGCTCGAGACGCTCGCGGGTGATCTCCATGTGCAGCAGACCGAGGAAGCCACAGCGGAAACCGAAGCCGAGCGCCACCGACGTCTCCGGCTCGAAGGTGAGCGCGGCGTCGTTGAGCTGCAACTTCTCCAGCGCCTCACGCAGCACCGGGTAGTCCGATCCGTCCACCGGATAGAGGCCGGAGTAGACCATCGGGCGCGGTTCGCGGTAACCGGTGAGCGCTTCGGTGGCGCCGTCGCGGGCGGTGGTGACGGTGTCACCGACCTTCGACTGGCGAACGTCCTTCACACCGGTGATGAGGTAGCCGACCTCACCTACGCCGAGTCCGGCCGACGCCTTCGGCTCGGGCGACACGATGCCCACCTCGAGCAGTTCGTGGGTGGCGCCGGTCGACATCATCCGCACCTTTTCGCGCGGCACGATCTTGCCGTCGACGACGCGGACGTAGGTGACGACGCCACGGTAGGTGTCGTAGACGGAGTCGAAGATCATTGCGCGCGGCGGGGCGTCCGGGTCGCCGACGGGCGCCGGGACGCGGCGGATGACCTCGTCGAGGAGTTCACCGACGCCCACGCCGGTCTTGCCCGACACACGCAGGACGTCCTCCGGCTCGCAGCCCACGATGTGGGCGAGCTCGGCGGCGTAACGGTCGGGGTCGGCTGCGGGCAGGTCGATCTTGTTCAGGACCGGGATGATGGTGAGGTCGTTCTCCATCGCCAGGTACAGGTTGGCGAGGGTCTGCGCCTCGATGCCCTGCGCGGCGTCGACGAGCAGCACCGCACCCTCACACGCCTCGAGGGCGCGCGACACCTCGTAGGTGAAGTCGACGTGGCCGGGGGTGTCGATGAGGTGCAGGACGTAGTCCTCGCCGTCCACCTGCCAGGGCAGACGGACGTTCTGGGCCTTGATGGTGATGCCGCGCTCGCGCTCGATGTCCATGCGGTCGAGGTACTGCGCGCGCATCTGGCGCTCCTCCACGACACCGGTGAGCTGCAGCATCCGATCCGCCAACGTCGACTTGCCGTGGTCGATGTGGGCGATGATGCAGAAGTTCCGGATACGCGCCGGGTCGGTGAAGGTCTTGTCGGCGAAGGTGGGAATGGGAACTACTCCTCGTAAGACGGACACGGGCGTTGACCACCATGTTCTCATGAGCGTTGCCACCCGCGCCGAGGCGCTACCGTGACAGCCGTGTCAGCCGACCCATCGCACCGCTTCCAGGTCACCGTCACGCCCGTCGAGACCGACGACGTGGCCGCCGACGTCCACCGTCCGGACGCCCCGCCGCGCGCCACGATCGTCCTCGCCCACGGCGCAGGCGGCAACCGCGACACCGCCATCATGCGGGCGCTCGCCGACGAACTGTCCGGCCGCGGGTACGTCGTCGCCCGCATCGACCTGCCGTATCGCCGGCGCCGGCCGAAGGGTCCGCCGAGCCCGTCGACGTCACCCGCCGACCGGGACGGCATCCGGGCGGCCTGCGCGATGTTCCGCGACGAGTCCGACGGCCCGCTGTTCGTCGGCGGCCACTCCTACGGCGGACGGCAGGCGTCGATGGCGGTCGCCGAGGACGGCGGGGAACTCGCCGACGGCCTGCTGCTGACGTCGTATCCCCTGCACCCACCGGGCAAGCCCGATCGGCTGCGTATCGAGCACCTGCCGTCGATCACCGTGCCGGCGCTCGTCGTCCACGGCAGTTCCGACCCGTTCGGCACCTCGGCGGAGATGGCCGAGGCTGTCGCCCTCATCCCGGCACCGACGCGGATCGTCGATGTCGAGAAGGTCGGGCATGACCTGAATCCGAAGAAGCAGCCGACGCCGGTGCTGACCGCCGACGCGGTGGACGACTTCCTGATGAGAGAATCCCGGGCGTGACCCTGCGCCGCATCCAGCCCCGTCTCCGTTCGACCGCCGACGTCGCCCGCACGATCAGCTACACCCCGGATCTCGACGGCGACGCCGACCCGGGCGAGATCGTGTGGACGTGGGTGGCCTATGAGGACGATCCGGACCAGGGCAAGGACCGCCCTGTGCTCGTCGTCGGGCGCGACGCCAATGCCGAGACCGCCGACGACGTCCTCGGGCTCATGCTGTCGAGCAAGGATCATCACCGCGACGACGCCAACTGGCTCGCCCTCGGCACCGGCACCTGGGATTCGCAGAACCGGCCGAGTTTCGTCCGCCTCGATCGCGTGCTGGTCGTCGACGCCGACGGCATCCGCCGCGAGGGAGCCATCCTCGATCGCAAGCGGTTCGACGCGATCGCCGGGGAGCTCCGCGCGCGGTACGGCTGGCGCTAGGTGTACCGCTAGGCCAGTCGCGTGATCTCCACGATCACGTCGAGATCCTTCGCCTTGCCGCCCGTGTACACGCCCTTGAGCGGCGACACGTCCGCATAGTCACGGCCGACACCGACCGACACGTGCTGTTCGGTGATCGGGGTGTCGTTGGTCGGGTCGTAGCCCCACCAGCCGCCGGTCCACGCCTCGATCCACGCGTGGCTCTGGCCCTGGACGGTCTTGTCGATCTTGGCGTCGGGTTTGGGATGCAGATACCCGGAGACGTACCGCGCCGGGATGCCGAGTCCGCGCAGCATCAGCAGCGTGAGGTGTGCGTAGTCCTGGCAGACGCCCTTGCGTTCGTTCCACGCGTCGACCGCGGTGGTGTGCACCCCGGTCGTGCCCGGCACGTACTCCATCTCGGAGTGCACGAACCGCGAGACCGCTTCGACGGTCTCTTCCGGCGTGAGGCCCTTCGCGACCTTCTTGGCGGTGGAGATCAGCTGCCGGTTGGGCGGCACGTACTCGGTGTTGGTGAGCATCTCGTTGAAGCGGTCCACGACCTCCTCGCCCTTCAGCTCGTCCCACGACACCAGCTCGTCCTCCGGAACGCGCGGACCTGGTTCGGTCTCCACCACCGACATCCCCGTCACCTCGAGCTCGTCGTGCGGCGCGTGGAGGTCGAAGGCGGTGACCGCGGTGCCCCAGTAGTCGGTGTACCGGTAGGCGCGGGTCGCGGGAACCGTCTCGACGCGGTTGACGATCACGTTCTGCCGGGCATCGCTGCGCGGCGTGAGACGGGCCTCGTTGTACGACGACGTGACCGGGCCGTCGTACGCGAAACCCGTGGAATGGACGACCCGCAGGCGCCAGCTCACAGTTCACTCTCCTCGATGACGTGGCCATCGCTGACCCGGGCGTCGGCCCACGCGACGTACGGCGAGACATGGAAGTACTGCTTGGTGACCGCCTCGTTGACCTCGCGGCACGTGTCCTGCAGATCGACGAGCCGTTCCTGCAGACCGTCGAGCAGTTCACCGGGTTCGAGGAACTCCAGCGAGCTGCGCGCCCGGCCCAGCAGGCGCTGTGCCTCCGCACGCGCCCCCACCCGGCTCGGCCCCTTCTCCAACTGGGCGAGATTGCGTTCGGCGACGCTCAGCGCGTGAAAGATCGACCGCGGGAACAGTCGGTCGAGCAGCATGAACTCGACGACCTTCTCCGCGTCCAGCACACCGCGGTAGGTGCGCAGGAAGGTGTCGTGGCCGCCGGCCGAGACGAGCACGTTGACCCACGCGGGCGACGACGTGCGATCTCCCGCGCGCGACAACAGCATTCGAATGGTCATGTCGACCCGTTCCACCGACCGCCCCAGCAACAGGTACCGGTAGCCGTCGTCATGGCTGAGGGTCGAGTCGGCGAGACCGGCGAACATCGCGGCCCGGTTCTTGATGTACGAGAGGAACTCGTGTGGACCGAGGCGACGCGCCTTGCGCTCGGCGGCATCGAGGCCGTTGTAGGTGGTGTTGAGACACTCCCACAACTCGCTCGAGGTGACTTCTCGTGCGCCGCGGGCATTTTCGCGTGCCGCGCGGATCAGGTCGACGATCGACCCGCGGGTGTCCGCGTCGTAGGCGACCCGCTCGGTGAGCGACCAGACGTCGAGTTCCTCGTCGGTGTCGGGAGCGACGAGACCGAGCACCTGGATGACCAGGCGGGCCTGCTGGTCGACGTCGACGGTGGTGTCCTCGAGCAGCTGGTGGATCGCGACGTCGAGGATGCGGGCCATGTCGTCGGCCCGTTCGACGTAACGGCCGATCCAGTAGAGCGATTCGGCGTTGCGCGCCAGCATCATCGGGCATCACCACCCTGGTCGTCGACGACCCCCTGCTGCTGTTGCTGGGTCTGCGTGTGGATCGGGTCGGGTGCCGAGTCGGCGGGGCGCGCCGCCGCCACACCGCTCGAGGTGACGACCTTGGTGCCGGACAGCTCGCGCTCACCCTCCGAAGCGCGGCTCGCGAGCACCCAGGTGTCCTTGGAACCACCACCCTGGCTGGAGTTCACCACGAGCGACCCCTCGGGCAGCGCGACCCGGGTGAGACCGCCGGGCAACACCCACACCTTCTCACCGTCGTTGACCGCGAACGGCCGCAGGTCGACGTGCCGCGGCCGGATCACGTCGTCGACCTTGGTGGGCACGGTCGACAACTGCACCACCGGCTGGGCGATCCAGCCGCGCGGGTCGTTGCGGACCTTGCGGGCCAGCGCGTCGAGCTCGGCCTTGGTGGACTCGGGACCGAACACGATGCCGTAACCGCCCGATCCCTCAACGGGTTTCACGACGAGCTCGTCGATCCGGTCGAGGACCTCCTCACATTCCTCCGGCAGCCAGCAGCGCAGGGTGTCGACGTTCTGCAGGGTCGGCTTCTCGCCGAGGTAGTACTCGATGATCTCGGGCACGTAGGTGTAGATGAGCTTGTCGTCGCCCACACCGTTGCCGACGGCGCTGGAGATGACCACGTTGCCGGCGCGTGCCGCGTTGAGCAGACCGGCGACGCCGAGCATCGAATCCGGCCGGAACTGCAGGGGATCCAGGAAGTCGTCGTCGATGCGTCGGTAGATGACGTCGACGCGCTGTTCACCCTCGGTGGTGCGCATGTAGACGACGTTGTCGCGGCAGAACAGATCTCGACCCTCGACGAGCTCGACGCCCATGAGGCGTGCGAGCAGCGAGTGTTCGAAGTACGCCGAGTTCGCGACCCCCGGGGTGAGCACGACGATGGTCGGGTCGGCCTCGTTGAACGCCGCCGACGCACGCAGGGCCCGCAACAGATGGCTCGGGTAGTCGGCGACCGCACGCACCTTGTGCTTGGCGAACAGGTCCGGGAACACGCGCGACATCGCCCGCCGGTTCTCGAGGACGTAGGACACACCCGACGGCGACCGCAGGTTGTCCTCGAGCACGCGGAAGTCGCCGTTCTCGTCGCGGATCAGGTCGATGCCGGCCACGTGGATGCGAACCCCGTTGGGGGGACGGATGTTTGCGGCCTGGCGATGAAAGTGCTCGCACGAGTGGACGAGCCGCTTGGGCAGGACGCCGTCGCGCAGGATCTCCTGCTCGCCGTAGATGTCGTCGAGGAAGAGCTCGAGCGCCTGCACACGCTGGGTGATGCCGGCCTCGAGCTTGTTCCACTCGGAGGCCGAGATCACGCGCGGCACAATGTCCAACGGGAACGGACGTTCCTTGCCCGACAGCGAGAAGGTGACGCCCTGGTCGAGGTACGCGCGGTTCAGCGCCTCGACGCGCGCCTCGACGACATCCGATTGCTCCTCGTCGGCGAAGGCCTTGTAGATGCCGCGATACGGCGGGCGGACCTCGCCCGACGCATCGAACATCTCGTCATATGCCTTGCCGTAGGGCCCCTTTGAGTACCCGGCGAAGTTGCCGGTGAAGTTGTCGGAACCGGACTTGGCGGACTTGGCCGACGATGCGCCCTTCGCGCCACCGGATCGACCCGATGTCGTCTTTCCCGCACTCGACGTGGCGGTCTTCGCGGATGCGGACTTACGCGTCGCCTTCTTGGCGGGCGCACTGGTCGATGCCGGGGTCATAGTCAGTCATGGTGCACGAAAACTTCCCGATCGGCACGACGGTCACCGAGACGTGTCGGATATGCCACCCGATGACGTCACAGCGTCACCGTCAGGTCTCAGATCGAACGCCGGATCGCGAGGGCACGGCGGCGTGCGCGACGCACGACATTGGCCGCGCGCGTCTTGAGCGGTGGCCCGACCTTGGGCAGCGGTGCGGCGAGGACCATCTCCGCCATGGTGTCGAGCGCCACGTCGAGGACCTCGGCGTCGGAGGGCATCGGCACGTCGTCGGTTGCCCCGTCCGCGGGCACCTGGAGGTCGGCGAGATCGCCGGTCACCTGATAACCGGCCTCCCGGATGGCGGTGACCATCGTCTCGGCCTGGCCTGCGGCCCACTGGCGTTGCTTGACACCGAGACCCTGGGGCGGACCGGATTCGGCCTCGAACAGGATCTCGCCGATCACCTGCCCCTTGATGATGCGTTCGTAGCGACGCCACTCGATGGTGTCCGGCTGCAGTCGCTGGTTGAGATTGCGCAGGAACTCCGCCTGCGCGGCCGACAGCGAGCTGTTGAGACTCGGGACCGGGATGGTCAGCGGCGCCGGGTCGACGTCGATGGCGGCGAGGAACCGCTCCCACAGACCGTCGCCCTTCTCCCGGGTGCGGGGCACGGTGACGACGTGCACGCGTTCGGGGCCGACGAACCGGGCCCAGCGGGAGAGGATGCCGACGTGGTCCTGGAACTCCCAGAACGGCTCGTCCTCGACGATCGGGTCCCCGACCCGGTCGGGATCCAGGCCGCCCACCGCATTCGACTCGGCGGCGAAGGCGACCGCGTCGACGAACTCGTCGAACGACGCCCGCCGCTGGTTCTTGACGTTCTCCTGCCACACCGACGGCAGCTGGCGGGCGAGGTCGCGCACGGTCGCGACCACGTGCACCTCGTCGGCGAAGGACAGATCATCGAGCAGCTTCGCGATGTGCTCCGGCTTCGCGGTGGCGAACAGCTCGTGCGACAGCAGCGAGGTCTGCGGCCAGGCCCGCATCTGTTTCACGAGCGTCGGCCATACACCGGAGAATGCAGGGTCGGCCCAGTCGAGGTAGCGCTCCGGCTGGAGATGGACCGCCGCGTGGAAGTGGTCGGAGATGACGTTGCCGGGGTACAGCAGACCCGACGTGTCCAACGCCAGGTCACGGTTGCGCCAGAGCCGATCCTGCAGATGCGTGGTACCGGTCTTCGGCAGACCGATGTGTACGTAGACAACAGACATGATGTCTCGAGCCTAGACTTTTGTGCACGGTGATTCTTTTCGGCGTCCGGTCGGGTCCCTGCCGGATTTTGGGCTCGAAGTGCCCGGCTGGTAATGTTGTCCGCTGTTGCGGTGACACCGTGAAGTTGCTTCACGCGCCGATCATCGCGCGGGTCAGCAGGACCAACCCGGTCCGCCACCCGAACCACCAGACAGACATATCCACCAGCAACGACAGAGGTAACACGCGTGGCGAACATCAAGTCCCAGATCAAGCGCAACCGCACCAACGAGAAGAACCGGCAGCGCAACCAGTCGGTGAAGTCGGAGCTGCGTACCTCGATCCGCCACTTCCGTGAGGCCGTCGAAGCCGGTGACAAGGACAAGGCCATCGAGCTCGGCCGCTTCGCCAGCCGCAAGCTGGACAAGGCCGCCAGCAAGGGTGTCATCCACGCCAACCAGGCCGCCAACAAGAAGTCGGCGATCGCCCTCGCGGTCAACAAGCTCGGCTGACACTCCCCGACCCGCGGGTCGACCCCACGGCGCGACGCGCCGTCACATGTTCATACTCTCGATCACCCCGGCAGCATCCACGCGGTTGCCGGGGTGATCGTCGTCGGGCGTCGGTGTCGTCGGCGGATCCCGACCCGCCGATCTCCCACCACCGACCGACGTCACGCTGGTCGGATACGCGACGAGCGCGGAGAGAAGCCGTCGAAACCAGCCCGGTTTCCACCGCCGGCCGAGTAGGCCTCGGCGCTTGCGGAGGGTCCGTGTCGAAACCGGCCCTCGCCGATCCCCTACAGTCTCCGACGCCCGTCCGGCCGCAGCTCCGCCACCGCGGCGACCGCGTGGGCCAGGGCGTAGTCGGCGTCGGCGGCCTGTCCCTTGACGTCGCCGTTGAGCTTGGCGACGACACCGATGGCTCGCGCGATCGACTCCGAATCCCATGCCTTGGCCTTGGCCTGAACGCTCTTGACGCGATTCGGCGGCATGCCGAGCTCCGACGCCGCCGAGTACGGGTCGACACCGCCCATCGGCCGCACCCGTGCGATGGAGTGGACCGCCTCCGCGAGCGCGTCGGCCAGCAGCACCCGCGGGACACCGTGATGCATCGCCCACTCGAGGGCCTCGAGCGCGCCGGCCCGGTCCCCGTTGACGGCCTTGTCGGCGATCTCGAATCCGGTCACCTCGGGCCGGCCCTGGTAGTACAGCTGCACGGTCTCTCGGGTGACCTTGCCGCCGGTGTCGGCGACGAGCTGCGCGCACGCGGCGGCGAGCTCCCGCAGTTCGGAACCGACCGATTCCACGACCTGTTCGACGACGTCGGCGCTCGCCTTCACCCCGAGGGCTCGGAACTCGTTGCGGACGAACGTCATCCGGTCCGACGGCCACTTCGGGGTCGCGGTGTCGTGTTCGACGGCACCGGCCTTCTTCAGCGCGGGCACCATCGACTTGGCGCGGCCGCCGCCGGTGTGGATGACCATCAGCGTGATGCCCTCGGGCAGCGCCTTGGCCGTCGAAGCGATGAGCGCCGCCGGTTCCCTGCCCGCCTCCGCGGCGGCCTCCACCACGACGACGCGCTCCTCGGCGAACAGCGACGGGCTCAGCAGCTCGGCGAGTTCGCCCTCGCTGACATCACCGGCCCGCACGCGGGTCACCGGCACCTGGGTACCGGCCTGTTTCGACGTCTGCTCGACGACCGCGGAGATCACCCGGCCGGTCAGGAAGTCGTCGTCTCCGAGAAGCAGGTGCAGGCGATCGGTCACGTGCTCATCGTGCCAGACGGGGAGGACAGGGCAGGCTCGGCCGCCGACTCGGAGCTCCTCGTGCCAGTAGACGTGGACACCTCGAGGATGAGTGCCCGCAGATCCTGGATCTCGGCGCGCAAGGTTTCGATCTGCTCGCGGGTGGCTGCGGCGTTGGCGTCATCTTCTTCCGCCACGCGCTGCACGATCCATGACGCAATGGTGGCGGTGACGACACCGATGATGCTGATCCCGCCGATCATCAGACACGCCGCAATGATCCGTCCAGAGGTGGTCACCGGTGCGTAGTCGCCGTACCCGACTGTGGTGACGGTGGCGATGGCCCACCACAGCGCATCGCCGAAAGAGGTGATGGACGAACCCGGGATATTGCGTTCGGTCTCGTAGATGGCCAGCGACGCAGCATAGATGAGAAGAATCGCGCTACAGGCGGTGTAGATCGCGACCCGACCGCGGATGGCTGTTCCGATTGCCCGCTGTAACGCAGAAACGAGCATCAGCAAGCGCAACAGGCGGAGTGGTCGGAGCACAGGAAGGACGACGATCGCGAGGTCGAGGAGATGTTGCACAAACCAGCGGCCACGCTGTGGCGCAATCGCCAGCCTCACCACGTAGTCAACGGCAAACGCAAGCCAGGAGACCGCCATTGTCCAGTCGAGAGCCTGGCGCGCTTGGTCGGACGGGTCACCGAGGATCTCCACCGAATAGGCCACCATGAACACCACGGCGACCACAGCGAGTGGCCACTCGGCCTTCTGCTCCCACTTCGCCAAGTACTGCTCACGACCACTCGACACGGCGGTGCCGTCCATTCGCGTCCCTTCGATTAGCTCCACTGGGCAGATGTCTCGGCCGAGCCGATGCCGTGTCGGTTTCACCGCACACCGGCTCCACAACGCAGGGTCCTCACCTGAACGACCTCCGACCACCACTGCTCGGCTTTGCCTGCGGCGCTGAGCGAGACGTGACCAGGTGGCCATGCAGAAGGACGAAGTGCGCCCCAGAGATGCACCAAAACCGGGCAGATACCCATCCAAACCAAGATTAGGCTCTGCCGGATCAGGCCGGCACGAGCGGGCACGCTCGCGTACCAAGCGATGTGTCGAGGTGCTCCGCCCCGGAATGCGCCCTCCAGAGCAACGCCGACGACATATCGTGATCCGCTCCACTCCGGCGGGCCGACTCCATGGGCGGAATTCGGTACCGTTCTCAGAAACCGGGCACCTCGACACTCGCCCATCCGACGCCGCCGAACGTGTGCGCGCACCACACCATCCACCACAACTCCGGCCCCAGCGCCCGGACCAGGAGCTCCGCGATGCCCGCACACAGCCCGTCGGGTGGACCGATAGCGCCGACGAGGGCGGCGACCGTACCGAGGATGCTGATGAGCGCGACAACCGGGGCGACGAGCAGGTTCGCGACCACGCCGATGACCGAGATCCGGCCGGTGACCAGTACGAGGATCGGCGCGGTGACGATCTGGGCGGTCACCGCCATGGCGATCACCTCCGCGAGACCCGGAGGAATCCGCCACCGGCGCAGCCGATCCCGGACGCGAGGCGCCCACAGCACGATCGCGCAGGTCGCAGCCACCGACAGCACGAACCCCGGTTGCAGGGCGAGTTCCGGCCACCACAGCAGGCCCGCGATCACCGCGGCGCCCAACGCCGGGAAGGACTGTGCGCGGCGTGACGCGAACAGCGCCATCACCCCGACCGCGCCCATCAATGCCGCCCGTACCACGCTCGGTGTCGGTCTCACCAGCATGGTGAACCCGGCGATCACCATCAGCCCGATCACCGCCGATGATCGCGGACCGAATCCGATGCTGCGCACCAGCAGAAGCGCCGCGCCGCAGATGATCGCGAAGTTCGCACCGGAGACCGCGGTGAGATGACTCAGCCCCGCCGCCCGGAAATCGTCGCGCAGGTCGTCGTCGAGACCGGTCTCGTCACCGAGGACGAGGCCCGGGAGCAGCCCTGCGGCGTCCGGCCCGAGGGTCCGGGCCGCCACCAGGTGCAGTCGTTGCCGGATCGCGCCGGCCGCGGACTGGTGCACGGGCGGACCACCGACCAGTCGCGGCGACTGTGCGGTCAGCGATGCGACCAGCAGGGTTCGCTCCGGCGGTGGCCGCACGCGCACGACGGCGCTCACCCGCTGCCCCGGCAGCAGTCCCGACCATGCCTGTGTTGGTCCGCGAAGTTCTGACGCGGCCGAGGGCACCACCCGTGTCCCGATCTGTTCGACGTCGACCCGGACGCGCATCCGTCCCTGCCGCGCGGGTCCGGTCGGGGTCGGATCACCGCGCAGTGTCATGACGACCGCCTCCTTCCCCGACACGTGCGCCAGCGGATGTTCCGCACGGATCTCCTGTCGGATCGCCAGCGACGTCGCACACGCACCGGCGAGGCCTGCCGCCACGATCACGAGACCGACTGTGTCCCAGCGGAGACGCCCGGCCCGACAAGCACCGGCCAGAACGCCGGTGGTCACCGCGGCGACGACCGCCACCCCGATGCTCGCGTTCGCCGGAACGATCAGGCCGCAGGCGGTCACCACCCAGACCACCAGAGCCGGCACCAGAAGCCGGAAGTCCACGCGGTCAGACCGTCACGTGGTCACGGAGTTTGGCGAGCCGGGCGGGACCGATCCCGTCCACCTCGGCGAGCTGGTCGACCGAGGTGAAGCGACCGTTGCGCTGCCGCCAGGCGAGGATCGCCTTGGCCGTCACCGGACCGACGCCGGGCAGCGCGTCGAGTTCGGCTTCGGTCGCCGTGTTGAGATTCACCTTGTCCCCGGAAGCCCCTGAACCGGGCGGGGCGCCGCCGGATTCGGCGCTCGCGCCGCCCTGCGCCGCCGGGGCTCCCCCACCCGCGGGTGCCCCGCTCGCCCCGACGACCGCGCTTTTCAGCGACATCCGCCCCTCCCCGCCCGCATATCCCACCAAGATCTGGTCACCGTCACGGAGAACTTGAGCGAGGTTGAGCGACAACAGATCTGCACCTTTACGGGCACCGCCGGCCCGCTCGATCGCCTCGGCGACCCGCGCCCCGGACGGCAACCGCACGAGACCGGGTTCGTTGACGAGCCCGACGACGCTGACGATCACCTCGGCCGGCCCCGCCGCGGACGGCTCCGCGGTGGATGGTCCCGCCCCGGGCGTGCCGACATCGGGCGCCGCCGACGCACCCGCGGGCGTCCCGAAATCCACCACCGGGGCCGGGTCCGTTCCGCGGAACAGTCCGAATGCGGCCACCGCGCAGGCGATCACACCGACCACGATCAGTGCGATGGCCCCCGGCGGGGCGATGGCGAACCGGCGACGCGGCACCGGATCGTCGTCGTCCCAGAATCCTTCGCGCTCCTGGCCATCCACGTCCAGGACCTCGTCGAACGGGCGACGTCGGGACGACCGACGCTCCCCGCGTGCACGATCTCCGGTCGAGTCCTCGGGCGCGAGCCACGTCGGCATCCCCCCGATCCCCCAGCCCGGGTGTTCGGATTCCTCGACCACGACCGCACCCGAACCGCCCTCGACGTCGACCGGCGGGTCGGGGTCGGCGGAAGGCAGCGGTGCGTCGGCGGGCCGCGCGGGCATCTCGACGACCGGTCCGAGTCGGTCCAGCGGGTTTCGCCGTCCTGATGCGCTCATGCCGGACGACGTTAGGGCCCCGGCAACCGGTCAGGAGCTCTCCTACGCCAGATCGAGCACTTCTGTGGATCGTTTGAAGACCTGTGGAATCGGATCAGTCGAGGGCTACTTCTGATTGGTGCTCAAGAGCTCTCGACACTCTGCGTTGGAATGCGTTCGCACGCATTCGGCCCATTTCGCTTGGTCCAGGTTTGGATCTTCGTTCGGAATCGTTGTCGTGCGCAACGAATTCGACGGCTGCGGTAGCTCGACGCTAGCGTCAGCTGGGACCTCCGCTGTCATCTCAAGAGTCGGCGTCGTGGTCAGCGTAGATTCCGTTTCCTTCTCCGTTTGCTGGAACAGGTCCTGACAGGTGAAGCGCCACACACCGTCACGCCGGAGCCAGTACATGGTCTCGTCTTTACCACCAGTTGCCATCACCACGGTTCCGCGGTTCCCTCGCTCGACCACCGACCTGACTTCAGTAAAAGACTTGGTTCCGGTCTGGTTAGCCGCGGTCGCGTCGTCGACGACACCGAAAGCCGCCACTAAACCGTCGATCATGGCCGCGCAAGCTGGCTCGGCGTACTTCTTCATCGCCTGCCACGCAGCGTCTTCACCGTTCTGTGCTTCTGTGACGGTTGTTTCGGCGAGCATCTTGTCGACGGTCTGGCGGAGGCTCAAAGACCTCGTTTCCGGCGCAGCAGGAAGCCCAGATTGTTCGCCACCGCTACCGCGGCTCGTCGCGACGATGAAGCCGACCAGACCCGAAGCCACCATTAACAGAACAACAACAGCGACTCCCAGTACCCACACCATCAGTGACTTACGGGAAGTGGTCGCGCCCGAAACATCCATCTTCGTCAGTTCGGTGTGTGCAGGTGCAGCTTCGCCAGCGTTGTCGTCATCTGGTGTCGCGTTCTCCACGATGCCCGCCCCTACTCCTCTCAAGCTTCGCTTGAGCAGGATAGCGATGATCGGTGCAATCTCGTGGCCTACCACCGGGTATCGAGCAACCAGACTCGCACCGAGGGAGCGCTGAATACCTCAGAGCGACTCGATCCCCTCGATCGGGTCGAGATGCGACGCGATGACCACGCCCACGGACCCGGGCCCCACATGCGAGCCGAGGATCGGGCCGAGGTCCACGATCAGCTCCGAGGTCACCATCCGCAGCCGGCCGCGCAGGGTCTCGAGCAGATCCCGGGCGGTGTCCTCGCACTCGCAGTGCTGGATGCCGACGGTGACCGCACGTCCGCCGGCGGACTCGACCGCCGCGTCGACCATCTTGTCGAGCGCCCTGGAGAAGGTGCGGTGCCGTTCCTTGAGCTGCAGCGTGCCGTCGACCATGTGAAGGATCGGCTTGATCGACAGCGCCGAGCCGAACAGCTTGCTCGCGGCGCTGATGCGGCCGCTCTGGCGCAGGTTGTCGAGCTGCTGCACGCACAGCAGCGAGTCGACGGTCGCCGCCTGACGGATCGCGGACTCGTAGACGCGGTCCCGGTCGGCGCCGCCCGCGGCGGCCTGGGCGGCCGCGACGGCGGTGAATCCGACTGCGAGCCCGACCGATCGCGAGTCGACGATCCGGACCAGCCCGGAGAACTTCTCCGCCGCCAGCCGCGCGGAGCTCCACGTCCCGGACAGCTTGCGCGACAGGTGCACCGCCACCACCCCGTCGCCGCCACTGGCCTCGAGCGCGGATTCGAAGTACTCGGTCAGCTCGGCGGGATTGGCACCCGACGTCGTCACCCCGGGCGTCGACGACACGTTGTCCGGGATGTGGTCGACACCCTCGCGATAGTCCTTGTCATCGAAGGACACGTGCAAAGGGACCTGCCGGATCCCGTAGTGTTCGGTCACCGACTCCGGCAACCGAGACGACGAATCTGTGACGACGACGACAGGCACCCGTCTACGTTAACCGGTCCCACGCCCGGTGCTCACACCGGTTCGCGCGGCCCGCGCCGGCCACTCGCCGACGTGTGGTCACTATTTGTCGGCGCGGATCTTCTCGACGACCGGAACCACGAGATCGGCGATCCTGCGATGGCACTCGAAGCCCCAGTGGATGCCGTCGGGGTTCATCTCGACCTTCGGGTCGTCGAAGGCGTCGCGAGTCGCCGGGTAGAAGTCGACGCACGGCAGGTCGTGTGCGGCTGCCCACCGCGCGATCGCGGCGGTGGTCGGGATGCGCCCGGAATGTACGTAGCCGTAGTACGGGCTGCGATGCGTCGGCGGCAGGCACACGACGAGCGACAGGTCCGGACGCAGTTGGGCCAGTGCCCCGCGGATCTTCTCCAGGTACTCGACCGTCACCCGCGGCGGCAGCACCACCGGCCAACCGAGCTTCGACCCACGCGGCTGCACCCACGAGTACGCCTCGCGAACCAGCTGCCGCAACCGGTTCGGCCGCACGTAGCGGATCTGTTCGCGCAGTGCCGTCGGCAACGGCGACGGCAGCGTGTCCATGCCGCCGAAAGCGAGCACCACGACATCGGCGTGCGGCACTGTGGCCCAGATGTTCGGATCCTGCGTGAGCGCCCACCACACGTCGCGGCTCGTCCAGCCGATGCGGCCGAACAGCCGCACCGGTACCCCGAGGTCTGCGCCGAGCAACGAGGGCCAGATCCGCGGATCGTCGGCGGGCAACCCGCCGGCCGGCCCGTAATAGGCCAGCGAGTCCGACAGGACCATCACGCAGCGCTGGAAACCATCTGCCCGCGGGTCGCCGGTCACCGGGGAATCCGTCACTGGACGGCGGGATCGGCGTCCTCGGCCGACGCGTTCCACACGTCGAGCCGCCAGCGCGGAGCAGCACCGGGCACACCGTGACCCGACAGTTGCACCCAACTGGTGTTGGCCAGGCCGCCGAACACCGGCCAGTTGTCGACGGGCAGCCGGAGCAGGGCAGCAGTCATCGCCGCGATCACCCCGCCGTGGGCCACCAGGACCACCGGCGCCTCCGGGTTGTCCCCCACGCCCCAATCCGGAAAGAGCTCGATCAGCTCGTCCACGAGCGGGATCGAACGGTTGGCCACGTCGACGCGACTCTCGCCGCCCGGAGGCGTCCACGTCGCATCGTCGCGCCAGACCACCCGCGCACCCGGCATCACCGCATCCACCTCGTGGTGGGTCATGCCCTGCCACTCACCGAGATGCGTCTCCCGAAGCCGCACATCGGTTCTCACCGTCAGGCCAGTGCGCTGGGCCAGCGCCTCCGCGGTGTCGCGGGCACGCTTGAGGTCCGACGACCAGATCGCCTTCGGCTGCCGTTTCGCGAGCGCAATCGCCGCCGAGTTCGCTTGCCGCACACCGAGTTCGGAGAGATCGGTGTCGAGCTGGCCCTGCATGCGACTGCTGGCGTTGTACTCGGTCTGCCCGTGACGCAACAGGATCAGACGCCGGACCACCGGGGTCAGGCGCTCGACCGCGGTGTCGTGGGTGTCGGGTCCCCCGCTCACGAGAGGCCTTCCACCTCGATCGTCGGGCAGTCCTTCCAGAGGCTCTCCAACGCATAGAAACGACGTTCGTCGGTGTGCTGGATGTGCACCACGATGTCGGCGTAGTCGAGCAGCGCCCAACGCCCCTCGCGGGTGCCCTCACGACGCAGTGGCTTGTGGCCGGCCTCGCGCAGTTTGTCCTCGACCTCGTCGACGATCGCGTTGACCTGCCGCTCGTTGTCCGCCGACGCGATGACGAAGCAGTCGGTGATCACCAGCTGCTCCGACACGTCGATCACTGTCACCTCATGGGCGAGCTTGTCCGCGGCCGCCAGAGCAGCCACCTTGGCCATCTCCACCGCTTCAGCTGACGCAGTCACTCAAGTCCTCTCGATTTCACTTGCGGGCGTCCGCCCGCTCGGTGCGCTCTGTCTCCGATGAGTCCGGGGCCGGAGCATCCGCCGGTCCCCGCTCCGCTCCCGACGCAGTCTCATCCCTGCCCGCTCGCTCC
Organism: Gordonia aurantiaca; assembly: GCF_039939235.1. Taxonomy (NCBI): domain Bacteria; kingdom Bacillati; phylum Actinomycetota; class Actinomycetes; order Mycobacteriales; family Gordoniaceae; genus Gordonia; species Gordonia aurantiaca. The sequence continues at coordinate 193,153 of NZ_JBDUUF010000002.1, read as the reverse complement.
GCTCCCGGCGCAGACACCCCGGGGGACGACGCCCGAGGCGCACGATACAGCTTCCGCTTCGCGATGTACTGCACGACGCCGTCGGGCACCAGATACCAGACCGGCCGCCCCTCCGCGGCGCGCGTGCGGCACTCGGTCGACGAGATCGACAGCGCCGGGATCTCCAGCAGGGTGAGCGTGTCGGCGGGCAACTGCTCGAGGTGCTTCGCCAGATGCGTGGCATCGAGTTTGTAGCCGGGCCGGCTCACACCGACGAACCGGGCGAGATCGAACAGTTCCTCCCAGTCCTGCCACGACAGGATCGACTCCAGCGCGTCGGCGCCGGTGATGAAGTACAGCTGCGCGTCCGGCAACTGCTTGCGCAGGTCTCGAAGGGTGTCGACGGTGTACGTGTCGCCCTCACGGTCGATGTCGACGCGGCTGACGCTGAACTGCGGATTCGACGCCGTGGCGATGACCGTCATCAGGTAACGGTCCTCGGGTGGGCTGACCATCGTGTGCTCGCCCAGCTTCTGCCACGGGCGGCCGGTCGGCACGAAGATCACCTCGTCCAACGCGAATCGATGGGCGACCTCGCTCGCGGCCACGAGGTGGCCGTTGTGGATCGGGTCGAACGTGCCACCCATGACACCGATGCGGCGCGCACTGGGGCGGTCGGTTGACATGGACGGTCAGTCTACGCGGTGCCGCCGGGATCAGACCGGCAGCAGGTCGGCGATGACGGTTCCGAGCTGGGTGGCATTACGGCATTCGAACATGTCGATGATCTCCGCGTAGTCGGGAGCCGCCGAGTCCCCGGTGCCCCAGTGCTCCTTGGCCTCCGGATTCAGCCAATACGCGTGCCGGGCACGTTCGACGAGTTCGGCGAGCGCGTCGATGTGCGGGTCGTGGTAGTTGTTGCGGGCGTCGCCGAGCACCAGCAGCGCACCCCGGTGCGTCAGCGAATCCCCGTACTCGCTCACGAAGCCGGCCAGCATGTTGCCGTAGTCGGAGTGACCGTCGCGGGTCGAGATCCGCGCAGTGGAGATCATGTGGTGCATCGCGGCGCCGAAGTCCTCTTCGCCATGGTCGAAGTAATCGGTCACCTCGTCGACGGTGTCGACGAACGCGAACACCCGGACCTTCGAGAACTGTTGCCGCAGCGCGTAGACCAGGCGCAGCGTGAACTGGCTGAAACCCGCGACCGACCCGCTGACGTCGCAGATGATGATCAGCTCGGGGCGGCCGGGCCGCGGTCTGCGGTGGCTCAGCTCGATCGGCACGCCGCCGGTCGACATCGACGCGCGCAACGTCTTCCGGACGTCGACCGCACCCCGGTGCGCACGACGTCGGCGGGTCTCCAGTTTCGCCGCGAGCAGCCGCGCCAGGGGCTCGATGGTCTTGCGGATCTCCATCTGCTCCTTGGCGCCCGCCGACAGGAAGTTGATGTTCTCCGGCAGCGGCGGCACCGCGTACGCCCCGACCTTGTCCCGGCCGTTGCGATCGGCCATGCGGCGCTGCGTCTCCCGCTCGATGGCGGCCCGCAGGTCCGCCGCCTTCTGCCGTGCCGCCTGCCGGTACAGCTCACCGGTTCCCGGCCGGCCGCCGTCGCCGTCGCCGTTGTCCATCGCGGCAGCGATCTTGGCGATGAGCGTCTGCGGATTCACCGCGGAGATGGCCTGATACGCCGAGAACGCCTCGCCCTTCGTCGATCCGTAACGGCCGAGTTCGTCGACGATCATCGCGATCGCCTGGTCGAGGCGTCCGTCGTTGGCGGCGGTGTCGTCGGCCAACATCTCGGCCAGCGTCTCGCGGACCCCCTCGATGTCGAGATTGCCCTCGTCGTCGCGCGGGAGGTCCTCGGTGACCGTGCGCATCCCGGAACCGATCGGGAACCACAGGTCGAAGACACGGTCGAAGACGGGCCGGTGCGAATGGTCGACGAGCAGCGTCGTCGCCAGCCCCTCCCGGAGGCGAGGCCGCTCGAGGAGGTCGAGCACCTCCATCGCCGACGCCGCGTCGATCAGCGCCGACGGCCCCACGACGATCCCGCGCCGGCGCAACTCATCGACGAAGTCGGTGAGGTGGTCGACGAGCGGTGCCGTCGTCATCAGCCCAGCTTGAGTTCTTTGAGGGCTGTCTTCAGGTCCGGACGGTGCTTGAGCACCACGCCGAGCGTCCGCGCGATCAGCCCGTCGTCCAGACCGCCGCGCTTGGCCCCGGCGCCGTGAGCACCGGCCTGCTCTCCCGCCCCGAGCGCGAGAAGCGTGTTGGCCCAGTCGATCGTCTCGGCCACCGACGGCTTCTTGCGGATGTCGAGGGTGCGCAGCACGCCGACGATCCGCACCAGCTCCGCGCTCAGTGCCGACGACAGGTTCGGCACCCGGGAGGCGAGAATCTCCTTCTCCCGCTCGGCATCAGGGAAGTCGATGTAGAGGTACAGGCAGCGGCGTTTGAGCGCCTCGGACAGCTCACGCGTCGCGTTGGAGGTCAGCAGCACGATCGGACGGTGCTGCGCCGCAACGGTTCCCATCTCCGGGATGGTGATCGCGAAATCGCTGAGCACCTCCAGTAGCAGACCCTCCATGTCGACGTCGGCCTTGTCGACCTCGTCGATCAGCAGCACGGTCTTGCCCTCGCGCGAGATCGCCTTCAGCAGCGGACGCGGCAGCAGGAACTCCTCGGAGAAGATGTCGGTCTTCGCCTCTTCCCAGGCGCGGGTGCCGGTGGCCTGGATGTGCAGGATCTGCTTGGCGTGATTCCACTCGTAGAGCGCCCGCGCCTCGTCGATCCCCTCGTAGCACTGCAGGCGGACCAGTTCGGCGTCGGTGGCCGCCGCGATCGCCTTGGCCAGTTCCGTCTTGCCGACACCGGCCGGGCCCTCGACGAGCAGCGGCTTGCCCAGCCGGTCGGCGAGGAAGGTCGACGTCGCGGTCGCGTCGTCGGCGAGATACCCGGTCTCCCGGAGCCGCGCGACGACGTCGTCGACCGAGGTGAACGACGGGACGACGGCGGGGCCGGTGACCGGCTGCTGCGGGGCGCTCATCACGCCGGCCGAACGTGTCCGTTGCCCCAGACCAGCCACTTGGTGGAGGTCAGTTCGGGCAGGCCCATCGGACCCCGGGCGTGCAGCTTCTGGGTGGAGATGCCGATCTCGGCGCCGAACCCGAACTGCTCGCCGTCGGTGAAGGCGGTGGACGCGTTGACCATGACCGCCGCGGCGTCGACCCGCTGTGTGAACTCGTCGGCGGCGCCGAGGTCGGTGGTGATGATCGCCTCGGTGTGGCCGGTGCCGTAGGTGTCGATGTGGGCGATCGCGGCGTCGAGGTCCTCGACGACCTTCATCGCGATGTCCATCGACAGGTACTCGTTGGCCCAGTCCTCCTCGGTGGCCGGTTCCATGCCCGGCTCGTCGCCGTGGATCACGACGCCCTGCGACTGCAGCACCTGGGTGATGCGGGGCATCGCCTCGGCGGCGATCGCCTTGTCGATGAGGACGGTCTCGGCCGTGTTGCAGACGCTCGGCCGGCGGGTCTTGGAGTTGAGGATCACGCGCACCGCGACATCGAGGTCGGCGAGGGCGTGCACGTACACGTGGCAGTTGCCGACGCCGGTCTCGATGGTGGGGACGGTCGCATTGGAGACAACGGCCTCGATGAGGCCGGCGCCGCCGCGCGGGATCACGACGTCGACGAGCCCGCGGGCGCGGATGAGCGCGGTGACGCTCGAGCGGTTCTCACTCGGCAGCAGCGACACCGCGTCGGCGTTGATGCCCTTCTTCGACAGGGTCTCACGGAGGATGCGGACCAGCTCGGCGTTCGACGACGCGGCCGACGACGAGCCGCGCAGGAGCACCGCGTTACCGGACTTGAAGGCGATGCCGAAGGCGTCGACCGTCACGTTCGGGCGGGCCTCGTAGACGATGCCGACCACACCGAGCGGAACCCGGACCTGACGCAGCTGCAGCCCGTTCGGCAGGGTCTTGCCGGCGGTGATCTCGCCGATCGGATCGGGCAGGTTCGCGACCTGACGCAGGCCGTTCGCGATCCCCACAACGCGTTCTGGGGTCAGACGCAGACGGTCGAGCAGACTCGCCTCGGTGCCGGCGGCCTCGGCGCGCGCGATGTCGTCGGCGTTGGCCGCGAGGATCGACGCCGACGACGCCTCGAGGGCGTCGGCGGCGGCCAGCAGCACCTCGTTCTTGTCCGCGGTGGTCAGACCGCCCAGCGTGCGGGACGCCGATTTGGCCGCCTTGGCAAGGCCGAGGACGACCGTCTCGACATCGGATTCGCGTGCAGCGACGGAAGGCTCTGCGGTGGGTGCGCTCATCAACATCCTCGACTTCGCGGGTGGTCACCGCGACGGGGCGCCGCGGAAAATGTGCCGTTCACAAGAGTAGCGCCGCGGTCGGCAGCGTCCCAAAGAGAATTGTCCGTCCGATCACCCCGCATTCCGTCGGACGAATGAGCGGCCCACGCCGCGAACGCACGGTCTTTGCTATCGTGAATCTACACTGCACTCCGGCATGGGGTGGGTGGCTGTCGTATCTGTGGGGAGAAGATTCGATGACGTTGCTGACACATGCCTTCGAGGGCTCACATGTTCTGCAGTCGGCGCCGTCGAGCGCCGTACTCACCTGGATTCGACGGGCTCAGGCAACGGTGGCCGCACGACTGTTCGCCTTCGTGCTCGGCTGCCTGATGCTGTTCGCCTCCGCGGTCTATCTGCCGGCCGTCGCATTCGAGACATTGACCTGGTCGACGTTGTGGCCGTTGCTGGGCTCACTCATCCTGGCCGGCCTGGGCGCGGTGTCCTTCTGGGTGGGGGCGAGCGGGATAGTCGCGCGTCTCATCGACACGCAATGATCCCGCACGGTGCGCACCGGTCGTCCGGCCGGCGCGCACCGGATTCACCGCTCGGAATCACCGCGGGGTTTCCCGCACCGGGATCGATTCCTCGGACTTTCCTCACACCGCACCTCCCTCGCCCTGCGTGTCCGGTCCGCCCGACTTAGGGTGTCGTCGAAGACTGCAGATGAATTGGGACAGTGCGAGGTGCTCGACATGGCGTGGGTTGTGCTGGTGGCCGCCGGCCTGATCGAGATCGTCTACATGGCGGCGCTCGAGAGGTCCGAGACCTTCACCCGACCGTGGCCCACGGCGCTGTTCGCCGTCGGCGTGGTCGCCAGCATGGCCGGCGTCGCCTACGCGATCCGGTCGATCCCGCTCGGCACCACCTATGCCGTGTGGGTGGGCATCGGGGCGGTCGGCACCTCGCTCTACGGCATGCTCTTCCTCCGCGAGCCCGCCGGTTGGGCGCGGATGGGCTGCATCTTCCTCATCCTGGTCGGCGTGGTCGGATTGAACCTGCTGCACAACGTATCCGGCGGGGCGCAGACCGGAACTCAAGAACAGTCGAGTGTCGCGGCGAGCACGCCGCGCGATCTCGCGTCGACCGACAGACCATAAGCGGCGCTGACCATCACGAACTGGATCGCGTACGGACACCGGAAACCGCGCTCGGGCGGCATCCAGCGCGCGGGTTCGGCATCGCCCTTCTCCTGGTTCGACGCCCCGTCGACGGCGACGAGATTCGCCGGGTCGTTGGCGAAGTCGACGCGTCGGGTCGGTGTCCACGACCACGCACCCATGTCCCACGCGTAGGCCAGCGGCACGATGTGGTCGATCTGCACGCCTGACGCCCCGCGATCCCGACTGAACACCACGAACTCGCCGGTGTACGGGCTGCGGAACTCCCCCTCGAGCACCGCCCGCGGGCAGCTCGACACCGGCCCGGCACGGATGTCCCGCAGGTCGCGGGCGAGGATGTCGTTGCGGGTGTCGCACCCGTTGCCGCCGCCGGCGACGGACACCGCGTCGGTCCACGCGGCACCGAACGCGGTGCGGTCGTAGTCGTCGCGCGCCGGCCGATGCGGAACGGTTGGCAGTGACGCCAACCGCGACAATGCCTCTCGCGCCTTCGCCGACAACCGTGGATCCACGTCGGGGTGCGACCAGAACCCACCGCCGCCGGCCGCGACCACGATCGCGGTGGCCACCGCGACGACCAGTGTCGCCCACTGCCTCGACGACCACGCGGGTGACGCGGACCCGTGCCACGTTCTCCATCGCACGTGCATGCGCAGGTCACGCAGCGGATGTGCTCGACGGACATCGCGGTGGGCCATGGGATTTGGACGTCGCCCGCGGGCATTCGGTTCCACGGCCCCGGGGCGCGGCCGCCCGGACCTACGACTTGTCCAGGTACTTGATCTTCTGCGGCACCAGGATGCCGTCGACCAGGTCGGCGAGCGGCCGGTGGTGCAGCAACGTGAGGTCCTCGCCCACCACCTCCTCGGCCAGTGCCCGGGCGTCCTCGATGATCTCGACATCGTCGAGCAGGGACAGGAACCGCAGCGACGAGCTCTGGCCGGACTGCAACGATCCGAGCAGATCGCCCTCGCGACGCTGCTCGAGATCCACGCGGGCCAACTCGAAGCCGTCGTTCGACGCCGCGACCGCCCGCAGACGCTGCATCGACTGCGAGATGTCCTTGGCGTTGGTCATCAGCAGGCACAGTCCGGCATGCTGTCCGCGGCCGACACGACCGCGGAGCTGATGCAGCTGGCTGACACCGAACCGGTCGGCGTCGACGATGACCATGGTGGTCGCGTTCGGAACGTCCACACCGACCTCGATCACGGTGGTGGACACGAGCACGTCGACCTCTCCGCAGCCGAACGCGTCCATGATCGCGTTCTTCTCGTCCGGCGCCATCCGGCCGTGCAGCATCTCGACGCGCCGGTGGGCGAACGGGCCCGAGACCAACGCCTCGTACTGCTCGATCACCGAGGTGGTCCTGGGCCCCTTGTCGTCCTCGGCCTCCGGTGCCTGGGGCTCCGAGTCGTCGTCGCCGATGCGGGAGCACACGACGTAGACCTGGCGGCCGGCGTCGATCTCCTCGTTGGCGCGCGACCACACACGGTCGACCCAGTTCTGCCGGCCCATCGGCACCACCGATGTCATGATCGGCTGGCGACCGCGGGGCAGCTCGCGCAGCACCGACGTCTCGAGATCGCCGAACGCGGTCATCGCGACGGTACGCGGGATCGGGGTCGCGGTCATCACCAGGAAGTGCGGAACCCGACCATCACGGCCCCTGCTGCGCAGGACATCGCGCTGCTCGACGCCGAACCGGTGCTGCTCGTCGATGACGACGAGGCCGAGGTCGAAGAACTCGACCTTCTCCTCCAGCAGGGCATGCGTGCCGATGACGATGCCGGCGTTGCCGGTCACCACGTCGAGCAGCGTCTCGCGACGGCCCTTGGTCTTCATGGACCCGGTCAGCAGCGCGATGCGGGTCGCCCCCTCGGCAGCGGTCAACTCACCACCTTCGGCGAGATCGCCGAGCATCTGCTTCATGGTCCGATAGTGCTGTGCGGCAAGCACTTCGGTGGGTGCAAGGATGGCGCACTGGTAGCCGTTGTCGACGACCCGCAGCATCGCGAGCAGGGACACGAGGGTCTTGCCGGAACCGACCTCGCCCTGCAGCAGGCGCGACATCGGTTGCGCACGGGCGAGATCCTCGCCGAGCTCCTCGCCGACGGCACGTTGTCCGTCGGTGAGCTCGAACGGGAGCCGTTCGCGCAGCTTGTCCTCGAGCCCGCCCGGGACGTGGGGACACGGTGGCGCGGCGTCGGCGCGTCCGGCGATGCGGCGTTGCGCCAGAACCGTCTGGATCGCCAGGGCCTCATCGAATTTCAGGCGATAGGAGGCCACCTTGACGTCATCCTCCGTCTCCGGCAGGTGGATCTTCCGGATCGCCTCGTCGGTGCTGACGAGCCCCCGGAGCCGGCGTTGATCGTCGGTGAGCGCGTCCGGGATCGGCGGACAGTGGTCGAGCACACGGCGCACCGCGCCGAGGATGTCCCAGGTCTGCACCTGCTTGGTCGCCGGGTACAGCGGCAGGATCTCCCGGTCGAACATCGTCACCAGCGGATGGCCGCCGTGTTCGCGGGTGATCTCCTCCTCCACCGCGTACATCTCGGTGAGCATCTTGGAGCCGACGACATGCTCGATCTCGGGTTCGCCGTCGGGCAGGATCATCCACTCCGGATGCGACAGCTGGATCTGGTCGCGGAAGTACTTGACCGTCCCGGCCATCATCACGCGGGCGCCGGGGCGCAGCTGGTTCTTGATGAAGCGGGGATTGAAGAAGCTCGCCTCGTACACCTCGTTGTCGTCGGCGACCTTCACCTTGAGGAACTGCCCACGGCGGCTGCGCATCTGGATCAGGTCCGACTTGGTGATGCGCCCGACGATCGTCAGCCACTCCCCCGGTTCGGGGCGCGTGTGGTCCGAGGCCCGGCCCCGGCGCACGTAGCGGCGCGGGGTGTACCGCAGCAACTCGCCGACGGTCTGCACGCCCAGCGTCGCGAGCTTCTCGGCGGGCTTGGGCCCGAGGGCGTCGACCAGCGAATCCGACAGCGCCAGTTCGGTCACTCCACACCCACCTGCAGGAGATCGCCGCGCTGTCCGGTGCGGTAGACCGCGAGCTCGATGCCGGGGTAGCTGCGGCGCATCTGTTCGGCCACCGCCTCGAGTGCCGCCTCGTCGACGTCGGCGCCGGCGAGAATGGTGACCAGTTCGCCGCCGGTGGCGAGCATGAGGTCGACGAGCGCGGTCCCCGCCGAGGTCTGGTCGGGCGCGACGACCAGCACGTCGTCGCCGATGAGCCCGAGCACATCCCCGACCTCGCACATGCCGGCCAGCGTCATCATCTTGGTGGTCGCCCTCTGTAGGGAACCCCAGCGTGCGCCGGCGGCGGCCTCGGCCATCGCGTACGCGTCGACGTCGGGGATCTCGCTGGGGTCGTGCACCGCGAGCGCCGCCAGGCACTGGGTCATCGACGCCGTCGGCAGCATCAGGACCGACCGCTGGGACGACCGCACCTCGGTGGTGACCGTGACCAGATCCTGAGAACTCAACGCGCCGTTGGCCATCACGACGACGTGGGCGCTGTCGGTGTCCCGGATCGCCTTGCCGAGTTCCCGCGCGGTGACGCCGTCGTCCCCGCGCAGCACTGTCGCGCCGGCCTCGGCGAAGAGTTCCTCGGCACCGTCGCCGAAGGCCACGGCGACCACCGCCCGCTTGTGCCGCGGCGGCGGTTCATTCGAATCCGCCTGTGCGCGAATGGCATCGAGCGCAAAGCAGGTGATCCGGACGTCGGAGAGACGGCCGAGTCCCGCGCCGGCCTCCACCGCGGCACCGGGCTCGCAGGTGTGGACGTGCACCGAGAAGCGCTCGCCCTCGCCACTGGAGCTGTCGCCGACGATGACGACCGCGTCGCCGAGTTCGTCGAGCTTCTCGCGCAACTCGGCGATCTGTTCGGCCGCCGCGCCGTCGAGCAGGTACATCACCTCGAAGTCCTGGTCGCTGCTGTCGCCGCACGGGTCGTCGAGGCCGTGGCCGAGGGTCTCGCTGTCGGTGAGGATGCCCCGGTAGCGCCGACGCCGGTTGGTGACGCCGGTGATCACCCGCACCATCGCGTCGACGATGGCCAGAAAGCCCCGGCCGCCGGCGTCGACCACACCAGCGGAGGCGAGCACCGACAATTGCTCGGGGGTGTGCTCGAGCGCCTCGGCGCAGTCGTCTGCGACGGCGCGGACGATGTCGGCGGCCGATTCCTTCTCGTGGGCGGCGGCCGACTCGGCGGCCACGCGGACCAGTGTCAGGACGGTGCCCTCGCGGGGTTCGCTGACCGCGCGGGTCGCGGCGAGCGATCCGAGTCGCAGGCCGAGCGTCGCGAGTTCGCCGAAGCTCAGCGACTCGGTGTCACCGAGGATCTCCGCGGCGTCGGCCAGCCCGACGAGGACCTGGGACAGGATGATGCCCGAGTTGCCGCGCGCCTGGGCCACCGCGCCGTCGGCCATCGCGCGCGCGACCTCCGACAGCGTCCCCTCGTCCCGCACGGCGTCGGCGGCGTCGGCCGCTGCCCGCATGGTGAACAGCATGTTGCTGCCGGTGTCCGAGTCGGGTATCGGGAAGACGTTGAGGTCGTTGATCTCGCCCCGCAACGCCTCGAGCTGCTCGACGCAGGCATGCGCCCAGTCGCGCAGCAGCTGCGGATTGATGGTGCGGGCGATCACGCGGTGACTCTTTCTCGCTCTGCCATATGCGGCGACGGGACGGGCTGGAGAGTTGTGTGCCAGGTTACTCGGCCACCCCGACGTCGTGACGCACGTCCACGCCGCCTCCCGGGGCACCCGGGGCCGGATTTGGTGCCACCCACCCGGGCTGGTTATCCTTGCAGGGTTGCCTTTCGGTCAACGTGCACACCATCTGGTGGTGCCGTTTCCCGTGAGGCCGACCACGAGACCATATTCATCTATCAAGGGAGTTCGACGATGGCTGCCGTCTGCGACATTTGCGGCAAGGGCCCGGGCTTCGGCAAGTCGGTGTCTCACTCGCACCGCCGCACCAACCGCCGCTGGAACCCGAACATCCAGTCCGTTCGCGTCGAGGTCGCCCCGGGCAACCGCAAGCGCAAGAACGTCTGCACCTCCTGCCTGAAGGCCGGCAAGCACGCAGCTGTCTGATCTCCCCTCACCCGCATACGGGTGACGTGAGGTTCGAAAGCATATCGAAGACCCGACGAGGGTGAGTGTGAACTCCCCCGCGTCGGGTCTTTGGTGTGAGCGGGATAATGTCTCCTCTCATGACCTCCACACAATCCCCCCAGATCGCACAGTCCGATTCGCCGGAATTCGTCACCGAGTCCGATGGTGTGCTGACGCTCGCCGTCTCGACGGCCGGCGCGGGCAACTCCCTGTCCGACGAGGGCATCGCCGTGGGCACCCAGGCGCTGCGCGAGGTCGCGCGCGGCAAGCGTGACGTGGGCGCGGTGCTGTTGGTGGGCCTGGGCAAGAACTTCTGTGCGGGCGGCAACGTGCGCGCCTTCGCCGCCGCGGACGACCGCCCGACATACCTACGCGAGATCGCAGACAACTTCCATGCGTTCGTCGGGGCGCTCTACGAGGCGGAGATCCCGGTGGTCGTCGCGGCGAAGGGCTGGGCGGCCGGCGCCGGCATGTCGCTGGTTCTGCACGCCGACGTCGCGATCGGCGGCGGGTCCACCAAGATGCGTCCCGCCTATCGCGGCATCGGCCTCACCCCCGACGGTGGTCTCACCTGGACCCTGCCCCGCACGGTCGGTGCGGCCCGCGCCCGCCAGATCATCCTGACCGACCGCGTGATCTCCGCCGACGAGGCCCTGCAATGGGGAATCCTGTCGGAGGTGGTCGCCGACGACGAGATCGAGAGCGTGGCCCGCGCCAACGCCGAGGCCATCGCCGCCGGGCCCCGGTCGGCGAACTCGGGCACCAAGCACCTGCTGTCGCTGGCGTCGGAGACCTCTCTCCTCGATCACCTCGCACTCGAGGGCCGCTCGATCTCCGAGCGGTCGGGCCTGCCGGAGGGCATCGAGGGCGTCGACGCGTTCGTCGGCAAGCGCGCACCGGAATTCGGCAAGGCGCGCTGACCCGTAGACCACACACGACCGCCTGCCTCCGTCGGGAGCGGGCGGTCGTGTGCGTGTCGGCACCTACGGCAGGCGCCAGTCCACCGGCTCGGCGCCGAGGTCCATCAACTCCTCGTTGGCGCGACTGAACGGCCGAGACCCGAAGAACCCGCGCGAGGCCGACAACGGCGATGGATGGGCCGAGACGATGGTCGGGACGTCGGGCAGCCACTTCTCCAGGCTCGCGGCGTCGCGCCCCCACAGGATTGCGACGAGCGGCTCGTCGCGAGCGGCGAGCGCCTTGATCGCGCACTCGGTCACGGCCTCCCAGCCCTTGCCACGGTGCGACCCCGGTTCGCCGGGCGCCACCGTGAGGACCCGGTTCAGCAGCAGCACGCCGTTGTCGGCCCATGGGGTGAGGTCGCCCGAGCAAGGCATCGGGTAACCGAGATCCGAGCAGTACTCGGTGAAGATGTTGGCCAGCGAGCGCGGGATGGGCCGCACGTCGGGCGCCACGGAGAAGCTCAGGCCCACAGCGTGTCCCGGGGTCGGGTACGGGTCCTGACCGACGATCAGCACCCGGACGTCGTCGATGGGCCGGGTGAAGGCACGCAGGATGTGTTGCCCTGCCGGGAAATAGCGGCGGCCCGCGGCGATCTCGGCGCGCAGGAACCGACCCATCTCGGTGATGATCGGCTCGACGGGCGCGAGGGCCTCGGCCCAGCCGGGGTCGATGATCTCGGAGAGCGGTTTGGGCTGTGCGGTCGTCACTGGAGCGGGTTCCCCTTCAGTCGATCCGGCATTCAGTCGATCCTCCGCAGTGCCCCGCGATAGTGCTGGGCGTTCTGGAAGTACATCTCGCAGTTGAGCTCGGTGTGCTTCTCCGGCACCTCGTGGTTCTCGCGGATCCTCGCGGGCACGCCGAGCGCCATGCGGCGGGGCGGGACCTCGAACTTGAACGGCACGACAGCGCCGGCGCCGACGATCGCACCGTCGCCGATCGTCGAACCGTTCAGGACGATCGATCCGGAGGCGATGAGGCAGTCGTCGCCGATGGTGGCGCCCTCGATGTGCGCATTGTGGCCGACCACGCAACGGGCACCGATGACGGTCGGCTCGAAGACGGTGCAGTGGATGACGGTACCGTCCTGGATATTGGACCGCTCGCCGATGGTGATGGTGCCGTAGTCGCCGCGGAGCACGGCGCCGGGCCATACCGAGACCCCGTCGCCGAGGGTGACGTTCCCGATCACCACCGCATCGGGATGAACATAGGTGTCGGCCCCCAGGGTGGGCACACGGTCGTCGAGTGCGTAGATCGCCATACGCAGACTCTAACCAGGCAACCGCCGTGACACGGGGCGCGGGCGTCACACGCTCCTGGCCGTCACACCCACCGACGCCCACCCCTCGAGCCCTCACACACGCTCCAGGCAGGCCGGAACGGTTCGGCGAGGGACTCCGGCGTGTGGTCCGGGTAGTGCGTGACCTCGTAGCGACGGACCGCCACGACCGCATCGACCACCTCGTGGCCCACGATGCCGCGCACCAGGTCCGACGAGTCGAGACGGACGACGATCTCCCGCTGATCCGTCGCCGGCTCCGTACCTCGGAGATGAGGTGGGCAGTCCATCGGGTCGGCGGTCATCTCGGCCGGCAACCCGGTCCGGCATTCGATCCCGTGTACCGCGGCGCCCAGCACGGCGGCGGCTGCGAGATAGACGTTGGCCGACGGGTCGACGACCTTCGCCTCGATATCGGCCTGCCGTCCGTGATTCCCCTCGACCGCGGACCCCTTCCGGGGTTCGGCCTGCACCAGCCGCACCGCCGCCTCCCGATCCTCCACACCCCAGAAGGCGTGTTCTCCCGCCCACTGGCCTGGTCGGGTGCGCAGGCACGAGACCACCGAACCGCAGAGGACGCCCTGCGTTCCGGGAGGGCCCCGAGGATTCCGGCGACCGCGTGCTCAGCGTCGGAGGTCATCCCGGCGGCGCCTGCCCACCGAGAACAACGGCTGTTCCCTGCGCCGAAGCGAAAAATGTTGATGTGCACCGCAACCCGCTTCGTCAGCCGGAGGTTTCGGCGAAAATCCGGCACGCACACCGTGTTTACGCGCCACACGACCGATGATCAGCCGGGTGAGGACGAGTCGGTCGGCCGCGGTCACCGGGTCGGCGGGACCGAGTGACACCTCGAACTGGCGTCGGGCATGTTCGGGATGGATCTGTTGCACCTCGACCCCGGCGAAGGCGCAGGCGGAGATGAGATCCCGGACGAAGTCCTCGTGCCCCAGCAGACCGGCCGCGCCCTACGGCGTCCAGTCGTGCGACGGGAGGGTCGATCCGTCGGGCGCGACGAGCACGAACTCGATCTCGTGCCCCCACCGACGCGTGCAGATCTGCGGAGGCGAGACCGGCCACGACCCGACGCAGGACCCCGCGCGGACAGCGGCGCCCGGTCGCCGGGCACGATCTTGGCGAGAATCAGTCCCGCCGGGTTGACCACGGTGGCGAGCAGCGCCGGGGCGCGCCCCACCGGGTCGGTTCCGGACGGCCCGCCGGCAGTCGATCCGGTGATGTCCGACCCTGTGGTGGCCGACCCTGTGGTGGCCGAATCCCCGGCGACGACCCGGCCGCAGCGCGATGCCATCTTCACAGTGTCGCCGAGGGACCGCGGTCGTCGGAGCGAAACCGGCGGAGTCGGTCCCGCTGCCGGCGCGGCCGGGTCACCCTATCCGCGCGGCTGGGCGAAGGACTGCCAGCCGTGCAGGTCGCGACCGTCGGGTCCGCCGACGCGCCGCCCGTCGACCCACACCTCCGGTGTCGGTCCGGCGGCGTCACGTACCTCCCCGATGACGGTCCAGCCCGCGGGCACCGACGCGGCGTCGAACGCGCCGAGCAGATGGTGGTCCTCACCGCCGGCGAGCACCCACTCGTCGACGTCGGCGCCGAGTTGTGTTGCGACGCGCGCGAGATCGGCGCGCCGCGGGACTGCGTCGGCGCGCACCTCCATCGCCACGCCTGCGGCGCGGGACATCGTGATGAGTTCTTCGACGAGTCCGTCGGAGATGTCGGTCATCGCGTGCGCACCGGCAGCCGCGGCGACCGGGCCCTGAGTGAGGTCGGGTGACGGGACACGGTGCAGCGCAACCACTTCCGGCCATTCTTCGGGATCCCTGCCGGGCGTGGACAGTACCGCGAGACCCGCTGCACTCGAGCCCAGCGGACCGCTCACCGCGAGCAGGTCGCCGCCACGCGCGCCGCCGAGCGAGACCGGTCGCCGACCCTCGAGGGCGCCGACCGCGGTGACGCTCACGACCACCTCGGCAGCAGCGACGAGGTCCCCACCGAGTACGCGCGCGCCCAGTCCGTGTGCGGCGTCGACGACGCCGTCGTTGAGGTCGAGGACGACACCGACCGGGGTCTGCGGCGGACACGCGACGGAGATCACGAGCCCGGTGGTGCGGCCGCCCATCGCGGCGACGTCGGCTGCGCTCTGGATGACCGCCCGCGCCCCGATCTGGTTCGGCGTCGACCAGTCGAATCGGAAGTGCCGTCCCTCGACGACGGTGTCGGTGCTGATCACGGCCGACCCGCCGATGTCGAGAACCGCGGCGTCGTCACCGGATCCGATGACGATGTCGTCGGCCGGACCGGCGGCGGTGGCCGCGGCGGTGAGGGCGGCGATCACGGCCCGTTCGCCGATCTCGCCCACCGGAACGGCGCGGTCGATGCCGCCGCCCGCGGCGGCGCCGACGTCGTCGGAAGTCACTTGTCGGGTCTCACTCTCGTCGAATCCCCTATGAGTCGCGCGCGAACCGGGTTGTCGGTGACAATGTGTGCCACAGTGTATTGGGTTCGTGGCGGGCGTCGTTCGCCACGAGCACCTACCCGCCGGATTCGCAGTCCCGGGCCCGGCGGTGGGGCACAGACGGAGAGGAAGTCCGTGGTTCAGGCATACATACTGATCCAGACCGAGGTCGGGAGGGCCGCCCTGGCAGCGGCGACGATCGCCGAGATCTCGGGGGTCGCCTCGTCCGAAGAGGTCAGCGGACCGTATGACGTGATCGTCCGGGTGGAGGCCGCCGACGCCACCGACCTCACCCAGAACGTCGTCCCGCAGATCCAGAAGGTGGACGGCATCACCCGCACCCTGACCTGCCCCGTCGTCGCTCCCGCCCGCTAGCACCCGAGGCGGACGGCCCGGCGGACGGCACCGTCGGGGTTTCTCCTAGTGTGGTGGCGTGACACCAGCAGGTTCGGACGACACCCCGCAGGACCCCGTGAACGACGCCACCACCGAGAAGGCCACCACCGGCGTCGGCTCCGGTGACGGCCGTTACGGTTCCGAGCCGCGTCTGGGTCCCGCGCTCATCGCCACCCTGGTCGCGATCCCGGTCATGGTCATCGCCGGGTTCATCGCATTCGCCGCGCTGCGCCCCGATCCGGTCAACCCGGTCGAGTCCTACGCCGCCGAGTCCGCGTCACAGGAGTGCGCCGAGTTCCTCGAGAGGGCGCCGCAGACGTTCGAGGGTTATGGCGACAAGCAGGTCTCCGGCAACCGTGCCACCTGGCCGGCGACGGGTTCGGGTGACGACGTCATCCTGCGATGCGGTGTCTCCCGTCCCGCCGAGCTCGCGCCCGACAGCCGCCTCCAGCTGGTCCAGGCCCAGGGCCATCGCGGCGTTCAATGGTTCATCACCGACACCGTCGAGGGTTCCGGGCAGGCGTACGTCGCCGTCGACCACCGCCCCTACGTGGCGCTGTGGGTGCCGTCCACGGCCGGCAACGCGCCGATCACCGACATCTCCGGCGTCATCGACGAGACCCTGAAGCGCGGGCCGCTCGACCTCGGCCGCTGAGTCCCACGCTCTCGGGTCGGTGCGGTCGGCGGAAGCGCAACCCGGCTCAGTTGCGGTAGATCTCCGGCTTGGTCTTGCGGCCGAGCAACGAGTTGATGGTCTCGGCCACCGACTCGCCGTCGTGGCACACGCGATGGACCGCGTCGGTCAGCGGCATCGGGACCTGATGCTTCTCGGCGAGCGCGCGCACCGACGTACACGACTTCACGCCCTCGGCGACCTGCCCGTTGGTGGCCGCCTGCGCCTCGGCCATCGTCGCACCCTCACCGAGTCGCGCACCGAAGGTGCGGTTCCGCGACAGCGGGGACGAGCACGTCGCGACCAGGTCGCCCACACCGGCCAGACCGGCGAGGGTCTCCACCTGCGCGCCGAGCGCGACGCCGAGGCGGATGGTCTCCGCCAGACCACGGGTGATGATCGTGGCGAGCGTGTTCTGCCCGAACCCGACGCCGCTCGCGATCCCGCACGCCAGCGCGATCACGTTCTTCGCCGACCCGCCGATCTCACAGCCGACGACGTCGGTGTTCGTGTAGGGACGGAAATACCGCGTGTTGAACGCGCTCTGCAACGTCACGGCACGCGCCTCGTCGACGCACGCGATCACGGTCGCCGCGGGCTGTCCCTCGGCGACCTCGTGGGCGAGATTCGGGCCGGTGAGCACGGCGATGCGCTCCTCCGGCACACCGGTGACCTCACCGATGACCTGGCTCATCCTCAGCAGGGTGTTGGACTCGATGCCCTTCGCCAGCGACACCAGCGACGCGTCGGAGCCTATGTACGGCGTCCATTGCGAGAGGTTCTCGCGCAACGACTGCGACGGCACACCGCACACGACGATGTCGGCGCCGGTCAGCGCCTCCTCCGGAGAGCTCGTCGCGGCCAGCGCGTCGGGCAACTGGATGTCGGAGAGATAGTCGGGATTGACGTGCCGGGTGTTGATCGCCTCGGCCAGTTCGGGACGCCGAGCCCAGATGATCGTCTCGGTGCCCGCGTCGACGAGTACCTTCGCCACCGCCGTTCCCCAGGAACCCGCTCCCATGACCGCCGCGCGCACAGCACTCCTCCTGCCCGGGTCCGTGTCATCGGACCGACCGACCATCTACACACCCTAATGGTCCGACGGCGATGACCGACCCGGAATGCCACCCCCGGTCCCCCGGTGGACCATGATGGTCTGCATGGAACGCAGCGCCGTCGACTCGAGTGTCGACCTCGCGGCCGCCGGCACGATGCCCGCCGGAGGCGCGACGGTCGCCGCCGTGCTGGCGGTGAAGAGCCTGCGGCAGGCGAAGTCGAGGCTGGCCGCGACGCTGTGGGATTTGGCCGCGACCGACGATCCGGGGGTCCGCGGATCGCTCGTACTCGCGATGTTCCTCGACACCGTCGAGGCACTCCGCGGCGCCGGCGTCACGCGCGTCGTCGTGGTGAGTCCCGACGCCGAGGTCCTCGCCGCCGCCCGCCGGTCGGGCACCCGCGGACTGCCCGAAGAACCCTCGCCGCGCACCGGTTCGGACTCGGGTCTCAACGCCGCGTTCTCCCACGGCGCCCGATGGGTCCGCGAGACCTGGCCCGACTCCGGACGACTGGTGTTCGTGCAGGCCGACCTCCCGGCCGCGACGAGCGACTCGCTGCGGGAGGTGCTCGGCGAGACCCCACCGGACGGACTCAGCTTCCTCACCGACCGCGACGGCACCGGTACGGTCCTGCTGCACGGCCATCTCCCGCCCGACGGCTCCGGCTCCCTCGACGCCGCACCGAGGTTCGGCCTCGGTTCGGCCGACGCGCACCGGGCCGCCGGTGCCGTCGAACTCGATCCCGACCGTCGTCGGTGGGCTGATCTGCGCACCGACGTCGACACCGCATCCGATCTCGCAGCCGCCCGCGAACTCGGCCTGGGCCGCCACACCGCACTGGCCCTGCGCCACTTCGGGTGAACCGCACCTCCCGGCACGAGTGTCACGGGCAGGCGTGATCCGGTGACGGCGTGTGAGACGAGACACCACACCCGCGTCGACATGGGTCATGATTGAACGGTGAGCCCTGCTGATGACACCTCGACGACAGCCTCGCTGACGACGACGCCGATCCCGAACGCGCCGCCCGCCGCGACGCTCATCCCGGACGAGTCGGCCGACCTGCCCGACGACCGCTACCTGAATCGGGAATTGAGTTGGCTCGACTTCAACTCGCGAGTGCTCGCGCTCGCCGAGGACACCTCGCTGCCCCTCCTCGAGCGAGCGAAGTTCCTCGCGATCTTCGCGTCGAACCTCGACGAGTTCTTCATGGTGCGCGTCGCCGGACTCAAGCGACGTGACGAGACCGGCCTGTCGGTGCGCTCCGCCGACGGGTTGTCCCCACGCGAACAACTGATGCGGATCGCCGGGCGCACCCAGACGATCGCCGACCGCCATGCCCGCGTGTTCCTCGACTCGGTCCGGCCCGCCCTGGCCGACAACGACATTCACGTCGTGTCGTGGGCCGAGCTGACCGACGAGCAGCGTGCGCGGATGGTCGACTACTTCCAGGACGAGGTGTTCCCGGTCCTGACCCCGCTCGCCGTGGACCCGGCTCACCCGTTCCCCTACATCAGCGGCCTGTCCCTGAACCTCGCGGTCACGGTGCGCGACGTCAACGAGAGCGGCGAGCACTTCGCGCGAGTCAAGGTTCCCGACAACGTGAATCGCTTCATCCGGGTGGACAGGCTGGCGCCGTCGAGTGGCGACAGCCCCAAGAAGGCGGTGTTCCTGCCGCTGGAATATCTCATCGCGGCCAATCTGGGCACCCTTTTCCCGGGCATGGAAATCGTTGAGCATCACGTGTTCCGGGTGACCCGCAACGCCGACTTCGAGGTCGAGGAGGACCGCGACGAGGACCTGTTGCAGGCCCTCGAACGCGAACTCGCCCGCCGTCGCTTCGGATCCCCCGTGCGCCTCGAGGTCGCCGACGACATGAGCGAGCACATGCTCGAACTGTTGTTGCGCGAGCTGGATGTGAATCCCGCCGATGTCATCCAGGTACCCGGCCTGCTCGATCTCTCATCGCTTTTCGAGATCTACGACCTGGACCGGCCGCAGCTGAAGGACCGACCGTTCGTCCCGGCGACGCATCCGGCGTTCGGAGAGCGGGAGACGCCAAAGAGCGTCTTCTCGACGCTCCGCGAGGGTGACGTGCTCGTCCACCACCCGTACGACTCGTTCTCGACGAGCGTGCAGCGGTTCATCGAACAGGCCGCCGCCGACCCGCAGGTGCTCGCGATCAAGCAGACGCTCTACCGCACCTCGGGTGACTCCCCGATCGTCAACGCCCTCATCGACGCCGCCGAGGCGGGCAAGCAGGTCGTGGCGCTCGTGGAGATCAAGGCCCGATTCGACGAGCAGGCCAACATCAAGTGGGCCCGCAAGCTCGAGCAGGCCGGCGTGCACGTCGTCTACGGCCTGGTCGGTCTCAAGACCCACTGCAAGACGGCCCTGGTGGTACGGCGCGAGGGGTCGACGATCAAGCGGTACTGCCATATCGGAACCGGCAACTACAACCCGAAGACCGCGCGTCTGTACGAGGATGTGGGTCTGCTCACGGCCGCCCCGGACATCGGCGCGGATCTCACCGACCTGTTCAACACGCTCACGGGGTACTCGCGCAAGAAGGAGTACCGGAACATCCTCGTTGCCCCGCAGGGCATCCGGACGGGCATCATCGCGCGCATCAACCGCGAGATCGAGCTGTTCCGGGCCGGCGACAAGCGTGCTCGCGTGCGGCTCAAGGCCAACGCGCTCGTCGACGAGCAGGTCATCGACGCGCTGTATCGCGCCTCGCAGAGCGGGGTTCCGGTCGACATCGTGGTCCGCGGCATCTGCGCGCTGCGTCCCGGGATGGAAGGGGTCAGCGACAACATCCACGTGCGCTCGATCCTCGGCCAGTTCCTGGAGCATTCGCGCATCCTGCACTTCGGCGCCCAGAACGAGTACTGGATCGGCAGCGCCGACATGATGCACCGCAACCTCGATCGGCGCGTCGAGGTCATGGTGCACGTCCGCGACACGCGCCTCGCCGCGGAACTCGGCGACATCTTCGACTCGGCGCTGGACCCGCGAACGCGCTGCTGGGTGCTGCATTCCGACGGCAGCTGGGTCGCGTCGCCGGCGGCCGGCGAGGAGGTACGCGACCATCAACGACAGATGATGCGTCGCAATCGTCGTCGGCCGGAGATCAGTTCGTGACCGCCGGCACCGGCCCGGCACGTGCCGGCGCCACCGCCCCGGCGACGACCCCCACCCCGAAGCGATGACGAAGAACCAGAAGGACAAACACAAGGACGTGTGGGCGGCCGGCGCCGTCGTGTGGCGCCCCGGCCCCTCCGGCTCCACCGCGACCGACGAGGTCGAGATCGCCGTCGTACACCGCCCGCGCTACGACGACTGGACGATCCCCAAGGGCAAGGGCGAACGCGGCGAGACGCTGGTCGACACGGCGGTCCGCGAGATCGCCGAGGAGACCGGGCAGCACATCGTGCTCGGGCGGCATCTCGGGGACATCCACTACGACCTCGGGTCGGGGCGCAAGCACGTCCGGTACTGGGCCGCGCGCGGCGGCGACGGAACCTTCGCCGCCGACGACGAGGTCGACGAGTTGCGGTGGCTGACCGTCGAGAAGGCACGCGAGACACTCACCTACGAGCTCGATCAGCAGATCCTGCAGGAGTTCACGCGACTGCCGGCCGACCTGCACACCCTCCTGCTGGTGCGTCACGCCAAGGCGGGACGACGTGCCGACTGGGACGGCGACGACCGGTTGCGGCCGCTCGACGCGGTCGGGCGCAGGCAGGCGGCCGCGCTGGTCGGGCTGCTGGCGGCGTTCGGTGCCCGTCGCGTCCACGCCGCGGATCGGGTGCGCTGCGAGCAGACGCTGGAGCTGTTGGCGGCGTTCCTGGGCGTCGGCGTGCAGAGCGAACCGGATCTGTCCGAGGAGGTCTACCGGACCGATCCGGCGGCGGCGCAACGCCGGATTCGCGAACTGGCCGCCGAGACGGCCGACGTCGTCGCGGTGTGCAGCCAGGGCAAGGTGATCCCCCCGCTGATGGAATGGTGGGCACGACAGGACGGCATCGACCTGCCGGAGGCGGCCAACCGGAAGGGCAGCGTGTGGGTCTGTTCGCTACACGACGGACGCCTCGTCGCTGCCGACCACATCCCCGGCCCCCTGCCCGGCGACTGAGATCGTCGCTCACACAACACAACCCCTGACACAAGAACAACCCCTGGCGGGGAAGTCGCCAGGGGTTGTCTGTGCGCCCGATCGGGCCATTCGATTCTGAAGCGTCCTTCACGGACTGCTCGGGTCAGCGGCGGGTCGACTTCTTGGCCGCGGTCTTCTTGGCGGTGGTCTTCTTCGCCGGGGCCTTCTTGGCGGTCGTCTTCTTCGCCGGGGCCTTCTTCGCGGTGGTCTTCTTGGCCGCGGTGGTCTTCTTCGCCGCCGTCGTCTTCTTCGCCGCCGTCGTCTTCTTCGCCGCCGTCGTCTTCTTCGCCGCGGTGGTCTTCTTGGCCGGGGCCTTCTTGGCCGCGGTCTTCTTGGCGGTGGTCTTCTTCGCCGCGGTCTTCTTGGCCGCGGTGGTGGTGCCGCTGCCGCGCTTCACGGCCGGGCCGGTGGCCGACAGCTTCTGCTTGCCGGCGACGATGGCCTTGAACTGCGCACCCGGACGGAATGCCGGAACCGAAGTGGCACGGACCTTCACGGTCTCGCCGGTACGCGGGTTACGGGCGACGCGCGGTGCGCGCTTCCGCTTCTCGAAGACGCCGAAGCCGGTGATCGTCACGCTCTCGCCACGGTTGACCGCGCGAACGATCGTGTCGACGACGTGCTCGACGGCCTCGGTCGCAGTCTTGCGATCCGCGTCGAGCTTCTTGGTCAGCTCATCGATGAGCTCCGCCTTGTTCATGAGTACCTCCGCAAGCTGAAGTGGCCGTTTTTCGGCCAGCTACCCACACACGGTAAACGTCGAATTCGAAAACGTCCATCTTCCACGCCAATTAGGAAGCCGTGTTGCGAAATCGCATGGTAGCCCACGGGGTCTACGTCCCGGCGGGACACGACCGTCGCGCGGTCGGTCATGCGGACGACGATCAGTCGACGAGCGTCCTCGGCTTGAAGGACGGACGGGTGCTCTCGTACGCAGAAATCGCGTCTACCTGCCGCAACGTCAGTCCGATGTCGTCGAGACCCTCCAGCAGGCGCCACCGCGTGTAGTCATCAATTGCGAACCGCACCACGAGGTCTCCGGCGGTCACGGTCTTATCGACAAGGCTGACCGTGACTTCCATCCCAGGGTTCTGCTCGAGCTGCTTCCACAACAGCTCGACGTCGGCCTGCTCGACCTGCGCGGCGAGCAGCCCGGCCTTGCCGGCGTTCCCACGGAAGATGTCGGCGAAACGCGATGAGATCACCACGCGGAACCCGAAATCGGACAGTGCCCACACCGCGTGCTCGCGCGATGACCCGGTGCCGAAGTCCGGTCCGGCCACGAGGACCGAGCCCCGGCTCCACGGTTCGTTGTTGAGGATGAATTCCGGGTCGGTCCGCCAGCCGGCGAACAGGCCGTCCTCAAAGCCGGTGCGGCTCACCCGCTTCAGGTAGACGGCCGGAATGATCTGGTCGGTGTCGACGTTGCTGCGGCGCAGCGGGACGCCGATGCCCGTGTGTTCGGTGAACGGCTCCATGGTTGATTGCCCCTCTTGGAAGATTGTCTGGAATGTGGTCTGGCGGTGACTCAATCGAGATCGGCCGGGGCCGCCAGCGTCCCGCGGACCGCGGTCGCGGCGGCGACGGCCGGTGACACCAGGTGGGTGCGGCCGCCCTTGCCCTGCCGTCCCTCGAAGTTTCGGTTCGAGGTCGAGGCGCACCGCTGTCCCGGCGACAGCTGGTCCGGGTTCATGCCCAGGCACATCGAGCACCCGGCCTGCCGCCACTCGGCTCCGGCATCGACGAAGATCTCGCCCAGACCCTCTTCCTCCGCCTGCGCGCGGACGCGCATCGAGCCGGGGACGATCAGCATCCGCACGCCGTCGGCGACCTTGCGACCCTTGAGCACCTCGGCGACCGCACGCAGATCCTCGATGCGACCGTTGGTGCACGAACCGACGAAGACGGTGTCGACCTTGACGTCGCGCAGCGGGGTGCCCGGCTTCAGGTCCATGTACTCCAGCGCCTTGGCCGCGGCCTGCTTGGCGACGTCGTCACCGAACTCCTCCGGGTCCGGCACGGCCGACCCCAGCGGCGCCCCCTGACCCGGGTTGGTGCCCCAGGTGACGAACGGGGTGAGCGTACTGGCGTCGATGTGGACCTCGGCGTCGAACACGGCACCCTCGTCGGTCTTCAGGCTCTCCCAATACTCAACCGCAGCATCCCACTCGGCGCCCTTCGGCGCGTGCGGGCGGCCCTTGAGGAACTCGTAGGTCACCTCGTCGGGGGCGATCATTCCGGCGCGGGCGCCTGCCTCGATCGACATGTTGCACATCGTCATCCGCGCCTCCATCGACAGCTTGCGGATGGCCTCGCCGCGGTACTCGAGGACGTATCCCTGTCCGCCGCCGGTCCCGATCTCGGCGATGATCGCCAGGATCAGGTCCTTGCTCGTGACGCCGGGCGGAAGTTCGCCGTCGACGTTGATCGCCATCGTCTTGAACGGGCGCAGCGACAGTGTCTGCGTGGCGAGGACGTGCTCGACCTCACTGGTGCCGATGCCCATCGCAAGGGCGCCGAACGCGCCGTGCGTGGACGTGTGGCTGTCACCGCAGACGACGGTCATACCCGGCTGGGTCAGGCCCAGCTGCGGCCCGACGACGTGCACGATCCCCTGCTCGCGGTCACCCATCGGGTGCAGCCGGATCCCGAACTCCTCGCAGTTCTTCCGGAGCGTCTCCACCTGAGTGCGCGAGATCGGGTCGGCGATCGGCTTGTCGATGTCGACGGTCGGGACGTTGTGGTCCTCGGTGGCGATCGTCAGGTCCGGCCGGCGCACCTTGCGCCCGGCCAACCGCAGACCCTCGAAGGCCTGGGGGCTGGTGACCTCGTGCACGAGATGGAGGTCGATGAAGATCAGGTCGGGGTTGTGGTTCCCCGACGAATCGGCTTCGCCGGGCACGACAACATGGTCGCGCCAGACCTTCTCGGCAAGAGTTAGCGGCTTGGCTGGGCTGTTGCTCATGGCTGCTCTCGATATCTTCTCGGTTCGGAGGACGGAGTACGTCACACCGCGGAGGTACGACGTGCATCTCACTATTTGGACAGCTAGTATCGTCCTATGGGAAAGGATACCGCATCGGGGGTCAGCAGCGGAATCGGCGTTCTCGACAAGTCCGTGGCCGTGCTGCACGCCATCGCCGAGTCGCCCTGCAATCTCTCGGAGCTGTGCGAACGGACCGGGCTCCCGCGGGCGACGGCCCACCGGCTCGCCGTCGGCCTGGAGACCCACCGATTCCTCACCCGCGATGTCAGCGGCCGGTGGCAGCCGGGCCCCGCACTGGGCGAGCTCGCCGCGTCGGCACACGATCCGGTGACCGAGGCCGCGCTGATGGTGCTCCCCCGCCTCCGTGACATCACCGGTGAGTCGGTACAGGTCTACCGACGCGAGGGTGCCGAACGCGTCTGCGTCGCCGCAATGGAACCGCCGACCGGTCTCCGCGACACCGTTCCGGTCGGCACGCGCTTCCCGATGAGCGCGGGCTCTGCCGCGAAGGTCTTGCTCGCGTGGGCCGATCCGGCCACCCAGCGGGCACTGATCCACGAGAGCGTCTTCAGCGAACGCGCGCTCCAGGAGATCCGGCGCCGCGGCTGGGCACAGAGCGCGGGCGAACGGGCCGCGGGCGTCGCGAGCGTCTCGGCGCCCGTCCGCGACGCCAACGGCGACGTGGTGGCCGCGATCTCGGTGTCGGGCCCCATCGACCGCATGGGCCGGCGCCCGGGTGCCCGATGGGCCGCCGATCTGCTCGCGGCCGCCGACGCCATCCACAAGCGGCTGCAGGCGTCGCGTCCGTAGCGCTCGGCCGCCGCTCACATCCGATCGGGGACGGATGTCTTCATCACCCGGAGCCTCGTCGGATAGCTTCGTCACATGGGAGTGAACCAACGCAGCCAGATCGTCATGACCGACGAGGAGATCACCGAGTTCGTGGCCCGCAGCCGCACCGCGACCCTCGCCACCTTCGGCCCGAACGGCAACATCCACCTCGTCGCGATGTGGTACGGCATCGTCGACGGTGAGATCTGGTTCGAGACCAAGGCGAAGTCACAGAAGGCGGTCAACCTCCGCCGGGACAACCGCTGCACGATCATGATCGAGGACGGCGACACCTACGACTCGCTACGCGGCGTCACCTTCGAGGGGACGGCCGAGATCCTCGACGACCCGGACTCGTGCCTGAAGGTCGGCATCAGCGTCTGGGAGCGCTACACGGCCCCCTACACGGAGGAGTCGCGACCGTTCGTCGAGCAGATGATGAACAAACGTGTGGCCGTCCGCTTCGTCCCCACGCGGACTCGCTCGTGGGACCACCGCAAGCTCGGCATGGACAGGATGGAGCCGATGGGCAGCACCGCCCGCTTCCTCAACGCATCCGAGTGACCCGCCGGTCGTCGTCGACGATCATCCGCCCGTGCCGTGACGTGATCGTCGCGACACGGGCGATTTCGTTGGCGCACAGCAGAACTCGCCCGCGCATGAAAAAACTCCCTCCCCTGCCGAGCAGGAGGAGGGAGTCTTGCGTAGCCCCGACGGGATTCGAACCCGCGCTACCGCCTTGAGAGGGCGGCGTCTTAGGCCGCTAGACGACGGGGCCATGGACTTTCCGGCGAAGAGAACCCTAGCACGCTCCCGGTTGCCCGGAGATCGGCCGGCTCCTCTCCTCATACCTCACACCGAAAAACTCCCTCCCCTGCCGGACAGAGGGAGGGAGCTTCGCGTAGCCCCGACGGGATTCGAACCCGCGCTACCGCCTTGAGAGGGCGGCGTCCTAGGCCGCTAGACGACGGGGCCTTGGAACTTTCCGATGATCAAGACCCAGCAGTCTCGACCTTGTTCAGTTCGCTGGGGTACCAGGACTCGAACCTAGAATGGCTGAACCAGAATCAGCTGTGTTGCCAATTACACCATACCCCATGGACTTCCTTCTCCCTGCCGGGAAAAGCGCCGAGAAAGACAATAGCAAAGGGTTACCGGAAGTCCGCAAATCGGCTGGTCAGAGGCCTATTTTGCAGCCATGTCGCGGGCTGCGCGCAATCGGGCGAGGCTCTTGTCGCGCCCCAGGATCTCCATCGACTCGAACAGTGGCGGGCTCACCTGGGAGCCGGTCACCGCGACGCGCACCGGACCGAACGCCTTACGCGGTTTGAGGCCCAGATCGTCCACCAGCGCCTTGGTCAGCGCGTCCTGGAGGGCGGTGGTGGCCCAGGCCCCCAGTGGCTCCACAGCGGCGATGGCGGCGTCGAGGACGGGCACCGCATCGGCGCCCAGGTTCTTGTCGGCGGCCTTCTCGTCGATCGTGAACTCTTCGTCGGAGACGTACACGAACTTGATGAGGTCCCACGCGTCGCCGAGGACGGTGATGCGCGTCTGCACGAGCTCGGCCAGCGCGGTGAACGTCGCGTCGTCGACCGGCTCGGCCAGGTGGCCGTGCCCGACCAGGAACGTCTTGAGGCGGGCGGCGAAGTCGGCGGGCTCGAGGCGGCGGATGTGCTCGGCGTTGATCGCGTCGGCCTTCTTCTGGTCGAACCGGGCCGGATTCGAATTCACCTGTCGCACATCGAAAGCCTCGATCATCTCGTCGAGGGTGAAGACGTCGGTGTCCTTCGAGTAGCCCCAGCCGAGCAGAGCGAGGTAGTTCAGCAGACCCTCGGGAATGAAGCCGCGATCACGGTGGTGGAAGAGATTCGACTGCGGATCGCGCTTGGAGAGCTTCTTGTTGCCCTCCCCCATCACGAACGGCAGATGGCCGAACTCGGGCACCCGCTCGGCGACGCCGATGCGGATCAGCGCCTCGTAGAGGGCGATCTGCCGCGGCGTCGACGAGAGGAGGTCCTCACCTCGCAGCACGTGGGTGATCTTCATCATGGCGTCGTCCACCGGGTTGACCAGGGTGTAGAGCGGGTCGCCCGACGCACGCGTGAGCGCGAAGTCCGGGACGGTGCCGGCCTTGATCGTCGTCTCGCCGCGGACGAGGTCGTTCCACGTGATGTCGTGATCCGGCATCCGCAGGCGCACAACCGGTTTGCGTCCTTCGGCCCGGTATGCGGCCTTCTGCTCGTCGGTGAGGTCGCGGTCGAAGTTGTCGTAGCCGAGCTTGGGGTCGCGTCCGGCCGCCCGGTGCCGGGCCTCGACCTCCTCGGGGGTGGAGAACGCCTCGTAGGCCTCCCCCGCGTCGAGCAGCTTCTGCACGACCTCGGCATGGATCTCTCGACGCTCCGACTGGCGGTACGGCCCGTACGGGCCGCCCACCTCGGGTCCTTCGTCCCAGTTCAGCCCCAGCCAGCGCAGCGATTCGAGGATCGCCTGGTAGCTCTCCTCGCTGTCACGCTGGGCGTCGGTGTCCTCGATGCGGAAGACGAACGTGCCGCCGTCGTGCCGGGCCTGGGCGAAGTTGAACAGCGCGGTCCGAACCATTCCCACGTGGGGAGTACCGGTCGGGGACGGACAGAAACGGACTCGCACATCACTACTGGTCATGACCCTCAGGGTATCGAAACCGCCGCGGGGCCCGACCAGCGCGTTCAGGCCCGGTGGCGGCCGCAGAAGTCGACGAGGACCCGGTTCACCTCGTCCGGCTGCTCGAGATATCCGAAATGCCCGGCCCGTTCGATCTGCACGTACTCGGCGGTCGGGATCGCGTCGGCGACCTCGCGGGCCAGTTTCGGCGGCAGGGTCCGGTCGTCGGCGAACCCGACGACCAGCGTCGGGCGGGTGATGCCCTTGTACGCCGAGAGCCGGTCGACCTCGTTGTTGTGCAGTTCGAGCTGCGCCCGCACGCCGGGGGTGACCGTCTGCGGCGAGAAGCTGATGATGTCCAACCAGTCCCGCGCCGCGCGGTCGTCGTCCAGGGTGTGCGGCGAGAGGTTGAGGTGGGCGGTGATCGCCGCCTCGTACTCCGGCGGCAGCTTGATGTTGTTGTCGTAGAGCGCGCGCTCACCTGCGGAGATCGCTTGCTGCAGAGGTGTGTTGCGGCCGTAGGTGGCGATCAGCACGGCGGCCTTCACCAGGTCGGGGCGTGCCAGGGCGAGCTCCTGGGTGATTCGTGCGCCCAGGGAGGTGCCCACGACGATCGCCGGGCCGCGACCGAGATGCTCGATGAGGCCGGCGGTGTCTCTCACCATGTCGTCGAGCGTGAAGCCCTCCGGGCACTCCGACGACGGCGCGATGCCGCGGTTGTCGAAGGTGACCACGGTGAAGCCGGCCTTGACCAGGGCGGGCTCCTGGTGCGCTTTCCATACGCGACCGGGACTGCCGGTGCCCATCACCATCACGACCAACGGGCCGCTGCCGGAGACGCTGTAGGAGATGTCGATTCCGTTGACACGAGCGGTGCTCGGAGAGGTCATTGTTTGTCCACCACCGGGTTGGAGAGCGTGCCGATGCCTTCGATGGTCACCGAAACACGTTGCCCGGCAACCATGGGCCCCACACCTTCGGGGGTACCCGTGAGGATGACGTCACCCGGGAGGAGCGTCATCACCCGCGAGATCCACTCCACGATCTCACCCACATCGTGCAGCATCAACGATGTCCGGGTGCGTTGCTTCGCCTCGCCGTCGAGTTCGGTGACGAGTTCGGCATCGGAGGGATCGAAATCGGTCTCGATCCACGGCCCGAGCGGGCAGAAGGTGTCATAGCCCTTCGCGCGCGTCCACTGACCGTCGATCTTCTGCTGGTCGCGGGCGGTCACGTCGTTGGCGACGGTGTAACCGAGGATCACGTCCTTGGCCTGCGCGGCCTTGACATCCTTGCAGGGGCGGCCGATCACCACCGCGAGCTCACCCTCGTAGTCGACACGTTCCGACGACGGCGGGCGCACGATCGGGACCTCGGGGCCGATTATCGAGGTGTTGGGCTTGATGAAGATCACCGGATCCTCGGGCGCCTCACCGCCCATCTCCGCAGCGTGGGCCGCATAGTTCTTGCCGATGCAGATCACCTTGCTGGCGAGGATCGGGGCCAGCACACGAACGTCGGCCAGCTTCCAGGAGCGACCGGTGAATGTCGGGGTGCCGAAGGGATGCTCGGCGATCTCCTTCACGACGGCGTCGGAGCCGTCCCCCTCGACGGAGACGAATGCCACTCCGTCCGGGCTCGCAATTCGACCTAAGCGCATGGTGAGACCCTAGCGCACCCGGCGATCCCACCCGTTGGGAGCCGAGTTGGCGGCCGCACCGCCCGGTTTTAGAATGTGAACTATCTGTTTCATATTCTGAGACCGAGATCTCGAGCGGGTTTCCCTGCCACAAGGGACGCCACATGAGCGAGAGGTGAGTTCGCATGAGTGACACCGGCGTCAGCTCCGACACGCGAAGGTGGATCATCCTCGGCTGCTCGCTCCTCGCCGCGCTGACGACCACCTGTGTCGTGAGCGGTGTCGCCTACCTCATCCCCTCGCTGCACACCGACGCCGGCCTGACACTGACCCAGGCGTCGACGCTGGCCGCCGTGCCGACGATCGGCCTGATGATCGCGATCATCCCGTGGGGAATCCTGTTGGACCGCCTCGGTGAGCGCCTGGTCCTGCTGATCTCGCTGTCGATCTCCCTGCTCGGTGCGGTCGCGGCCGCGGTCGCGGCGCACGCCGAAGCGTCCTACGCGGTCGTCGGCGTCGCGTTGTTCGTCGGCGGACTGGGGGCAGGTGCGGCCAACGGCGCGAGCGGACGAATCGTGGTGGGCTGGTTCCCGGCCCATCGTCGGGGAACGGCGATGGGCATCCGCCAGATGGCCCAGCCGCTGGGAATCGGCGTGTGTGCGTTGACCATGCCGGCGATCGCCGCCGACCACGGTCCCGCAGCGGCACTTGCCGTTCCGGCGATCGTGACCGCGGCCGGGCTGCTGGCTGTCGTCGCCGGGATCAGCGACCCGCCGCATCAGGCCCCCGGAACCCCGGCCGCGCCACGGCCGGCCCCGAACCCCTACCGGGGCAACTCGTTCCTGGCCCGCGTGCACGGCGTCAGCATGCTGTTGGTGATCCCGCAGTCGATGCTGTGGACCTTCGTGCCGACGTGGCTGATCGTGGCGCACGGCTGGGCTCCGGCGGGGGCGGGCACCCTGATCACGGTCACCCAGGTCATCGGCGCCCTGGGCCGGATCGCGGCCGGACGATGGTCGGACGTGTGGTTGTCGCGGATGCGCCCGATCCGGGTCATCGCGGTGGCCGGTGTGGCGTCGATGTGCGCTCTGGCGCTGGCGGATTGGTTCGACAGCCCGGTCGCGCCGGCGCTGATGGCGGTGGCGAGCGTCATCTCGGTGGCCGACAACGGTCTCGCGTTCACCGCGATCGCCGAGTTCGCGGGCCCCTCCTGGAGCGGACGCGGACTCGCCGTGCAGAACACCGGCCAGTACCTGGTGACCGCCGCGACCACTCCGCTCCTGGGCGCGCTGATCGCCGCGGTGGGCTTCCCCGCGACCTTCGCGCTCGCCGCGCTCGCCCCGCTGGTGGCCGCTCCCCTGGTCCCCGGGGACGCGCGCCCGCGCGCAGAGAAGACGCACACCGAACCGCCGGGCACCGAACCGCCGGGCACCGAAGCGCCGGGCACCGAGAAACCCGGCGCCCCTTCGTGAGACAGGGCATAGCGGCCTGAACGGATCACCCCCACCACCCGTGACGGGTGGTGGGGGTGATCCGTGTGCGGCCCCCATGGGGGCGAGGCTCAGCTCAGGCGTTCGCGGATCCGCTTGCCGACCTCGGTGGTCGTGACCGGACCGGTGCGCTCGGCGAGGTCGTCGGCGACCGCCTTCTCGATGCGGGCCGCGGCGTCGGTCTCGCCGAGGTGCTCGAGCAGCAGGGCGGCCGACAGGATCGCCGCGGTCGGGTCGGCCTTGTTCTGGCCGGCGATGTCGGGCGCCGAACCGTGAACCGGCTCGAACATCGAGGGATTCGCGCCGGTGGCGTCGATGTTGCCCGACGCCGCGAGCCCGATGCCGCCGCTGACCGCCGCCGCGATGTCGGTGATGATGTCGCCGAACAGGTTGTCGGTGACGATCACGTCGAAGCGGCCGGGATCGGTGACCAGGTAGATGGTCGCCGCGTCCACGTGGCAGTAGTCGGTGGTGACGTCGGGGAACTCGGCGCCGATCTCCTCGACCGCCCGGCTCCACAGCGAACCGGCGAAGCCGAGCACGTTGGTCTTGTGGACCAGGGTCAACTTCTTGCGACGCTTCTGTGCGCGCTGGAAGGCGTTGCGCACCACGCGCTCCACACCGAAACGGGTGTTGACACTGACCTCGGTGGCCACCTCGTGCGGCGTCCCGACGCGGATCGAGCCGCCGTTGCCGGTGTAGGGACCCTCGGTGCCCTCACGGACCACGACGAAGTCGATCTCGGGATCGCCCGCCAGCGGCGAGGACACACCGGGGAACCGACGCGACGGACGCAGGTTCACGTGGTGGTCCAGAGCGAACCGCATGGTCAGCAGCAGACCGCGCTCGAGGATGCCCGGCGGCACCGACGGATCGCCGATGGCACCCAACAGGATCGCGTCGTGACGGCGGAGCGACTCGAGGTCGTCCTCGGTCAGCAGTTCACCGTTGCGGTGGTAGCGACGCGCGCCGAGGTCGAACTCGGTGGTGGTCAGCGAGGGGACGACGGTCTCGAGGACGCCGAGAGCCTCCCCGATGACCTCCGGACCGATGCCGTCACCGGCGATGACTGCGAGCTTCATGACAGGTCCACCTGCACGATCAGGGTGGCGCCCACCGCCTGCGAGATGGCGTCGACGACGTCGTCGCCGAGTTCACCGCTGATGCGCAGCATCATGGTCGCGCCTTCGCCCTCGGCGTCCTGGGACAGACCGGCGGCGAGGATGTCGACACCGGCGTCGCCGAGGATGGTGCCGATCTTGCCGAGCGAGCCCGGGCGGTCGGCGTAGCTGACGATCAGGTTGTGGCCCTCGGCGCGGAGGTCGAAGTTGCGACCGTTGATGTTGACGATCTTCTCGACCAGGCGCGGCTCGGTCAGGGTGCCGGACACGTTGTGGACCGACCCGTCGGCGAAGACGGCCTTCACGTCGACGACGCTGCGGTGGTTCGGGCTGTCCGGAGCGGTGGTCACCTCGCTGGTGACGCCACGGCTCTCGGCGACGGCCGGCGCGTTGACGAAGGTGACCGGCTCGTCGAGGACGGCCGAGAACAGGCCGCGCAGCGCCGACAATCCGAGGACCTCGACGTTCTTGGCGGCCAGCTCACCACGGACGTCGACGACCAGCGAGGTCGGCGGCTCCTTGCTGATGGCGCCGACGAGGACACCGGCCTTGCGGGCGACCTCGAGCCACGGGGCGACCTCTTCGTCGACGGCGCCGCCGGTGATGTTGACGGCGTCGGGCACGAAGTGACCGGCCAGCGCGAGGCGGACGCTCTTGGCGACGTCGGTGCCCGCACGGTCCTGGGCCTCGGAGGTCGAGGCGCCGAGGTGCGGCGTCACGACGACCTCGGGCAGCTCGAACAGCGGCGAGTCGGTGCACGGCTCGGTCGAGAAGACGTCGAGGCCGGCGGCGCGGACCTGGCCGGACCTGATGGCGTCGGCGAGCGCCTGCTCGTCGACCAGGCCACCACGGGCGGCGTTGACGATGACGACGCCCTTCTTGGTGCGCGCCAGCTGCTCGGCGCCGATGAGGCCCTCGGTCTCCGGGGTCTTCGGCAGGTGGATCGTGATGAAGTCGGCGCGCTCGAGGAGCTCGTCGAGACTCACCAGCTCGATGCCCAGCTGGGCGGCGCGGGCCGGCGACACGTAGGGGTCGTACGCGATGATGTGGGTCTCGAACGCGGCGAGACGCGCGGCGACCAGCTGGCCGATGCGGCCGAGGCCCACGACGCCGACGGTCTTGTCGAAGATCTCGACACCGTTGAACGACGAGCGCTTCCACGTGTGCTCACGCAGGGTGGCGTCGGCGGCCGGGATCTGGCGCGCGGTGGCCATCAGCAGCGCGATCGCGTGCTCGGCGGCGGAGTGGATGTTGGAGGTCGGGGCATTGACGACCATGACACCGCGCTCGGTGGCGGCCGGGACGTCGACGTTGTCGAGTCCGACGCCGGCGCGGGCGATGATCTTCAGCTTCTTGCCGGCGTCGAGAACCTCGGCGTCGACGGTCGTCGCGGAACGCACGAGGAGCGCGTCGGCATCGACGACGGCCTCGAGCAGCTTGGGACGGTCCGGGCCGTCGACCCACCGCACCTCCACACCGTCACCGAGTGCTTCCACGGTGGACGGCGCCAGTTTGTCGGCGATGAGTACAACCGGGCGGCCAGCAGAGCTCACAGTCTTTTCTCCAGAGTCGGGGCAGGTGCGATTTGTCACCAAAGGTCAGTCGGAGTGTCGTCGACGCTCCATGTCACAGCTTAGAGCCCGGTAAATCTGCTCCGAGCAGGCGGTCTACCCCAAAACCGGAGCCGTGTCCCCGCGCGTGGGTAGAGTGTGATCGGCATTACGACTCGTGGGGGGCGTGCATCACGGAATCGTTGCAATGCGACCGCGGGTAGATCCCACCCCGAAGCCAACCCCGGAATGTGCCGGTACGGTGTCCTTTGACCGCCTGCCGCGACATCCTCCGGCAGGCGTTTCGGTTGCGAGAGAAGAATGAGAAGTGGAGAGCGGATGACGAAGAAGCTGACAGCACTGTTGGCCATCTTGGCTGCGACGGTGCTGGCCGGCTGGGGTGCCGGTGTCGCGGTTGCGGCGCCGGCGAAGATCTACCTCGGAGGCGGCTCGGGAATCCTGGTCCTCAAGGGCGGCAGTTCCGCAGCGGCGTGCACCCTGACCACCATCGGCCGTTCGAAGACCGGCAAGCTCATCGGCATCACCGCCGGACACTGTGGCACCGAAGGTCAGAAGGTCTATTCGGAGACCTTCCAGGATCGCGGGCAGGCGGGTGTCATCACCTACTCCGCCTCCGACCTGGACATGGCGATCATCGAGCTCGACGCCTCGCGCGTCGTGCCGCTGCGCACCGTCCGCGGCGTGACGATCCGCTCGATCGATCCGCGGCCACTGAACTTCCCCACCATCGCCTGCAAGGAGGGCCGCACCACCGGCAACACCTGCGGCGTCGCCTGGTTCTCCGAGGGCGGTGTCCACCTGAGCCAGCTGTGCGTGATCGAGGGTGACTCCGGCAGCCCGGTCGTCGTCGGCGACCGTCTCGTCGGCATGGTCAACGCCTACTACTTCATCGGCTGCTTCGGCCCCGAGACCGGCACCAACATCCAACCGATCCTCGACCGCGTCGCGTCGCTGCCGGCATACGGCGGATTCCGGCTGGCCTGACGCCTCCACATCCGATCCACGACGAACCCATCACCGCGAGGTGGTGGTTTCGTCGTTTTTTGCGGCGGAGGTCGGCGGGGAGATCAGCGCGAGGACGCCACCGACGACGTGGCGCTGCTCGATCGGACGATGAGTTCCGGCTCGAGCACGACCGACTCCGGTGTTCGGCCGGCGATCACCTCGAGCAGCAGGCCCACGGCACGCCGCCCCATCTCGTGCATCGGAGACCGGATCGTCGTGAGCGGCACCGCACCTCCGGCCGCCAGCGGGGTGTCGTTGTAGCCCACCAGTGCGACGTCGTCCGGTACGAGGATGCCCCTGTCACGCAGCGCGCCGAACGCGCCGATCGCGGCGAAGTCGTTGGTCGCGAAGATCGCGTCGGGAACCGGTCCCGTCGCCAGGATGCGCTCGACCGCGGCGCGCCCACCGGCCGGGTCGAACCCGGTGTGCACGATCCGGTCGGCGGGTATCTCGATGCCGTGCTCGGCGAAGACGGACACGATCCCCCTGGTGCGATCACGTGCCGTGGAGGCGAATTCGAGACCGGCGAGAATCGCCACGTTGCGCCGACCGGTCTCGATGAGGTGCCGGCCGACCAGCCGGCCGCCCTTCACGTCGTCGACCGTCGCGGACGGGTACGAACCCGCCCGGCGGGACACGAGGACGAACTTCGTGCCCCGCGCGTGGATCTCGTCGAGGAATGCGTGATCGAGGTGCGCGTCGCCGTAGATGAGTCCGTCGACGCGGCGGTCGATCATCATCTGCGTGCGCGCCCGCTGGTTCTCGGGCCTGTCGAGCGAGTTGGTGACGAAGGTGGAGAGCCCGGCCTCGGTGGCCGCCTCCTCGATGCCCTCGTAGATCGTCGCGAGGACGTAGTCCTGGAGGCGCGGGACGAGGACGCCGATCAGCCCGGACCGGCGCGTGCGCAGACTCGACGCGTGCGGGTTGCGTGAGTAACCGTATTCCTCGGCGAAGGCCCGGATTCGGGCGACCGTCTCGGCCGACCCCCAGCGCAGCGCGCCGTCCCCGGGGGTGTTGAGCACGCGAGACACCGTCGACGGGCTCACACCCAGCTCCGTCGCGATCATGCGGAGCGTCAGCGGCCCCTGGACTGGCTTTTTCACCCCTTACCTCTCTGTCTTCCTCCGACGGCCCTCAGCGTACCCAACGGGTCGTGTTACGGCGCGATTTACACAAACGTTTGGCAGATGTTACACAAACGATTGCCACAAACGTTTGTGTGTGATTGACTGCTCCGCATGCAACGCTTGGAGAACCTTGGCGCTCAATGGGTTCGGCGCCCGAGACACGGATCGAGGACCCGGTGAGCGCCCGCATCGCGGTCCTCGCCACCGGTGGCACGATCGCCTCGGTCGCCACCGACCACGGGGTCGTCGCGACCAGGACCGCCGGCAGCCTCGTCGACGGACTGGGGATCGCGGACGTCGAGGTGGAGACGATCGATCTGATGACGATCGGCTCCTATCGGATGACCCTGGAGCATCTGCGCCGGATCAGCGACGCGGTCGCCGACCTCCTGTCGCGCACGGACCGCCCGGTGGACGGCATCGTCATCACCCACGGCACGGACACCATGGAGGAGACGGCGATCCTGCTGGATCTCGTCCACGACGATCCGCGTCCGGTCGTTCTCACCGGGGCCCAGCGCGCAGGAGACGCCGAGGCGGGCGACGGACCGCGGAACCTGACCGACGCGGTACGGGTCGCGGCATCGGCCGAGGCCCGCGACCACGGCGTGATGATCGTGTTCGACGGCGCGGTGCTGCCGGCGCGGGGCACACGCAAGCTGCACACCGAGGCCCTGCACGCCTTCGGCTCGGTGAACGGCACCGAACTCGGGACCGTCGGCCCCGGCGGCGTCCACCTCGTCGCCGACATCGTCCGGCCGAAGCCGCTCCCCCGCCCCGATTCCCGGCTCGACATCACCCGTGTCGATCTCGTCGAGTCCTATCCCGGCGCCGACGACGCCCTCCTGCACGCGGCCGTCCGCGCCGGAGCGACGGGGATCGTCCTGGCGGGAACCGGACTCGGCAACACGAATCCGCAGATCGTCGCGGCCGCAACCGAGCTCGTCTCGGAAGGGATCGCGCTCGTGGTGTCCACCCGGGTACCCGAAGGCCCCGTTCGCGGGGTCTACGGCAGCGGCGGCGGCGCCGACCTCACCGCGGCCGGCATTCCGTGCGCATCGGGGCTGCCCGCTTCCCAGGTCCGAATACTGCTGGCGCTGTGGCTGTCCCAGAACCGCGGTGCCGACATGTCCGCACTCGCCGGGGTCGTCGCCTCACACGTCTGCCTCGACAACTGACATCCACTGTCCCACAACACCTTTCACGAGAAGCAACGCTTCCCCAACACAAGGAGGATGGAAGATCATGGCCAAGGAAATCTTTGTCGCATTCGGCATCGACGTCGACGCGGTCGGCGGCTGGCTGGGTTCCTACGGCGGCGAGAACTCTCCGGGTGACATCTCCCGCGGCATCTTCGCCGGCGAGGTGGGTGTCCCCCGGCTGAACAATCTGCTGGCGAAGTACGACCTGCCGGCCACCTGGTTCTGGCCGGGCCACAGCATCGAGACCTTCCCGGAGCAGTTCGAGCAGGTCGTCGTGGCCGGGCACGAGATCGGCCTGCACGGTTACAGCCACGAGAACCCCATCGCGATGACCCGCGAGCAGGAGTCCGAGATCCTCGACCACTGCATCGATCTCATCGCAACGCGCACCGGCAAGCGCCCGACCGGCTATGTGGCCCCGTGGTGGGAGTTCAGCAAGGTCACCAACGAACTGCTGGTCGAGCGCGGGATCACCTACGACCACTCGCTGATGCACCGCGACTTCGAGCCGTACTACGTCCGCGTGGGCGATTCGTGGACTCCCATCGACTACGACAAGCCCGCATCCACGTGGATGAAGCCGCTGGTGCGCGGTGAGGAGACCGACCTCGTCGAGATCCCGGCGAGCTGGTACCTCGACGACCTGCCTCCGATGATGTTCATCAAGGGCAGCCCGAACAGCCACGGATTCGTCAATCCGCGACACATCGAGGAGATGTGGCGCGATCAGTTCGACTGGGTCTACCGCGAGAGCGATTACGCCGTCTTCACGTTCACGATCCACCCGGACGTGTCGGGACGCCCGCAGGTGCTGTTGATGCTCGAGCGCCTGATCGAACACATCAACTCCCACGAAGGCGTCCGCTGGGCGAACTTCGACACCATCGCCGAGGACTTCAAGAAGCGCCGCCCGCGTAGCTGAGATCCCCTGCCCCACAACCCCTCTTTGCCGACCCAACGACGCGCCGGCAGTCCCTCCATCGACAAGAGAGCAAGTTCCATGTCCAACTCCCTCAACCCCCGGTCCCCGGGACTGCGGCGTGTCACCGGTAAGGAGACCCGCCGAGCATCTGGAATCGCGTTCTTCGCCTGGACCATCGCGGTCTACGACTTCATCCTGTTCGGCACGCTGCTGCCGCGCATCGAGGAGTCGTTCGGCTGGTCCACCAGCCACGCGCTGTTGGTATCCACCCTGGTGAGCGTCGGCACCGCGATCGTCGTACTCCTCGTGGGCCCGCTGGTCGACAAGCTCGGCCGTCGCAAGGGCATGATCATCTCGGTCGGCGGCACCGCGGCGTCGTCGGCCGCCACCGCCGCGACGTTCGGAGCGGCCTCGCTGATCGGCGTCCGCTCGATCAGCGGCCTCGGCCTCGGCGAGCAGTCCGTGAACGCCACCTACCTCAACGAGCTCTACGAGCTCACCGAGGACGAGAAGATCAAGAAGCGTCGCGGATTCGTCTACTCGATGGTCCAGACCGGCTGGCCGATCGGCGCTCTGCTCGCGGCCGGTTTCGTCTCCGTCGTCACCGCGATCTTCGGCGCCGACTCGTGGCGAATCGCGTTCCTGCTGGCCACCATTCCGGCGACGATCGTCGCGCTGGTGTGCCGCAAGCTCAAGGAGAGCCCCCAGTTCGAGGCGCAGCAGACCATCAAGAAGCTGCGCGCCGCGGGCCGGAACGAGGAGGCCGACGCACTCGCGGCGGCCACCGCCACCGTCGAACAGACCGCTGCGCCGTTCAAGCGCATCTTCGTCGGCAAGCACCGTCGGAACACGATCATCCTGTCGCTGGCGTGGCTGTTCAACTGGTTCGGCCTGCAGACCTTCTCGGTCCTCGGTACCACCGTCCTGGAGAAGGGCAAGGGCATCGACGCCTCGTCGACACTGATCCTGGTCGTCCTGTCGAACCTGGTGGCCGTCGCCGGCTACGTGACCCACGGCTGGGCGGGTGACCGCTTCGGACGTCGCAACACCATCGCCGTCGGCTGGTTCCTCGCCGCAGTGTTCTTCGCCGCGATGCTCCTCGGGCCGTCGAACCAGGTCTACGTGCTGGTCACCTACATGATGGGCCTGTTCTTCATCCTCGGACCGTACGCCGCGATCATGTTCTTCCAGGCCGAGTGCTTCGACACCGACTGCCGTGCGACGGGTAGCGCCTTCATCGGCGCCATGTCGCAGCCGGGCGCGATCATCTCGGGCTTCATCCTCACCGGCCTGACGGCCGCGTCGATCTCCTACTCCACCGCCGCGTTGTGGGTCGGCGTGCTGGGAGCGCTCGTGTCCTCGGTCATCGTCCTGGGTGCGCGCAAGGTCGTCGACGATCCGACCGACGGGACCCCCGGTGTCGCGGAAGACGTTGCGTCGGCGGAGGTTCGCGCATGAGCGGGCAACTCGTCGCGATGATCACGGGTGCGGCGTCGGGAATCGGGGCCGAGACCGCGATCTGCCTCGCCGGACGCGGAGTGCGCGTGGGCATCGGCACCTACAGCGGTGACCCGCACGACCCGGAGACCACACTCCGGGCCGTCCGGGACGCCGGCGGCGAGGGCCGGATCGTCGAGGTCGACGTGCGGTCCACCAAATCGGTGGATGCCTTCGCCGACGAACTCGTCGCCGGATGGGGGCGCCTGGACATCACCGTCGCGAACGCAGGCATCCTGCGGGAGGCCGCCTTCGAGTCGATGACCGACGCCGCGTGGCACGACATGATGGAGGTCGACCTCCACGGTGTGATGCGCACGGCCCGAGCCGGGTTGCGGCACATGACATCCGGCGGCTCGGTCACCGTGATCTCCTCGATCGCCGGTGGCGTGTACGGATGGCAGGAGCACGCGCACTACGCGACCGCGAAGGCCGGCGTGATCGGTCTCGCACGCAGCCTCGCCGTCGAGTACGGTCCGCGCGGCATCCGGGCGAATGCGATCATCCCCGGCCTGATCCGGACACCGCAGTCCAGTGACCCCGTCAACTCGCTCGGGCCGGACGGCCTCGAACGTGCCGGCGGGTACATCCCCTGGGGCCGTGTCGGTCATCCGCGCGAGGTCGCAGAGGTCATCGCGTTCCTGTCGAGTCCGCAGGCCTCCTACGTCAGCGGTCAGGCGATCGTCGTCGACGGCGCCCTGACCACCGCGATGCGGGACTGATGTCCGTACCTCACCCGAAGGGAGTTGACATGTCCGGAGTCCTGGACGGACGCCGCGCGATCGTGACCGGCGCCGCGTCGGGAATCGGCCGGGCCATCGCGCAGGCGTACGTCGGCGAGGGCGCGATCGTCACCCTCGCCGACCGCGACCCGCGCGTGAAAGCGGTGGCATCCGAGATCGGCGGACGGCGCGGTGTGGTGCTGGACGCCACGTCGGAGCCGGCAGTGGCCGACCTGGTCGACCTCGTCGTCGGAGAGGACGGCGGACTCGACGTCCTGGTCTGCTCACACGGCATCCTCACGCAGTCACCGACCGTCGAGTTGTCGTCCGATCAGTGGCGCGAGACCATCGACATCGACCTGACCAGCGTGTTCCTGCTGAATCGCGCCGCACTGCGACCGATGCTCGATGCCGGCTTCGGCCGGATCATCAACGTCGCCTCGCAGTTGGCGATCAAGGGCGGTGTCTCGCTTGCCCATTACGCGGCCGCCAAGGCCGGGGTCATCGCGATGTCGAAGTCGATCTCACTCGAGACCGCGACGCAGGGTGTCCTCGTGAAC
This sequence comes from Gordonia aurantiaca, assembly GCF_039939235.1. Taxonomy (NCBI): domain Bacteria; kingdom Bacillati; phylum Actinomycetota; class Actinomycetes; order Mycobacteriales; family Gordoniaceae; genus Gordonia; species Gordonia aurantiaca. The sequence goes on along the minus strand of NZ_JBDUUF010000002.1, from coordinate 152,251 downwards.
GCGATCGCACCCGGGCCGGTCGAGACGCCGATGGTCGACGGGATCGACGAGGACTGGAAGCGCGACAAGCGCGCGGAACTGCCCCTCGGGCGCTTCGGACGTCCCGAGGAGATCGCCCCGACCGCGGTACTGCTGGCGTCCGATCCCGGCGGCAACCTGTTCGTCGGCCAGGTCCTCGGCCCCAACTCCGGCGACGTGATGCCCTGATGTGCGGGGGATGTGCCGGAGCACCGCTCGATTGGGCGGCGGAGTATGTGAGCGGTCCGCGTCGGCGTGACGCGGTGGCGCGAAGGATGTCGCGCGCACTGCGTCGGGACACCGTCCGTGCCATCACGGCGGGCTGGGTGGTCAGCTCCCCGACCGGTGCGTCGGTGGTCTGCCGGACCTACGACGACCTCGTGCACGCGGTGTGCGAGAGGTCCGGCCTGCCGGTCGCCGAGGTGACCACGATGGGACTCCCCCCGTCGGCTCACTGACCGACCCGGTCCCGCGACACGGCCGCCCCGAAACGACCTTCCCCCGGACGAACCCACCGCCTTCACCAGGCGGTGGGTTCGTCCGTTTCCCGCGGTTCCCGCTCACCCGGGACATCCACCTGCGCATCGTCTTCGATCCGGTGTGCGCGCCGGCTACGACAACGGGCCCGCACCTCGCGTGGAGGTACGGGCCCGTGCCAGACCAGATGCGTGGAGACTCAGGCGGTCTCGGTGATGGGGCGGTCGACCCAGCTCATCAGGTCGCGCAGCTTCTTGCCGGTGACCTCGATCGGGTGCTCGGCGTTCTTCTTGCGCAGCTCCTCGAGCTCCTTGTTGCCGCCCTCGACGTTGGCGACGAGTCGCTTGACGAAGGTGCCGTCCTGGATGTCCTTCAGGATCTCCTTCATGCGCTGCTTGGTGCCGGCGTCGATGACGCGCGGGCCGGAGAGGTAGCCACCGAACTCGGCGGTGTCGGAGACCGAGTAGTTCATGCGGGCGATGCCACCCTCGTACATGAGGTCGACGATGAGCTTGAGCTCGTGCAGCACCTCGAAGTAGGCCATCTCCGGTGCGTAGCCCGCCTCGACCATCACCTCGAAGCCGGTCTTGACCAGTTCCTCGGTGCCACCGCAGAGGACGGCCTGCTCACCGAACAGGTCGGTCTCGGTCTCCTCCTTGAAGGTGGTCTTGATGATGCCGGCGCGGCCCGCGCCGATCGCGCTGGCGTAGCTGAGCGCCAGGGCCTGGCCCTCGCCCTTCGGGTCCTGCTCGATGGCGATGAGCGCGGGAACGCCCTTGCCGTCGACGAACTGACGACGGACCAGGTGGCCCGGGCCCTTCGGGGCGACCATGCCGATGGTGACGTTGGCCGGGGGCTTGATCAGGCCGAAGTGGATGTTCAGGCCGTGACCGAAGAACAGCGCGTCGCCGTCCTTCAGGTTCGGCTCGATGTCCTCGGTGAAGATCTTGGCCTGCGAGGTGTCCGGGGCGAGCAGCATGATGACGTCGGCCCAGGCGGCGGCCTCGGCGTTGGTCATGACCTTCAGGCCCTGCTCCTCTGCCTTGGCACGCGACTTCGAGCCCTCGCGCAGACCGATGACGACTTCGACGCCGGAGTCACGCAGCGACAGCGAATGCGCATGGCCCTGGCTGCCGTAACCGATCACCGCGACCTTGCGACCCTGGATGATCGACAGGTCCGCGTCGTCGTCGTAGAACAGTTCGATGGCCACTTTGTTTCCCTTCGATATGTGGCGCCCCTCGCCGCGATGTGTGACGCCGAGAGACTTGTAATCCTGTTGTCGCTGTTTCCAGCGGGAGTCTAACGGTCAGCGATTTGCCGACATGCTCTTCGGTCCGCGACCGAGCGCCACGGCGCCCGACTGCGCGATCTCGCGGATGCCGTACGGGTCCAGCATCCGCAGCAGCGCCTCGAGCTTCTCCGAGGTGCCGGTCGCCTCGATGGTGAGCGACTCCGGCGACACGTCGATGACCTTGGCGCGGAAGAGGTTCACCACCTCGATGACCTCCGTGCGAACCGACGAGTCGGCGCGCACCTTGACCAGCATCAGCTCACGGGACACCGAGTTGGCCGGGTCCTGCTCGACGATCTTGATCACGTTGATCAGCTTGTTCAGCTGCTTGGTGACCTGCTCGAGGGGGAAGTCCTCGACGGAGACCATGATGGTCATCCGCGAGATGCCCTTGAGCTCGGTCGGTCCGACGGCCAGCGACTCGATGTTGAACCCGCGGCGCGAGAACAGCCCGGAGACGCGGGCGAGGACGCCCGGCCGGTCCTCGACCAGGACGCTGAGGGTGTGGGTGCTGCTCACTTCTGGTCCTTCTCCGCCGCGGCCGACTTCGGCGCCGCCGCATCGCTCTTCTTCATGGTCTCGTGGATGTCGACGGGGTCCGAGGCGGCCTCGTCATCGTCGAACAGCGGCCGGATGTCACGGGCCGCCATGATCTCGTCGTTGCCGGTGCCCGCGGCGACCATCGGCCACACCTGGGCGTCCTTGCCGACGATGAAGTCGATGACCACCGGGCGGTCGTTGATCGCACGTGCCTGCGCGATGACGTCGTCGACGTCCTCCTCGCGCTCGACGCGGAATGCGACACAGCCGAGCGCTTCGGCCAGCTTCACGAAGTCCGGGATCATCCGGGAGTGGGTGGCGAGGTCGGTGTTCGAGTAGCGCTGGTCGTAGAACAGCGTCTGCCACTGGCGGACCATGCCCAGGTTGCCGTTGTTGATGAGCGCGACCTTGATCGGGATGCCCTCGATCGCGCAGGTGGCCAGTTCCTGGTTGGTCATCTGGAAGCAGCCGTCACCGTCGATGGCCCACACCTCGGCGTCGGGTGCGGCGGCCTTGGCGCCCATGGCGGCGGGGACCGCGTAGCCCATGGTGCCCAGACCACCGGAGTTCAGCCAGGTGCGCGGCTTCTCGTAGGAGATGAACTGCGCGGCCCACATCTGGTGCTGGCCGACGCCGGCGCAGTAGATCGCGTCCGGACCGGCGGCCTTGCCGAGGGCCTGGATGACGAACTGCGGCGACATCGATCCGTCGCTCTGGCGGTCGTAGCTCAGCGGGTAGGTCTTGCGGATGTCCTCGAGGTACGCCCACCACTCCGTCAGGTCCGGGGTGGTGCCGGTGGTGGCCCGCTCGTCGCGCAGGGTCTCCACGAGCTCGGCGATGACCGCCTTGCAGTCACCGACGATCGGGACGTCGACCGGACGGTTCTTGCCGATCTCGGCCGGGTCGATGTCGGCATGGATGACCTTGGCCTCGGGCGCGAACGACGACAGGTCGCCGGTCACGCGGTCGTCGAAGCGCGCGCCCAAGGTGACGAGCAGGTCGCTGCGCTGCAGGGCCGCGACGGCGCCGACGGTGCCGTGCATGCCGGGCATGCCCATGTGCAGCTGGTGGCTGTCGGGGAACGCGCCACGCGCCATCAGGGTGGTGACGACGGGGATGCCGGTCAGCTCGGCGAGCTCACGCAACTCCTCGGCCGCGTTGGCCTTGATGACGCCGCCGCCGACGTAGAGCACCGGCTTCTTCGCCGCATTGATGAGGCGGGCGGCCTCGCGCACCTGCTTGCCGTGCGGCTTGGTGACCGGACGGTACCCGGGCAGGTCGATCTGCGGCGGCCACGAGAACGTGGTCTGGCTCTGCAGGATGTCCTTGGGGATGTCGACGAGAACCGCACCGGGACGGCCGCTCTCGGCGATGTGGAAGGCCTCGGCGATGGTCTTCGGGATGTCGATCGCACGCGTCACCAGGAAGTTGTGCTTGGTGATCGGCATGGTGATGCCGGCGATGTCGGCCTCCTGGAAGGCGTCGGTGCCGATCAGCTGGCGCCCGACCTGGCCGGTGATGGCGACCACCGGGACCGAGTCCATCTGCGCGTCGGCCAGCGGGGTGACGAGGTTGGTCGCACCCGGGCCGGACGTGGCCATCATGACGCCCGCACGGCCGGCGACCTGTGCGTAGCCGGTGGCGGCATGACCCGCGCCCTGCTCGTGGCGGACGAGGACGTGACGGACCTTCTTGGAATCGAGCAGCGGGTCGTACACCGGCAGCACCGCGCCGCCCGGGATGCCGAACACGACCTCGACACCGAGCTCCTCGAGCGACCGGACCACCGACTGCGCGCCGCTGACGCGTTCGGGCGCCACGGTGTGCTGGCCTACCGCACGGAGGTTGCCCGCCGCGGGAGACTGCGTACGCAGTCCGGCGTTACGCGACGGCTCGTTGCGGCCGGCGTCGTTGCGTGCTGTTGGTGCGCTCACTGCACGATCCTCATCTTGTTTGGGTGTTCCGTTTGCGTGGTGATGTGGCCTGACATGAAAAAACCCCCGACAGCTGACAGCTGTTCGAGGGTGGCGCGTCGTTGCCGTTTTCGGGGTCTGCGAAGTGACCGGTCAGGCGACGCGCCAGCCGAGTACTACGAGAATCCCGTTCGTCATCACGCGTTCACGGTAGGACTGTGTGCAGTACTGAGTCAAACTCCGGACAGTCACGTCCCACATCATGAGAAAACACTGGTGGTGACGTGCATCTCACCGCATGGCGACAGCCCGGTTCGCAGCACCTCCCACACCACCCGCCGCCCGGGCGGCGCGGGGACAGTTGGCACAATGGGGACGTGCCGACCGATTCCAGTGACACCACCTCGACACCCGACGACAACTCGCCGGAGTTCACCTATCCGGTGGTCTTCCGCATCAATCGGGTCGCCTACTTCACCGTCCCGATGGTCGCGCTCGTGGTGGTCCTGCTGCTCGGCGCCTCATGGTGGTTCGCCTTCGCGTTCGTCGTCCCCGTGGCGCTCTACCTCTGGATTCATCGCCTCCGCACCGTCGTCACCGAAGACGGCCTGCAGGCGGTCGGCGGATTCTCGACGACCGACATCCCATGGTCCGACATCGCCGGACTCCAGTTCCCGAAGTGGAGCGCGGTGCGCGCGGTGTTGACCAATGGCGACCGGGTTCGGTTGCCCGCCATCGGTTTTCGCGATCTCCCCGCGCTGAATGTGGTGAGTCGCGGCCGCATCCCCGACCCGTTCGAGGAAGCCGCCAAGCGCGACGACTGACCCCGTGTCGCCCCGCCGGCGCCGGCCCGGGCACCGAACAGCACCACCCGACGGCACAGAAACAGCACTGCCCGAACGGGTTTGACCTCGCCGGGAACCGCTAGTGTCGACACCGTGACCTACGCGACGATCGAACCGAACGAGCTGGACGAACTGATCTCCGGTGGCGACCTCGGTGTCGCCGCGTCGGCGTTGTCCGCACTCCCGCCCGGCGACATCGCCGCACTTCTGGACCGACTCCCCCACAAACCACGGGGTGTCGCCTTCCGGCTGCTGCCGAAGGATCTCGCCGTCGAGGTGTTCGATCACCTGTCGCCGAACTCGCAGCACCGCCTCATCGACGACCTCGGTACCGTCGAGGTGGCCGCCGCGTTCGACAACCTCGACCCCGACGACCGCGCCGAACTGCTCGACGAACTGCCCGCCGGGGTGGCACGCGCACTCGTCGCGCAGCTGACACCCGAGCAACGCGACGCGACCGCCGTCGTGCTCGGATATCCGCGCGGCTCGGTCGGGCGCCGGATGAGCCCGGAGGTCGTGCACGCCCGCCGCGACGAGACCGCCGCGGCGGCGCTGGCGCGGGTCAAGGAGCGGGGCCACGCCGCCGAGACGATCTACACCGTCCCGGTCATCGACGACTCGCGCGTGCTGTGCGGCGTCGTCAGCCTGCGCGACCTGCTGCTCGCCGCCCCGGACGAGCCGATCTCCGCGCTCATGCGCAAGCCGATCTACGCCTTCGTCGACGATCACGCGGAGTCCACCGCCCAGCGCTGCCTCGACCGCGGCATCCTCGCCATGCCGGTCGTCGACCGCGACAGCCGGCTCGTCGGCGTGCTGACCATCGACGACGCCGTGGCCGTCGTCGAACAGGCCCGCGACACCGACGAGGCACGCGCCGGTGCCCGTGAACCGCTGCGCGAGCCGTACCTGTACGCGTCGATCCTGTCGATCACACGGGCGCGGATCGTGTGGCTGTTCATCCTCGCGGTGTCGGCGATCCTCACCGTCAACGTGCTCGAGATCTTCGAGGGCACCCTCGAGCAGAAGGTCGCCCTGGCCCTGTTCATCCCGCTGCTGACCGGCATCGGCGGCAACACCGGGTCGCAGGCGGCCACCACCGTGACCCGCGCGCTGGCCACCGACGACGTGGGCCCCCGCGACGTGCTCCGGGTCGCGGCCAAGGAGATCCGCGTCGGCCTGACCATGGGCTCGCTGCTCGGCATCGTCGGATTCGCGGTCGCCGCACTGGTCTACGAACCGTCGATCGGGGCGGTGATCGGGTTGACGATCGTGTCGATCTGCACGATGGCCGCGACCGTCGGCGGGGTCATGCCGCTGGTCGCCAAGTCCCTCCACGTCGACCCCGCGGTCTTCTCCACCCCGTTCATCTCGACGTTCTGCGACGCCACCGGCCTGATCATCTACTTCTCCATCGCCAAGGCCGTCCTGGGGATCTGACCGGCGCCGTCACCGGTCCAGTGGTCGGCGATTGGTTTTGTTTCCGCATGTCACAGCGGAGTAGCCTGGTCTGTCAGCGACGCGTCACGCCCACCCTCAGCGTGCGCAGCCGTTCAACCCCACTTCCCGGGGCTTACCGCCCGTGTGAGACAAACCCCTGGGTCGGTGGTGTTGCGCCAAGGAGTCCGACGGCAGACCTCACCCGGGATGCGTCTGCCCGGAAACCCCGGCCGGCCGATCCCCGAACGGCCTTGCCGCCGGGGCGACTCAGCCAGACCCGACGATCGATATGAGGAAACGATGCCAGCCCTGAGGTCACGCACCACCACCGTCGGCCGCGAAGCCGCCGGAGCCCGTTCCCTGTGGCGCGCCACCGGAATGACCGACGACGATTTCGGCAAGCCGATCGTGGCGATCGCGAACTCCTACACGCAGTTCGTGCCCGGACACGTGCACCTCAAGGATGTCGGTGACATCGTCGCCGACGCGGTCCGCGCCGCCGGCGGCGTGCCGCGCGAGTTCCACACCATCGCCGTGGACGACGGCATCGCGATGGGTCACGGCGGCATGCTCTACTCGCTGCCCTCGCGCGAGATCATCGCCGACTCGGTGGAATACATGGTCAACGCGCACACCGCCGACGCCCTGGTGTGCATCTCCAATTGCGACAAGATCACCCCAGGCATGCTCAATGCCGCTCTGCGCCTGAACATCCCGACCGTCTTCGTGTCCGGCGGACCGATGGAGGCCGGCAAGGCGGTCGTCGTCGGCGACGTGGCGCACCCCTCGTCGGACCTGATCACCACCATCTCCGCGTCGGCCAACAGCGCCGTCGACGAGGTCGGCCTGGAAGAGGTCGAGCGCTCCGCCTGCCCGACCTGCGGCTCCTGCTCCGGCATGTTCACCGCGAACTCGATGAACTGCCTCACCGAGGCGCTGGGGCTCGCCCTGCCGGGCAACGGTTCGACGCTGGCGACGCACGAGGCCCGTCGTGCGCTGTTCGAGCGCGCCGGCAAGGTCGTCGTCGAGGCGGCCAAGCGCTGGTACCAGGACGACGACGCGTCGGTCCTGCCCCGCAACATCGCATCCGCGTCCGCGTTCCGCAACGCGATGGCGCTCGACGTCGCGATGGGTGGCTCGACCAACACGGTGCTGCACATCCTCGCCGCCGCGCAGGAGGGCGAGGTCGAGGGCTTCGACCTGTCGACCATCGACGAGATCAGCCGCAAGGTCCCCTGCCTGTCGAAGGTCTCGCCGAACTCCGACTACCACATGGAGGACGTCCACCGGGCCGGCGGCATCCCCGCCATCCTCGGCGAGCTGCGTCGCGCCGGCCTGCTCGACGAGACCACCTCGACGGTCCACACCCCGACGCTCGCGCAGTTCCTCGACGACTGGGACATCCGCGGCGGGAAGGCCATCGACGAGGCGTTCGAGCTCTTCCACGCCGCCCCGGGCGGTGTCCGCACCACGACCCCGTTCTCGACCGCGAACCGGTGGAGCTCGCTCGACACCGACGCCGCCGAGGGCTGCATCCGCGACATCGAACACGCCTACACCACCGAGGGCGGTCTGTGCGTGCTGCGCGGCAACCTCGCCCCGGACGGCGCAGTGCTGAAGACCGCCGGCATCGACGAGGACCTGTGGCACTTCGAGGGCCCGGCACGCGTGGTCGAGAGCCAGGAGGAGGCAGTCCAGGTCATCCTGTCCAAGACCATCCAGGCCGGTGAGGTGCTCGTCGTCCGCTACGAGGGCCCCGCGGGCGGCCCGGGCATGCAGGAGATGCTGCACCCGACCGCCTTCATGAAGGGCACCGGCATGGGCAAGAAGTGCGCCCTGATCACCGACGGCCGCTTCTCGGGTGGCTCGTCCGGCCTGTCGGTCGGCCACATGTCGCCGGAGGCGGCATCGGGCGGCGCGATCGGTCTCGTCGAGGACGGCGACCCGATCCTCATCGACGTCAAGACCCGCCGCCTCGAGGTGCTCGTCGACGACGAGGTGCTCGCCGAGCGCCGCGCGAAGATGGAGGCCTCCGAGCGTCCGTGGCAGCCCAAGGACCGTCAGCGTCCCGTCACGCAGGCGCTGCGTGCATACGCGAAGATGGCGACCTCGGCGGACAAGGGCGCTGTGCGCAAGGTCGACTGAGTCGCTGTGCGCAAGGTCGACTGAGTCGCTGTGCGCAAGGTCGACTGAGTCGCTGTGCGCAAGGTCGACTGACCTCTCGGAAACGCAGAATGCGGGCTGGGTATCGGATTCCGGTACCCGGCCCGCATTCGTGTTCGGGCCACGCGTGGCGCGACGGTCAGGCGAGCGGGTTGGTGCCGTTGGCGAGGATCCAGACGGCCGCCGCTGCGGCGACGCCGACGATCAGCCACACGAAGGAGCCGACGAAGGGGCGTCGTGCCCAGCCGCGCGGGTAGTCCAGCGAGTACAGGCCGGGGCCGGTGAGGATGACCGCGGCCGCGGCGACCGCGAGGAACAGTTCGAATTCGACGCCCTGCGCAGCGGCGAAGAATTCGAAGCCCCCGGCCGCGGAGACCCGGTAGGCGGCGGCGACGAGCATCGTGCCGAGGATCGCGGACGCGCCGATCGGGGTGAGCAGACCGAGGATGACCATCAGCCCGCCGACGGTTTCCGACAGCGCGCCGACGATCGCGAGGATCTGCGCGTAGTCGGCGTTGAAGCCACCGTCGATCAGCATCTGTTCGAAACCGGACAGCCGTGGGCCGTTCCAGAGTCCGAACAGCTTCTGGAGGCCGTGGGCCCCGACGACGACGCCGAGACCGACGCGCAGGATGAGCAGCCCGAGGTCGAGGGTTCCGCGGCGGGCCTTCGCCACCGCTTCGTCGAACTCTTCGCCGGCGACGGTGCCGCGGGTGTCGTACTCGTCGTCGCCCCGCTTGCGCCGCCCGAGGAGCCCTCTACGCCCCGGCTCCTCGTCGTCGATCAGCGCGGCGTCGGCGGCGTGGCGGCTGTCCTCTTCGTCCTCGAGGAAGGGGTAGCGGGCGGTGCCGACGGGAGGCAGCGCCGGCTCGGGGGTGGTCAGCGCGTCGTCGGCCGGGACCTCGGCGGGCGCGGGGGTGGCCGGCTGCTTCGCGAATGCGACCGTCGGTTCGACATCCGGGTCGAGACCGGACTCGGGTGCGGGCGCCGAGGGCACCGGCGCCGCCGGCGCGTCTGCGCCTCGTGTCGCCGCCGGCGCGTCTGCGCCTCGTGTCGCCGCCGGTGCGGCGTCGGGGACCGCGGGCGACGGCGGATCGATGCGGCGGGTCTCGACGTCCGCGGGATCGATGTCGTCGAGCTCGTCGACCCGGGAATAGGCCGCGGGCCGGCGTGCATGCCGGTCGTAGAAGGCGTCCCGGTCCGCCGCGGGCTCCGGCACCGGTGACCGCTCCGGGACCGGGATCTGACCGGTCGGCTCGTCGTATGGGCTGGTTGCGGGCGTGGCCGATGTATCGGACTCCCCGGCGTTCGGCGTGTCGCGTTCGCTCACATGCCCGACTCTAGGCGCTCGTGCACGCCGGTCCCCGCACCTCGGCGGGGCGAGTCGGCACACCATTACTGTGGACGCCATGTGGAAGGGGCGGCCGAGCGGCCGATTGCTGGTGACGATCCTGGCGGTGATCACACTCGCGCTGGGGGGTTGCGCGAACTTCACCGATCAGGACCGTCAGCGGGAGGCGGGTGCGTTCAGTCCCAACAGCCGGCCGAGCGGACAGGAGGAGCCGACTCCCCCGCCGGCGACGCCGCGCGAGACCCAGCCGCCGCCGTCGGGCCCCTGCATCGATCCCGACCCCGCGGTGATCGCCACCTGCCTCGCGTCGACCGGCGGGCTGATGCCCGGCGACGATCAGGGCGAGGTGACCGTGGTCGCCGAGCGGACCACCGGGAAGATCATCACCACCAAGCGCTACGGACCCGAGCGGATCCTCGGGCAGGCGCAGGTCGACGCCTCGGGCGACGGCGGACTCGTCGATTTCGCCTTCTCACCCACCTACGCCCAGGACCGACTGATCTACGCGCTGATCACGACACCGTCGGACAACCGGGTCGTGCGACTCGCGCCGGGCGATGTCCCGAAGCCGATCCTCACCGGAATCCCCAAGGGCGCCACCGGGAACATGGGCTCGATGTTCTTCCGCACGCCCACCGAACTCGTCGTCGCCACCGGTGACGCCGGGAACCCCGCGGCCGCCGACGACCCGTCGTCGCTGGCGGGCAAGGTGCTGGTGATCACCTCGTTCACCTCGGGCCAGAACCCGCGTCCGCGAATTCTCGCCTCGGGGTTCGGATCGTCGGTCGCGTTGTGCCCCAATGCTTCCACCGGCGCCATCTACATCGCCGACCAGAAGGCCGCCGAGGACCGGGTGCAGGTCCTCGAGGAGGGCGGCCCCAAGGTGTTGTGGACGTGGCCCGACAAGCCGCAGATCGCCGGATGCGGTGTCGCGAACGGCAACATCTTCGTGTCGACGACCCGCACCCAGCACATCGAGAGCATCCGCGAACCCACCCGCGAGGATCCGACCGTCACCGCGCCGGCCGTCGTTCTCGACCGCCGCTACGGCGCGCTGGGCCGGATGACCGCGCTGCCCAACGGACTGCTCCAGGTCGCGACCGTCAACAAGCAGGTCGGCAATCCCAAGCCCACCGACGACCGGGTGTTCCGGTTCCTGCCGCAGGGCGGGGGCAACGACCGGACGTGAGTCACCCGGCGGATGCGGCCGAGGCGCTTCACCCGTCGACACGTCCCCCGCAGGCCACGGGGTTGCAAAGCTCCGGTGACCGGCGGTCCTCGGCCGGACGGTTGGCCGAGGAGGATCCGTCGCCCCTTGGAGCATGGGCGAATCAAGAATCAAGCCACGAAGGCCCGGCGGGATCCGTTGTCCCGCCGGGCCTTCGTGGCTTGTCGTTGTCGCTTCTCAGCTGGTGGAGGCGCCTACTTGCAGGCCTCGAGCACCAGTTCCTTCACGCGCGCCGGGTCGGCCTGGCCGCGGGTCGCCTTCATGACGTCGCCGACGATCTTGCCGGCGGCCTGCACCTTGCCGCCGCGGATCTTCTCGGCGATGTCGGGGTTGGCGGCGAGCGCCTCGTCGACCGCCTTCTGCAGCGCCGAGTCGTCGCGGACGACCTCGAGACCGCGGTCGGCGACGATCTGCGCGGGCTCGCCCTCGCCGTCGAGGACGGCGGTGGCGACCTGCTGGGCCAGCTTGGTGGTCAGCTTGCCCTCGTCGACGAAGCCGATGATCTCGGCGACCTGCGCCGGGGTGATGGGCAGGTCCGCGAGCTCGACGCCGCGCGAATTCGCCTGCTGCGCAAGGAACGACACCCACCAGCCGCGGGCGGCCTCGGCCGCGGCGCCGGCGTCGACGGTGGCGATGATCAGGTCGACGGCGCCCACGTTGACCAGGTCGCGCATGACCTCGTCGGACACGCCCCACTCCTCCTGGATACGGGCGCGACGCACCCACGGGAGCTCCGGCATCGTGCCGCGCAGCTCCTCGATCCACGCCGGGTCCGGCTGCACCGGGGGCAGGTCGGGCTCCGGGAAGTAGCGGTAGTCCTCGGCGGTCTCCTTGCGGCGACCGGCGGAGGTGGTGCCGTCGGTCTCGTGGAAGTGCCGCGTCTCCTGGACGATCTCGCCGCCGGCCTTGAGCACGGCCGCCTGGCGGCACATCTCGTAGCGCACGGCGACCTCGACGCTCTTCAGCGAGTTGACGTTCTTGGTCTCGGTGCGGGTGCCGAACTCACTGGCGCCCTTCGGCATCAGCGAGACGTTGGCGTCGCACCGCAGCGACCCCTGGTCCATGCGGACGTCGGACACGCCGAGCGCCTTGAGCAGGTCGCGCAGCGCGGTCACGTAGGCGCGGGCGACCTCGGGGGCGCGCTCACCGGCGCCGACGATCGGCCTGGTGACGATCTCGACGAGCGGGACGCCGGCACGGTTGTAATCGAGCAGCGAGTGGCTCGCACCGTGGATGCGGCCCGTGGCGCCGCCGATGTGCAGCGACTTGCCGGTGTCCTCCTCCATGTGGGCACGCTCGATCTCGACCCGCCAGGTGGTGCCGTCCGACAGCGGCACATCGAGGTAGCCGTCGTAGGCGATCGGCTCGTCGTACTGCGAGATCTGGTAGTTCTTCGGCTGGTCCGGGTAGAAGTAGTTCTTCCGCGCGAACACGCTCGACGGCCGGATCGAGCAGTTCAGGGCCAGGCCGATCCGGATGGCCGACTCGACGGCCTTGGCGTTGGCGACCGGCAGCGATCCGGGCAGGCCGATGCACACCGGGCACACCTGGGTGTTGGGATCGGCACCGAAATCGGTCGGGCAACCGCAGAACATCTTGGTCGCGGTACCCAGCTCGACATGCACCTCGAGGCCCATCACCGGATCGAAAGCGGCGATGACCTCGTCGTAGTCCAACAGATCGGTGGCGGCGGAAGTCATGGATGCCAGTTTATGCGGCGAAATCCCAGGGGAACGTTCAGGGTGATCACCGATGTCCGAAACGCCTCGTCGGCCCTACCGTCGAAGACGAGAGTTCACCGACCGAGGAGTTCACCGATGACCACAGCACAACCCGCATATTCCGGTCCCCGGCTGATGCGTTCGCGCACCGACGCCTGGCTCGGCGGGGTCTGCGGCGGCATCGCCGCCCGCTACGGCTGGGATCCGACGCTGGTCCGCGCGCTGTTCGTGTTGTCGTTGCTGCTCCCCGGGCCCCAGGTGCTGATCTACCTGGCGCTGTGGATCATCATCCCGCGCGAGCCGGCTCCGACCCACACGCCGCAGCAGCCCTACCCGACGCAGTAACGCCTGCCGCGACCACGAGAACCAACCGACGAGCCCGTCGGCGGTGGAGGACGCCCACCGCCGACGGGCCTCCCTTTGTCCGCCGGAACCGGGCCGGATCAGCCGAAGATGACCCGGATCTCCTTGTACTGCTCCGGCGGCACGGTCTTCAGCTTGCCGAGCGCCTCGTCGAAGGTGATGCGGTCGATGCTGGTGCCGTGCAGGGCGACCATCTGGCCCCACCCCTTCTCTGCGACGAGGTCGGCGGTGGCCATGCCCATTCGGGTGGCCAGCACACGGTCGTAGGCCGACGGCACGCCGCCGCGCTGGATGTGTCCGAGCACCGTCGCACGGGTCTCGATGCCGGTTCGCTCCTCGATGAGCGGCGCCAGCACCTCGCCGACACCGCCGAGCCGCGGACGGTTGAACCCGTCGAGGCCCTTGGTGGAGTAGGCCTCGGTCATGTCGGGCAGCTTGAAGCCCTCCGCCACCACGACCATCGGCGAACGGCCGCGCGCCTTGACGCTGGTCACCCAGGCGCAGATCTGGTCGAGGCTCTCCGGCTGCTCCGGGATGAGGATGACGTGGGCGCCGCCGGCGATACCGGAGTGCAGCGCGATCCAGCCCGCGTGCCGGCCCATCACCTCGAGCACCATGCACCTCTGGTGCGAGTTGCCGGTGGTGCGCAACCGGTCGATGGCCTCGGTGGCGATCTCGACGGCGGTGTTGAAACCGAAGGTGTAGTCGGTGGCGTCGATGTCGTTGTCGATGGTCTTGGGGACGCCGACGATGTTGATGCCGTCCTCGAAGAGCCGTTTGGACGCCGACGCGGTGCCCTCGCCGCCGATCGCGATCACGCCGTCGACCCCGAGGTTCTCGAGGACCTTCTTGATGTTGTCCGGACCGCCGTCGGGTTCGGAGTAGGGACCGAACCGACTGGTACCGAGGATGGTTCCGCCCTGGTGCGAGAGACCGCGCACCGTGGACCGGTTGAGTTCCATGATGTCGCCGTAGACGAGACCCGCCCACCCGTTCTTGAAGCCGACGAACTCGTGCCCGTAGACGGTTTCGCCCTTGAGCACCGCACCGCGGATCACCGCGTTCAGGCCGGGGCAGTCACCGCCGGATGTGAGAATGCCGAACCTCTTGGCCATGTGGTGGGACCCTCCTTCTCGACGATCACTCCCAATCTAGTGCCCGGGCGCCCGCACCGCCGGTCACGAATTCACTTGAGACCGTTCTCGTAGGCGAACACGACCGCCTGGGCACGGTCGCGGAGCCGCAGCTTGCCGAGCAGACTGCTCACGTGGGTCTTCACCGTCTGTTCGGTGACGAAGAGGTCGGCGCCGATCTCGGCGTTCGACTTGCCCTCGGCGAGGAGTTCGAGCACCTCCCGCTCGCGCGGGGTGAGGTGGTCGAGCGCGGGGTTCTTCTTCGGCCGGCGCCGTCGCGACGTCACCTCGTCGATGAGTCGCTTGGTGATCGCGGGCGCGAGCAACGCCTCCCCCGCCGCGACCACGCGCACCGCGCGCACGAGTTCGTCGGCGGGCGCGTCCTTGAGCAGGAACCCCGATGCGCCGATGCGCAGCGCCTCGTAGACGTAGTCGTCGATGTCGAAGGTGGTGAGCATCAGCACCCGGGTGGGCGGGTCCCAGCCGGCGGCCAGGATCTGCTCGGCCGCCCACAGACCGTCCTTGCGCGGCATCCGGACGTCCATGAGGACGACGTCGGGACGGGTACGCCGGCACACCTCCACCGCCTCCACGCCGTCCGCCGCGTCGCCGAGGACCGACAGGTCCG
This sequence comes from Gordonia aurantiaca, assembly GCF_039939235.1. Lineage (NCBI taxonomy): Bacteria > Bacillati > Actinomycetota > Actinomycetes > Mycobacteriales > Gordoniaceae > Gordonia > Gordonia aurantiaca. The sequence goes on along the minus strand of NZ_JBDUUF010000002.1, from coordinate 137,140 downwards.
GCTGTGCGGCGAGCAATGCCGAGAATCCCTGGCGCACCATGGCCTGGTCGTCGGCGACGACGACGGTGATCGGTCCGGTGTCTCCATGTGAGCGTTGCGAATCCGGGGTCATCGACACGTGCGTCAGGCTACCGGTCACCGTCCTGGTGCGTGTCTCGACCTTCCGATTCCGAGGCGGCCGCCGTGGTGAGGACGGCGTCCTCCCGCGGCGGGGTCATCGGGATGCGGGCGCGGACCGCGAAACCGCCGTCGACCGTCGGCGCCGCGACGAGCGACCCGCCCACGGCCTGAGCACGTTCGAGCATGCCCGGGATACCGACGCCGCTGCCGCCGATGCCCAGGGGCGCGGCCATGGGAGCCGAATTCACCACGGACACCTCGACGAACCCCGTCGCCGACGGCGCGATGGTCACCTCGGTACGGCTTCCCGGTGCGTGACGGGTCGCGTTGGCCAGCGATTCCTGCACGATCCGGTAGACCACCAGAGCGGCGGAGTCGCCGACCATCTCGTCGTCGACGGATCGGGTGAGGGTGACCTCGGAGCCGGCCCGGCGCGTCTCGGCGACCAGGGCATCGATGTCCGCCAGTCGCGGATTCGGGGCCGCGTTGGGCTCGCTCCCCTCGACACGCAGCACCCCGAGCAGCTGCCGCACCTCGTCGAGAGAGGTGCGCGCGGCATCGGCGATGGCGTCGAATTCGGCTGCGGCGGCGGGCGGGACGTCGGGGAGACGGTATCGGGCGGTCTGCGCCATGACGACGACCATCGACATCCGGTGCGCCACCACATCGTGCAGATCGCGCGCGATCCGCGCGCGTTCCTGGAGCACCGCGGACTCCGCTTCCGCCGCCTCGGTCGCCTTGGTGCGCTCGGCGAGCTGACGGCGCGACGCCATGAGTACGCGCAGGAGTGGTACGACCACGGCCATCGCCGAGGTCGCGATGATCCACGCCGGGTGCACCGCGTAGGCGACCACGATCGAGCTGGCGAGCCACACCACCGGGATCCAGCGCAGCGGACCACGCAGCATCACCATGAAGGTGAGGAACAGCAATTCGATGAAGTGCGTGACCTGGATGGTCAGCTCCCAGTCCTCGCTCCTCGGTACGACCAACCCGATGACCTGTGCCGAGACCACCGAGATCGCCCACGCGACCATCGGCGCCGACCACGCCAGCGCGACCGGGAGTGCCGCGAACGCCGAGACGAACGGTCGCAGGATCTCCGGCATCGGATGCGTCACCTGCAGCGTCGGCCAGGCGATCATGTACATGAAGACGGCGAGCAGCAGGAAGAACCAGTTCATCGGCCGCGAGAAGTAGGCCCGCACCGCGGGTACTCGGGCGACCGGTGCACTCGACACCCAGTCGACGAACTCGCCGCGCGCCGCCTGCAGATGCTTGCGTAAACCGGACATGCTTCAACCCTAGGCCGCGCGGATACACCGAGTCCTCATACTTTGGGGGGAGACACCCTCCTTCCCGGGTACTGGACCCCTCCCCCACGACCCACCCGGACGGCGACGGGCGATCGGCTCCGCGGAGCGATGTGGACGAGGGTTTCCCGTCCTTAGCGTCATGATCCATGACGACATCGAGTCCACCACAGCTGACCCGGAAACCACCCTCGTACAACGTTTCTCGTCGCGGATCACGGCGCGCCACCGCTCGCGGCCGCGGCCGCTCCGGCTTCCCGCTGCGCGCCGTGATCGCTGCCGTCACACTGGCCGTGATCGTTGTCGGACAGTGGATGTCGACGGCACAGGCGGTCGCGGGCGACATCGGCGCGGACGGGATCCGACCGTCGGCGCGTGACGCCGGTGATCCGTACGCGAAGGTGGTTCGGGCACTGACCGGATCGCATCCACAACACGCACTGGAGATCCTGCCCGCCGGGTTCGCGGAGGTGATGGGATACCGCCCGGCCCTGGCAAACGGCGTCCCGATCAACCCCGACGGTGACTGCTCATCCCCCATCCCGCTGCCCGATCGGTTCACGTCCCTGTGCCGGACACACGATTTCGGCTACGACTTGCTGCGGGCCGCCGACGCATCCGGTCATCCGCTCGACGCGTGGGCACGTCTCGCACTGGACCGCATGCTGATCGACCGGATGCACGAAACGTGCACCGACCCGCTCTGCCATGCGGCGGCACAGGCCGCCCGGATCGGGCTCGCCTGGAACACCTGGCGGCAGGCCGGCGGACCCCCGGCCGCCGGCGAGTCGATCCCCCGTCTCGTCACCACCACCTTCGAGCGTGCCTTCGCCGACACGCGTTCCGTACGGGAGATCTCATGAACAGCTCACCCCGTCCCGTCCTCGTCGTCTGTGTGCTGATCGGTTATCTGATCTCGCTGTATCCCGGAAGCCTGCCGCGCGATGCGGTGACCATGACCGTGCTGACAACCGCTTTCGCATCGCTTGGGGCGATCATCGGGAAGTGGCTGTCGTCGCGATCCGCCTGCGACGTCGATGATCGGTCACGGCGCGTCTCCCTGGGCGTCGGCGTGTTGGTGGCCGCGTCCGGCGCGGGACTCGCCGTCCGGTGGCAGTCGCTGATCCGCGACGCGGTGGGGGCACCGCCGGTCGATATCCTCTGGTGCGCGGGCACCACGCTCGCCCCGGCTGCCGCCGTCGCGGCGATCGTGCTGCTCCCACGGCTCACGGCCGTGGTCGCCGCGTGCGCGGTCGCGTTGACCGCCGGGTTGCTGACGCCCGCCCAGGCCGGGGCGGACGGCGAGCTGCCCAGCCCGGCCCGGACGACGTCCGAACCGGGCCTCGTCCTGAAGGGGGAACTGTCCGACGGCGACTTCGATCGCGCCGCAACGGATCTGGTCGACACATGGGCTCACTCCGGCGGGCTGTCGGCGGATGCGGTGATCGTCGCGGTCCCGACCGGCTCGGGCTGGGTGGACCGGACGGCGGTCGACGGATTCGTCCGTCGCCTCGGTCACGACATCAGGGTGCTCTCGCTGCCATATTCCGACGTCCCGTCATGGCAGGCGTTCGTCACCGACCGGTCGGCCGCGACCGAGTCGGCGGTCGCCCTTCTCCGCCGGCTGGCTCCGGTCCTCGCGGCGGCCCCGGACCGTCCACGGCTCGTGCTCTACGGCCAGAGCCTCGGCGCCATCGGCGCCGATGCGGCACGGGTGTGGTTGGAGAACCATCACCCGGCACTCCCGATGGAGACGGTGCTGACTGCACCACCGGGTGGCACGGTCGAGGACGGATCACGCACGCCGAGAAGGATTCTCGCGAATCACAGCGACCCGGTCGGCCGGTGGTCGACGACCGCGTTGTGGTGGCCGACGACCTCGCCGCACGGCACCGTCTTCGACGGACCCCGGGTCCCCGAGGCCCCGTGGTTGCCCGTGGTGAGTTTCCTGCAGACCAGCGTGGACCTGCTGTCCGCGCTCGACGGACCGCCCGGCGTCGGACACCGGTACGGGGTGGAGCAGGTCGGGTAGCCGCAGACCAGCAGAAATGGACAGATCCACCACCTCGTCGGGGTGGTGGATCTGTCCAGAAGTGAGCTTGTGGCCTAGACGATCGGGCCCCGCGCGGCCTCGTAGGCCGCACCGACCCGGTAGAGCCGGTCGTCGGCGAGCGCCGGGGCCATGATCTGCAGGCCGACCGGCATGCCGTCATCCTTCGACAGGCCCGACGGCACCGACATCGACCCGATGCCCGCCAGGTTGACCGGCAGGGTGCACAGGTCGAACAGGTACATGGCCAGCGGGTCGTCGACCTTCTCCCCGATCGGGAAGGCGGTGGTCGGCGTCGTCGGCGAGATCAGCACGTCGACCTGCTCGAACGCGGCGGCGAAGTCGCGGGCGATCAGGGTGCGGACCTTCTGCGCCTGGCCGTAGTAGGCGTCGTAGTAGCCCGACGACAGCGCGTAGGTGCCGATCATGATGCGGCGCTTGACCTCCGGGCCGAAACCGGCCTCGCGCGACAGCGCCATGACCTCGTCGGCGGAGTGTGTGCCGTCGTCTCCGACGCGCAGGCCGTACCGCATCGCGTCGAAGCGGGCGAGGTTGCTGGACACCTCCGACGGCAGGATCAGGTAGTAGGCGCCCAGCGCGTAGGTGAAGTGCTTGCAGCTGACCTCGACGACCTCGGCGCCGCGCTCCTCGAGCAGCGCGACGGCGTCGTGGAACGACTCGAGAACGCCGGCCTGGTAGCCCTCGCCCTGCAGTTCCTTGACCACGCCGATACGCACGCCCTCGAGATCCTGCTGCGCACCCTCGCGCGCGGCGGCGACCACGTCGGGCACCGGCGCGTCGATCGAGGTCGAGTCACGGGGATCGTGACCGGCGATGATCTCGTGCAGCATCGCGGTGTCGAGGACGGTTCGGGCACACGGGCCACCCTGGTCCAGCGACGACGCGCAGGCGACGAGTCCATAGCGCGAGACGGTGCCGTAGGTGGGCTTGACGCCGACGGTCGCAGTGACGGCGGCCGGCTGGCGGATCGAGCCACCGGTGTCGGTGCCGATGGCCAGCGGCGCCTCGAACGACGCGAGCGCCGCGGCACTACCGCCACCGGAGCCGCCCGGGATCTTGGTGGGGTCCCAGGGGTTGCGGGTCAGCTGGTAGGCGGAGTTCTCGGTCGAGCTGCCCATGGCGAACTCGTCCATGTTGGTCTTGCCCAGGATCGGGATGCCCGCTTTGCGGAGCTTCTCGGTGACCGTGGCGTCGTACGGCGGGACCCAGCCCTCGAGGATCTTGGAGCCACACGTGGTGGGCGCATCCGTGGTGGTGAAGACGTCCTTGAGCGCGATCGGCACACCGGCCAGCGCCGACGGGACCTCGCCCGCGGCGATCGCGTCGTCGGCAGCCTTGGCGGCGACGAGGGCCTCCGCGCCGCTGATGTGCAGGAAGGCGCCGATCTTGTCGTCGACCTCGGCGATGCGGTCGAGGTGGGCCTGCGTGACCTCCACCGAGCTGATCTCGCGGGCGGCGATCTTGGTGGCGAGCTCGGCGGCGGACAGACCGATCAGGTCACCGTCCGGACGCGGCGCGGCGGCACTCGAATCGACACTCACTGCTCTTCTCCCAGGATCTGCGGAACGGCGAAACGGTCCTGCTCGACGGCGGGCGCACCGGACAGCGCGGCCTCGGTGCTCAGACCGGGGGTCACGACGTCGGGGCGCAGCACGTTGGCGAGCTCGGCGGGATGCGCGGTGCCGGGAACGTCGTCGGCGGCCACCTCCGAGACCGACGCCACGTGAGTCAGGATGGAGTCCAGCTGCTTGGCGTAGACATCGAGTTCGTCCTCGCTCAGCGCCAGTCGCGACAGTCGCGCCAGGTGCGCGACCTCTTCACGCGATATGGACTTCGGTTCGCCAGCCACCGTCAGCGTCCTTTCTCACCTTCACTTGCTCGGCCATGACGCCCATCGCCGCGCCGGAGCGCGCAGATGTGCCACTCCAGCCTATGGGAACGCGCCGATCAGCCTCACCCCAGCCACCCTCTTCCGCCGATCGCGACCCGCGCCACGCACGACCGGGGCGCCGCGATGCGCGTGACCCGGGCACACGGGGCGGGCCGACGGGCGCTGCGCGGCCGATCGTCACGAGTGCGAGAATGACGGACGTGTCTTACCTCTTGCGGGTCTACCTCGAGGACCGTCCGGGCAGTCTCGGCGTACTCGCCGTCCAACTCGGTTCGGTCGGCGCAGACATCCTGTCCCTCGAAGTGGTCGAGCGGGGCAATGGCTACGCGGTCGACGATCTGGTCGTCGAGATGGCCCCCGGCTCCCTTCCGGACAGCCTGATCACCGCGGCCGAGAAGGTCAACGGGGTGCGTGTGGACTCGATCCGCCCGTACTCCGGCGTCCTCGACACACACCGAGAACTCGAGCTGGTCGACCAGGTCGCGACGGCGGCGCGCAACGAGCGCCTGCAGATCCTCGTCGACAACGCTCCTCGCGTCCTGCGGGTGTCGTGGGCGATGGTCATCACCCGTGCGAGCGGCGGCGTGCTGCAGCTGTTCGGGTCGTCGGGCGCGCCGGAGACGCCGCTGACACGTGCGGACTGGCTGCCGCTGGAGCGCGCGGAGCAGCTCGATTCCGAGGGCGAGTGGGTGCCCGAGGCGTGGAAGGACATGGACACCAGGCTCGCGGCCGCGCCGATCGGCTCCAACGACAAGGCGATCCTGCTCGGCCGCATCGGCGGGCCGGACTTCCGTCCGTCGGAGATCGCCCGGCTCGGTTACCTCGCGGGCATCGTCAGCACCGTGCTGCGGGCCGACGGTTAGCGCCATGATGGGGGTATGACCTCCATCACGATCGTCCAGGGAGACATCACCCACCAGGCCGTCGACGCGATCGTCAACGCCGCGAACTCGACCCTGCTCGGCGGTGGCGGTGTCGACGGCGCGATCCACCGGCGCGGTGGCCCCGCGATCCTCGCCGAGTGCAAGGAACTGCGCGCCGGAAGGTACCGGCGTGGGTTGCCCGTCGGGGAGGCGGTGGCCACCACAGCCGGTGACCTGCACGCACGCTGGGTCATCCACACCGTCGGGCCGGTCCACTCCTACGACGAGGACCGGTCGGCGTACCTGATCTCCTGTTACCGCGAATCCCTCCGTGTGGCAGAGGAATTGGGCGCACAGACGATCGCCTTCCCGGCCATCTCGACCGGGGTGTACGGCTGGCCGATGGACGACGGCGCCCGCAAGGCCGTCGACACCGTCCGGGCCGCGGAGACCTCGCTCGCCGAGATCCGTTTCGTCCTGTTCGACCCACGGGCTTACCGCGCGTTCGACAAGGCGCTCAACGGATGACGGCCGGCTAGTCCGGACGACCCGTCTCCAGCAGTCGCTTGAATCCGTCCTCGTCGAGGATCGGCACACCGAGCTGCTCGGCCTTGGCCGCCTTGCTGCCCGGCGAATCCCCGACCACGACGTAGTCGGTCTTCTTCGACACCGATCCCGACGCCTTGCCGCCACGCCGGAGGATGGCCTCCTTGGCGCCGTCGCGGGAGAAGTCGACCAGCGAGCCGGTCACCACGATGGTCTTGCCCTCGAGGGTGCGCTCGATCGACTCGTCACGTTCGTCCTCCATGGAAACACCTGCGGCACGCCACTTCTCGATGATCTCGCGATGCCAGTCGACGGTGAACCAGTCATGGATCGACTGGGCCAGGGTCATGCCGAGGCCCTCGACCTTCGCGAGCCGCTCGACGTCGGCGTTCTCGATGGCCTCCAAAGAGCCGAATTCCGTTGCGAGAGCACGTGCCGCGGTGGGGCCGACGTGCCGGATGGACAGGCCGACGAGGACCCGCCACAGCGGTACCTTCTTCGCCTTCTCCAGGTTCGCCAGCAACCGCTTGCCGTTCGCCGACAGATTGCCGGACTTCGTGGTGAACAGCTCGGTCTTCGCGAGGTCGTCGGCGGTGATCGAGAACAGGTCGCCCTCGTTGCGGATCACCCCGGCACCGAGCAGCGCGGCGGCGGCCTCGTAGCCGAGGGCCTCGATGTCGAAGGAGCCACGGCCGGCGAGATGGAACAGGCGCTCGCGCAGCTGCGCCGGACAGCTCTCCTGGTTCGGACAGCGCAGGTCGACGTCGGATTCCTTCTCCGGCCGCAGCGGGGTGCCGCACTCGGGGCATCGCTCGGGCATCTGGAACTCGACCTCGCTGCCGTCGCGCAGGTCGACGACGGGTCCGAGGACCTCGGGGATCACGTCACCGGCCTTGCGGATGGTGACGGTGTCGCCGATGAGGACGCCCTTGCGCTTGACCTCCGAGGCGTTGTGCAGCGTCGCGCGCGAGACGGTCGACCCGGCGACCAACACCGGCTCGAGCACGGCGAACGGGGTGACGCGGCCGGTCCGGCCGACGCCGACCTGGATGTCGCGCAACTTGGTGGTGGCCTCCTCGGGCGGGTACTTGTAGGCGATCGCCCAGCGCGGCGCGCGCGAGGTGGAGCCGAGGCGGCGCTGGATCGTGAAGTCGTCGACCTTGACCACGATCCCGTCGATCTCGTGCTCGACGTCGTGACGGTGCTCGCCCCAGTAGGTGATCTTGTCCAGGATCTCCTTGACGCCCGACACCTTGCTGGTGTGCGACGACACCGGCAGCCCCCAGGCGCCGAGTGCGAGATAGGCGTCGTGCAGCGACGCGGGCCGCCAGCCCTCGGTGTGGCCGATGCCGTGGCAGATCATCCGGAGCTTGCGCCGGGCGGTGACCTGCGGATTCTTCTGCCGTAGCGAACCGGCCGCCGAGTTGCGGGGGTTGGCGAACGGCGGCTTGCCGTCGGCGACGAGCGACGCGTTGAGCGCCTCGAAGTCCTCCACGCGGAAGAACACCTCGCCGCGCACCTCGAGGACGTCCGGGATCGGGTACTCGTCGGACTCCTTCAGCCGGTGCGGGATGTCCTCGATGGTGCGCGCGTTGAGCGTCACGTCCTCACCGGTCCGGCCGTCACCGCGGGTGACACCTCGTTCGAGGACGCCGTTGCGGTACACGAGAGACAGTGCGACACCGTCGATCTTCAGCTCGCAGAGGAAGTCCGGATCGGCGCCCGCGTCGGCCTGGACCCGTTGGACCCACGCGGTCATCTCGTCGTGGTCGAAGACGTTGTCGAGCGACATCATCCGCTCGAGGTGGTCGACCGGCGAGAACGCGGTCGAGAAACCGCCGCCGACGAGCTTGGTCGGCGAATCGGGCGTCGCCAGCTCGGGGTGCTTCTCCTCGAGGTCCTGCAGGCGACGCATCAGCTCGTCGAACTCGCCGTCGCTGATGATCGGCGCGTCCTTGACGTAGTAGCGGAACTGGTGCTCGCGGATCTCCTCGGCGAGGGCCGTCCACTCCTCGCGCAGGTCGGCCTCGGGCCCCGACTGCTCGGTGGCCCCCGACGCCGACCCCACTGCCCCCGACTCCGTTGTTTCTGCCACGGTCCGAGGGTATCGGAGTGGTCGGACGGCGAGCTCGCACAGTCAGTCGCCGAGCTTGGCCAGCGAACGTTTCGGCGCGACCTGCCGGTAGCTGGTGTCGAGGAGTTCGGACACCTCGTCCCAGTCGGTCTCGTCGTCGAGGATCAGCCCCAGCCAACCGTAGGGCCCGTAGTAGGCCGGCACGTAGAAGCGCGGATCCTGGACGAGGGCGGGTCGCTCCGACTCGTCGGGGATGAACAGCACCGATTGGTCGTACCGCACCTTGCCGCCCTTGAGCCCGCCACCGTACTCGGCGAACATCTTGCCGCAGCGGAACGTCGGGCGTCCGTGCGCGACGACCTCGGTGCTGTCGGGCAACGCGAGTGCGATCTCACGCACGCGGACGAGGAACGGGTCGGCGTCGTCGAACATGATCGGATGCGGCACACCGGCAGGATAGGTCGGCACGACGGGGTCGCGCAGTGATTCGGTGAGCCCGCGCCGACGCCATGTCCCGGGCGACCTGGGATCGGTCGTGCGTGCGGGAGTTCTGTTCCCCCCACCGGGGCCCGTCGCCGTCGCGCCGCACGCCCGAGCAGGTGACCTACAGCGCGGTCGGGTCCCTCGACAGCAGTTCGCCGGCCTGCGCACAGATCGACAGCGCGGACTTGGCCCAACGCTCCGACGCTCCGGCGAGGCCGCACGTCGGTGTGACGATGACGTTGCCCGCCAACACCTTTCGATTCAGTCCGATCCGGTCGGTGATCGCCGCGAGGTCCGTCGCGACGGTCTCCGCGCGCAACGGCCGCGCGGGTTCGGTGGACGGCACGCGTCCGGCGACCAGCACGCCCCCACGGTCGATGAGCATGCCGATGCCGTCGAGATCCTCGGCGGTCGGCCTGGTGACGTCGATCGAGTATGCAACGGTCGTCAGGTGTTCGAGGAGGTCCCACCGCGGTTTTCCACAGTCGTGCAGGATGACCGGCACGGCGACATGCTCGACGAGTTCGCCGAGGGCACGCGCGACCTCGACCGCCGGGATCGCCCGGATCGGGTCGAACCGGGTGAGCGGCTCGACCGTCCCCTCGATGACCTGGCCGATCATGGGCTCGTCGAGCTGGACGACGACCTCGGCGCCGAGCCGCCGCCTGATCTCGCCGACGTGCTGGGCGATCCCCTCGGCCGCCGACGCGACGATGTCCCGGACGGCGCCGGGATCACGGAGGACGCGGTGCCCGTTGGGCAGTTCGACCATCGCAGCCGTGGTGAACGGCCCGGCGACCTGCACCTTGAAGATCCGGCCGGTGCCGACGAATCCCGCCTTGTCCCAGAGCTCTTCGACGACGTCGAGGTCTTCCTTCAGGTAGTCGCCGGCGCGGCGGGTCAGGAGCGAATCCCGTTGGGCGAGACGATATCCCCAGGTCGCGGTGTCCATCGGGAGGTCGACGAGCAGCGCCGCCATCCGGCCGACGAGATCGGCGCCCACTCCCCGGCCGGGCAGTTCGACGAGGTGCGCGAGATCGAGTTCACCGTTGACGACCGCGGCCGCGGCACGCGGATCGGTGCCCGGCATCGATCCGACACCGGTGCCGAGGCCGGTGGGCAGCGCGGGCGTCGTCACCGAGCCGCGACGGTGGTCGGCCGTGCAGACGTTGCCGCGATGCGTCCGCACCCGACGACCTGATCGCCGCGCTCGGCGTCGGGCAGGTAGAGCACGGCCGCCTGACCCTTGGCCACACCGGTCAGCGGTTCGTGCAGGACGATGTCGATCGCGGGTTCGCCGTCGACGGTGGTGGCGGTCGCGGTCACCGGCGCGAGGCCGCCGTGGGCGCGCACCTGCACCACGGCCTCGAACGGGGCGTCGGGGGTGATGCCCGACGTCCACACCGCGCGCGTGGCGGTGATGCCCCAGACCTGCAGGTCCGCGGCAGTACCGACGGTGACCGTGCCGCTCTCGGGATCGATGTCGGTGACGTAGCGCGGCTTGCCGTCGGCGGCCGGCGCCTCGATGCCGAGGCCCTTGCGCTGGCCGATGGTGAAGCCGTGGACGCCGTCGTGTTCGGCGAGGCGCTCACCGGACGCGGCGTCGACCACCGCACCCCGGCGCACACCGATACGCGCGCCGAGGAAGGCGCGGGTGTCGCCGCTGGGGATGAAGCAGATGTCGTGCGAGTCCGGCTTGTCGGCGACCGCCAGGCCGCGGCGGGCGGCCTCGGCCCGGATCTCGCTCTTGGGGGTGTCGCCGACCGGGAACAGCGCGCGCGAGAGCTGTTCCTTCGTCAGGACGGCGAGCACGTAGGACTGGTCCTTGTCGGCGTCGACGGCGCGCCGCAGTTCACCGTTCTCCAGGCGCGCGTAGTGGCCGGTCGCCAACGCGTCGAAGCCGAGGGCGATCGCCTTGTCGGCGAGCGCGGCGAACTTGATCTTCTCGTTGCAGGTCAGGCACGGATTGGGAGTGCGTCCCGCCGCATATGCCTCGACGAACTCGTCGATGACGTCGTCCTTGAAGCGATCCGCGAAATCCCAGACGTAGAACGGGATGCCGAGGACATCCGCGGCGCGGCGGGCGTCGTCGGCGTCTTCCCGCGAGCAGCACCCACGCGATCCGGTGCGCAACGCCCCGGGCGCGGACGACAGGGCCAGATGGACCCCGACGACCTCGTGTCCGGCGTCGACGGCGCGGGCGGCCGCCACCGCCGAGTCGACTCCCCCGCTCATCGCTGCCAGTACGCGCATCACGAAACCCTTCCGCCGGGTGCGGAGACGAGGCCGGCTGCGCGTGCACGATCCACGACCTCGTCGATGACCTGCGCCACCGCGTCGATGTCGGCGTCGGTGGTGGTGTGAGACAGCGAGAAACGCAACGACGACCGGGCATCGGCCATGTCGAGCCCCATCGCGATCAGGACGTGGCTCGCCTGTGCGACCCCCGCGGTGCACGCCGACCCGGTGGAGCACTCGATGCCCTTGGCGTCGAGCAGCATCAACAGCGAATCGCCCTCGCAACCGGGGAAGGACACGTGCACGTTGCCGGGCAGCCGACGTTCCCCGTCGGCACCGTTGCGCACGGTGCCGTCGACGCCCAGCAGCACGTCGGTGAGCCGGGCGGCGAGGGCGCGCACCCGGGCGGTGTTGGCGTCCATGTTCTCGACACACCAGGTCAGCGCGGCGGCCATGCCCGCGGCGCCGGCGACGAACTGGGTGCCCGAACGCACGTCGCGTTCGTGTCCACCTCCGTGTTGCAGCGGCACGCATGCGACGTCACGGCCGAGGAGCAACGCGCCGACACCCTGTGGGCCGCCGAACTTGTGGGCGGCGAGGCTCAGCGCGGACAGCCCGCTCGCGGCGAAGTCGACGGGCACGTGCCCGACCGCCTGGATGGCGTCGGAGTGTACCGGGACACCGAATTCGGCTCCCAGCGCCGCGATCTCGTGGATCGGCTGAATCGAGCCGACCTCGTTGTTGGCCCACATCACCGAGATCAGCGCGGTCTCGTCGGCATGCGCCTCGAGCTCGGCGCGCAGGTCGGCGGGCGACACCACACCCTCGGCGTCGACGGGCAGGACCACGAGCTCGGCGTCGTCGTCGGTCGCGAGCCACTGCGCGGGGTCGAGGACGGCGTGGTGCTCGACGGCGGAGACGATGATGCGGCGTCGTTTGTCGTCGGCGCGGCGGCGCGCCCAGTAGATGCCCTTGACCGCGAGGTTGTCCGACTCGGTGCCGCCTCCGGTGAAGATCACCTCGGACGGGCGCGCGCCGACCGCGGCCGCGATCGCCTCACGGGCTTCCTCGAGCCGGCGACGGGCGGTGCGTCCGGACCCGTGCAGCGAGGAGGCGTTCCCGGGCTCGGCGAAGACAGCGGTCATCGCCTCGACGGCTTCGGGCAGCATCTGCGTCGAAGCGGCGTGGTCGAGGTAGACGGACGCGCGGGGCGCCTGGGTTGACAAGGGCATCGCTAGCAAGGATAGACGCGCCACCGGCCCCGACAAATTCCGCTCGGTGCGGGTGGGATCAGACGCGTTCGAGGTAGAAGTACAGGTGACGACCGTCGATGACGCCGCCCTTGCCGTTCATGATGCCCATGACGGTGGTGTCGTCGACGCGCTTGAAGTGGTCGATGACCGGTTGGCCGTCGTAGACCATCGACGCGGTCACCTCACCGCGGAACTCGATCGCCCACAGGCTCGCCTCGCCCTTGCCGAGCTTGACGTTCGAGAAGAGCCTGCCGTTCTCGTCGCGGCAGATCAGGGGCTGCACGTCGTTGCGCGAGGTGAAGGTCTTGCCGTACCAGTTGGCCTTGGCGAGCGCCCCGTTGATGGCGTGGCCGGTGTTGAACTCCCCGCCCTTCCATGCACCGAGCATCTCCTCGGGACGCAGCGTCGCGAGGCCGGCCCACACCGTGTCGAGCACCGCGTCGTCGACGAGCCCCTCGGCCTCCTTGAGCTCGAAGAACTTGGCGCGCGCCGCTTCTCGGGACAGGGTGGACGTCATCGTCGGACTCCTTCGACGTCGGCTGTTCGATGATCCTGGTCCGGCCGCCGCGCGGCCGGACACGCCAGTGAACCTATATCAGAGAACGACCGATGTCACTTTCCCGGACGCCACTTCTCGCCGCGACGTTCGCCGACGACGACCCGCCGGCAGCGCGCGGCGAGTTCGCGGCGATCGACGCGGGGCGGTTCGAGGGGCCCGAGACGCACTTCGACGACCAGGCCACGAGCGGTGAGGACCCGGCCCAGCGTGGCCAGGGGCGTGTCGTCACCGATGAAACCCGGCTCGGGCGCGGGTCGGCCGCCATTGCCGCGGAAACGGAGACCGACCGGGAGCACCGGCACCCCGGCGTCGACGGCGGCCTGGAAGAAGGCAGGCCGGAAGGCGCCGGCCTCCCGACCGCAGAAGGTCGTGCCCTCGGGGAAGACGATGACCGACTCGCCGCGGCGTAGCCGCGCGGTCACCTCGTCGACCGTCGCGGGGAGGTCGCGCAGCCGGCGACGGTCCACGCCGATCACCCCGCACCGTCGGGCCGCCGATGCGACGAGCGGCATGTCGAGCACCTCCGACTTCGCGACGACGGGCGCGGGAACGACGAGCGAGAGCGCCAGGATGTCCAGGTAGGAGATGTGGTTGGCGACGACGAGGGCGGGGGTGGCGCGCTGGGCTCCGGACCGGCGGTCGTCGATGACCGTCCGGATGCCGAGTGCCGCGAGACACGCCCTGGAGGCACGGGATCGGCGTCCCGGAGACCGCCCGGCCCGGTCCCCCGCGACCCCGGGTACGACGAACCGGGCGATGACCGCCACCAGTCGGGTCGCCCGCCATCCGGCCCGCACCAGGTCGCCGAGCCGGTCGAGGCCTCTCCTGTCGCGCGGGCGCAGGCATCGGCTCCCGCAGGTGCTGACCGGGAACCACGCGTGTAGGGAGGACGAGGCCCTCGATCCGGCCGCCGACCGGTCGGCGGCGGCGAGGTCCGGGACGAGCAGCGCGCTCACGAAGCCCGGCTCCCGGGAGTCCCCGTCACCCCCGCTCGCGCCGCCGTCCCGAGACGCTGCGCGCTGGACCGCAACCGCTCGAGGTACCGCCGGTTGGCGCCGTCCCGGTCGATCAGGGTGAGGAAGTCGGCCACGCCGAAGACGTCGTCGACGGCCGGGTCACCGCAGATCCGCGCGCCCATCCGGAGGTAGCCGCGCAGGAGCGGCGGCATGCCGAGCGTCTCCGACGGCGCGATGTCGTCGAGGAGCCTGCCCTCGACGCGGGCGACGGTCAGCGGATACGCCGTCCGGGTCCGGGTGCCGGTGATCCCGGCGCAGTCGATCGCGGACGGCGCCGAGCACGGCTCCCGGCTCGCTCTCCCCCGGGCTGTACAACGGCACCGAGACACACCCCATCAGGTAGCGGTGTCCGGTCTGCTCCGTGTATTGCAGCAGCGCCGCCCACATGAGCGCGGTGACCGAGCCGTCCCGATGGCGGGAATCGACATAGGCACGCCCCAATTCGACCGTGGCCGAGGCGATGTCGTCGAATTCGCGGAGGTCGAACTCGGTCGAGGAGTACCAGCCGCCGGCGGCGATCGCGCGTGCCGGGGCCAGCAGGCGGGCGCACCCGATGAGACCGTGGGCCTCGTGGACGACGAGGTGTTCGCAGAACGAGTCGAACCGGTCGGCGTCGAGTCCGGTGCGAGGGTCGCCGATCCGGTCGGAGAAGCCCGGCTCGTCGACGAAGACCCGGTAGCGGAGTCGTTGCGCCGCAACGATGTCGGCCGGGTCGTCGGAGACGGCGACGCGAACCGGACCCGCACCGAGCAGGGTGGTGGCTCGGCGTGGCGGGGCGAGGTACCTGATGGCGTTCACACCTCGAAGGAAAACATCGCGAGACGTCGCCGCGGCCACGCTGACGTGTCGTGTCGGCGCCGGTCAGATGAACAGCGGCGCGAACCGTCCCGGAATGCACGATGGCCCCCGACGCGAACGTCGGGGGCCATCGTGGAACCCGGTCGGCCTCAGCGGCCGGTGATCGGCGAGATCACTTGCGCTTCTTGATCTCCTCGGTCAGCTGCGGGGCGACGTTGAACAGGTCGCCCACGACGCCGTAGTCGGCGATCTCGAAGATCGGCGCCTCTTCGTCCTTGTTGACTGCGACGATGGTCTTCGAAGTCTGCATGCCGGCGCGGTGCTGGATCGCGCCCGAGATGCCGAGGGCGATGTACAGCTGCGGCGACACGGTCTTGCCGGTCTGGCCGACCTGGAACTGGCCGGGGTAGTAGCCGGAGTCGACGGCGGCACGCGAGGCACCGACGGCGGCGCCGAGCGCGTCGGCGAGCTCCTCGACGACCGAGAACTTCTCGGCGCTACCGACGCCACGACCACCGGAGACGACGATCGAGGCCTCGGTGAGCTCCGGACGGTCGCCGCCGACGTTCGGCTCGACCTTGGTGATCTTGACGGCGTTCTCGGCCACGGCCGGGACCTCGACGTCGACACGCTCGCCGGCGCCGGCCTGCGGAGCGGCCTCGACGCCACCCGGGCGGATCGAGAAGATGGGGGTCTCGCCCTTGGCCTGGGCCTCGACGGTGAACGCGCCACCGAAGATCGAGTGGACGCCCACGGCGCCTTCCTTGACGTCGACGACGTCCGCGAGGACGCCCGAGCCCAGACGCACGGCCAGGCGGCCCGCGATCTCCTTGCCGTCGGCGGTCGCGGCGACGAGGATGCCGGCCGGCGACACGTCTTCGGCGATCGCCGACAGGACGTTGACCTGCGGATCGATCAGGTAGTTGGCCACGTCGTCGGACTCGGCGACGTAGATCTTCTCGGCGCCGGCCTCCTTGAGGCCGTCGATGATGCCGTCGGCCGAGCCGGGCTTGCCGACGACGACTGCCGACGGGGTACCGAGAGCGCGGGCGGCGGTGATGAGCTCGCTGGTGACCTTCTTCAGGGCGCCTTCGGCGTCCTGCTCCACGAGCACGAGTACTTCTGCCATGTTGGTTTTCTCCTGGATGTCTTGGGTTCGCCGGTGGTCTGTCGAGAAGAACTAGATGATCTTCTGGCTGACCAGGAACTCGGCGACCTTGGTGCCGCCGTCGCCTTCGTCGGTGACGCGCTCGCCCGCGGTCTTCGGCGGCTTCGGGGTCGAGGAGGTCACGACGGTGCCCGCGTTCTCCAGGCCCACATCGCTCGGCTCGACGTCGATCTCGGCCAGCGAGACGACCTGGACTTCCTTCTTCTTGGCGGCCATGATGCCCTTGAAGGACGGGAAGCGCGGCTCGTTGATCTTCTCGTTGACGCTGACGATGGCCGGCAGCGACGCCTCGACGTGGAAGATGCCCTCGTCGGTCTCGCGCTCACCCTTGAGGGTGTCACCCTCGACGGTCAGCTTGCGCAGGTGGGTGAGGTGCGGAAGCTCCAGGTACTCGGCGATCATGGCCGGGATGGCGCCGACGCGACCGTCGGTGGCCTCGTTACCGGCGATGACCAGCTCGACGCCCTCGACGGTGCCGAGTGCGCGGGCCAGGACGTACGCGGTCTGAACCGCGTCCGAGCCGTGCAGGAGGTCGTCCTTGATGTGGATGGCCTTGTCCGCACCCATGGACAGAGCCTTGCGGATGGCGTCGGTGGCGCGCTCCGGACCTGCGGTCAGGATGGTGACCTCACCGCCATCGGCCTCCTTGATCTTCAGAGCTTCCTCGACGGCCCGCTCGTTGATCTCGTCCAGGACGGCGTCGGCGGCCTCGCGGTCGAGCGTGAAGTCGTCGTCCTTCAACTTCCGCTCGGACCACGTGTCGGGAACCTGCTTGATCAGTACGACAATATTTGTCATGGGTCTACGTCGACCTCCTGCGTCGGGTTCGGCAACTTACCGGCGGGTAAGGCCATGGGTCTCCCCCACTTTAGCGTCTCCTATCTTCTCACTAAACATCGACTACCTCACACTATGGAGCTGTGGCGGCCCCGCGAGTTGACAGCGGGCCCGACGTGCGTTTCCGAGCCGCTCGGGCGCACGGGCCGGGACCGGCGATCGGCGCGTCGGCCATGCCCTACGCTCGTGCAGATGACTGACTCAGACCTCGGCTCCCCGGCCCCTGCTGTGGCGGCACCGGCCGGGACCACCGGCCTCGAGGCGCTCGACACCGATCAGCAGCTCGCGCTGACCGGCGAGCGGACCGTTCCGGGCATTCCCGCGGAGAACTACTGGTTCCGACGCCACGAGATCGCCTACCTCCACATCGTGGATCGGTGTCCGGGCCGCGACGTGCTGGAGGCAGGGTCCGGCGAGGGCTACGGCGCCGCGATGATCGCCGACGCGGGAGCGTCGTCGGTGATCTGCGTCGACTACGACGCCGCCGCGGTCGAGCACACGCGCCGTCGCTACCCGGGACTGATCGTGCATCAGGGCAATCTCGTCGACCTGCCGCTCGCGGACGCCTCGGTCGACGTGGTGGTGAACTTCCAGGTCATCGAGCACCTGTGGGATCAGGCGAAGTTCATCGACGAGTGCCGGCGAGTGCTGCGTCCCGGCGGTGAGCTGCTGATCTCGACGCCCAACCGGATCACCTTCTCCCCCGGCCGCGACACCCCGTTGAACCCGTTCCACACGCGTGAGCTCGATGCCGCGGAGCTCACCGAGCTGATCGTCGACGGCGGTTTCACGCTCGACGCGATGCTCGGCGTCCACCACGGCGCGCGGCTGGTCGCCCTCGACGAGAAGTGGGGCGGTTCGCTGATCGATGCGCAGATCGCGCGTGCGCTCGCCGGCGAGGAGTGGCCGGAGGACCTGGTCGCCGACGTCGCGGGTGTCACCGCTCGGGATTTCGACATCCTCGACGCGCGTGAGCGCGACATCGACGCGTCCCTCGATCTGTTCGCCGTGGCGATCCGGGCCTGATGCCGTGACGAACAACGATTCCACGGTTCCGGGCCAGTTCACCTTCGTCCTGCACTCCCACCTGCCGTGGCTGGCCAACCACGGACGCTGGCCGGTCGGGGAGGAATGGCTGTACCAGTCGTGGGCGGCGTCGTACCTGCCGCTGTTCGACATGCTCGAACGGCTCGCCGACGACGGGTTCGGCGATCAGCTGTCCCTGGGTATCACCCCGGTGTTGGCGGCACAGCTCGACGACCCGCACTGCGCGGCGTCGATGTACGAGTGGCTCGCCGACTGGCAGCTCCGCGCCACCGAGGCGGCGACGTCGTCCGACGCCGACCGCGCCGACGCCGGTCGTCGTGAGTACCTGGCGGCACGGCGAGCGATGGAGACCTTCGAGACCAAATGGCGCCACGGTGCGTCCCCGCTGATCCGGCGGGTCGCGTCGAGTGGCGTCGTGGAGATCCTCGGCGGACCGCTCGCCCATCCGTTCGCTCCCCTGCTCGATCCACGACTGCGGGTCTTCTCGCTCACCGAGGGCCTGCACGACGCGCGGGCGCGGTGGGGTTTCGACCCCGCCGGGATCTGGGCGCCGGAGTGCGCCTTCGACCCGGGCATGGAGGCCGAGTACGCGGCCGCCGGGGTCGGACACTTCATGGTCGACGGACCGACGCTGCACGGTGACACCGCGCTCGGCCGCCCGGTCGGCGACAGTGGGGTCATCGCCTACGGCCGCGACCTGACGGTCAGCTACCGGGTGTGGTCGCCGAAGTCGGGGTATCCGGGACATGCCGCGTATCGCGACTTCCACACCTACGACCACGAATCCGGTCTCAAGCGGTTCCGGGTCACCGGGCGGACCGTGCCCGGCGACAAGAAGAAGCCGTACGACCCGTCGCGCGTCGACGCGGTGATCGATCAGCACGTCGAGGATTTCGTCGGGCACGTCCGTCGGCGTCTCATCGAAGAATCCGCCCGGATCGGGCGAGATGCGTTGGTGGTGGCCGCATTCGACACCGAACTCTTCGGACACTGGTGGCACGAGGGCCCGGTGTGGCTGGAACGCGTGCTGCGCCGTCTGCGTGAGGTCGGGGTGAAGGTCGGAACCCTCGCCGGCGCAACACGATCCGGCCTGGTCGGCGAGCCGGTCGAGCTGCCCGCGTCGTCGTGGGGCTCCGGCAAGGACTGGCGGGTGTGGAACGGCCCTCAGGTCGAGCACCTGGTGACCCTGAACGCAGAGGTCACCGAGACCGCGCTCGACGCCGTCGCCAAGCTGCTCGCCGGTCGCCGGGAACGCAACCGGGTGGCCGATCAGATCGTGCGGGAGACGCTGCTCACGGTTTCGTCGGACTGGCCGTTCATGGTGTCCAAGGACACCGCCGCGCAGTACGCTGTCTCGCGAGCGCACACACACGCACATGCGACACGAGAGATCTGCGACGCCGCGCTACGCGGTCGACACGACGCCGCGTCGACCCTGGCCCACAACTGGGCGCAGGCCGACAATCTCTTCCCCGCACTCGATGCGCGCCGACTGCACGCGATCATGACGGCGGAGGGGCTGCGCCCCGGATTCGGCACGGACGGGGGTCTGTAGATGAAGGTGCTGTTCGTCTCGTGGGAGTACCCGCCCGTCGTCGTCGGAGGTCTCGGCCGCCACGTGCATCATCTCGCCACGGAGATGGCCGCCGCCGGCCACGAGGTCGTGGTGCTGACGCGCCACCCGTCCGGCACCGATGCGGTCACACACCCCACGACCGACACCGTCGTCGAGGGTGTGCGCGTGATCGCGGTCGCCGAGGATCCGCCGGAGTTCGACTTCGGCGAGGACATGATGGCGTGGACCCTCGCGATGGGGCACTCCTTCATCCGCGCCGGCCTGAGATTCCTTGCGGGCGAATCGCGCTGGACACCCGACGTGGTGCACGCCCACGACTGGCTGGTCGCCCATCCGTCGATCGCGCTGGCCGAGTTCTTCGACGTGCCACTGGTTTCCACCATCCACGCGACCGAGGCCGGCCGACACAGCGGCTGGGTCAGTGGACGCACCAACCGTCAGGTGCACTCGGTGGAGTGGTGGCTCGTCGCCGAATCCGATGCTCTCATCACGTGTTCGGCGTCGATGCGTGACGAGGTGAACCGGCTGTTCGGTTACGACGCCGGCGACATCACGGTGATCCACAACGGAATCGACATCCGCACCTGGCCGTTCGCGCCACGCACCCGGACGAACGGTCCTGCCGAGCTGCTGTTCGCGGGTCGTCTCGAGTACGAGAAGGGCGTGCAGGACCTGCTGGCCGCACTCCCCCGGATCCGTCGCAGCCATCCCGGAACCACGCTGACCATCGCCGGTGACGGCACCCAGCGCGACTGGCTGATGGAACTCGCCCGCAAGTACCGGGTGGCCAAGGCGGTGAACTTCGTCGGCGCCGTAGGACACGAGGATCTGGTGACGCTGATGCACCGGTGCGACGCGATCGTGCTGCCGAGCCGCTACGAGCCGTTCGGGATCGTCGCGCTCGAGGCCGCGGCGACCGGTATCCCGCTGGTCGTGTCCACCGCGGGCGGCCTGGGCGAGGCGGTGCAGGAACCCGACACCGGGCTGACCTTCGAGCCGGCCGACGTCGCCGGGTTGACGGCCGCGGTTCGGGCCACGCTGTCGGATCCGGATGCCGCGGCGCAGCGTGCGCTGCGCGCGCGGGCGCGCCTGACCGAGGAGTTCTCGTGGGCGGAGGTCGCCGAACGCACCGCCTCGGTACACCTCGCGGCGAAACGACGGGTTCGCCATCCCATCGGCCGACCGGACATTCCGTTACGGCCTCTACCGGAACGAGACCCCAACAATCCGATCGAGCACTGATTTTCACTTTTCATAACAACTGTGTCACTGGCCTCAATTTTTACTTCGGTTCCATAAACGAAAAACTTCGCGATTCGCTAGCGTGACGCGCATTCCCCATCGCAAATGCCCTGGGGTGCGGTTTTCCCTGAAAGGGGCACGTGAATGAATCGGAAGACGAAAGGCGCCATCGCGGTCGGCGCCGGAGCGATCCTGCTGCTCGGCGGAATGGGGTCGTATGCGCTGTGGAGCGACCAGGAGGACGTTGCCGGCGGTTCGATCACCACGGGCGACTTCGGGCTCGATTGCCCGGCGGGAACCTGGACCGACGTGTCCGGCGACGTCCCGGTGGTGACGATCAACCCTGCCTCCGACCTGATGGTGCCGGGCGACACCTGGGAGTACAACGCGAACTGCACCGTGACGGCCACGGGAAAGAACATGAGGGCCGAATTGTCGGTCATCGGGATCGGCACCGGATCCACCACGCCGACAACGACATATGTCACCACCACGACCGTGGTGGGCGGCGGCGCTCCGAATGCGCCCGTGACGGTCTCGAACGGCGAGGTCCTCCCGGTCACCGTGACGGTCGCTTTCTCGTCCGCAACTCCGAATACGGAGTTCACGAACGGGACGATCAATGTCAGTGGCATGAAGATCGAACTGAATCAGGTCCGTCCGTAACCGCGGAGAATTCATGCCGGAAGCCCTGAAACGGCGGGGCGTCCTCTATGCGGCCCTGGCGGTCGGGGTGGTCGTGCTGCTCTTCGGATCGGTACAGACCACCCTGGCGCTGTGGTCCGCGCAGGCGGACGGCTCGACGACCGACATCACCACCGGAACCATCGGTCTCGCACCGGGCTCCGGCGGTGGTTCGTTCACGTTCCCGGCACTCAACGGCTCCAACGTCGTTCCCGGGCAACCCCGACAGGCGGTGCTGACCATCACCAACACCGGGTCAACTCCGCTGCGGTTCCGGTTGGCCTCCGCCGGGCCGGTGGTGTCGACGCCGGGGTCCACGGTCACCGTGAACCTGTCGGGGGCCCCGACGTCGACCTGCCCGGGCACGGGCACGCCGTTGACCGGGGCATTCACGGCACAGAACACCTCGGGCACGGGAACGTCGTTCACCTCGCCGTGGACACCGCTCGCCGTGGGCGCCTCCACCGACTGGTGCATCCGGGCCGACCTGGTCTCGGTCACGGGAACCCAGCCCGCGACGTTCACGATCACCTTCGATTTCGCAGCGGAGCAGATCCGACCATGACCGAACCGACATCGACGCCGGCCGTCGACGACCAGCCGACGGTCGAATTCCCCAGGGCGGATACCGATCCGCCCGTCGACCGGCCGGACGCGCGACGCGGTCCACTGCACCATCTGTGGCAGGGCGTCTCGTGGCTGCTTCTGATCGGCGCCGTCGCGATCCTGTGTCTGACCATCCTCATCCCGAGGATCGCGGGCGCACAGGCGTACACGGTGCTGACCGGATCGATGAGCCCGGACTATCCACCGGGCACCCTCATCGTGGTGAAACCCAGGCCGGCGGACGAGATCCGGGTCGGTGACGTCATCACATATCAAATCCGTTCGGGATCACCGGAAGTCGTGACCCACCGAGTGATCGACGTGACCGAGAACGAGCAGGGCGAGCTCCGGTTCATCACGCAGGGCGACAACAACGGTGTCGCCGACGCGGAGCCTGTCCGCCCGGTGCAGGTCCGCGGTGAGCTCTGGTACTCCGTGCCCTACATCGGCTGGGTCAACAACTGGTTCACCAAGGACCTGCGCACGGTGACGATCTTCGTGCTGGCGGGATTGTTGTTCGCCTATGGCGGTTGGCAGTTCATCGCCGATCATCGAGAACGAAAGAACGACGACGGCTCCGACACAATCAGGCCCGAACCCAAGTCCGAGACAACCTCATGAAACGGATTCGCTGGTCCCCCAACGTCTCACGGCGGGTGCGCGCGCTGCTCACCTGTGGACTCCTACTGACTACGGCCACAGTCGGCACCACTGCGCTGTGGTCGACGACCGCAGCCACTACCTCGGGCACGTTCACCACTGCCAATATCGAACTCGAAGTCAGCGGTTTCGACACGTACACATTCACTTTTCCCGGCTCAATGCTGCCCGGCGACAGCACCGCCGCCGTGGTGAACGTCCAGAACAAGAGTTCTGTCGCAATCCGCTACAGCTCTAGGGTTTCCAGCGGCGCCGAACTAGGTCGCGCGATGTTATTGAAGGTCATTGCAGGAGGCGTGCTCAGCGGCGCCACCTGCCAATTGGGTTCGTCGGGAACAGCCGTGGTCAATGCCTTCCCGATCACGTCCTCCGATACTGTCTTCGACACCGGACGAGGCCCGTTGGCCGCGACGAACGGCGAACAGGCGCTCTGTCTGCAGCTGACCTTGCCCATATCCGCCCAAGGCAGCCTGGCAGGCGCCACCAGCACCGTCAAGTTCACCTTCGACGCATCGGCGGACTCCTGATGGGGCACTCAGTGCAGGACGAACCACCCACCATCGAGTTCGCCGCTCCGGCCACACGCCCTCTCGGTGACCGCCTTCTGACCCTCGGTGCCGTACTCGGCACACTCTGCATGATCTCGGCAGTCCTGGCCCTGAGTCTCGGTCTTCGCCCGATGATCTTTGAGACCGGATCTATGGCACCCACCATTCCGACAGGATCCCTGGGCTTGAGCCGCACGGCCCCGGCCACGTCTGTCCGCAAGGGCGACGTTGTCAGCGTTGTCCGCGACGACGGAGTCCGAGTGACACACCGCGTCGAATCGGTTTCCGATCCCGCCGGCAACTCCGTGAGCCTCCGACTCCGCGGTGATGCGAACGACACCACCGACCGGCGGAACTACGTGGTGACCGAGGTCCAGCGAGTTGTCGGCACAGTCCCACTTCTCGGCTACGTGGCTGCGTGGTTCAAGAACCCTTACACGCTCGCGCTCCAGACATCGGCAGTCGTGCTCCTTCTCGGGGTCGCATTCGCCCCGAAGCGCGGCTGGCGCAACTCACCTGGAGGACAACGCATCCTGGTCGGCACTGCCGCCGCCACGGTCGTGGTTATGGGCGTCAGTAGTGTCCAGGGCGCCGGCGAGGCACACGCAGCGACCACAGCGACCGCGACGGGCACGGTGCATGCCGGCGTTCCGAACGGCCCCGGATGGTTCGGGTGTGCCGACCGCACCGTGCTGCTCCTGTTCAACACAGTCAGGCTCACATGGGAGGCTTCACCTGTATATACGCAATACAAGTTGAGCTTTCCCGACTATCCCTCACTCACTCCGTTGTACTTGGACTCGAGTGACGACGAAGACTCCGACCCGAATACCTTCACCTATTCGATAGCGCAAGGGCTCGTCACGACATTGTTGAGTCTCTTGCTCAACTGGACCGGCTCCCCATTTCGCATTCGACTCACCAACTTGGTCGAGAACTTCGAATCCACGTCTTATCTGGATCAGGCGATCAGGCGCACCACAGCCTTGGAGCTTCCGGCGGGTGTCCGTTGTGTGTCCGCTGGAACTGTCGAAGCCCCATCGGGAGCAGTGGCTCGTCGCGCTGCACCGAAGTCACTCATTCCCGAATCCCCCGATTCCTCGGAATTCTCGGACCCCTCGGAATCAGTGTCGCCCGAATCCGCGAAAGGGTCCACTCCGACAGCCGAGTCCACAGAAGCCGACGAGTCATCGACCCCCACCCCGACGAGAACGGAACTGCCAGCCGACGGAAAGCTGTCGGACTCCGGCAACTACGCCTATTACATGTCGGGCGGCGAGGTCACGATCCGCAGTGCCGAGAACGGCGAGCCCGAGTACGAGGGTCGGTTCTCCGCCCGCAGCAACATCCGGTGGCTGCCCCGCACGTCGACGCTGGAGATCTCCGAACCCGACGGCACGGTGACGTTGGTGGAGAAGGTCGGGTCCGAGTGGCGGGAGACCGTGAAGTCGGAGCCCTCGCCGGCGGCTGCCGGTGATCGGTCTGCTGCTGCCTCCGAGGGACCCGTGCCCGCGGCCGATGAGTCGGGCCCCGCCGACACCGAACCGGACAACGACGAAGAAGGTCCGTGAGATCCGGTGCGGTTTCGGTGCGCTCACCGTGTCGAACCGCCCCGGATCCGAATCCCCTACTTCCCCTTCGCCGCGGCCTCGGCAGCCGCCTTCTTGCGCTCGATGTCGGCGAGCGCACGCTCGAGCTCGGCACGCTGTACGGCGTTCTTGTTCCACTCGTCCATGCGGTTCTTCACCACGCGTGCGGGGGCGCCGACGGCGATGGAGTAGTCCGGGATCCGGCCCTTGACCACCGCATGTGAGCCGAGGACGCAGCCGCGGCCGACGATCGTGTTGCGCAGCACCGACACCTTCGCCGCGACCCAGGTGTCCGGACCGATGCGGACCGGGCCCTTGACGATGCCCTGGTCCTTGATGGGCAGGTTGACGTCGTCCATCTTGTGGTCGAAGTCGCAGATGTAGCACCAGTCGGCGACCAGCGTCGACCCGCCGATCTCGACGTCGAGGTAGGCGTTGACGACGTTGTTGCAGCCGAAGACGGTCTTGTCGCCGATCTTGAGGCTGCCCTCGTGGCAGCGGATGGAGTTGCCGTCGCCGATGTGCACCCAGCGACCGATCTCCATGCGGGCGAGTTCGGGCGTGCAGTGGATCTCCACGTTGCGGCCGAGGAACACCATGCCCTTGAGGACGATGTGCGGGTTGGCCAGCCGGAATTTCGCCAGACGGTAGTAGCGGACCAGGTACCAGGGGGTGTACGCCCGGTTGCGTTTCACCCAGCGGAGCGAATCCAGTGTGAGGAATCGGGCCTGCTCGGGGTCGCGGCGACGGCCCGCGCGACGGCGGGACCGGTACGAGGCGTTCCACATGGTGGTCATGGGACAAACCCTAAACGACCGATTTTTCGCACACGATAGGCTCACTGCTGGCACGTTTCGTGCCGGTGAGGACCGACCGATGAGGAGCGCGATGGCCTTGGCACGACCGAAGGTGTCCCGACACCGCCGATCTGCGCTGACCCGGCTGTTCGTGGCCGTCACCGCCGTGTGTTCGCTAGGACTCGCGGCGTGCTCCGACGGACACATCGACGTACGTTCCATCCCCAGCATCGGTTGGCCCAGCTACGGCGGCGTGCCCGGCAACGGCAACTTCGCCTACGCCGACGTCCCCGACGACCTCACCCTGAGCTGGACGCGTCCCACCGGCGGCCCGGTCACCGCGCCCGTCACGATCTCCGGCAAGGGCAACGTCGGCGTGACGTCGAACGCCCCAGAGGGCTGCAATGTGCTGGTGCTCGACGGTCGTTCGGGCCGCAAGAACTTCTGCAAGGACATGCGGGCCGGCGTCGAGATGAACGCGATGCTCGTCGACCAGTACGACCAGCCGTACCTCGGCGAGGAGACCACCTTCCTCGCCTTCAACGCCGGCGGCGCCATCCGGTGGCGTGCCGGGGTGATCGGTGTGCCGCTGTCGGCGAAGTTCGCCGCCCCGAACGTCGTGCTGGTGGTGACGACTCAGGGCCAGATCCTGCTCGTCGACACCCAGCGCAACGAGCTCGTCGCCCCCGAGGTCAAGTTGCGCGACGACGCCGATCCCGAGCAGCCGCTGCTCGGCTTCGACGAGTGCGTCCGCGGCGGACCGAAGTGCGCGATCCCCGCCCCCGCAGCGGTCGACACCGCCCGGGAACGCTTCTACCTGAACTTCTTCCCGCAGGACGCGGCCACGTCGCAGATCCGCGCGATGAAGTACAGCGCGGTCGGCGGTCAGCGCGAGGTCCGCACCGCATGGAAGGCCGAGATCCCCGGCGGCGTCGTCGGCACGCCGACGCTCTCGACCGACGGCACGACGCTGTACGCGTTCGCGCGCGACGGCCGACTCGTCGCTTTGGACTCCGAGGACGGCTCGACGCGGTGGACCTACGACCTCGGTGACCCCGGCTTCGCGACGATGACCGTCTCCCCCAGCGGGCTGATCATCCCGGCCGGCAGGGTCGGCGCCCCGCTGCGGCTGTTGCGCGATGCCGGTGACCGCGCCGAACAGCTCTGGCAGCGCGACGATCTCGCGACCGCGAGCCTGTCGACCCTGACCCAGCAGCAGACCGCGTGGACGGTCGCTCGCGATCCGGGCAAGGAGTCGCTGTCTCTGGTGGAGGTGTCCACCGCCGACGGTTCGACGAAACGGACGCTGCCGCTGCCGAATTCGTCTGGTTTCGCGACGGGTGTCGCGGTCTCGTACTGGGGCCAGATCGCCACCGCGACGAACGCCGGCGAGGTCTACTTCTTCGATAGCGAGAAGAACCTGAACTAGGGCTCTGACGCAGAATGCGGTCTGGGTGTCCTCTTCCGACACCCGGACCGCATTCTCGTTTCGGGATGTTCTACAGGTCCTTGCCCGCGGCGTCGGGGTTGAGGAAGTACAGGCCGGCGACGCGACCATCGGCGTCGAACGCAACGCGGAAGACCATCTCACCGGCCTCCTGCTCGAACGGGACGTCGACGACGGTGTGCAGCCCGTGGCCGCGGACGAAAGGCGTTCCGGTGCTCTCGAGTTCACCGTGGAGCGCCACCACCGCGGCCCAGGCGTCCGCGAGCGCCTTCTCCGACAGCGCCGCGGTCATCGTCTCGTCGAAACGCGCGGTGACGGTGGCCCATTCGGCACCGGCGATCTTCTCGAGCAGATCGAGGGCCATCGCGTCGGCGTGCGGGATCGTCGTCTTCTGCATGGGTGCTCCTGTTCTCGGATCGATGGGTTTGCCGAAGCGTTGGAACGCGGCCTGCCTGGTGACGCCGACGACGTCACCGATCTCCTGCCAAGTGCACCCGTGATCACGTGCGGCGCGTGCCGTCGCGCTGAGTAGATCCTCCGCACGACGACTCAACTGCAGGGCGTCATGGACCCTGGTCAACGCCGCTTCACGCGCACCGGGGTCCCCCGGCTCGACGCCGGGCCCGGTCGCCACGCTGCGCGCGTATCGCTCGATCTGACGGGCTGTTTCTTCCACCTCGGACACTTGTAAAGACTAGGTTTACAAACCCGGTTGTGTCAAGCCCAGGTTTACGACCCTTGTCCCGTCAGAAGCGGACCCCGGGCTCGCAGATGAATGCCACACCCTTGCGGCCGATGCGGGTGAGCACCACGGACAGTGGACGAGAGCCCTTGGTTTTCAACTTTTTTCGCAGTTGGTCCGGATCGACGTCGAGGCCGCGGACGAGGATCTCCAACGGCCCGGCGTCGTGCGCGGACAACGCCTTGCGAAGAACCTTCTCCGAGGTGCCGACCTGCTCGATGACCCGGAAGCCCCGCGCCCCCGCGGGCACGGACTTGCCGGTCAGATACGCGATCTGGGGATCGAGCTGCCAGAGACCGAAGCGGTGCGCGTAGTGCCGCACCAGACCGGCACGGATGATCGCGCCGTCCGGGTCGACGATCCACTCCCCCACCTCGCCCGCCGGTACGTCGTCGTCCTCGCGGTCGGTGATCTCGAATGTCGCCACGGTGCCGTCGGACCGGGTCCGCAGCACGGTGGCGCGGCGGCCGGGGTCGATGCCCGGCCCCGACCACAGGCACGCCTCGCGAACACCCCCGTCGAGCGACGTGACCTGGACCTCGCCGTCGAATCCGTAGCGGTTGCGTAGCAATTGGTGATCGAGGCCCGGTGCGCACTTCACGAGCAGCACCCGCCCGGCATAGGTGGTGAGGAGTTCGAGCAGCGGCGGGGTCAGCTGGTCGAGCCGGAAGACCCGCCCGGCGGCGGACCGTCGGGCGGGGTCGGCGAGCAGGACGTCGGCGGTCGACGTCGGGGTGAGCGCGTCGGCCACCAGCAGCGTCGCGCCCGGCACGTTGTGGCGTGCCATCGCGAGCCGGACCCGGTCGATGTCGCTGCCGATGACTCCGGATATTCCCTTGGACTGCACCAGCTCTCGGAGTTCGGCACCGATCGAGCAGGTCATGTCGTGGACCACCGCACCCGCGAAGCGCGTGGCGATCTCGGCGGCACGATGGGCGGCCACGGCCGATGCGGTGGCCTGCTGGAGCCCGTCGTCGGTGAACAGCATCTCGGCGGGCTCGCGGAGTTTCGCGACGGCGCGGCGCCGGCAACGGACCGTCTCGATGAGCGCGGGATCGTGCGGTGCGTAACGGCTGCGTGCCTCGGTGATGTCGGCCAGCATCGACGCCGGGGTCAGCTCGAGGGTCGAGACCATCTCCAACGCCTTCTCGCCGTGCCGCGAACGCAGGAACGCGACGTCGTCGAGGGTGAAGGAGTAGCTCATGGAGATGCAGGCTACCGTCCGCGTCACCCGCAGAGGGTCTGCGACCCCGGCGTCGAGACACACGGGGATCCGTAGAAACAAGCGGCGCTATGACCCGCTGGTTTCTACGGATCGCGGTTACTCGGGCTTGGTGCCCGTGACCACGACGTTGTAGAAGAATTTCGGCGGCACGACCTTGCGCAGCACGTTCTCGTCGAGCCAGGTCAGGCGCTTCCAGCCGCCGAACGCGAAACGCGCCCAGCCCCAGCCCAGCTTCTCCGGCGGGACCGCGGCCTCGAAGGTGCGAACCGGCCAGCCCAGCATCGCGGCGGTGAATTCCTCGGTGGCGGTACGGACCTCGGCGGCTCCGGCCGAGCGTGCGATGCCGGCGAGCTCGTCGGGATCGAAGGTGTGGATGTCGACGACTGCCTCGAGCGCGGCGGCGCGCGACGACTCGTCGAGCTCCTCCTGCGGACGGCGCCAGCCGCGCAGCGGGCCGAACCGGGTGACGTTGGTGGTGATCGCCCACGTCGCGCGGCTCAGCCAGCGGGCGTAGAAGTCACCGATCGTCGACGGCTCACCGGCGAACACGAAGCGGCCGCCCGGCTTGAGGACGCGCAGCACCTCGCGCAGCGACTGCTCGACATCCGGGATGTGGTGCAGCACAGCGTGTCCGACGACGAGGTCGAAGGTGTTGTCGTCGTACGGGATCTTCTCGGCGTCGGCGACGCGGCCGTCGACGTCGAGGCCGAGGTTCTCGGCGTTGCGCAGCGCGACCTTCACCATTCCCGGCGACAGGTCGGTGAGCGACCCCTTCTTCGCGACCCCCGACTGCATCAGGTTCAGCAGGAAGAAGCCGGTGCCGCAACCGAGTTCCATCGCACGCTCGTACGGGAGCGGCTCGTCGGCGGCGACGGCGTCGAAACGTCCGCGCGCGTACTCGATGCAGCGCTCGTCGAAGCTGATCGACCACTTCTCGTCATAGGTCTCGGCTTCCCAGTCGTGGTAGAGGACCTGGGCGAGCTTGGTGTCCTTGAGTGCGGCCTGCACCTGCTCCTCGGTGGCATGCGGGTTCGGCGCCGGATCGGTACCCGGGGTTGCGTCGGTGGTCATGATCGCTTCCTGTCGCGTGAATGGGTCACTTGCAATGAATCTGAGATCGGCAGCGGCCGGAGTTCGCTCAGCGTCCGAGGAACTTCGCCTTGCCGGGGCCGTTCTCCACGAACGACCTCATGCCGATGGCGCGGTCCTCGGTGGCGAACAGCGCGGCGAAGAGCTGCTCCTCGATCTTCAGGCCGGTGTCGAGGTCGACGCCGAGGCCCTGATCGACGGCCTTCTTGGCGGCGGCCAGGGCCACCGACGCGGCGTTGGCGAACTGTCCGGCCCAGGCGAGGGCGGCGTTGTACACCTCGTCGGGGGCGACGACCTCGTCGACCAGACCGATCCGCAGCGCCTCCTCCGCATCGACGAACCGGCCGGTGAACATGAGATCCTTGGCCTTCGACGGCCCGATGAGCCTCGCCAGTCGCTGCGTGCCGCCACCTCCGGGGATCACACCCAGCAGGATCTCGGGCACACCGAGCTTGGCGTTGTCGCCGGCGATGCGACGGTCGGCACCCAGCGCGACCTCGAGGCCGCCGCCGAGCGCGTAGCCCGTGATCGCGGCGACTGTCGGCTTCGGGATCTCGGAGATGGCGCCCAGGTCGCGCTGCAGGCGGCCGGCGACCTTGCTCATCTCCGCATAGGAGAGATCGTTCATCTCCTTGATGTCGGCGCCGGCGGCCAGCACCTTGGGACCGCCGTAGACCACGACGGCCTTGATGTCGTCGCGGACCGTGGCCTCCTCGGCGGCCGCGCGCAGCTCGGCCTGCACCTGGCGGCTCAGCGCGTTCATCGGCGGTCGCGAGATGAGGATGGTGCCCACGCCGGGGTGGTCGTCGGACGTCTCGAGTGTCACGAACTCAGGCATTCTCGAAGGCTACCGTTTGGTAAGTCCGCGGCGTGCGGCCAGCCCGGACAAGCCCCGCATCCCGCCGCCGGCACCTACAGTGGCCTCATGGCGAAGGGCGAGGCTTCCGCAGGTGAACCCGTCGAACTCGAGGTCGGCGGGCGCACCATCCGACTGACGAGCCCCGACCGCGTCTACTTCACCGAACGCGGCGAGACCAAGCTCGACCTCGCGAACTACTACCTGTCCGTCGGCGACGGCATCGTCCGGGCCCTCCGCGAACGCCCCTGCATGCTGCACCGCTTCCCCAAGGGCGTTAGCGGCAACAAGGTCCACCAGAAACGGATCCCCGCGGGCGCACCGGACTGGCTGGAGACCACCGAGATCTACTTCCCCCGCTATGGCCGCACCGCCAACGAGCTGTGCGTGACCGAACTGGCGTCGGTGATCTGGGCGGTGCAGATGTCGACGGTCGAGTTCCATCCCTGGAACTCCCGACGCGCCGACCCCGAATCACCCGACGAGTGGCGCATCGACCTCGACCCGATGCCCGAGTGCGACTTCCCGCGAATCCGCCGGGTCGCACACGTGGTCCGCGAGGTGCTCGACGAACTCGACATGCGCGGCTTCCCGAAGACGTCGGGCGGTCGCGGCCTGCACGTGTACGTCCGCATCGCCCCGGAATGGGGATTCCCGCAGGTCCGGCGCGCCGCGCTGGCGTTCGCGCGGGAGGTGGAGCGTCGAGCGCCGAAGGACGTGACGACGACATGGTGGCGCAAGGACCGCGATCCCGCCGCGGTGTTCGTCGACTACAACCAGAACACCCGCGACCACACGATGGCCGCGGCGTACTCCGTGCGCGGCAACCCGCGGGCGACGGTGTCGACGCCGGTGCGCTGGGACGAGATCGACGACATCGAACCCGACGACTTCACCATCGCCACCGTGCCCGCGCGATTCGCCGAACTCGGCGACCTGCACGCAGAGATCGACGATGTCGCACACCGGCTGGACACTCTCCTCGACTGGGCGGATCGCGACGACATCGCCGAGGAGTCCGAGGCCGAGGTCGGCGAGAAGGATCGGTAGAGGAGGATCGGCAGAGGAGGATCGGCAGAGGGCGGCCCGCCGCCTCAGAGAGTGATCTCCGGCGGCTTCTGGTCGCCCAGGGTGCGGAAGTACTCGTCCGACCCGGGGAAACCGAGCCCCTGCAGGCCGGCACCGGGGGTGATGTCGGGCAGGATCGGCGAGATCGCGCGTTCGGCCGCCAACAACTCGGCGACGGTGTCGAAACCACTCACGTAGCGCAGCTGCGCCCAGGTGGGCGGCAGCAGGAAGTGCTTGCCCGACGACCAGAGGTCGATGGCCTTCGACGCGGCGATCCAGTCGGCGACCTCGGCCTCGCTGGTCTCGGCGTCGGCGTGCTGCCCCTCGGGCATCGCGGCGAGGAAGAACCGGGTGTCGTACCGGCGCTTCTCGTTGACCGGGGTGATCCAGTGCGCGAGCGGGCTGAGCAGGTCGGCGCGCAGCGTGAGACCCCGTGAGGTGAGGAACTCGGCGAACGACAGCGATTTCTCGACGAGACGCCTGCGATCATCGGCCAGGGCCCCCGGGTCGGCGAACGCACCGTCATCGGTGGTCGCGAGCAGGACACCGCACTCCTCGAAGGTCTCCCGCACGGCTGCGCACACGAGGGCCTGGGCGAGCTCGGCCTCGGCACTGAACCGCTCGGCCCACCACTGGGCGTCGGGACCGGTCCAGGCCACATGGGCCCCGGCGTCACGCTGGTCGACGCCGCCGCCCGGGAAGACGGTCATGCCGCCGGCGAAGGCCATCTGCTTGACCCGGCGTTGCAGGAACACCTCGATGCCGTCGGCGGAATCGCGGACCAGGACGACGGTCGCGGCGTCGCGCAACGGCGCGGGTTCGGACACGGCGTCGGGCGCCTGATCGGTAGACGTCATTGGTCGCCTCCTGCTCGACGATGACCGCCCGCACGACGGCGTCGTCGGGCGAAGTACCGGCCGTCGACCTTGTCGAGGGCGATCTGCTGCCGGAACGCCTTGGTGAGGTTCTCGCTGGTGAGGACGTCCTCGAGCAGGCCCTGCGCGACCACACCGCCCTCGGACAGGATCATCGCGTGCGTGAAGCCCTCCGGGATCTCCTCCACGTGATGGGTGATGAGCACGATGGCCGGGGCGGCGGGATCGGCGGCGAGCGTCGAGAGCCGGTCGACGAGCTCCTCGCGGCCGCCGAGGTCGAGACCGGCCGCCGGCTCGTCGAGCAGCAACAGTTCGGGGTCGGTCATGAGCGCGCGGGCGATGATGACCCGCTTGCGCTCCCCCTCCGACAGCGTCCCGAACCGACGGTCGGCGAGGTGCTCGGCGCCCATCGACTCCAACGACTCGATGGCCTGCTCGCGGTCCATCTCGTCGTACTTCTCCCGCCAGCGCCCGAGCACGGCGTACCCGGCGGAGACGACCACGTCACTGACGATCTCGTCGTCGGGCACGCGGTCGACGAGGGCGGGACTCGCCACACCGATGCGGACGGCGAGCTCGCGGACCTCGATCCGGCCGAGCTTCTCGTTCAGCAGGAACGCGGTGCCCGAGGTCGGGTGGATCTCGGCGCCCGCGAGGCGCAGCAGCGTGGTCTTGCCCGCGCCGTTGGGGCCGATGATGACCCAGCGCTCGTCCAGTTCGACCTGCCAGGAGAGCGGGCCGACGAGGGTTTTCCCGTCACGGACGATCGCGACGTCGCGGAAGTCGATCAAGAGGTCGGGGTCGGATTCGGTCACGACCCCTATCCTGCCTCACGGCCGGGGGTCGGACCGCGCGCGACTCCCGTGTCGGGGGCACCCGATCCGCGCCGTGTGCCGGGTGCCGGGAATACCCCCGGCGGATGCGCGGTTGACCGGATACGTGACGTCTCGACAAGTACCCCTCTCGATCCTGGATCTCGCCTACGTCGGCCGCGATGAGACCGTTGCGGAAAGTTTCGCCGCCAGTGTCGATCTCGCACAACGCGCGGAGAAGTGGGGGTACAAGCGCATCTGGTACGCCGAGCACCACAACATGTCGACGATCGCGTCGTCGGCGCCGGCCGTCCTGATCGCGCACATCGCCGCCCACACCTCGACAATCCGCCTCGGCGCGGGTGGCGTGATGCTGCCGAACCACGCCCCGCTGACCATCGCCGAACAATTCGGCACGCTCGCCGAACTCCACCCCGGACGCATCGACCTGGGCCTCGGGCGCGCACCGGGCACCGACCAGCAGACGTTCCAGGCGCTGCGGCGCACCGTGGCGTCGGCCGACCGGTTCCCGCACGACGTCCTCGAACTCCAGGCCTTCCTGGGTGACGAGTCCCGCATCGAGGGCGTCCGCGCCACACCCGGAGCCGGTACGCACGTACCGCTCTACATCCTCGGATCGTCGTTGTTCGGCGCTCAGCTCGCCGCGGCGCTGGGTCTCCCCTACGCGTTCGCGTCGCATTTCGCCCCGCAGGCGTTGCTCGACGCGGTCCGGTTGTACCGCCGCGAGTTCCGGCCGTCGCAACACCTGTCCGAGCCATACGTGATCGCCGGGGTCGGGGCGATCGCCCACGATGACGCCGACGTCGCGCGCGAGCAATTGCTCATCGCGAAGCGGCAGCGCGTCTCGTTGCTCTTCGGACGCGGCGGACGGAAGTTCACCGACGAGGAGGCCGACGCCATCCTCTCGACACCGCAGGGTCGTCAGGTCGACGAGATGCTGCGGTACGCGGGTGTCGGCACGCCGGACGAGGTGCGCGAGTACCTCGCCTGGTTCGCCGATCACGCCGACGCCGACGAGCTGATCGTCGCGTCGGTGGCACCGAGCCGTGAGGTGTGGCGGGGCACGTTCGAGCACATCGCACCGGTGAATTCACCGGTCGCCGTGGCCGACTGACGCGCGCCTACCGCTCGACGAGCCGGAAATCCTCGAAGTCGAATCCGGGTACCACGATGCAGCTCACCAGAGCCGCCTCGTCGCCGAGCGGCCGGGCCCGCTGCCACACGCCCGGCGGCACCAGCGCCTGCGGCTGATGGCCGGCCGCGATGTCGGGGCCGACGACGATCGGGGACGGTTCGCCGGGCGCGCCGCCGTCGCCACCGAGATCCAGCTGGACCGGAGCGCCACGGTGGTAAAGCCAGATCTCCGCGCTGCGCACGGTGTGCCACGCCGACTGCTGTCCAGGCATCAGGACGAAGTAGATCGCGGTGCCGGCGGCACGATCCCCCGGATAACCGTCCGGCAGCGCCGACTGCGGCAGCCGGATCTCGCTGCGCCACGTCTGATGGTAGTGGCCACCTTCGGGATGGGGTTGCAGGTCAAGGCTTTTCGCCCAGTCGGGTAGTTCGGTGGCGCTCATCTGTCCCCTGTCGTGGAATCGACGTCAGTTCCCGACAGATGATCTCAGTTCCGAACGACTTCCGCGATGACGGTGACCGAACCCGGCGCGATCTCGGTGAAACCCGCGTCGCGCACCGCGACCGCCTTGCCCACGGCGTCGGCGTCGAGCAGCTCCGTCCAGCGTTCCGGGGTCGCCTCGCGAACGGCCAACGGGCACCCGTCCATCCGCCACCGCACGGCCTCGTCGGCAGACAGCAGCTTCGCGGCCAGCATGGAGCCGTGCCCGACCTGTGCGGCGAGTTTGCCGACGGTCATGTCGAGCCCGGGGTTGGTCCACAGGACGACGCCGGATCCGGGCGGCTCGGACGGCAGTGTGCCCTCGACCTCGGTGCCGCCGATCTGCAGCTTCTTGATCCGCCGGTCGAGATCGCCGACGCGGCCGGGCACGAAGGCCCGCGCCTGCGCGCTGCCCTCCTGCGCGGTGACCCCCCACACCTCTTGCGCGGCAGCCCATTGCGACCCGCGCGCACGCCGCGCAATCTTGCGGATGCGGGCATTGCACCACGCGTCCATCGGCGCCGCCCAGGGACCGTCGCCGGCGGCGCGGTCGTCGAGGCACAGCAGCGCGACGGCGCGCGCCGCCGCGGTCAGCAGATCGGTGCGATCCGGTGGGTCGCTCTTCTCGATGCGCAGCACCATCGGCATCGCCAGTACGGCGGCCGGGTCCTCGGGGTCCTCACCGCCGCCGATGTATCCGGCCAGACGCCGGTGGTTGGCGACGATGGCCTCGGGGGTCGCCGGAATGCCGGCACCGATGCCGAGTGCGTCGTCGGACGCGGTCGCCCCGTGCTCGACGGGTGGTGTCAGGTCGTCACTCACGGTCACCCCCGGCTCTCATGTTCCACGGAGAACGGACACGGCAGCCGACGAGTCGACTGCCGTGTCCGGTATCAGGTCGTCTCAGCCGAGCGGCACGCGTCGCAGAACGCCGTCGGCGGCATCGGCTGCCTCGATCTCGTCGCGCGACACCCCGAGGATGAACAGCACGGCGTCGAGGAACGGATGGTTCAGGGTCGCGTCGGCGACCTCCCGCAGCGCCGGCTTCGCGTTGAACGCGATGCCGAGTCCGGCCACGCTGAGCATGTCGATGTCGTTGGCGCCGTCGCCGACCGCGATCGTCTGCTCCATGGGCACCCCGACCTGATCGGCGAACGTACGCAGCGCGCGCGCCTTGCCCATCCGGTCGACGACCTCACCGACCACCCGTCCGGTGAGTTTGCCGTCGACGATCTCCAAGGTGTTGGCCCGGACGAAGTCGAGTTCGAGTTCGTGCGCCAGCCCGTCGATCACCTGGCGGAATCCACCCGACACGAGGCCGCAGTGGAAGCCGAGGCGGTGCAGGGTGCGGATCGTGGTGCGCGCACCCGGGGTGAGCTGCAGCGACTTCGCGACCTCGTCGATGACGCCGGCGTCGAGGCCGGCGAGGGCCGCGACGCGCTCGTGCAGGGACTGCTCGAAGTCGAGTTCACCGC
The DNA here is from genome assembly GCF_039939235.1 of Gordonia aurantiaca. Taxonomy (NCBI): domain Bacteria; kingdom Bacillati; phylum Actinomycetota; class Actinomycetes; order Mycobacteriales; family Gordoniaceae; genus Gordonia; species Gordonia aurantiaca. The sequence goes on along the minus strand of NZ_JBDUUF010000002.1, from coordinate 99,936 downwards.
GCATGGCCCGCTCGGTGACCGCCGCGACCTCCGCCTCACGGCCGGCCTTGGCGGCGAGCATCTCGATGACCTCTCCCTGGATGAGGGTGGAGTCGACGTCGAAGACGATGAGCCGCTTGGCTCGCCGGGCGAGACCGCCCCGTTCGACGGCGATGTCGACCGAGTGCTTCGCGGCGACCTCGGCGAGGCCCTTGCGCAGTGCCGCGTCGGCGGCGACCCCGCCGCGGCCGGCGACGCTCACCATGAGCTCGAGGCCGGTCAGCGGGTAGTCCGCGATGCCGCGGATCGAGTCGATGTTGCCGCCCTGCGACGCCAGCTCGCCGGCGACCGCGCTGAACGCGGTGGCCGTGACCGGGCTGCCGAGGATCACCACCGCATGCGATGACGGCGGTCGGCCACCCGGGTCGACGCCGATCTCGACGCGGACGTCGAACCCGATGGAGGCCATCGCCTGCTCGACGATGTCCTGCAGGGTTTCGGGATCACCTTGGGCGGACACCAGCACGCCGAGGGTCAACTGGCCGCGGATGACGACCTGTTCGACGTCCAGCAGTGCAACGGCCTGACCGGCCAGGGCCCCCATCAGAACGGAGGTGACCCCTGGCCGGTCGGGACCGGTGACCGTGAAGAGAACGGTCGTGCCGGTAGTGCCTGTTGAGTCGTTGCTCACCGGTCAGCGCGGATCGGGATCCGGCGACCCCTCGTGAGATCCGACGGTGAACGGCTCGCGACGAGCGTCCTCGAGCTGACGATCGTGACCTGCGCTGTGGCCCGGACCGACGTGGGCCTCGGCACGCATCCGCTCGATCATGTGCGGGTAGTGCAGCTCGAAGGCCGGACGCTCCGAACGGATGCGGGGCAGCTCGGTGAAGTTGTGCCGCGGCGGCGGGCACGAGGTGGCCCACTCCAGCGAGTTGCCGAAGCCCCACGGATCGTCGACGGTCACGACCTCGCCGTAGCGGTAGCTGCGGAAGACGTTCCACAGGAACGGCAGGGTCGACAGGCCGAGGATGAACGCACCGACGGTCGAGATGGTGTTCAGGGTGGTGAAGCCATCCGACGGCAGGTAGTCGGCGTAGCGACGCGGCATGCCCTCGTTGCCCAGCCAGTGTTGGACCAGGAAGGTCATGTGGAAGCCGATGAACGTCAGCCAGAAGTGGATCTTGCCCAGGCGCTCGTCGAGCATGCGTCCGGTCATCTTCGGGAACCAGAAGTAGATGCCCGAGTAGGTGGCGAACACGATGGTGCCGAAGAGCACGTAGTGGAAGTGGGCGACCACGAAGTAGCTGTCGGACAGGTGGAAGTCCAGCGGCGGGCTCGCGAGCAGGACGCCGGTCAGGCCACCGAAGAGGAAGGTCACGATGAAGCCGACGGCGAACAGCATCGGCGACTCGAACGTGATGTGTCCTCGCCACATCGTGCCGATCCAGTTGAAGAACTTCACACCGGTGGGCACCGCGATCAGGAACGTCATGAAGGAGAAGAACGGCAGCAGGACAGCCCCGGTGACGTACATGTGGTGCGCCCACACCGCGGCCGACAGGGCGGCGATCGCGAGGGTGGCGTAGATCAGGCCCGAGTAACCGAAGATCGGCTTACGCGAGAAGACCGGGAAGACCTCCGACACGATGCCGAAGAACGGCAGCGCGATGACGTACACCTCAGGGTGTCCGAAGAACCAGAACAGGTGCTGCCAGAGGATGACGCCGCCGTTGGCGGGGTCGTACAGGTGAGCACCGAACTGGCGGTCGACCTCCAGGCCCAGGAGAGCAGCGGTGAGCAGCGGGAAGATCAGCAGGATCAGGACGCTGGTCACCAGGATGTTCCAGGTGAAGATCGGCATGCGGAACATCGTCATGCCGGGGGCACGCAGGCAGACCACCGTGGTGATCATGTTGACCGCGCCGAGAATGGTGCCCAGACCGGACACACCCAGGCCCATGATCCACAGGTCGGCACCGACGCCGGGGCTGTGGACCGCGTCGGTCAGCGGCGTGTAGGCGGTCCAACCGAAGTCGGCTGCACCACCCGGGGTGATGAAGCCGGCGATGGCGATGGTCGAACCGAAGACGAAGAGCCAGAAGCCCAGCGCGTTGAGGCGCGGGAAGGCGACGTCAGGCGAACCGATCTGCAGCGGCAGCACGAAGTTCGCGAAGCCGATGACGATCGGGGTGGCGTACATCAGCAGCATCACGGTGCCGTGCATCGTGAAGAGCTGGTTGAACTGCTCCGTCGACAGGAACTGCATGCCCGGGTGAGCGAGCTCGCCACGCATCAGCAGCGCCATGAGGCCGCCGATCAGGAAGAACGCAAAGCACGCAGAGATGTACATCATGCCGATCAGCTTGTGATCGGTCGTGGTCAGCAGCTTGTAGATGAACGAACCCTTGGGCTGATAGCGCTCCGGGAATGGACGCACTGGAGCCACTTGCGTGGTGGGTTGGTCTACCGCGGTCACAGATCCTCCTCTTGCCCGAGCGCGACGCCGAACCCCTTCGGTCGTCGGTCGGCACATGAACAAACCGAGCGCTGGGTACTGATCCTAAACCCTCTCCGACGCCCGGGCCGACCGGGTCCTACGATCTGTCGTAATTCCAGCGCAACGGGCCATATCGACCGTGCTCAACGCCTTTTCAGGGCGACGCGCCAGGCGGCCGGCGCGCCACTTCGGGCGACCACGACCGCCGGTGTCGAGGCCACCTCGAAGCCTACGCTCGACGCCACCGCGCCGGTGCTAGGTTGGGCGGGTGCAGAGCAGGGTCAGGAGTATGCGGAAGCGCACGATCTGTGCGGCAGCTCTTCTCGGTGTTGTCGTCGCGGCATCGGCGGGTTGTTCCGGCGACGAACCGCTGGCCACACCCGACGGCTCCCCCATCTCCACCACGGTGACGCGCGTCGCGGAGGTCAACATCGTCTCCGCCGACCGTGACCCCGCCAAGACCTGCCTGGCCCCCACCGCACCCGACGCCGGCGCCACCGACGTCACCCGCATCGTGGTGACCGACCCGCGCCTGCTCGACGCGCTGTGCGCCCTCGGTATCGGAGACAAGGCGGTGGCGGTGACCGCCGACCCCGGCTCCGTCCCGGCCTACCTCGGCCCCCGACTCACCGCGGTGCCGACGATCGGGGCCACGCCAGACGCCGCTGCGGTCGCCGAGGCCGACGCCGACCTGGTGCTCACCACGCCGCAGACCGCGTCGTCGGCGAAGCCGTTCGACGACGCCCGCTCGGCGACGATCCCCGACGGGACGTGGCAGGAGCAGTTCCAAGCAGTGGCCGACGCGGTCGGACGCAGTGACGCCGGCCGCGAGCGGCTCGCCGAGTTCAGCACCGAGGCCCGCAAGACCGGCAAGCGCATGGACGCGTTCCACACGCAGGTGTCGCTGGTGCGGTTCGGCCCGGACTCGGAGACGATCGCCGGCACCGACACCTTCGCCGGACAGATCCTCGCCGAGATCGGCGTCCAGCGGCCCGCCGCTCAGCGGGTACCCGACTCCTTCCCCGTCGACTCGGAGAACTTCCGCGAGGCCGAAGGCGACCTCATCTATGTGAGCTGGGAGGGCGAGGAGGGGCAGAAGCACGCCGAGAAGGTGCTCCTCAGCGACGAATGGCTGAACCTGGGCGCGTCGATGTGGAAGCGCGTCCTCGCCGTCGACGACGACATCTGGTACGACTCGTCCGGCCTGGCGGCCGCGTGGCTGGTGCTGAACGACGTCAAGGGGTCGTTGGACGGAAACAGCTGAGCTCCACCCGAGACGGGAATCGCTCCCCTTCTTTCCGGCCGAGACCGCATCGCCCACGGAGTCCGGCGCCCACGGAGTCCGGCGCCCACGGAGTCCGGCGCCCACGGAGTCCGGCGCCCACAGAGTCCGGCGCCCACGGAGTCCGGTGTCGAAGCGGTGGCGCCCCGGAACAGACTCCGCCGCATCGAAGCCGTTCGCCTAGCACTCCGTCGGATGGAGTCACCCTTTGCGATCAGCGCAGGCCAAACCCTACGCAAGCACCTGGCGATTCATCACTGTTGGCGCATGAGTGTCACCGACGAGTACCTGGCCAACAACGCCGAATACGCCAAGACGTTCTCCGGTCCCCTGCCGCTGCCGCCGAGCAAGCACGTCGCCATCGTCGCCTGCATGGACGCCCGCCTCGACGTCTACCGCGTCCTCGGCCTCAAGGAGGGGGAGGCCCACGTCATCCGCAACGCCGGCGGCGTCGTCACCGCCGACGAGATCCGCTCGCTCGCGATCAGCCAGCGACTGCTGGGCACCACCGAGATCATCCTGATCCACCACACCGACTGCGGCATGCTGACCTTCACCGACGACGACTTCAAGCGCGAGATCCAGAACGAGATCGGCCAGAAGCCGGAGTGGGCCGCCGAGTCGTTCACCGACATCGACGAGGACGTCCGCCAGTCGCTCAACCGCATCCGGAACAGCCCGTTCATCACCAAGACCACCTCGCTGCGTGGATTCGTCTTCGACGTTGCCACGGGTCTGCTGCGCGAGGTCTCCTGACGCCGACACACCACTGACCGGGCGCCCGCCGCCGGCGCCCGGTCGGTCTCCGGTGAACTAGTCCCCGGAGTCGTCGGACCGCTGCACCGCGTCGGGTGCGTTCTCCCGGGTCGCCATACCGCCCTGACGGCCGTGGTCCTTCGGGCCCGGAGGATCCTCACGGACCTCCTCGGTGCCCTTGGCGTGCTCTGCCTGTCTGTCGGACTTCCCCATCGGTGACTCCTCTCGCCCCGCGTGACGCGGATCCGCAGACGGAGGTCTTACCCCGTAGCGCCGACAAGGAAACCGGCATCGTCGGTCACCGCCGATAGACTGGCGCCCGATCATCGATGCCATCGCAACCCCAGCACGGCGGCCCGGATTCCGCCCCGACGACGCCCGCACCCCTGCACGCCCTGTGGCGTCCCGGTGTGGGTATGTCGGTGTGGGTCGACGGCGATCCCGCGGACCTGCCCGAACCGCTGCGCGAGGCCCTCGGCGGCCGACGGTTCCGCAGCGACATACCCGTCATCGGCGACGGAGGCCGCCGCAGGTTCGTCCGCGCCGCCACTCTGGGCATCACGACCGCCGTCGTGTTGCTCGACGCCTCTCGGTCGGTCGCGGTCACCGGCGACGTCCGCTGGTACCGGTATCTGCTCGACGGGGTGCGCTCGTTCGTCGCCGCGGGTGCGGTCGCCCCGACCGTCGTGCAGATCGCCGGCGAGTGGCTGCTCCGGTGGAGCGCCGTCCCCACTCCGACCTGGCGCGGTTGGCACGCCGTCGCCCTCGACGGCGCCCCGGACGCCCTGCTGCACAACGGCACTCGGTCGGCGATCGACGACTTCCTGACCGAGCTCGTCGACCACGAGTGCCGCGCCGCGATCGCCCGCTCCGGGCCGCGCTGGGGCGAGCCGAACCCGTCGTCGCCGGTGGTGCGGGCGCTGCTGCCCGGCACCGACGTCCCGACGCCGTGCTCGCCCGATCGCCTGTCGAGGGCCGCGAGCAGCTGGCTGAAGTGGAATTCGGGCACCGCCCGCGATGACCTCTCCCTCATCTTCCGGCTCCACGAACCGGAGTACGACGCCCCCTCCGAGGGCCACTGGGACGACGCGTGGGACGACGACACGTTCGAGCTGCCCGGCCGCGAGGAGGTCGCCGAGAGCTCCCGGTGGCGGTTGGAGGTGTGCCGGCGCAGCGTCGACGGCCAGATCGAACCGGTCGCCCCGCATCGGCTCGACGCCCACGAACTCGACGAGATCACCACCGGGCTGGCCGAAGCGGTGCGGGCGTTCCCGGAACTCGACCGCGCCGACCCCGACCGCGGGTCCCTCGACTTCCTGCTGCCCACCGACGTGGCCGCCGAGCTGTTCCCGACCGGCGCCGCCGCACTGGGCGCGGCCGGAATCCCGGTTCTGCTCCCCCGGACCATCGCCGAGGTCCGGCCGAGCCTCACCCTGCGCGCACTGCCCCCGCCCGGCGGTGGCGCGCCTGCGGCGATGGTCGGGTTGCGCGAGATCCGCGAATTCGAGTGGCGGCTGGCGCTCGGCGAGGCACCGGATGCCCTCACCCTCACCGACGCCGATCTCGACGAACTATCCGGGCAGAAGGGCGATCTCGTACGTGTCCGTGGCGTGTGGGTAGTCGCCGAGGGAGCCGCTCTCACCCGGGCTGCGGCGTTCGTCGCCGCCCAACGTGCGCTCGCCGCGACGCAACCGCCGGCGGACGTCGGCGAGTTGCTCGGACTGGTGACCGGCGCATCGGATCAGATTCCGGTGCCGGTCACCCGCGTCGAGGGTCTGTCCTGGCTCGACGACATCGCCACCGCCGGCGCCATCCGACCCGAACCCGTCACTCCCCCACCTACTCTCGAGGCCACGCTGCGGCCGTATCAGCAGCGCGGCCTGGACTGGCTGGCCCACCTGTCGAGGCTGGGCGTCGGCGGCGTGCTCGCCGACGACATGGGCCTGGGCAAGACGTTGCAGGTGATCGCGCTCGAGTGCCTGGAGCGCGCCCCCGACGGCGAGGTCCCCGGGCCGTCGCTGGTGGTGTGTCCGATGTCCCTGGTGGGCAACTGGTCTCGCGAGATCACCCGCTTCGCGCCGACGCTGAGGGTGGCGGTCCACCACGGGCCGTCACGTGCGTCCGGCACCGTGTTCGACACTGTCCGCGACTCCGTCGACATCGTCATCACGACCTTCGCGATCGCCGCCCGCGACCACGAACTGTTGTCGTCGCGGCCGTGGCACCGCATCGTCGTCGACGAGGCGCAGCACCTGAAGAACGTGAACACCATCGCCTCCAAGGCGGTACGAACCATCCCCGCCGACCGTCGGCTCGCCCTCACCGGCACCCCGGTGGAGAACCGTCTCGAGGATCTGCGCGCCGTCATCGACCTCGTGAACCCGGGGTTGTTGGGGTCGGCGTCGGTGTTCCGTGCACGGTACGCAGAACCCATCGAACGCGACCGCGACACCGGTGCGCTGCGTAGACTCTCGGCGATCACCCGGCCGTTCATCCTGCGGCGCGAGAAGACCGACCCGGCGATCGCCGCGGACCTGCCGGAGAAGGCCGACTTCGCGGTACGCGCCAACCTCACTGTCGAACAGGCCGCGCTGTACCGGGCCGTCATCGACGAACTGATGGAGGCGCTACGCGACAAACAGCAGCGAACCCTCCGACGCCGCAACGTGCTCGCCGCCCTCACGCGGCTCAAGCAGATCTGCAACCATCCTGCGCACTACCTGGCCGACGGCACCGCTCTGCTGCGGGACGGCGAACACCGTTCGGGCAAGGTCGAACTGCTGTCCGACATCGTCTCCACCGTCGCCGACGAGGGCGACCGCGCACTCGTGTTCACGCAGTTCGCCGCCTTCGGCGAGATGCTGTCGGGCTGGCTGTCCGAGGAGTTGGGCACCGGGATCCCGCTGCTGCACGGAGGACTCGGCCGGGCCGACCGCGACCGGCTCGTCGCCGATTTCCAGGCCGACGAAGGCCCACCGGTCATGCTCGCGACGCTCAAGGCCGGCGGCACCGGTCTCAACCTGACCGCCGCCAACCACGTCATCCACATCGACCGTTGGTGGAACCCGGCGGTCGAGGACCAGGCCACCGACCGTGCCTACCGCATCGGACAGAACCAGAAGGTGTCGGTGCACCGATTCGTCTGCGTCGGGACCATCGAGGAGCGGATCGACGACATGATCACCAGGAAGCGCGAACTGTCGCAGCTGACGGTCGCGGCGGGCGAGAACTGGGTGTCCGACCTCGCCGACGACGAGCTGTTCGAATTGCTGCGCCTGCGCGACGAGGCGGTGAGCGAATGAGCGCACGCAAGAGCGCCGGACGCAAGGGCTCGCGCGGGACCATCGCCGTCCGCGGATACGCGCTCACCCCGTGGTCGCGTGCGTTCGTCGACGTCGTCGAGGGACGCGGCGCGGACGGGACGGCAGTCGCCGACAGCCGCCACATCACGAAGGCGCGCAGGTACTTCCGGGATCGTCACGTGCGCGGCCTGCGGATCGGCGCGGGCCGGGTGACCTCATCGGTGGAGGGCACCCAGCTCGAGCCGTTCGACGTCATCCTCACCACCCGCACCGTCGACACCCCCACGGTGGCGGATCTGCTCCGCGACCGGGGCGCCGTCGGCGAACTCATGCGGCTGACACGCGGCGAGCAACCGCCGGTCCTCGGTGAGCTGCTGCTGCCCACCGAGTCGGCGGACATCGCGATCGACTGCACCTGCCCCGACGAGGCGCCGCGGTGTGTGCACGCGCTCGCCACCGCCTACGAGGTGGCCGCCGAGATCGACCGCTCGCCACTCACGCTGCTCACCGTGATGGGAACCGACCTGCGGGGACTGCTCGCCGAGATCGACGCGCGCCCTGCGGCTTCCGAGACCTCGTCCGAGGAGTCGTCGGGCAGCGCTCTGAGGCCCGACGACTTCTACGGGACGAATTCTCCGCTGCCACCGTCGCCGTCGGTGCCGCGGATGAATCCGCTGACCGCACTGGACGGGTCGGAATTGCGGGCGGCGCTGCGCGCAACCGGCGTCGCGCCGGCCGACATCGCGGAGGCGATCGACGAGCTCGGCGACCTCTACGACCGCCTCTCCGCCGGGGATTCGTAGAAGTTGTCGGCGCTATCCGCCCACTACTTCTACGCTTCGCCAGGCCTCTAGAAGTCCCAGTCCTCGTCTTCGGTGTTGACGGCCTTGCCGATGACGTACGAGCTGCCCGACCCCGAGAAGAAGTCGTGGTTCTCGTCGGCGTTCGGCGACAGCGCCGACAGGATCGCCGGGTTCACGTCGGTCTCGTCCTTCGGGAACATCGCCTCGTAGCCGAGGTTCATCAGCGCCTTGTTGGCGTTGTACCGCAGGAACTTCTTGACGTCCTCGGTGAGCCCGACCTCGTCGTAGAGGGACTCGGTGTAGTCGCTCTCGTTGTCGTACAGCTCGAACAACAGCTCGAAGGCGTAGTCCTTGAGCTCCTGACGACGCTCCGGCGACTGGGTCTCCAGGCCGCGCTGGTACTTGTAGCCGATGTAGTAGCCGTGGACGGCCTCGTCGCGGATGATGAGGCGGATCAGGTCGGCGGTGTTCGTCAGCTTCGCGCGGCTCGACCAGTACATCGGCAGGTAGAAGCCCGAGTAGAACAGGAACGACTCGAGCAGTGTCGAGGCCACCTTGCGCTTCAGCGGGTCGTCGCCACGGTAGTAGTCCATGACGATGTGCGCCTTGCGCTGGAGGTTCTCGTTCTCCTCCGACCAGCGGAAGGCCTCGTCGATCTCCTTGGTGGAGCACAGCGTCGAGAAGATCGAGCTGTAGGACTTGGCGTGCACCGACTCCATGAAGGCGATGTTGGTGAGCACCGCCTCCTCGTGCGGGGTGGTGGCGTCCGGGATCAGCGACACTGCGCCGACCGTGCCCTGGATGGTGTCGAGCAGCGTCAGGCCGGTGAAGACCCGCATGGTGAGCTGCTTCTCGTATTCGGTCAGCGTGCTCCACGACTGGATGTCGTTGGACACCGGCACCTTCTCCGGCAGCCAGAAGTTGCCGGTCAGGCGATCCCAGACCTCGGCGTCCTTCTCGTCGGGGACGCGGTTCCAGTTGATCGCCGACACCCGATCGATCAGCTTGATGGGTGCGCCGTCGGCAGGGCTGTGCGTGGAGGTCATCGAGTCTTCCTCATCTGGTGGGTCGAGTGGAGTTCGGAAGTATCTGAAGCTGTTGCACCGCTGCAGATCACAGCATGCACGACACGCAACCCTCGACCTCGGTCCCCTCGAGGGCCATCTGGCGGAGGCGGATGTAGTACAGCGTCTTGATCCCCTTGCGCCACGCGTAGATCTGCGCCCGGTTGACGTCGCGCGTGGTGGCGGTGTCCTTGAAGAACAGCGTCAGGCTCAGACCCTGGTCGACGTGCTGCGTCGCCGCGGCATAGGTGTCGATGATCTTCTCGTACCCGATCTCGTACGCATCCTGGTAGTACTCCAGGTTGTCGTTGGTCATGTACGGCGCCGGGTAGTAGACGCGCCCGATCTTGCCTTCCTTGCGGATCTCGATCTTCGCCGCGACCGGGTGGATCGAGCTGGTCGAGTGGTTGATATAGCTGATCGAACCGGTCGGCGGGACGGCCTGCAGGTTCTGGTTGTAGATGCCGTAGCGCTGGACCGACTCCTTGAGCTCACGCCAGTCGTCCTGCGTCGGGATGTGAATTCCCGACTGCGCGAACAGATCCCGCACCTTCTGGGTCTTCGGCTCCCACACCTGGTCGGTGTACTTTTCGAAGAACTCACCGGTGGCGTACTTCGACTTCTCGAACCCGGCGAACGCCCGGCCGCGCTCCTTGGCGATCTTGTTCGACGCCCGGATCGCGTGGTACGTCACCGTGTAGAAGTAGATGTTCGTGAAGTCGATGCCCTCTTCGCTCCCGTAGAAGATCCGCTCGCGGGCGAGGAAGCCGTGCAGGTTCATCTGGCCCAGGCCGATGGCGTGGGATTCGTTGTTGCCCCGCTCGATCGACGGCACCGAGGTGATCGCCGTCTGGTCGCTGACCGCGGTCAGACCGCGGATGGCGACCTCGATGGTCTTGCCGATGTCGGGGGAGTCCATCGTCTTGGCGATGTTCAGCGAGCCGAGGTTGCACGAGATGTCCTTGCCCACATGGGAGTAGGACAGATCGTCGTTGAACGTCGACGGGGTCGAGACCTGCAGGATCTCCGAGCACAGGTTGGAGTGGGTGATCTTGCCGTCGATCGGGTTGGCCCGGTTCACCGTGTCCTCGAACATGATGTACGGGTAGCCCGACTCGAACTGCAGCTCGGCGAGGGTCTGGAAGAACTCGCGGGCGTTGATCTTGGTCTTGCGGATCCGACGGTCCTCGACCATCTCGTGGTAGCGCTCGGTGACGTTGATGTCGGCGAACGGCACACCGTAGACGCGCTCGACGTCGTACGGACTGAACAGGTACATGTCGTCGTTGGCCTTGGCCAGATGGAACGTGATGTCCGGGATCACGACACCCAGCGACAGCGTCTTGATGCGGATCTTCTCGTCGGCGTTCTCACGCTTGGTGTCGAGGAAGCGCAGGATGTCGGGGTGGTGCGCGTGCAGGTACACCGCGCCGGCACCCTGACGTGCGCCGAGCTGGTTGGCGTAGGAGAACGAGTCCTCGAGCAGCTTCATGATCGGGATGACGCCCGAGCTCTGGTTCTCGATCTTCTTGATCGGGGCGCCGTGCTCGCGGATGTTGCTCAGCAGCAACGCGACACCGCCGCCGCGCTTGGACAGCTGCAGCGCCGAGTTGATCGCGCGGCCGATCGATTCCATGTTGTCCTCGATGCGGAGCAGGAAGCACGAAACCGGTTCGCCGCGCTGCTTCTTGCCCGAGTTGAGGAAGGTCGGGGTGGCCGGCTGGAAGCGGCCGTCGATGATCTCGTCGACGAGGTCGCGGGCGAGCGAACGATCACCGTCGGCGAGCGTCAGCGCGACCATGCACACGCGGTCCTCGAACCGCTCGAGGTAGCGCTTCCCGTCGAAGGTCTTCAGCGTGTAGCTGGTGTAGTACTTGAACGCACCGAGGAACGTCGGGAAACGGAACTTCTTGCTGTAGGCGTGCTTGAAGAGGTCCTTGACGAATTCACGGTCGTACTTGTCGAGGATCTCGGCCTCGTAGTAGTTCTCCTCGACGAGATAGTCGAGCTTCTCGTCGAGGTCGTGGAAGAAGACCGTGTTCTGGTTGACGTGCTGCAGGAAGTACTGCCGGGCCGCCTCGCGGTCCTTGTCGAACTGGATCTTGCCGTCCGCGTCGTACAGGTTGAGCATCGCGTTGAGCGCGTGGTAGTCGAGCTCGGCGGGGTCGTGCCCCGACGGACCGGCATGAACGCCCGACTTGCTGGCTGAGTTGGTGTCCGAGACGGTGACGGTGGGCGACACGACAGATGACTCCTTGTGGGCTGGAACCTTGCGGGCAGGCTATTGGAGGGGTGTGACAGAACGTGGACGACGGACCGGGTGCGACGCGCGGGGCGCCGCTCAGGCGGGCGTGGCGTGCAGCGACGGTCCGCCCGTGAACGCCTGACTGCGGACGAACTCGGCGAGGCCCGCGCGCACGCGCTCGACGTCGTCGGCGGTGCCCATCAATTCGAATCGGTACAGGTAGGGCACGCGGCATTTCCGCGAGATGATGTCGCCGGCGTGGCAGAACTCCTCACCGAAGTTGGTGTTGCCCGCGGCGATCACCCCCCTGATGAGTGACCGGTTGTGCTCGTCGTTGAGGAAGCGGATCACCTGCTTCGGCACGAACCCGCCGGTTTGCCCGACCTTGCCCCCACCATACGTGGGGCAGATCAGCACGTAGGGTTCGTCGACCCGGAACCCCTCGGCGCCGCCGGTCAGCGGAATACGCTCGGCGCGCATGTCCAGCTTCTCGACGAAGCGCCGGGTGTTCTCGGACACGGAGGAGAAGTAGACGATCAGCGGCGATGCCGACATGTCTGCCTCCAACCCTGCGGTGACCGATTGACGATTCGTTCCACGCCCCGCCCGCCCGGCCCGACGGCCGGTCGCGGACGGTGTCGTGGAGTTCCAACAACTGAACCGAGGTGGTCATTTCCCCTACCCGGGATCGACCACGGTGCTTGTCGTCCGTCACGTCCCGACGCGGCTGACCCGGCTTCCCCTTCGGATCACACCTGCGTCGGCGTCGTGGCGGGCGTCGACGAGGAGATCAGGCTGCTGCGGTGGCGAGCTTCTTGATGCGGTCCGGACGGAATCCCGACCAGTGCTCGTCGCCGGCGACCACGACCGGCGCCTGCAGGTAGCCGAGCGCCATGACGTAATCACGCGCCTCGGGATCCTGGCTGATGTCGACGACCTCGTAGGACAGACCCAGCTTGTCGAGGGCCTTGTAGGTGGCGTTGCACTGGACGCATGCCGGCTTGGTGTAGACGGTGATCGAAGACATCGAGTGGTTCTCCTCAGTCGTTGTGAATCGCCAGTGACTTGCGGTTTCCCAGTGTGAAGAAGGTGATTTGGGTCACGCTCCTACGAGGCGTTTCGCGGGGATCGATGCCCGCCCCGGCGTCCGCCTCACTGGTAGTGCAAACACTACACCTAGTGGCTGACTTTTCTGGGCACCACAAGGGGTTGTGAATAACATCCGTGAAAGACATGCAGGTCGCAGCGGTGCACGATCACAAATTCCGGCGTGTCGTGGCCGCGTTCGGCGTGTCGCTCACAGGTTGTCCAGCGGTCCTCCACAACGTGTGCACCAGCAGTCCACAGTCCGGTCACGAAACGGACACACGGGCTTCACCGGACCCCCTCCCCACACCGTGCCACCCATCCCAGGCCCGAAGCCGGGCGCAAACCGGAGCGCCCCGCCGGGACAGTGGACCCCGGACACGACGACGCCGCGCCGGGATGGGACCCGGCGCGGCGTCATTCGGTGAGAGGAAAGCTCGGTGCGGGACGGCGCCGTGACCGTCGGGCACCACCAGTGCGCGAGACTCAGGCGCTGACGGTGACCTCGTCCACGAGACGGCTCACCGACGCGACGACCTTCTCGACGATGGTCGGATGGGTGAGACCACCCTCGGGCAGTGCGGGGATCTGCAGGCCGAGGTCGGCCTCCTCGATCGCCTTCCCGCCGGCGACGCCGACCGCCTTGCGGGTGTCCTCGCGGGTCCACTGGCCGCCGTACTGGCCGAGGGCCGCCGACAGGACCGCGACGGGCGTGCCGCTCAGGGCGCCGTTGCCATAGGGGCGCGACAGCCAGTCGATGGCGTTCTTCAGCGCGGCCGGGATCGAGCCGTTGTACTCCGGGGTGGCGATGAGCACGGCGTCGGCCGCACCGACCTTCTCGCGCAGGGCCGTCACGGCCGGGTCCAGTCGGCCCTCGACGTCGATGTCCTCGCTGTAGAACGGGAGCGAACCGAGGTCGTCGACGATGGTGACACGGACACCCTCGGGGGCGTTGTCCGCGGCCACCTGGGCCAGCTGACGGTTGATGGAGGCGGCGCGGAGGCTTCCGACCAGGGCGACCAGTTCGACGGTTCGATCCGACATGGGTTTCCTTTCGAAGACGCGGCTCCGACCCTCGTGGGCCGGGGATACGGAGGGTTTAACCGGACCAGGGTCCGATTGATTCCCGGTCGAGGTCAAGAGTTACCCTCATCACGTGTCGAACGGGCCCGACCACTCCCCGATCCCCCTCTCCTTCAACATCGCGGAGACAGAACGTGCCGACGCCGCACGTAACCGGCGATTGTTGCTGGCCGCTGCCAAGAACCTGATCGACCATCACGGGGCGTCCGCGGTGACGATGGAGGCGGTCGCACGCGAGGCGGGTGTGGGCAAGGGCACAGTCTTCCGGCGCTTCGGCAGCCGCACCGGGCTGATGCTGGCGCTGCTCGACCATTCCGAATCCGAGATGCAACAGGCCTACCTCTCGGGCCCGGAACCGCTCGGACCGGGCGCGCCGCCACTCGACCGGCTGCTCGCCTACGGCCGCGCCCGGCTCAAGCTCACCTGCGATCACCTCGACATCCTCCTCGAGGCCGGCGGGACCGCCGAGGACTTCCTCACCCACCCGGCGGGCCGGGCGTCGACCCAGCACGTCCGTATCCTGTTGCGACAGCTCGGTTTCGACGACGATCTCGAGTTCATGGCGCTGTCCATCCAGGCTCCGATGTCGGCCGGCTCCGTCCGGTACCTCACACAGGAGGTCGGTCTCGACCTGCAGACCATCACCGACCAGTGGCAGCGGATGGTCATCGACCTCGTTCGGGCCCGTCGATCGCACTGACCGCGACGCTCGTCGCACCGGCCTCTGCTCGCCGCGCGGAGACCGAGGTGTCGCCCTAGCCTTGTGACTACCGCCGCGGCGACCCGACGGCGGCTCGCTCGTGGAGAAGAAAGCGGTGGTGAGTGTGAAGGCAGTGATCGTCGGCGCGGGGATGGGCGGGATGTCTGCGGCGATCGCCCTCGAGCAACTCGGCTTCGACGTCGAGGTCTACGAGCAGGTCACCGAGAACAAGCCGGTCGGCGCCGCGATCTCCGTGTGGTCCAACGGCGTCAAGTGCCTCAACCACCTCGGCCTGGAGAAGGAGACCGCCGAGCTGGGCGGCATCGTCGACTCCATGAGCTATGTCGATGCCTTCACCGGTGACACGATGTGCCGCTTCAGCATGCAGCCGCTCATCGATCAGGTCGGCCAGCGCCCCTACCCCATCGCCCGCGCCGAGTTGCAGCTGATGCTGATGAACGCCTACGGCCTCGACGACATCCATTTCGGCAAGAAGATGGTCGCGGTGCACGACGACGGCGATCGCGCCACCGTCGAATTCGCCGATGGCACCAGCGATTCCGGAGACATCGTGATCGGCGCCGACGGCGCCAGGTCGCTGGCGCGCGAGTACGTGCTGGGACATCCCGTAAAGCGACGCTACGCCGGCTACGTCAACTTCAACGGCCTCGTCGAGATCGACGAGAAGATCGGCCCGGCCACGGAATGGACGACCTACGTGGGTGACTCACGACGGGTGTCGGTGATGCCGGTGGCGGGCAACCGTTTCTATTTCTTCTTCGACGTCCCGATGCCCGAGGGCGTTCCGTTCGAGCGCGGCACCGCCCGCGAGTTCCTCGCGCAGGAGTTCGCCGACTGGGCCCCGGGTGTGCAGACCCTCATCGAAAAGCTCGATCCCGCAACGACGAACCGCGTCGAGATCCTCGACCTCGACCCGTTCCACACCTGGGTGAGGGGACGCGTCGCGGTCCTCGGCGACGCCGCGCACAACACCACCCCCGACATCGGGCAGGGCGGGTGTTCGGCGATGGAGGACGCCGTGGCCCTGCAGTTCGCGTTCAGGGAGCATCCCGACGACGCCCACGCCGCGCTCGCCGCCTACGAGGCCGCCCGCACCGAACGCGCCGGCGACCTGGTGCTGCGGGCCCGTAAGCGGTGCGACGTCACCCACGGCAAGGACCCGAAGAAGACCGCGGCCTGGTACGAGGAACTCCGCCGGGAGGACGGCACCAACATCATCCGCGGGATCGTCGGCAACATCATGGGCGGGCCGCTCACCTGAGCCAAGTCACCCGGTTCGCTTCGCCCCAGGCCCTGTCGCCCCCGGGTCGCGCAGAATCGCGCCTCGAATCCAGAAGCGCTGTCCGGAAATAACGCTTCTGCACATCAACCCGCGATTCTGGCGGCCGCGCGTGGGGACCGCTACTCCCCGTCGCGCTCGATCTCCTGGGTCCGCAGACCGTCGTGCGCCATCAGCGCGGCCTCCCGGGACAGCGTCGGGCCGGGCGCGAGCAGTGACACCACCGACCACGGTGCGAGTGCAGGCGAGTCCGGCAGGCCGAGCACGGCCGCGGTCTCGGCGCCCGGAACGCCGAAGCGCACGCCGGAGTCGTTGACGTAGAACAGCGACTCTCTGCGGGTCGAGTCGTCTTCGTTCCCGGTCACCTGCACGTACTCCCCGGAGCCCGGCGGGAGGTACACCTGGTCGAGCCCCGGTCCGGAGCCGTCGCCCGAGGTGAGCAACACCGGCACCGCGTCGGACTTCAGCGGCAGGGCCCGCCCGGCGAGGAGCATGGTCCCGGCCCGCGGCTCGTCGGCCTTGCGGGTCCAGGTGCGGCACAGCGTCGGATCGGCCGCGACGCCGAGCGGTTTGGGCGTGAGCTGAGGGAAGTCGCCGAGCGGCAGGGTGTCCACGACCTTCACACTGGCGAGCCGGCCGGGCGGCACGGTCCGGACCTGCGCGTCGCCCTTCCGGTCGGCGAGCCGCAGGATCTGAGCGGTCGGCTCGCTGATCTCCTGCACCCCGTCACGCAGCACGAGATGGTAGCTGGTCTCGTCGTCGACATCGACCGACCTCACCACCGAGCCCACGCTGAGCGAGTCGACCGCGCCGCGTTGTCCGGCGTTCGGGATCGCCGGAACCCTGATGGGGTCGACGAGCGGGAACGCGCTCAGCAAACCCGGGGACATGCGGCGCGCGGTCACGCCCTCGAGGCCGAGCGCGCGCATCACCGGAGCGCTGGCGGTGTCGATCTCGGCCCGCACCGGACTCCAGGCGCCGTTGCGAAACAACTGATAGACGAGGAAGGTCTTGTCACCGGAGTTCACGAGCACGGAATCCGACGGCGCGACGACGTGCGCGGTGTCGTCGCCGAGGACGGGCTCGTCGCCGATCACCGTCTGCCGCAGGGATTCCGCCGAGCCGTCCGAGGACACCTCGGCGGTGTCGCACACCGTCCACGTCGAGGTGCCCCTGTGCGCCGGACCCGGCAGTGCCGCCGGCGCGCCCGGGATGCCGAGCAGCGGGCCGCGCGCGTAGGTCTTCAGCTTGTCGTCGGCCACCGACGTCGGCTTCTCCGAGCTGCCGCTGATCAGGCGCGCCGAGGCGAGGTTGAGGACCGGGTGGAGGGTGTCCTCGATCAGGACGTAGGTGCTGCCGCTGTTCTTTCCGACGACGATGGTCGCGTCACCGACCGAGCCCTGCGGCCGGATGAGGCCCCACACCCCGCAGCCGCCGAGGACGAGCAGGCCCAGGACCGTGCCGACGACCAGCGCCTGTAACTGGGAACGCATCGGATCGTGCAGCATCCGCACATCGCGGCGCACGAGAGCATGTTCGAGGCGCTTGATGAGGAATCGGTAGCCGTTGACCTGAGCCTTGGTCGTCAGCTGACGTGCCACGACTCCCCCCTGTCCGCACCGTCGGCGTCCTGACGACAGCCGACGGCGGCCAGGACGGTTGTGATCTCCGGCGACGTACCCCCCGTCGCGCGGTAGTAGCCTAGCCGACGAACATGCCCCCGACACGTGGGGCTCCGCCGGTTGTGGAGACCCGCCGGCGGTGGCGTCCGACGACGTCGACGGGGGAACCGAGGGGGCGGACAGGCGTGGACCGGAACACGCGCGCGACAGCGATGCGCACACTCGTGGTGGTCGAGGTGATCCTGGCCGCGGGCCTGGTCACCTGGGCTCTCTCGGGGAGCAGGTGGGGCTCCGCGGCCCTCGCCCTGGCGGCCGTGCTGGCCGTCGGACTCATCCGCTTCGGCGGACGCCCGTCGGTGTTCGGTCGGCTGTGGAGCCGGGCCGCGTTCTCGCTGTCGCGGACGCGCCGACGCACCGCCGACCTCGCGCCCGCCCCGTTCGACGTCCCCCTGGCCAGACCGTCGACACGTCCCGCGGCACGTCGGTCGTCGGCCCCGACCACGATCGGCGCCCGGTGGGTCGGCGACACCCTCGTGACCGTGATCCGCGTCGATCCGGGCGGTCCCGCGGTCACCTACCTCGCGCCGGGATCGAGCACGCCGTCCGACGAGTCCGGTCAGGTCATCCCGCTCGACGTCCTCGCCGAGTGCATCAATCGCTACGACATCGTCCTCGGCTCCATCGAGGTCATCAGTCACGGTGTGCGCGTATGGGGATCGGGGGTCGCGCCGGCGACCTACGAGCGTACCCTCGGCCCGCTGGCCGCCACCGCCCAGCGATCGGTGTTCGTGGTCCTGCGACTCGACCCGCTCGACTGCCCGGACGCGGTCGCGCGACGCGGCGGTGGGGCCGCCGGCGCCCTCCGCACCGCCACCGTCACCACACGCCGCGTCGCGAAACGCCTCAGCGAGCACGGCCTGGGCACGACTATCCTCTCGGCCGCGCAGATCACCTCGGTCACCACCCAGCTCACCGAGGGAGCGAGCATCGACTCCCTCGAGGAGGAATGGGATTTGGTCGGGGCCGCCGGACTCCGCATCCGCACCGCCGCGGTCGAACCCGCGGCGCTGTCCGGCGTCATCCGCGACGTCTGGGTGAACCCGGCGGTGTCGACGACGTTCACCTTGCGACTCCGCCAGGTCTCCACCGACCGCCGGGGTCGCGGCGACCGCAACGAGGTCGAGGTGACCGGATTCGTCCGGTTCAACGAGTTCCCGGGCGCCCATCGCGCGCTGTCGGCGTGGCCGGAGGGTCTCGTCCCCCTCGACGGCCGACAGTTCGAGGCGCTCACCGTGAGTCTGCCGATCGCCGGTGCCACCCGCCTCGACCGTGATCTGCCGAACCTGACCGGCGAAGCGGCACAGGACTTCCTGCGATCGGTCCGACTGCCCGCGGGCGGCTGCGGTCAGCTGATCGGCGCCGACCACGCGGGGCGTGCCGTCGCGACCCGACTCGTCGGCCCCGGAATCGCCACCGTCGCGGTCTCGGCAGGCATCCACGTGGTCGCGCAGATCGCGCTGCGGGCGGTCGCGGTAGGGGCCTCGGTCCGCATCCACACGGACCGGCCGCACCGGTGGGCTCCCGTGGTGAACGCCGTCGGCGATCCGAGCGCCCTCTCGCTGGCCGGCGACCGCACCCCAGCGCGTCCGGGCCCGGCACTGGTCATCGCCGACGGGGTGACCCCGCCTCCGCCGCAGGCGGATACGACGCGGATGATCGTCACCGCGCCGGGCCTCGACGACCCGAACAGCGCACACACCGTCACGTTGAGCCAGAATCCGCGTGCGCCGCAGGATCTTTCCCTGACGGCAGGCGGCGCGCCGGTGATGGTGACGATGGTCGCCACACCGGACGAGTGGAAGCTGATCGGCGGCTACCCAGAACCTGCCGCCGCACGAGGCTGAGCACGCACATCGGCGCGCGGCCGGTGGTCGGGGTGCGTCACTCCGCGGCGCTGACCGCGGGCTCCGCCGACGCGCCGCCCTCGACCGCCGACACCGCGACCGGGACGAGCGCGCGGTAGAACACCGCCCGGGACGACGCGGCGTGCACGATGACGTCCGGGTCGGAGTCGGTGATCCACAGCGCACGTCCCGCCGGGATCGTCAGCGGCGTGCCGCCGACCGGCCGGACCTCGATGGCGCCGCTGAGCACCGCGAGGATCTGCGGGCCGGGCATGTCGAAGCAGATCGACGACGCGTGGTGCAATCCGGTGCCGTCCAACTCGATCCGCGACAGCCGGAACTCCGGCGCCGGGGTGAGATAGATCTGCTCGGCGCCGAGGGTGCGCACCGACGGCGCCAGATCGGCGGGATCGACCGGGGTGAAGTCGAGGACGCGCAGAAGCTCCGGGACGTCGATGTGCTTGGGTGTGAGCCCGCCGCGCAGGACGTTGTCGGAGTTGGCCATGATCTCCACGCCGGTGCCGCGTAGGTACGCGTGCAGGTTGCCCGCCGGCAGGTACAGGCCCTGCCCCGGTTCGAGGTGGACGTGATTGAGCAGCAGCGACGCCAGCACGCCGGGATCGTTCGGGTAGTCCTCGCCGAGTTCGCACAGGGTGCGCAGTTCCGCGGTGAAGTCGGACCGCCCCTTGCTGAGCACCTCGACCGCGCCGCGCAGCACCGCCGGGACGAGCCGGCGGATCAACGCCTCCGGCAGGGTCAGCCAGGTGGTGAACACCGCCCGCAGACCCTCCGAATCCGGTTGTCCCGCCAGCATTCCCAGGTAGTGGTCGAGTTCACTGACCTGCAGCTCACGCAGCAGGGCCACGGTCTCCTGCGGGTCGCGGAACCCGGCCAGCGCGTCGAACGGCGTGATCGCGACGATCAGTTCGGGCTTGTGCCACGGGTCCTTGTAGTTGCGGTCGCGGGCGTCGAGTGCGAGCCCGCGCGCGTTCTCGCGTTCGAAGCCCTCCCGCGCCTGTTCCGACGACGGGTGCGCCTGCAGCGACAACGGTTCCTCGGCGGCGAGGATCTTGAGCAGGAACGGCAACCGGTCACCGAACGCCTCGGTGCTGGCGGGCCCGAGGGTCGACGTCGGGTCGGCGTCGATCACGTCCACCAGCGGTTGCGGCGGGCCGGACGGGTCCACACACGTCGCCGAACCCGCCGGATGGGAACCGAACCACAGTTCGGCCTCCGGATGCGCCGACGGGACAGGCCTGCCCTGGATCGACGCGATGGCCGTTCGCGAACCCCATGCGTAGGGACGCACCACTCCCTCGAGAATCCTCATTGCACCGTGTTCCCAATCAGGCGGAGGTACACCGCCGCCATCTCGATCCTCAACGCCACGAGCAGGAAGTCCAGGACGTCGCCCGGACCGTCGGCCACCGGGTCCTCGCCCGGCAGCGGATGCAACTCCCGACGCGGCTGCGACCGGCCGTCCGGCACCCCGTCGGCCGCGTCGACGCCGACCACGAGGTCGACGTCGCCGAGACCGGTCACACGCTGCCGCGTGTACCACTCACGACGTGCGGTGGACACGACGAGGATGCGCGGGGCCACCTCGGCCGGCGGCTCGTCGAAGTCCGGGTCGTAGAAGATCGAGTCGGTGGCCGACGCGCCCGGCGACCGTGCCGCCAACAGCCGCGACATCCTCGCCACCTCGGCGAGTTCGGCGACGGCGCCGACGATTCCCGCGAGACCGACGAGGCTCGCCACGGCATGGGCGGCGATCACGGTGCCCGCCGGGGAGTCCGAGGTCCACACCGCCGGCCGATCCTGCAGCCGTACGGCCAGGGACTTGGCACGATTGTGGAAGGTCTCGCGACCCGGATGCGACGCCGAGGCCTCGGCGTCGAGCGCGTCGGCCACGTCGTCGAGGACCGGGACCGGGCCGGTGACCCGCACCTGGGTGAGGCCGCCGAAGACGGCCAGCAGCGCCGCGACGAAGCCGGCGAACCGGAAGCGGGGTTCGATGTCGAATCGCGGCGACAGGTCGATCCCGTTGCCACCCAGGGCATCCCGCAACGGTCCGGCGATCGGCGCGGCGACGATCACCTCGGCGCGTCGGCGGCCGGCGCGTGCGGCGGCGTCGGCGAGGGCCATGTCGCCGGCATCCTCGCCGACCACGACCACGACGTCGAGGGGGCCCACCCAGCCGGGCAGGACAGGCGAGGTGACGAGCGGGACGTCGACCCGGGATGCGACCGCGGCCACGCTCAGCCCGGCGGCACGATGGGCGACCTCGCTGGAACCGTGGACGACCACCACACTGCGCGGCCGGAGATCGGCGAGCGGTGCCAGGACGCCCTCGCGGGCGGCCTCGGCCGTGGCCCGGACCTGCGCCCCGGCGAGCGCGGCGGTACGCAGGAGACCGTCGACGTCTGCGGAGAGGAGTTCCTCGGCGTCGTCGAGGTCGGGGGCACCGGTACGCATGGAACCAGCGTAGCCAGCCACTGGGACACCCGCCCGGCTACGCGACAGACTCACATCCGGCGATGGTCGAAGAGGTCCCGGACCGTGCGCAGGGGTCATCCGACGAGCCGTGGGAAGGCGGGGGTCGCGTCGTGAGCGTGGCGGTACGCGTTCAGTCGACCGGGTCCGGCAGGACACGCAGGTGTCCTCGGCGTCCCGGACGCGGACGGGTCTGGTGACGGGGCGTGGAGGAGCCGGACGATCCCTGCGTCAACGGCGACGGCGGATCGACGGGCCCGGCGCGGTGGCGACCACTCCGGCGGTCGGCGAGGGCGGCGTCGAAGGCCGCCTCGACCGACGAGCGGCCGTTGTCGAAGCCGTCGAGGGAATCGACCTGGCCGAGGGTGTTGTCGAAGCCCGGACGCGGTCCACCGGCGACGGCACCGGCCTCACGGACGGCCTCGGCGAGCGCGGTCAGCTCGTGGTCCTCGGCAGGCACCGAGAACCCGCGCTCGCTACGCAGCATCTCCCACCCGCGCGGGACGGTGATCCGCCGCGCGTGGTCTTCGCACAGATCCCAGGAGTGCGGCTCCTCCGAGGTCGCCAACGGGCCGATGACCGCGGTCGATTCGGCGTAGACGAAGGTCAGGGTAGCCACCGCGGATCGGGCGCAGCCGGGTCGGCAGCACAGACGGGGAAGCTTCACGTGACGAGATTAGCCCGGCGGCTCGGCAACCACGGAGCCGACACGCTCAGCGGCGCCCACGGGGCGGACGCGACATGTGCCACTCCGACCTCCTACACTCGCGCCATGCGCATCCACCCGAAGCCGGCGCGCGGCTCCTACGGCACCCCGAGCCCCTACGGCATCTCGGGTCCCCGTCGTGGTCGCCGGCGGCCCGGGCGTCTCCGGGACCGCCGCGGTCGTGGGCTGCGTTCCCCGCTGCTGCCGCAGCACGTGCCCGCCTACAACACGCGCTCCGACGAGTTCGACGCGATCGCGCTGGAGGCGTTCGCCGAGATCGACGCCAACTGGCACGACCAGCTCGCCGGTCTCGACATCGCGGTCGACGAGATCCCGCGACTGCTCCCCCGCGACCCGGAGACGGTCGAGTGGCCCGACGAGGTCACCGCGGACGGCGCGGTGCCGCTGGCGCGTCTGATCCCGGCCGGCATGGATGTCCACGGCGTGCCGACGCGCGCGCAGATCATCCTGTTCCGCAGGCCGCTGGAATCCCGCGCCAAGAAGGGCACGGATCTGCTCGAGCTGATCCACGAGGTGCTCGTCCAGCAGGTGGCCACGCACCTGGGACTCGACGAGGACACGATCGACCGCGGACCCGAGTGACGTCCCCTCGGGTGTTTCCGCGGTCGATGATCGTGTTCGACGCACTCGGCGTCGAACCGCAGGCCTGATCCCACCTCCCGGCGGTGGCCGCGTCGCTTCTCGACGGCCTGATCTGAAAGAAGACCGTCGCAGAAGTTGATCCGTTCGGACGACATCCGAACCGGCGACATCTCGCTTGTCGCCCAGTCGAATTCCTCGATCCGGACTAGACGATGCCGCGCTTGAGGCGACGCCGCTCGCGCTCCGAGAGCCCAC
Source organism: Gordonia aurantiaca (assembly GCF_039939235.1). Taxonomy (NCBI): domain Bacteria; kingdom Bacillati; phylum Actinomycetota; class Actinomycetes; order Mycobacteriales; family Gordoniaceae; genus Gordonia; species Gordonia aurantiaca. Next base: position 76,253 of record NZ_JBDUUF010000002.1, on the reverse strand, counting down.
CCCAGATACCGAAACGCTCGTCGTTGGCGAGGGCGTACTCGAGGCACTCCGCCTTGACCTCGCAGCCCTGGCAGATGCGCTTGGCCTCGCGGGTCGAGCCACCCTTCTCCGGGAAGAACGCCTCAGGGTCGGTCTGCGCGCACAGCGCGCGGTCCTGCCACTGCTCCTCGACGACGTCGAAGAGTTCGTCGAAACCGTTGGGCACCAAGGCCAGATGACGACGAGCGGACTGGTCGTCATCCCCACGACCTGCGAGATCCGCGACGGTGTCACCGGTTTCGGGGACACCGGCGAACGCGGTCCCGCCGATCATCGAATCGTCAACGGGCCCAATGCCGCGGAGGACATCGGAGTCCGTGGCACCCGGGGTGACGTGGTTCTCGCGGACGCTGGGTTCAGCGATGTATTGCGGGCGATCATGTGGTTCAAGCGGATTGCCGATCGGGTTTTCCAAAGCCATCGTCGGCGCCTCCTAGCTCGGGATTTCGGTCGATTTCTGTCCTTCGCGAACACGACACAGGTGCCGTACCCACCACTGCTGCCACACCACTTGTACTACGCGTCGGCGAAGAGCCTGCTCGCGTCGTACACAGCGCCCGAGCGACGGCCCATCTGCTCCGGCGCCGACACCCTGTACCGAGTTCGAACAAGTGATCGAATCCCTTGGAGGCCAGCCGTTCTCGACCTCGAAGGTTCTCGATCTCAAACTCGGAATGACACTGATGTGATTAGACACGCCGAGCGTGCTCCAGGTCAAGTTGAAACGAAGATTTCCCTTTACCATCGTCGGCCGCGCATCTTGTGACTCGACACGGCGAGATGCCCAAGCCGAACGAAGATCACACCTCCTGGCCGGCACCCCACCCGGACGCTCGTCCCGCTCGGCTCCGACAGCAGAGGGCCGATCGCCGACCACTAGAGTGGCGGTGTGAAGGAGTACCTGCTGTGAAGGTGACCGTACTCGTCGGCGGCGTGGGAGGCGCGCGATTCCTGCTCGGCGCACGCGAACTGTTCGGCGCCACCCCGTTCCCGCCGCATCCCGACGCCTCGCCCGGCGACCACGAGATCACCGCCGTCGTCAACGTCGGCGACGACGCCTGGATGCACGGCGTCCGCATCTGCCCCGACCTCGACACCTGCATGTACACCCTCGGCGGCGGCATCGACCCCGAACGCGGCTGGGGCCGGCGCGACGAGACGTGGCATGCCAAGGAGGAGCTCGCCGCCTACGGCGCCGACCCGGACTGGTTCGGCCTCGGTGACCGCGACCTCGCGACCCACCTCATCCGCACCCAGATGCTCGACGCGGGGTTCAGACTCTCCGACGTCACCGCCGCGTTGTGCCGCCGCTGGAATCCCGGCGTGCGCCTGCTTCCGGCGACCGATGACCGGCACGAGACCCACGTCGTCATCGCCAAGCCCGACGGCGACGAGGGCGAGCGCGTCGCGATCCACTTCCAGGAATGGTGGGTGCGTCACCGCGCCCGGGTCCCGACCTACGGTTTCGCCCAGGTCGGTTCCGACGACACCACTCCCGCGCCCGGTGTGCTCGACGCCATCGCCGAGGCCGACGTCGTGTTGCTCGCGCCGTCGAACCCGGTGGTGAGCATCGGGGCGATCGTGAGCGTCCCGGGGATGCGCAGCGCGCTGCGCACCACCAAGGCGCCCATCGTCGGCATCTCGCCGGTGATCGACAACCGCCCGCTGCGCGGAATGGCCGACGAGTGCCTGTCCGTGATCGGGGTGGAGACCTCCGCCGAGGCGATCGCCGCCCACTACGGCGCCCGCAGCGCCAACGGAATCCTCGACGGCTGGCTGATCGCCGAGGGCGACGAGGCGACGGTCGACGGCATCGCCATCGGCTCGGCCCCGCTGCTCATGACCGACCCGGCCGCCACCGCGCAGATGATCCGGGCCGCATGTGCGCTCGTCGGCGTGGCGGTCCCCGACCGGAACGTGGGCACCGCGTGAGCGAGCGCACCGATCACCGTGCCCCCGACGGACTCGAGATCCGCCCGGTCACCGGACTCGGCGAGTTCACCACCGATTCCGACGTGGCCGGCGAGATCCTCGCCGCCGCACCGTGGTTGGCCGACGGTGACGTCCTGGTGGTCACCAGCAAGATCATCTCCAAGGCCGAGGGCCGGATGGTGACCGCGCCGACCGACCCCGAGGAGCGGGATGCACTGCGGCGCAGGCTCGTCGAACAAGAGGCGGTCCGCGTCCTGGCACGCAAGAACCGCACGCTCATCACCGAGAACCGCCTCGGCATCGTCCAGGCCGCATCGGGCATCGACGGCTCCAACGTCCGCGGCGACGAACTCGCGCTGCTGCCGGAGGACCCCGACGCCAGTGCCGCACGGTTGCGGCGCGACATCGCCGAGCGCGCCGGGCTCGACGTCGCGGTCATCATCACCGACACCATGGGCCGTGCCTGGCGGACCGGCCAGACCGACGTCGCGATCGGGTCCGCCGGCATCGCCGTCACCCACCCGTACGAGGGCGGCGTCGACGATTACGGGAACCCGCTCGTCGTCACCGACATCGCGGTCGCCGACGAACTCGCGGCCGCCGCGGACCTGGTGAAGGGCAAGCTCGCCGGCGTCCCGGTCGCCGTGGTCCGCGGGTACTCCCCCGTCGACGACGGATCGACCGCGGCCGCGCTCATCCGCCCCGCCGACGAGGACCTGTTCCGGCTGGGCACCGAGGAGGCGATCGCCCAGGGGCGTCGCGAGGCCATCCGGACCCGCCGTTCGGTGCGCGCCTTCGACGACCGGCCGGTCGACGAGGAGCAGTTGCGTGCGGCGCTCGGTGAGGCCCTCACCGCTCCGGCGCCGCATCACACGCATCCGGTTCGGTTCGTGTGGGTGCGTTCGGCCGCGCGCCGACGGGAGCTGCTCGACGCGATGAACGCCGACTGGCGCGCCGACCTCACCGCGGACGGCAAGTCGGAGGAGTCCATCGCCAAGCGGCTGCGCCGCGGCCGGATCCTGTACGACGCGCCGGAACTGGTGATCCCGTTCCTCGTTCCCGAGGGCGCCCAAACCTATCCCGACGATCGCCGGAACGCCGCCGAGCACACCATGTTCACCGTCGCCGCGGGCGGAGCGGTCGCGAGTCTGCTGATCGCGCTGTCGGTCCGGGAGATCGGCAGCTGCTGGATCGGTTCCACGATCTTCGCGGCCCCGACCGTCCGGCGTGTCCTCGGGCTCGATGACTCATGGGAACCGCTGGGCGCGGTCGCGATCGGATACCCGCTGGAACCGGCTCCGCTTCGCGAGGCAGCCCCGACCGACGAGTGGGTGATCGAGCTGTGAGCGCCGAGTCGCTACACGTCTCCGCGGTGGAGGCCCTGACCTCGTGGGCGGCGCCGACCTCGGCACAGGACAGCCTGCGCCACGCCTACCTGGCCTTCCTCGCCTCGACCCCCGAGGCATGCCTGAGAGCTTGTGCGGCAGGGCATCTCACCGGGTCGGCGATCGTCTTCGACGCCACGCGCAGCCATGTCCTGCTGACGCTGCACCCCCGGGTCGGGAAATGGATTCAGCTGGGCGGGCACTGCGAACCGTCCGACGAGACACTCGCCGGCGCCGCGCTGCGGGAGGCACGTGAGGAGTCCGGGATCGCGGGACTCGACCTCGATCGCGACGCCGCCGACGGCGGACTCGTCCACCTGCACACGCACCCGATCACGTGCTCGCTCGGAGTGCCGACGCGCCATCTCGACGTGCGTTACCGCATCGTCGCGGCGCCCACGCCCGACGGTTCGCTGCCGGTGTTCGCGCGCAGCGAGGAGTCGGTGGACCTGCAGTGGTGGCCGATCGACGCCCTGCCCGACGACGCCGACGCCGACATCCCCGAACTGATCCGCGCAGCCCTCGGCTGACCTGACCCGCGGCGTCCTCGATCCGCGAGTCATCCGGCCGGCGGTTCACGCGGGTCGGGCGGCGACGTGCGTGCGGCGGACCGCGTCGTGACCGCCCGGCTCAGACCCGGAAACCCTTTCCGACCGTCACCACCCCACCGGCGCTGACGGAGAAGCGTTCCCGATCGTGCTCGAGGTCGACGCCGACCTGCTCGCCGTCGCTGACGACCACGTTCTTGTCGAGGATCGCGCGGCGCACGATCGCGCCCTTGCCGATGCGCACGCCGGGCATCAACACCGCGCCTTCCACGATCGCGCCGTCTTCGACGATGACGTTCGAGGAGAGCACCGAGTTGCGGACCGTGCCGGAGGAGATGATGGAGCCCGCGCCGACGACCGAGTCCTCGGCCACGCCGCCCTGCACGAACTTGGCCGGCGGGAGGTTGTGCGTCTCCCCTCGGATCGGCCATTTGTTGTTGTACAGGTTGAAGATCGGGTGCACCGACACCAGATCCATGTGGGCCTCGTAGAAGGCGTCGAGCGTTCCGACGTCGCGCCAGTACCCTTTGTCACGCTCGGTGGCGCCGGGCACCTCGTTGTCCTTGAAGTCGTAGACGTGCGCCTGGTCGCGCGCCACGAACGCCGGGATGATGTCGCCGCCCATGTCGTGGTCGGAGTCGGAGTCGGCGGCGTCCTCGCGCAGCGCCTCGACCAGCGCGTCGGTGGTGAACACGTAGTTGCCCATCGACGCGAACGTGACGTCCGGGTCGTCGGGGGTGCCGGGCGGGGCCGCAGGTTTCTCGAGAAACCGGGTGATCCGGCCCGACTCGTCGGCGTCGATGCATCCGAAGGCGGTCGCCTCGGCGCGCGGCACGCGGATGCCGGCGACGGTGACCTCGGCTCCGGATTCGACATGTGCGGCGACCATCTGCGACGGGTCCATGCGGTAGACGTGGTCGGCGCCGAAAACCACGATGTACTCGGGCTGCTCATCGGCGATCAGGTTCAGCGACTGGAAGATCGCGTCGGCGCTGCCGGTGTACCAGCGGGGACCGAGCCGCTGCTGGGCGGGCACCGGGGTGATGTACTCCCCGTGGAAGCCCGACGTCCACCACGTCTGCGAGATGTGCCGGTCCAGCGAGTGCGATTTGTATTGTGTGAGCACGCAAATGCGCTCATACCCGGCATTGACCAGGTTGGACAGCACGAAGTCGATCAGCCGGTAGGCACCGCCGAAGGGCACCGCAGGCTTGGCCCGATCCATCGTCAGCGGGTAGAGGCGCTTGCCTTCTCCGCCGGCGAGGACGATGCCGAGGACGTGCGGCTGTGATCTCACTCCCCCAACTTAACCGCGATCTCACACGCGGGCCAGATGACCGGCCAGATGGATCCGACCGTTCACCCCGCCGTCGCCGGCCCACCTCTCCGTACCCGCGCGGTGAGATTCGTGAACGCATCCGTCGCTGCGATGGCGAACTGTCCGGGTTGCCACTAGCGTCGTCATCATGAGGGTGGCGATGATGACCCGGGAGTATCCACCCGAGGTGTACGGCGGCGCCGGGGTGCACGTCACCGAATTGGTCCGCCACCTACGCCATCTCACCACCGTCGACGTGCACTGCATGGGCGCCGAGCGCGACACCGCGAAGGTCTACACCCCCGATCCCGGCCTGGCCGGGGCGAACGCGGCCATCACCACGCTCTCGGCCGACCTGCGGATGGTCGTCGGCGCCGAGGGCGCGGACGTCGTGCACTCGCACACCTGGTACACCGGGCTGGCCGGCCATCTCACCGGGCAGTTGTACGACATCCCGCACATCCTCACCGCGCACTCCCTCGAACCGTCGCGGCCGTGGAAGGCCGAACAACTCGGCGGCGGCTACCGGGTGTCGAGTTGGGTGGAGCGCAATGCCGTCGAATACGCCGATGCCGTCATCGCGGTCAGTTCCGGCATGCGCACCGACGTGTGCACCACCTATCCACTGTTGGACCCGGAGCGGGTCCACGTCGTGCGCAACGGCATCGACACCACCCAGTGGTATCCGGTCGACGACCCGTTCGGGCCGGAGTCGACGCTGGCCTCACTCGGCGTCGACCCGTCTCGTCCGATCGCCGCGTTCGTCGGCCGCATCACGCGGCAGAAGGGCGTCGCCCATCTCGTCGCGGCGGCCCACCGATTCGATCCCGACATCCAGCTCGTCCTCTGCGCAGGCGCTCCCGACACCCCGGAAATCGGCGCCGAGGTCGAGGCGGCGGTCGCCGCGCTGTCTGCCGCACGCCCCGGGGTGTTCTGGGTCCGGGAAATGCTTCCGCTGCCAAGAATCCGAGAAATACTCAGCGCAGCAACAGTTTTCGTATGCCCTTCGGTGTACGAGCCACTGGGCATCGTGAATCTCGAGGCGATGGCCTGCGGAACCGCCGTGGTCGCATCCGAGGTCGGCGGCATCCCCGAGGTGGTCCGCGACCACGTCACCGGACGCCTCGTCCCCTACGACCCCTCGGACCCGAGGGCCTTCGAACGGTCACTGGCGGAGACGGTCAACACCGTCGTCGCCGATCCGGCCGCGGCCGACGCGATGGGCAAGGCCGGTCGCGAGCGCGCCGAGGCCGAGTTCTCCTGGGCGACGATCGCCGAACAGACCCTCGCGGTCTACCGGTCGGTCCTGCACTGAGGGTCGCCCGGACTAAGCGTTCGCAGTCCTCGTGTCCGCGGTGCGCGGCCGGCAGGTGGTCACCATCACCGACGCCGTGACCGCGATCGTCCCGGAACCCACGAACGTCTCTGCGCGCGAACGGATGTCGTTTTCGGTGGCGTGAAAGGCAGAGGGCCCCATCGCCGCGAGGTCGCCGACCGTATGCGCGTCGACCTCGACGACTGCGCGCACCGGCTCCGAGTCGATCACCTCGAAGTGCTCGTCGAGCGTGGCACGCAGCCGCTCCGACTTCTCCGCGTCGACCCGCAGCATCTTCATCGGGCCGACGATCTCGGCGAGGTGATCGGTCGCGGGCGTGACGACGATCAGACCGCCGTCGTCGCAGAGGATGCGAGCGAACTCTGCGCCGTTACGGGGCGCGAAGACCGAGAGCGCCACCGTGACCGTGTCGTCGGCGACGGGCAGGCCGCGCCAGATATCGGCGACGACCGCGGCCTGCGGTGGTGTGCCGCGCGCGATGGCCCGGGCACAGAACTTGGACAGGTCGATGCCGATGCCCCGGGCGTCGGACGAGAGAGCGCCGACGGCGGCGCGGAGGTAGTGGCCGCCACCGGCTCCCGCGTCGAGGACGACCGGCCGTGGTACGTCCGTGCCGAATCGGCTCGTCCGCTCCGCAACGGCGTCGACGACGCGGGAGAAGAAGCCGGTGTCGTGTACGCGCGCACGAGCCGCGACCATGGCCGCGGTGTCGGCGCGCAACGATCCCGAACGCCCGTCGAGTAGCGAGACATAGCCCTGCCGGGCCACGTCGAAAGAGTGTGCGTTGTCGCATCGCAGCGACACGACACGGGCCGACCGGGCGGTGGGCTCATCACTCGACGACCCCGCCCCGGATTCCGGTGTTCCGAAGGATCCGGCGCAGACCGGACATCGAAGCAGCTCGACGACTTCGGCGAGACCTCCGCTCAGCTGGTGACCCCGCGGAGTTCCTCGCCCAGCGCGGCGGCTTCCTCGGCGGTCAGTTCGACGACGAGACGCCCGCCACCCTCGATCGGAATCCGGACAACGATTCCACGCCCTTCCTTGGCCGCTTCGAGGGGGCCGTCCCCAGTACGTGGCTTCATTGCCGCCATTCTCAAGCTCCCTTCACAATGTCCTGCTCTGAACATGATACGTGTCGATGTCTCAATCGAACGCGAGTGCGCGACACGAGCGTTGTCCCGGCGTACCCTGCTCACCTCTCGCCCGGCGAGCACGGACCCGGCTCCCACACCGCCGAATCCGCTCCGCCGGCACCGGAAACTCCCTGTTCGTGGACGGTTTCGGCATCGGCAACACCATCGGATGCGATGTCCGGTGAAGCGCCGGCGATCCCGGCGCCGCCCCCGGTCTGCGACACCTGTTCCCGTTCGCGCAGGCGGACGATGACCGCGCGCAGATCGTCGACCTCGCGCGCGAGACGCGCCAGTGCCCAGTCGACCTCGGCCTGCTTGTAGCCCCGCAGCGTCTGCTGGAAGCGCAGGGCGCGCACGTCGTCGCCGCTGATCCCCGATGACGGCAACCGGGTGAGCGTGGTGTCCGGTTCGACCGGCGGCAGCTCCTCGCCACGGCCGAACACGAACCAGACGAGCGCGTAGATCACGCCGGCGACGAGCGCCAGGATCAGCAGGTACAGCAGCAAGGTCTGCATGCGTCCATATTGTCAGAGCCCACCATCCCGCCCGATTGTCAGAGCCCACCATCCCGCCCGATTGTCAGAGCCCACCATCCCGCCCGATCGCCAGAACCCACCACCCCGCCCGTTGCCCCCTGAGGCCGCGTCCGCCGATGCAGGGCCCGGACACGACTCCGGCGACACCGGTTCAGGGCTGACGCGGTGTCGCCGGAGGCGGGGTCACAGACCGGTCGGAGCCGGCCGGGCGGGTCGGATCAGGAGGCCATCACCTTGGAATCCATCGAGCGCAGGGTGTTCATCGGCGGGCGATCCTCGAGGTAGACCTCGGTGGTGTGCGGCGTGAAGGTGCCGTCGGGTTCGGCAGTGAACTGGGTGAGCCCCACGCCCGAGTCCTCGATGCCGCAGCGGCGCATGAGGGTTCCGACGATCTGCCGGCTCATCACGCCGAGTTCGACGAGCGGACGGTTACGGTGGGTCCGCACCCCGAGGTTCACCTGACCGATGCCGTTGAGGCCGTAGCGGTCATAGGTGTCGATGAGCAGGCCGATCTCGACGCCGTAACCGGGCGCGAACGGCACCGACGACAGCATCTCGCGGGTGCCCGCGTACTCGCCGCCGAGCGGCTGCAGGACCGCGGTGAGTTCGGGCTTCTGCGAGGCCAGCAGCGGCCGGGCGACGAGTTCGGTGACACGACCGCCACCATTGGCGTCCTGGGTGCCTCCGGTGAGCAGCGGCCGCCGGTAGTAACCCTTGACCAAGTGGATCTCCGGGTTGACCAGCAGCGGGCCGAGCATCTTCGGCACGAACATCGGGTCCGGGTCGATGAGGTCGGAGTCGACGAAGGCGATGATGTCGCCGGTGGTCGCGGCGATCGAACGCCACAACACCTCGCCCTTGCCCTTGACGGGTTCGAGTTCGGGGACCGCCTCCTCACGGCTGACCACCTTGGCGCCGGCGGCGCGTGCGCGCTCGGCGGTGGCGTCGGTGGAGCCCGAGTCGAGCACGATCAGCTCGTCGACGAGCGTGCCGTACAGCGGCATGATCGAGGCGATGACGTCGGCGACCGTCTCCTCCTCGTTGAGGGCCGGCAGCACCACCGAGACGGTGCGTCCGTTCTTGGCGGCGATCAGCTCGTCGATCGTCCAATCCGGCTGTTCCCAGGTGTGGGTTGCCGACCAGAGCTGCTTCGTCCCGGACGTCTCGACCGGAGTCGGCCACACGGCGGCCTTGTCACGGCTGATGGTGCCGGGCTTACGTCGCTTCTGCTGCTTGGTCATGCGAGTCCCCTGACTGTTCGGGCGGGTGGTCTACTTCCCGCGATGGCAGCGACCATGTCGACCACGCGCCGGGTGGCAGCGACCTCGTGTACGCGAAAGATCCGGGCACCGTGTTCGGCGGCCAGACTCGTCGCGGCGAGAGTTCCCTCCAACCGGTGCTCTAGGTCTGTACCCAGAGTCTCCCCCACAAAATCCTTGTTGCTCAGCGCCATGAGCACTGGCCAGCCCGTGTTAACAAGATCTTTTACGTGGCGTAACAGGGCCAGCCCGTGATGGGTGTTCTTGCCAAAATCATGCGTCGGATCGATAACGATCGAATCTCGATGCACCCCGGCTGCAAGGGCCCGTTCTGCGGCGGACGTCACTTCGGCGACCACGTCGGCCACCACGTCGTCGACGGAGTCGCCGTAGGCGACGCGGTGGGGACGGGTGCGCACCACCGCGCCGCCGGTGTGCGAGCAGACGAGTCCGGCACCGCGCTCGGCGGCCACCGCGACGACATCCGGGTCGTAGCCCGCCCAGGTGTCGTTGATGATGTCGGCGCCGGCCGCGCACGCCTGGTCGGCGACCTCGCTGCGCCAGGTGTCGACGCTGATGAGCACGTCGGGGTAGCGCTCACGGATCCACGCGATCATCGGGACGACGCGATGCGCCTCCGTCTTCGCGTCGACCTCCTCACCCGGTCCGGCCTTCACGCCGCCGACGTCGATGATGTCGGCGCCCTCGGCGACCACCTGGTGCACCCGCCGCTGCGCCGCCTCGTCGTCGAAGCTGGCGCCGCGGTCGTAGAACGAGTCCGGGGTCCGGTTGACGATCGCCATGATCAGCGCACGATCGGTGGCGACCGGCCGGCCGCACAGGGTCGGCGAGACCGTCATCATCCCTTGGGGACCTTGGCGGCCGCCACGTCTGCGGCGTAGTCGTCGTAGTACTCCACGTAACCCTTCTCCCGTCCGGCGAGGACGTAGACCGTCTTCGGGTCCGCGTCCGCGTAACCCTCTTTACGGAGTTCGACCTTACGGTTCTTGAAGGTGGAGGTCTGCTCGAAGTCGTCGACGACGCGGACGAACAGCGGCACCGCGTAGGCCGGCAGCGCCTTGTACAGGTGTTCCGCGAGTCCCTTCTTGTCGAGCTCGGCCCCCTCGCGCAGCTTGATCGCGACCATGCCCGCCCGACCGTCGGTGCCCGGCACCTCGACGCCGTAGGCCACCGACTGGGCGACGCTCTCGAACGCGTCGACGGCGCCCTCGACCTCGGTGGTGGCGACGTTCTCGCCCTTCCAGCGGAAGGTGTCGCCGAGCCGGTCGACGAAGGCGATGTGAAACCAGCCCTGGTCGCGCACGAGGTCGCCGGAGTTGAAGTAGGCGTCCCCGTCCTCGAAGGCGTCGCGCACGATCTTCTTCTCGGTCTCCGCCTCGTCGGTGTAACCGTCGACGGGCACCCGGTTGGAGATCTCCGCGAGCAGCAGGCCGGTGCCGCCCTTACCGACCTCGGTCAGGCGGCCCTGCGCGTTGCGCTTGGGATTGCCGTCCTCGTCGTACTCGACGATCTTGTACGGCAGCGGGCAGAAGCCGGCGGTCTTGTCGACGGTGAAGGCGTTGACGAACGCGAGGTTGAGCTCGCTGGCGCCGTAGAACTCCACGACCCGGTCGATGCCGAAGCGTTCCCGGAACTCGTCCCAGATCTCCGGTCGCATCCCGTTGCCGACCACGGTGTGCACCGAGTGCTGTCGGTCGGTGGGCTTGGGCGGCTGCGCGAGCAGGTAGCGGCACAGCTCGCCGATGTAGCAGAAGGCGGTGGCGCGGTTGAGGATCACGTCGTCCCAGAACCTCGACGCCGAGAACGACTTGCCGATCGCGATGCACGCCCCTGAGGCGAGGACCGACGCGAGCGACACCGACAGCGCGTTGTTGTGGTACAGCGGCAGCGGGACGTACATCGTGTCGCTCTGGCGCAGACGCACCGCGAGTCCGCCGATGCCCGAGAAGCTGGCCAGCCAGCGGTTGTGGCTCATCACGCTCGCCTTGGGCATTCCGGTGGTGCCCGAGGTGAAGATGTAGAACGCCTTGGTCGACGCGGGCAGCTGCGCGGTGATCTCGGGATCGGTGTCCGGCTTGCCCTTGGCGGCCTCGTCGAATGCGGTGAAGTCGTAGACGTGTTCGGGCAGAGTCGATTCCGGGATCGACTCGAGCGCCTCGGCACATTCCGGGTCGTAGACGAGCACCCGGGCGCCGAGCAGCTTGACCGAGTGCTCGAGCACCTCGCCGCGCTGGTTGTAGTTCAGCATGCCCGCCACCGCGCCGAGTTTGACCGTCGCGAGCATCAGCATCAGGTCGGTGGGATTGTTCTTGCTCAGCAGCGCGACGACGTCGCCCTTTCGCACGCCGGCCTCGGCCAGCACCGCGGCGTACCGGTTCACCCGCCGGTTGGCGTCACCGTAGGTGGTGGTGCGGCCCTCGAACCGGATGAACGGACGGTCCGGGTGTGCATGGGCATGTTTCTGGAAGACCGACCCGATGGTCTTCTTGGCCTCCGGGGGCCGGCGGATCAGCCCTGGCGCGTGCTTGATCATCCCGGTCGCGTGTGGCGCCATCTTCACCACACCGCGAAGGAGATCTCTCACCCCGATGGTCTTGACCGCGTCGGTGGACCCACCCTCGCTCGCACTGCTCGACGATCTGCCGTTCGAGTCCTCGGTCGTGTCCGTCTGGACGTCCTTACGCTGGATCTCTGGGGACATGTGGCCTCCGCTCTCCGCTGGGCGTCGTTGAGTGCCCCGCGCACTCACGCGCGCTACCTTACCGGCCGGTAAGTAAACCGCTACCGCTGTGTCGCCAACTTCAGCGCCTCGTCGATCGACGAGGTGACGAGCAGTCGGTCCAGGGAGCGCTGCGACACGAAGCCGGTTGTCGACAACTCTCGCAGCCAGGTCAACAGCGGCGCGTAGAAATCGAAAGGATCGAGCAGCACGACGGGCTTGTCGTGCATCCCCAGATAGCCGCCGGTCCATGTCTCGAACAACTCCTCGAGGGTCCCGATACCCCCGGGGAGTGCGATGAAACCGTCGGCGCGCTCGTCCATGATCCGCTTGCGCTCGCGCATGGTCTCGGTGATGACGAGCTCGTCGGACCCCAGGTCGGCGACCTCGCGCTCCATCAGGGCGCGCGGGATGATCCCGACGGTGTTACCGCCCGCCGCGCGCGCAGCGGTGACGAGCGAACCCATCATGGAGACGTTGCCGCCGCCGGAGACGACGGTGTGCCCGGCGCGGGCGAGGGCGGTACCCACCTCGGCGGCGAAATCGATGAAACGCTGCTCGACGGGACCGGACGAGCAGTAGACGCAGACGGCACTCACCGGGTCATCGTGCCATCGGCATCGGACGTTCTCCCAGAAGGCCGGGCCGCGGCGGTCGCCTCGATGGCCGCAACCACGTCCTCGGGGTCGTCGACGACGGTCAGCAGGTCGAGATCCTCGGCCGAGATCATGCCGCGGGCGACCAGCACGTCGCGCATCCAGTCGAGCAGGCCGCCCCAGAACTCGCTGCCCACCAGCACGATCGGGAAGCGCACCACCTTCTTGGTCTGCACCAGCGTCAGCGCCTCGAAGAGCTCGTCGAGCGTGCCCAGCCCGCCGGGCAGGCAGACGAAGCCGACCGCGTACTTCACGAACATCGTCTTGCGGACGAAGAAGTAGCGGAAGTTCATGCCGAGGTCGACCCACGGGTTCAGCGACTGCTCGAAGGGCAACTCGATGTTCAGGCCGATCGACTGGGCGCCGGCCTCGTGCGCACCCTGGTTGGCCGCCTGCATCGCACCGGGGCCGCCACCGGTGATGACGGCGTACCCCGCCTCGCCGAGCGCGCGCCCGACGCGCACGCCGAGGGCGTACTCCGGGGAATCCGGCTTGACCCGTGCCGAACCGAACACCGTGACCGCCTCGGCGACCTCGCTCATCGCGTCGAAGCCGGCGACGAACTCCGACTGGATGCGCAGCACCCGCCATGAGTCGCGCATGGTGCGCTCGGCACGCCGCTCGGCATCGCGTGGGTCGACCCACTCGAGGAGGCGGCGGTCGGTGGTCTTGCCCAGGCGCTGCTGCGGCCGGACACGGATCGGCCCGATGTAGCAGACGTCGTCGGTCTCGGGATCGTGCGCAGGGGGTTCCGGATTCGTCGACATGCGATCGACGCTAGCAGTGCCGGCGACCCCGTCCGACGGGCTCCGCGTCCCGTGTGACGAATTGCGACAAGACGCAGGTCAGGACAGGTAGGTACGCAGCAGTTCGGTGACCTGGCGGATCTGGGCGACCGGGACACGTTCGTCGCGGCGGTGCGCGAGGTTGGGGTCGCCCGGGCCGAGGTTGACGGCGGGGATGCCCAGGGCGGAGAACCGCGAGACGTCGGTCCAGCCGTACTTCGCGCGGAACCGGCCCTGCGCGGCCTCGACGAGCGCCGCCGCCGCCGGGCGGTCGAGTCCCGGGAGCGCACCCGCCGCGGCGTCGGTCACCTCGAGGGTGACGGTGCCGTCGGCGAGATCGGCGGCGAACACCTCGCGCACGTGATCGATCGCCTGCTCGACGGAGCGGTCCGGAGCGAAGCGGAAGTTGACGTCGACGTGCGCGGCGTCGGGGATGACGTTGCCGGCGACACCGCCGCCGAGCCCGACCGCGGACAGGCCCTCGCGGTATTCGCAGCCGTCGATGTCGACGCGACGCGGCTCGTAGGCGGCGAGGGTGGTGAGCACCCGGCCGAGCTTGTGGATCGCGTTGTCACCCATCCACGAGCGTGCCGAGTGGGCGCGCGTCCCCGATGTGGAGAGCCGAACCCGAAGCGTCCCTTGGCATCCTGCCTCGATGAGACCTGCGGTGGGTTCCCCGAGGATCGCGACATCGCCGGCGAGCCAGTCGGGCAACTCGCGTTCGATGTCGTTGAGGCCGTTGAACTCCGCGGCGATCTCCTCGCAGTCGTAGAAGATCAGCGTCAGGTCGTGGGCGGGCTCGGCGAGGGTCGCGGCGAGGTGCAGGAAGACCGCGTCGCCGGACTTCATGTCGACCGTGCCGCAGCCGTGGAGGATGTCGCCCTCGTTGGGGTGGTTCTCGCGACGCGAGGGCAGGTTGCCCGCGACCGGCACGGTGTCGAGGTGCCCGGCGAGGATGACGCGCTGCGCCTTCCCGCGGTTGGTACGGGCGAGCACGCGGTTGCCGTGCCGCAAGATCTCGAAGCCCGTGGTCTGCTCGCGCAGAGCCGCTTCCACCGCGTCGGCGATCGCGGACTCGTTGCGCGACTCGCTCTCGATGTCGACGAGGGCGGCGGTCAGTTCGACGGGGTCGGCGGCGAGATCGAGTGTGCTCACGCGCTCAACGGTATCCCCCCGCGTCCCAGGCGGAGGTCGGGGTCAGCTCCGCCGCGCCGAAGGAGACGCTGAATCGCACACACCACAGGAACACCGACGGGTGGTCGGCGAGGTCCACATCGGCGGGGATCTCGTAGACCTGGTCACCCTTGTTGCCCCTGATCATGCCGAGGTCGACGTGCGGCGGCCCGGCCGCGGTGCGCCAACCGGAGAACCCCTCGACGACCTCGGCCCGCGACAGCCAGACGTGGACGTCGGGCCCGGTGGTGGTGTCGAGGTCGTCGATCGCGAGGATGCGCGTGCCGTCGGGCCTCTCGATGATCGACACCGTTCCCGACGTCGAGTGCTCGTGGCTGATGAGGCCGCCTTCGGCAAGCACGACCGGCCCGGCGGGCGCCCGTCCCTCGGCGGACGTGGTCGGGGTGACCGCGACGGGGATCTCGTCGTCGATCTCGGTGTCGACGAAGATCAGCCAGGGCTGGAAGGCCACCGCACCGATCACCAGACCGACGACCACCACGACGCCCACTCCACCGAGCACCCAGGGCCACCGACGGCGACGCCGCGGCGCGGGTTCTCCCGGCAGCGGGGGCGGTGGCGACGGAGGCGCGGTGCCGTGACCGGTCATGTGAGCGACCATACGAGCCCCGACCCCCTCCCACCAGGATCTTGTGCCGTTCGGATGACCCCGCGGGCAGCCGGGCACCACGGGTCGGGCGGCGGGACGGACGTGCCGGGCCGATCACCTAGACTGAGGAGTCGTGACAACTACTGGCGCACACGCAACAGGCATCGCAACCGTGACCGACGGGGGCGCGAACCCCGGGGTCGTGCTCGACGTCTGGTTCCCCAAGCCCGAACTCGACGGCGTCGAGACCGCCGAGACCGTCGTCCTCGACGGAGACTCGACCCCGGCCGAGCTGCGCGAACTCGTCGGCACCGACGAGGCCCGCGGCGTGAAGACCGTCGCCGTCCGCACCGGCATCGCCGACCTGTCGGCGGCCCCGGTCGACGCGTACGACGTCTACCTCCGGCTGCACCTGCTCTCCCACCGGCTCATCCAGCCGCACGGCGCCAACCTCGAGGGCATCTTCGGGCTGCTGACCAACGTCGTGTGGACCAACCACGGCCCGTGCCCGGTCGAGGACTTCGAGTCCGTCCGCACCAGGCTGCGCGCCCGCGGCCCGGTCACCGTGTACTCGATCGACAAGTTCCCGCGCATGGTCGACTACGTCGTCCCCGGCGGTGTCCGCATCGGTGACGCCGACCGGATCCGCCTCGGCGCGCACCTCGCGTCGGGCACCACGGTCATGCACGAGGGCTTCGTGAACTTCAACGCCGGCACCCTCGGGTCGTCGATGGTCGAGGGCCGCATCTCGGCCGGCGTCGTCGTCGGCGACGGCTCTGACATCGGCGGCGGCGCGTCGACGATGGGCACGCTGTCCGGCGGCGGCAAGGAGATCATCTCGCTGGGCAAGCGCTGCCTGCTCGGCGCGAACTCCGGCTGCGGCATCCCGCTCGGCGACGACTGCGTCATCGAGGCCGGCCTGTACGTCACCGCCGGCACCAAGGTCACCGGGCCGGACGGCACCCAGGTCAAGGCACGCGATCTCGCGGGTCAGTCGAACCTGCTGTTCCGTCGCAACAGCCTCACCGGTGCGGTCGAGGTCGTACCGTGGAAGGGCGACGGCATCGCGCTCAACGAGGCGCTGCACAAGAACGACTGAGGGCGAGTACGACCGAGGGTCGGCACGCCCACCTTTTGCGGACAAACCCTCCCCCCGCGCGGGGGGAGGGTTTGTCCGTAAAAGGTGGGTGTGCGATCAGGAGCTCAGCCGTGCGGCCGCCGCGGCGACCCGCTCGTCGGTCGCGGTGAGCGCCATGCGAACGTGCTTCTCCCCCGCCGGGCCGTAGAAATCGCCCGGGGCGCACAGGATTCCGCGTTCGGCGAGCCAGGCGATGGTGTCACGGCACGGCTCGTCGCGGGTGATCCACAGATACAGCCCGGCCTCGGAGTGGTCGACGCGGAAACCGGCACCCTCGACCGCGGCGAGCAGCGTCCGGCGTCGTGCCGCATACCGCTCACGCTGCTCCACGACGTGCGCGTCGTCACGGAGTGCGGCGGTCATCGCACCCTGGATCGGGAACGGCACCATGCAGCCGGCGTGCTTGCGTACCGCGAGCAGCTCGGCGATCAGCTCGGCGTCACCGGCGAGGAAACCGGCGCGGTACGACGCGAGGTTGGAGATCTTCGACAGCGAGTGCACGGCGATCAGGCCCGTGTGGTCACCGTCGCAGACCCGCGGGTCCAGGATCGAGACGGGCTCGCCGTCCCAGTCGAGTCCCAGGTAGCACTCGTCGGACACCACGACGGTGCCCCGCTCGCGCGCCCAGGCGACGACCTTGCGAAGGTGCTCGACGGGCAGCACCTTGCCGGTGGGGTTCGACGGCGAGTTGATGAACATCAGCGCCGGGGTCATCGGCCCCAGCGCGACCGTCGAGTCCGATCGGATCGGACGTGCCCCGGCCAGCAGCGCGCTCACCTCGTAGGTCGGGTACGCGACCTCCGGGATGACGACGTCGTCACCGGGTCCGAGCCCGAAGGTCGACGCCAGGGACGCGATGGCCTCCTTGGTTCCGATGACCGGCAGGATGCCCGACGCATCGAGGTTCGTCACGCCGTGACGGCGGGTCAGCGCCTCGGCGGCGGCCTCCCGCAGTTCCGGGGTACCGACCGTCGTCGGGTATCCCGGGAATTCCGAGGCCTCGACGAGGGCGTCGCGGATCAGCTGCGGTACCGGGTCGACCGGGGTGCCGACCGAGAGGTCGACGATGCCGTCCGGATGGGACGCGGCCGTGGCCTTCGCGCCGGCGAGGGTGTCCCACGGGAAGTCGGGCAGAGTACCGCTCACGCGGGTCGTCGACACGCGAAGCGGTGTCGCTGCTCGGGAGGTGGGGGTGCTCACGTCGGGGCCAGTCCTATCCGTCCGGTCGGAGATGTCGAAGAGGGTCGGTACGTCGGTCGTCTGCGATCAGTCGCCGCGTTCGCTCGACTGCGTTGAGTCGGTTGCGTTCGATCGACTGCGTTCAGTCGTCCTCGTTCATCGGGGGCAGGCCCTTGATGAACGCCGGATCGGCCTCGGTCTTGCCGACCTTGCTGGCGCCGCCCGGCGAACCGAGCTCGTCGAAGAAGTCCGCGTTGGCGCTGACATAGGGTTCCCACTCATCCGGGACGTCGTCCTCGTAGAAGATGGCCTCCACCGGGCACACCGGCTCGCATGCACCACAGTCGACGCACTCATCCGGCTGAATGTAAAGCATGCGCCCACCCTCGTAGATGCAGTCGACGGGGCATTCCTCCACGCAAGCCTTGTCCATGACGTCGACGCAAGGCTCCGCGATGATGTAGGTCACCACTCACTCCTTCGCTAGGAAGATCATTGCCGGCGCGACGGGTTGAGCAGTCCGGCGTCGAACCATTCCGGTCTCTCGCACTCTCCGGCGTCGGCGCCGGTTCGGCCCGAGGGCTGATCGGACCGCAACCCACAGTATCCGCTGAGCAGGTTCCCACCACGAAATCGGCCCCCGCCCCCGAGGCCCCGGAACGGGCGTATGTAACGAGTATCACACCGGGATCGGTCCGGGCGGAACCCCGCTCCCGCCGACTCGGAGGCCGATGCGCAGGCAGCCGATCCGTGCCGGAGGTCCCGCTCCCCCGGGGCATCCGCAGAGTTTTCCTCACCGTGGCCACAACACTGGACTTCAGCCGGTTCCGCAGGCATTCTCGGCCGCATGATCGTCGTGTCGAATCCGGTCGCCGTGGACCGTCCCCGCACCGGCCTGTGGGTCGTGCGTGGGCTCGAGCCGGCTTCGCGGGCGATGTGTATGTGCTGTCGCTAGATCCCCGGTTCTCCGACCTCACATACCTCGCCCGCAAGGATTCACCATGACCTCAACCCTCTCGCGCTCCGGCGCATCATCACTCCGCTCACAGGCCGACCGGCCGACCGGTCCCGCCTCGCCCGGCCGTCGCCGGTTCGTCGCCGAGGCCCCGCGGTCGCGCACACATCTGCCCACCCGCCTGCGTCCGGCCGACCTGCTGCGCATCACCGACCAGGGCGTCGCCGACGTCCTCGACGGTCGGCACGACGACCTCCTGCCCGCCGAGTGGGACCCGGTCCACCGGTGGTCGACGCGCCTGTACGCCGACGACGACCTCGACGTGTGGCTGATCAGTTGGACCCCTGGCGAGGCCACCGAACTGCACGACCACGCCGGCTCGCTCGGTGCGCTGACCGTGCTGTCCGGTTCGCTCCGCGAGTACCACTGGACCGGCGAGGACCTCGACGTCCGCGTGCTCGACGCAGGCGACCAGGCGGCCTTCCCGCTCGGCTGGGTGCACGACGTGGTCAAGAACCCGGCGATCACCGTGACCGGCCCCACGCTGAGCGTGCACGCCTACTCGCCGCCGCTGACGGCGATGTCGTATTACGAGGTCGCTGACGACAACCATCACCTGCGCCGTACCCGTACGGTCCTCACCGACGAGCCCGAATGACCGGCAGGCCCGCTCCCCGAACCATCGACGACGTCCTCGCCGAGGCTCGCGCTCGTCTCGAACGACTCGAGGCGTCGGAGGTCCCCGCCGAACTCGCCGACGGCGCGGTCCTCGTCGACATCCGTCCCGCCGCGCAGCGCGCCGAGAAGGGCGAGATCGACGGTGCACTGATCATCGAACGGAACGTCCTGGAATGGCGGTGCGACCCGGCCAGTGACGCCCGCATCCCGGAGGCCGTCGACCACGACGTCCGGTGGATCATCCTGTGCCAGCAGGGCTACACGTCGAGCCTCGCGGCCGCCGCGCTGCAGGATCTCGGTCTGCACCGCGCGACCGATGTCATCGGCGGGTACGAGGCGCTGGCGCCGGTCCTGGATTGAGGCCGTGCCCCTGCGCCGGGCCGCCGGGATTCGCAGGTCGACCCACAGAAGTGCGACTTCCAACCGGCGACTCTGAACACAACCGCGATCTTGCGGGAATTCAGGCGACCGCCGGCCAGGGACGCGGGAGGGGGCGGGTGTCGCGGGCCAGGCCGGTGGCCGGATCGCTCAACGCCGCAACGTGATCGGCGAGCGCCGGGTCGATCCACTCCGACGCCCCGAGCACATACGCCGGCTGCGCCGTGATCCGTTCGGTCAGAACGAAATCCGACTCCGCCGTCCGTGCAGCGAGGGCATCCAGGTTGGGCCACGGGCGTTCCGGGTTGACGTGGTCGGGGGTCAGCGGGGACACCCCGCCCCAGTCGTCGATGCCCGACGCGATGAGCGCGGCGCACTCGGCCGGCGACACGAGGTTCGGCGGCGCCTGCACCCTCATGTGGGGTCCGAGGACGATCCGTGCGACGGCGACCGCGGCGAGGAACTCCGTCATCTCCGCGTCGGGTGTCGAGCGCATCGCGGTGTCGGGCTTGGCGCGGAAGTTCTGCACGATGACTTCCTGGATGTGCCCCGACGCGGCGTGCACGTCGGCGATGGCGAAGAAGGACTCCGCACGTTCGCGCATGGACTCGCCGATGCCGACGAGGATTCCGGTCGTGAAGGGGACGCGGGCCGTCCCGGCGTCGCGCAAGACCTGCATCCGGACCTGTGGGTCCTTGTCCGGGCTGCCGTAGTGCGGTTGGCCCTTCTCCGTGAACAGTCGCCGGGAGATGGTCTCGAGCATCATGCCCATCGACGGGGCGACCGGGCGCAGGCGCTGCAGCTCCTCGAGGCTCATCACCCCGGGATTCAGGTGCGGCAGCAGACCGGTCTCGGTGAGCACGGCGACCGCGGCGGCGCGGACGTAGTCCAGCGTCGACGAGTAGCCCCGCTCGGCGAGCCATTCGCGGGCCTGCGGCCAGCGGTCCTCGGGACGGTCGCCGAGCGTGAACAGCGCCTCCTTGCAACCGAGTTCGGCACCACGGCGCGCGAGGTCGACGACCTCGTCGAGTTCGAGGTACAGGCCCTCGCCGGAGCGGGCGAGCTTGCCGGGCACGGTGACGAAGGTGCAGTAGTGGCACCGGTCGCGGCACAGGCGCGTCAGCGGGATGAACACCTTGCGCGAGTAGGTGACCTGCCGGGACCGGCCGGCCGCCGTGAGTCCCTCGTCGCGCAGGGCTCCGGCGACCGACTGCAGGCGCGCGAGATCGTCGCCCGCGCAGTGCAAGAGCGCTACGGCCTGATCGACGTCGATCCGCTCACCGGCCTCGGCCGCGCCTAGTGCGGCGGCGACGGCCTCTCGGCTCGGCGGCGGATCGTCGTGTGGGGACGCGTTTCTCACGATCGGCATGCTCAGATCTGTCATCGCCGGCCCTCCGTGGTGTCGGTCAGATACGGCGCGGGATCGAAGGTGCCGTTGCGTTCGCGAAACGATGCCGCGGTGCCCGGCCAGAGCAGCGTGAGACGGCGGCTCTCCGGATCGACATACCAACTGTCGCAACCGGTCAGCCAGACGGTCGACGCGCTGCGCTCGTCGATCTCGCGGGTGTAGGCCTCCTCCGCCTCGGGGGAGACCTCGAGCGCGCGGACACCGTTCGCGTCGATGAAGTCGAGGGCGCCGAGGACGTAGTCGAGCTGCGTCTCGATCATGTAGATCGCCGAGTTGTGGCCGAGCGCGGCGTTGGGTCCGTCGAGCACGAACATGTTGGGAAAGCCGCTCACCACCGTCGACGCGTACGAGGTCATGCCCGACGACCAGTGGTCGGAGAGGCGTTCTCCCCCACGGCCGACGACCCGGACCGCCGCAGGCGGGCGCGCCGCCTCGAAGCCGGTCGCCATGACGAGGACGTCGAGGTCGAAGGTGCGGCCGCTGCGCGCGGTCGCCTTGGTTTCGGTGACCGAGTCCAATGCGCTCGGCTCGAAGATCACGTTGGACCGCTGCAGCGCCGGGTAGAAGTCGTCACTGAGAAGGATTCGCTTGCAGCCGATCTCGTAATCGGGGGTCAGCTGTTCGCGCAGCACCGGATCGGCGACCTGCGCGAACAGGTGGTTGCGCGCCCGCGAGCGGATCTCGTCGATGTCGGGATGCAGTCCCAGCCGCTGGCGGAAGGCGGCGTCGGCCTCGGTGAGAAGGCGGTTGCGGACCTCGGCGGCGATCTCGGGGTCGAGCAGCGCGGCCCGCTCCTCGGGCGTGTAGTCACGGTCCTCGCGCGGCACCACATACGGTGGCGTCCGGCAGAACACGACGAGTTCCTCGGCGGCCTCGGCGAGATGCGGGATGACCTGCACCGCCGACGCACCGGTGCCCACGACCCCGACCCGAGCACCGTCGACCGCGACGTCGTCGTGCCAGGCCGCGGTGTGCACGACCTGCCCGGGGAAGCCCTCGAGCCCGGCGATGTCGGGGATCTTCGGTTCCGACAGGCGGCCCACCGCCAGCACGAGGGTGCGGGCGATCACGGTGCGCACGGCGCCGTCGGCGGTGCCCGCGGTGATCACCCACTGGGCATCGGTCTCGTCCCAACGGGCCTCTCGCAGCTCGGTTCTCAGCCAGATGTTGTCGGCGAATCCCTCGTCGTCGACGGTCTGCTCGAGGTAGTCGCGGATCTCGGCGCCGCTCGGGTACCGCGACGCCCAGTCGGCGGGCGGGCGGAACGAGAACGAGTAGAGATGCGCAGGTATGTCGCAGGCGATGCCGGGATAGACGTTGTCGCGCCACGTGCCGCCGACCGCGTCGGCGCGTTCGAGCACGACGAACGTCTCCTGCCCGCGGCGGGCCAGCTGCGTGGCCATGCCCAGGCCCGCGAAACCCGCGCCGACGATGGCCACATCGATGTGCACCGTCGGCGCCGAATCCCGGCCCGTCCCCTGCGAAGTCACCGTCACGAATGTACCTGCGGGATCGGGATCAGCCGATGGGATCGCGGCTCGCCGTAGCGCGTGGTGCGCTGGCGCGGGGAGCGTCCGAGGCGCTGCGCGATGTCGGCGATGGTCTCGACGTCGAGGACGCGCCCGGCCTCGGGCCCGGCCTCGGGCATCAGCCGGCCGTCGAGCAGCACTCCCCCGATATCGTCGGCGCCGCCGCGCAGCAGCAGTTCCACGGTCTCCGGGTCGAGCTTGGTCCATGCGACCTGGATGTGGTCGACGAGCCCGGCGCACATCAGCCGGGCCACCGCGTGCAGCGCGCGACTCTCCCGCTGCGAGGCGGTCGCGGTGGCGCCGTCGAGCAGGTGGGGCGGCGTGTTGGTGTCGACCATCGGCATCAGGATGAGTTCGCTGAAACCACCGGTGCGGGCCTGGATGCCGAGCAGGGTGCGCAGGTGGGCGACCTGCTGCTCCGGTGTCTCGACGTGTCCGTAGACGATGGTGGCGGTCGAGAACAGTCCGGTGCGGTGCGCGGTCTCGACGACCTCGATCCAGTCGCGCACCGGCATCGCGGAGCCGGTCGGCGAGAGGTACGCACGCAGGTCGTCGTCGAGGATCTGGGCTGCGGTGCCGGGCATCGACCCGAGCCCCGCGTCGCGGAGTCGGCGGAGGTGTTCGGCGACCGTCACCCCGGCACGCTGCGCGCCGTCGACCATCTCCGCGGCGCGGTACGCGTGCAGGTGCAGGTCCGTGGCGGCTCCGGTGATCTCCTCGACGAGACGCACATAGTCCTCGGCGGGCCGATCGGGGGGCAGCGGACCCTGCATGCAGATCTCGGTGGCGCCGAGGTCGACGGCTTCGGTCACGAGGTCGACCAACGTGGGGTCCGCCCCGCGGGTGTCGTCGGACAACAGGCGGGAGGCGACCGCGGTGTCGAGGTTGCGGTTGACGACGAAGGTGAGGGCATCGGGATCGGTGACTTGCCGGCGCACGGCGTCGGCCAGCTCGCACAGCTCCTCCAGCTGCGATCCGGAGGCGCCGAGCAGCGCGACCCAGCCCTCGACGTCCAGGGCGTCGGGACCGAGGGATGTCGGGTCGTCACGGAGCTGCCGCAGGGCGGCCGTGACGCGCTCGGTCGGGGCCGTGATGTCGTCGGCCCACGCGCGCAAAACCATGTCCACACTCTATCGTCCGGTCGGGTGCGACCCACGCGTCGCGGTGTTGCGCGGCGGGCGATCGACCGTCGTGAATCGCCGTGATCAGTCGCCGGACCCGGGTAGGCGACCGCTGCGGCTCAACAGCACGGCGGGTGCGACGCCGAGGACCAGCAACAGCAGTGTCTGAACGAGATAGTTCGACGAGGTCGACAGCACGACGTTGCCGCCCGGCCCCGGCACGCCACCCGCGACGAGGACTACCAGTCCCCACGCGCCGAGCGGGGCCCAGCGCAGGCCGCTCGAGGTGTGGCCGGCGGCCAGATACAGCAGGACCGCGTTGCACAGGCCGGCGGCGAGAGCCGCGACGGGAAGCGCGACACCTCCGAATCGCTGGTAGGCGAAGGCGACGCTGAGCAGGCCGACGACCAGGCCGTCGAGGGTCAGCAGCGCCAGGAGAAGACGGTCGCGGATCTCGGGGTCGAGGGTCGGTGGCCGGCCGGCGACCGCGGTCGCGGCCTTCGGGGGCGGCGTGCCGCCGGTCGCCGTGGTGGACGCCGGCGTGGACGTCGGGCCAGTGACCGGTACCCGTGCCCGCTCCGGCGCCTTCGCCGAGGTCGCCCCGATTGCGGACGCAGGCGACTTGCGAGCCCGGTTCCTGCGACTGCGGCCCTTCTTGGCTGCCATCGTCTCGCCTCGTCCTCACTCGATCCCGGTGAACAGATCCGTCTCCCGATCGCCGTCGAGATTCTCCCGCGGATCGTAGTCGGTGAGGATGAAGTGCTCGTGGTCGCCGATCGGCTGCAGGATGTTGTTGCTCAGCGCGTACTCGGTGCCCGACGGCGCGACGGTCACCTGGGTGGCGTGCGCCCGCAGCGCCGCGACCTTGCGCTCATAGAACCCGCGCACGTCGATCTCGGTGGTGACGGCGTCGTCCGGGTAGCTGGGCAGCTCGCCGGGCTCGGGCATCCGCCAGCCCTCGGGGACCTCCGACGCCGCGGCCAGCCCATTCTGCAGCGCGCTGCGCTCGGTGACCGACTCGTACAGCTTGACCGGGCCGCGACCGAGGTCGCGGGCGCGCGCGACGGCGGCGGCGGTGACCGAGTGCACGAGCTTGTGGTCGGGGTGCCCGTAGGTGCCCGACTCGTCGTAGCTGACGACGACCTGCGGCTCGAAGTCGACGAGGATGTCGAGCAGCGTCGACACCACCTCGTCGAACGGGGCCTGCACGAGGGCGCGCGGGTTCTGCGCCGACGGCGCGCCTGCCATGCCGGAGTCGCGCCAGCGACCGGCCCCGCCGAGGAACCGCGGACGCAACACGGGACCGTCGGCGGGGCTCAGCGCGGCGAGCGCACGGGTGAGTTCGGCGATGCGGTAGCCGCCGAGCTGGTCGGCCCCGCCGTCGGCGACGAGCAGTGCGTACTCGTCACCGATCACCTCGCCCTCCTCGCCGAGCGTGAAGGTGACGACGCGGACGTCGACCCCGTCGGCGAGGTAGCGGGCGATGGTGCCCCCGGTCTGGATCGTCTCGTCGTCGGGGTGGGCGTGCACGAGCAACAGCCGACGCGCCGCCTTCGCGGCCGGGGCGGAGGCGGTCACGACAGTTCCCAGTCGACCGCGGTCCCGAAGATGGACTCCTGGATCGGGCCGGTCAGCGGGACGTCGCGCACGAGTGGCGTGACGCCGACGACCATCGAGTCCTGGTACAGCGGCATGTAGATCGCCTGCGCGGCGAGCAGGGGCTCCGCCTGGTTCAGGGTGGCGATCGGGTCCTCCTCGCTCAGCGCGGTCCGCGCGAGTTCGATCAGCCTCGGGTCACACAGGCCCGAGATGTTGCTGGCGTAGTTGTCATCCGCGTCGCCCCCGTTCGGGGCGAGGCTGGTCGGCGTCGGCGGGGTGATCGGCGACGGCTCGGTGCCCGGCTTCGGCTGGTTGCAGTCCACCTGCGAGGCGAGCGATGCGGCAGGGGGCACACCGAGTCCGGTCCAGCCGACGACGAGGTCGACGCGTTTCTTCGTGAGCGCCGAGCCGTATAGCTCGCTGTTGGGCATGGTGACGACCTGCGCGCGGATTCCCCCACTGCGGAGCTGGTCCACGACGCTGGCGGCCGCCGAGGTTGCGCGTGGGTCGCCGGCGACGGCACCCACCCGCACGATGAGGTCCTGCCCGTCCTTCTCGAACGGCTGGACCCCCTCGGGCAGTTCGGGCACCGGGGTCTCGCCCGCGGCCGGCGCCGGTGTCGACGTCTCCGCCGAGATCGACGCATCCGCTGATGCGGGAGCCGACCGGGACGGCGCGTCGGGGTCCGAAGCGGGCGCCTCGGAGGGGACCGGGGCCGGCGGTTCGGGCTCGGCGCGGCGGTAGCCGGCCTCGGCGAGCATCGCGTCGACCGCAGCGCGGTCCGGACGCGGGCGCGCCACCGGGGTGTAGCCGGGATCCGACGGTGCGAACACCGTGTTCGCGTACGGCTCGACGATCCAGTCCCCCGCCCCGGCATACCGGGTCAATTGCGGGTCGATCATGCCGAGGACCGCGCGCCGCACCGGCAGCGAGCTCATCGCGTCGGTGCGGACGTTGACGCTGATGCCGAGCGACCGGGAGGTCAGGCTGCGCCGGGTCTCGAGACCGGGCAGCGCGGCGAGTTCGGCCTGGGTCGCCGGGGACGCACCGAGCGCGACGATCGCGGTGTCGCCCGAACGCACCGAGTCGAGCATCTGGGAGTTGTTGCCGGCACGACGCAGGACGATCTGGTCGAGGCGCGGCGGCTTCACCCAGTAGCGATCGTTGCGGGCCAGCCGCACCTCGTCGCGGGTGGTGTCGATGCCGACGATCGCGTAGGGACCCGCCGACACCGGCTTGCCCGTGTCCATGCCGGTCTGGAAACCGGCCGGGGCGCCCTTGAAGACGTGGCTCGGCAGGAGGTTGGTGAACAGCTCGCGCCAGGCCGGGTACGGCCGCTCGAACTTCACCTCGACGACCTTGCCGCCCTCGCGGGACTGCACCGAGTCGATGAGCCGGTAGCCGGCAGGCGCCACGACGTTCGGCTGACGCGACATCTGCTGCCACAGGTAGCTGAAGTCGTCACCGGTCACCGGCAGCCCGTCCGACCACTGCGCGTCGGTGTGGATGCGGTAGGTGACCGTGAACGGCTCGCGGTCGGTGACCTCGGCGGAGGTCACGAAGTGCTTCTGCAGCTCCCACACGGTGCCCTGCGGCGTCTCGACCGGGGCGAACGCGCTCGGCAGGGTCATCGCGGCGACCGCGGTGGTCACCGGGTTGAGGTCGGCCGCGATGTGCGGGTTGAACCCGGCCCCCACCGAGTCGGTGGCGACGAAGATCGTCTTCTCCACCGGGTACTCGGACGGGGTGGGCGGCGGCCCGGTGTCGCGGACCGGTGGCGGCGGATCCGCGGAGCACGCCGCCATGGCGACGAGCAGGGCCACGCCGCACGAGAGCAACCCGAGCACACGGCGTCGGGTCCGATTCGAGGCGTCGCGACCCCGCTGTGGTCTCGCGCGATTCACTCGGATACCCCCATGGATGAGCTTCTCGGTCGGTCGGACGCGCCGGCCTCCCACCCCGCGGGAAGGGAGGCCGGGTCACGGTCGGCTAGCCGACCGCGGCATCCCGGGACTTGGCCCGCGAACGCTCACGGGCACGCGTCGACGAGTCGAGGTGAACCTTACGCACCCGGACGACCTCCGGGGTGACCTCGACACACTCGTCGGCGGCACAGAATTCCATCGCGCCCTCGAGGTCGAGTTCCATCGGCTTGGCGAGCCGCTCGAGCTCGTCACCGGTGGAGCTGCGCATGTTGGTCAGCTTCTTCTCGCGGGTGACGTTGATGTCGAGGTCCTCGGCGCGCGGATTGATGCCCACGACATGGCCCTCGTAGGTGTCGTCGCCGGGGTTGACGAAGAAGGTTCCGCGATCGGCGAGCTGGATCATCGCGTACGGGGTCACCGTGCCGGCGCGGTCGCTGACCAGCGAACCCGAGTGGCGGGCGCGGATCTCGCCGGCCCAGTCGTCGTAGCCGGAGAACACGGCGTTGGCGATGCCGGTACCGCGGGTCTCGGTGAGGAAGTCGGTGCGGAAACCGATCAGCCCGCGCGACGGGACGATGAACTCCATGCGCACCCAGCCGGTGCCGTGGTTGGACATCTTCTCCATGCGGCCCTTGCGGGCGGCCAGCAATTGCGTGACGGCGCCGAGGTACTCCTCCGGCACGTCGACGGTGAGGTGCTCGAACGGCTCCTTGAGCTTGCCGTCGACCTTCTTGGTGACCACCTGCGGCTTGCCGACGGTGAGCTCGAAGCCCTCGCGGCGCATCTGCTCGACCAGGATGGCCAGCGCGAGCTCCCCACGGCCCTGCACCTCCCAGGCATCCGGGCGGCCGATGTCGAGGACGCGCAGCGACACGTTGCCGATGAGCTCGGAGTCCAGGCGCGACTTCACCATGCGGGCGGTCAGCTTGTGACCGGAGACGCGGCCGGCCAGCGGCGACGAGTTGGTGCCGATGGTGACCGAGATGGCCGGCTCGTCGACGGTGATGCGCGGCAGCGGCTGCGGGTTCTCCAGATCGGCGAGGGTGTCGCCGATCATGATGTCGGGCATGCCCGCGACCGCGACGATGTCGCCTGCGACCGCTTCCTCGGCTGGCTCACGGTCGACGCCGACGGTGCGCAGCAGCTCGGTGACCTTGGCGCGCTCGATGACGGCCTCGCCGTCGACCTCGCGGCACCACGACACCTGCTGCCCCTTGCGCAGGGTGCCGTTGTGGATGCGGACGAGCGCCAGCCGGCCGAGGAAGGCCGAGGCGTCGAGGTTGGTGACGTGGGCCTGCAGTGGGGCCTCCGCGTCGCCCTTGGGCGCCGGGACGTGCTCGAGCAGGACGTCGAAGAAGGCGTCGAGGTTCTCCGCGTCGGGGACCTGGCCGTTCTCCGGCTGCTCGGTGGAGCAGACGCCGGCGCGGCCCGACGCGTAGAGCACCGGGAGCTCGAGGACGAGCTCGGCGGCGCGGGCGGCCTCGTCGTCGAGATCCGACGCGAGGTCGAGGAGCAGGTCCTGCGTCTCGTCGACGACCTCCTGGATGCGGGCGTCGGGGCGGTCGGTCTTGTTGACCACGACGATCACCGGCAGGGAGGCGGCCAGCGCCTTGCGCAGCACGAAGCGGGTCTGCGGCAGCGGTCCCTCGGAGGCGTCGACGAGGAGCACCACGCCGTCGACCATGGACAGGCCGCGCTCGACCTCGCCGCCGAAGTCGGCGTGGCCGGGGGTGTCGATGACGTTGATGACGATCTCGGTGCCGTCGGGCTGGCGGCGGTGCACCGCGGTGTTCTTGGCGAGAATGGTGATGCCCTTCTCACGTTCGAGGTCACCGGAGTCCATCACGCGGTCGACGACCTCGGCACGCTCGCCGAAGACGCCGGACTGGCGCAGCATGGCGTCGACGAGGGTGGTCTTTCCGTGGTCGACGTGCGCGACGATCGCGACGTTCCGGAAGGAGGGGGCAGTGCTCACTGATTCTCTTTCGTAAGTTGGGGACCGCCGTCGCGGCCGGGTGCCCGGGAGGTCCGGGCATATCAGCTCCCCGGCCGGTCGTCTTTGACCGGTGTCGGGCGCAGATCACCTAAGGTTTCAACGTCACAGCGTATCGGCTGAGGGCCTGAGACCGCGATCACGGCTCCCCGAATGCCCTTGAGTTAGGTTCTGCTAACCTTTCCCGCATGGGCAAGGTCGACCCGGGCAAAGTGGGCTCTCTGAAGCCGAAGAAGAAGTGCTGCAAGAGTTCCAAGCGGTGCGTGCGCTGTCCCGTCGTGATCCACCGGATGCGCAAGCTCGACACCTCGGAGATGACGAAGAAGGAACTGGGCAAGGCATTGAAGAAGGCCCGCGCCGCCTGAGCACGGCCGTCCCCGGCCCCTCAGCACAGCCGTCCCCGGCCCCGTCAGCACAGCCGTCCCGGGCCCCGGTCAGCCCGGCGGGATCCCGTCCTCGTCGACGGTCCGCAGGGCCACCGCCAGCGCGACCGCGACGATCCCGGCGGCCTCGAGGGGGCGCGGCACCTGCGACAACACGATCAGCCCGATGACGGCGGCCGTCACCGGCAGCAGCGCGAGCAGGATCGCGAACCGGGCCTGGCCGACGCGGCGCAGTACCACCTGGTCGAGCGCGTAGGGCACCGCGGTCGACGCGACGCCGAGGATCAGGCCCTGCCCCATCAGCGCGAATACCGACAGCCCGTCGGCGGCCGCCGCCACGACCCACCACACCAGCGGCGACGTGACCAGCGCGGCGACCACGAACCCGGTGGCCAGGTCCTCGATGCCGGCGCCGCGTGCGGCGACCCTCTTGCCGAGGACGATGTGGCCCGCCCAGCACGCAGCCGCCCCGAGCGCCAGCAGCACACCCGCACCGGTCCCCTGCCACCGCACGTCGGCGATCAAGACCACCCCGACCGCGGCCAACACCAGCGCGGCGATGTCGCGGGGCAGGCGCGAACCCAGCGCCGCCACGGTGATCGGGCCGAGGAACTCCAGCGCCACGGTCGTGCCCATCGGAAGCCGGGCGAGTGCCTCGTAGAAGGTGATGTTCATCCCGGCCGTGATGACGCCGAAACACGCCGCGAGCCGTAGCCGGTCGAGGCGCCAGGCGGTCCGCGGCGGACGCACCCAGAGCGCCAGCACCAGGGCGGCGCCGACGATCCGCAGCCATGCGACCGCTGCGGGTTCGAGGTCGTCGAAGAGCCCCACGGCGACCGCTGCGCCCAGGTACATCGAGGTCGCCCCGATGACCACCAGGCCGGGCGGCAGCAGCAGGTCGCCGCGAGTCGCGCTGGTCATCGGCACACCGTCATCCGACCGCCGCACCGCCGACGACGGCGACCCGGTCGGGCACCAGACGCAGCCGCACCCGGTCGCCGATGGCGACGGATTCGGTGGCGACGGCGTCGATCTCGCCGACGACGGTGTCTATGCGCACCCGCGGACCGGCGGGCAGTTCGGCGACGAGCACGACCCGCGCCCGCGCGGGATCCGCCTCGTCGCCGGCGCCGGGCGCACGACCGACCTCCACCGACTCCGGGCGCAGGCCGAGCCGGCGGGACCCGTCGGGGAGATCGAGGGGCAGATCGCCGAGCACGGTAGCGGCGACACCGTCGCGGAGTGTCGCGTCGACGATCGTCGTGGCGCCCAGGAACCGCGCGGTCCATTCGTCGGCGGGCCCGGTCCACAGCGCCGACGGTTCGGCGACCTGCACCATCGTCCCGTCGCGCATGACCGCGATGACGTCGGCCATGGTCGCCGCCTCGGCGTGGTCGTGGGTGACGACGACGGTCGGGACGCCGGCCTCCCGTACTATCTCCGAGATCTCCACCGCCAGTTCGTCACGCAGCCGACGGTCGAGGGCGGCGAGCGGTTCGTCGAGCAGGAGCAGCCGCGGGTGCGGCGCCAGCGCCCGGGCGAGCGCGACGCGTTGCGCCTGGCCGCCGGAAAGCGTGTCGACGGAACGTTTCTCGTATCCGGGCAACCCGACGATGTCGAGGAGTTCGGCAACCCGGTCGGCGATGCGGCGACGCGGCCAGCGACGCATCCTCAGTCCGTAGGCGATGTTGGCGGCGACGCTGCGGCCGCCGAAGAGCTGGCCGTCCTGGAAGACGACCCCGAAGTCGCGGCGGTGCACCTCGACGCCGGCGAGGTCGCGCCCGTCGAAGCGCACCGCGCCGCGGGCGGGACGTTCGAGACCGGCGACGGCGCGGATGAGCGTCGACTTGCCGCACCCCGACGGCCCGAGCACCGCGGTGACGAGCGCGCCCGCTCCCCCGGTCCGCCACGTCAATCCGTCGATCACGGTGTGATCGCCGTAGGTCACGGTCAGATCGTCGATCTCGAGGACCCCGCGTTCGGCGGGAGAGCGGGAATCGCTGCCCGGTCCGCTCACAGCAGCGGCACCTCCGTTCGGGGACGCAGGACCTCGACGATGAGCACCGCGAGGGTTGTCGCCGCGACGAGGACCACCGAGGCGGCCATCGCGGTCGCCAGGTTCTCCGCGCCCGGCCGGTTGAGCGCGGAACCGATGAGGACCGGCAGGGTCGTGGTGTCGGCGCGCGCCAGGAAGCCGGTGGCGCCGAACTCACCGAGCGCCATCACGAATGCGAAACCGGCTGCGGCCCCGAGGGACCGGCCGACGATCGGCAGGTCGACGGTCGTGAACACCCGCAACGGCGGCGCGCCGAGCGTGGCCGCGGCCTGACGCAGGCGGACCGGTACCGACTCGAGGGCCGGCACCATGATGCGGATGACGAGCGGGATCGCGATCAGCGCCTGCACACACGGGATGACCGCCGGCGACGCGGCGATCGCGTACGGCATCGACGCGAGAACGATCAGGTAGCCGAAACCCAGTGTCACAGCACTGATCCCGAGGGGGATGAGGGAGATGGTCGAGGCAATCGTGCCCAACACGCCGCGTGCCCGGTACAACGACACCGCGGCAAGGGTCCCGACGACGAGCGCGATGAGGGTCGCTAGACCCGCCGACACCAGCGAGTACCGCAGGCTGTCGAGGGGTGTCACCCCGTTGACCGGTTCGGCGAGCGCCCGGTATCCGGCAAGGGTCCAGTCGCCGCCCACCGATGGGCGCAGGGACCGGACGACGAGGACCGCCACCGGCCCGACGAGCAGCGCCACCGCCCATACCGCGGCCGCGACCATCGACAACCGCGCCACCGGTCCGGGGAGCGGGGGTTCCGCCCGTCCCCGGCCTCCGCCGCGGGCCGAGCCGGACCCGGCGGGGTCGGAGAACACCCGCGTCATCAGCAGCGCGGCGAAGACCACCACGATCTGCAGCATCGACAGCATCACGGCCTGCGGGATGCGGAAGTATCCGATCGCCTGGGTGTAGATCTCGGTCTCCAGCGTGCGCAGTTTCCCGGCGCCGAGGATGAGCACGACGCCGAAACTCGTGGAGCAGAACAGGAAGATCAGTGCGGCGGCGCCGGCGAGCGCCGGCAGCAGCCGTGGCACGACGACGGTCAGCGTCGCCTTCAGTCGTCCCGCGCCGAGCGTGCGGGCCGCCTCGAGGAGCCGGGGGTCGAGGTTGCGCCAGGCCGCCCCGACCACCCGGACGACGACCGCGACATTGAGGAAGACGTGCGCGGCCAGCACCGCACCGAGCCCCGATCCGATGTGCAGAAACGACAACGGCCCGGTCAGCAGCGAGCGGAAGGCGACGCCGACGACGACCGTCGGCAGCACGAACGGGACCGTCACCACGACCGCCAGGATCACCGCCGCGCGTCCGCCCACGTGGGCGTAGAGCCAGGCGATGGGTGCGGCCGCGACGATCGCGAGCACCGTCGACGCCGCGGCCTGTCCGAGCGTGACGCCCAGCAGCGACCAGGCACCGGTGCCGGCGAGGAGATCGCCGAGCCGCTCCCCCGACTCCGACGCGATGCGCACCGCACGGCGGATCAGTGCGACCACCGGCCACGCGAACAGCACGGTGATGAACAGTGCCGGGACGAGACGCACGGCGATCCGCCCGGCCGGAATCACCGTCCGGGTCATCGGGCCCGTGGTCACCGGGGTACTGACCTCCCGGGTCACCGGGGCGTCACCTGCCGACGGCGGCGCGCCACTGATCGAGCCACTTCTCACGGTTCTCCGCGATCGTGGCGGGCGGCAGTTTCGATATCCACTCGGGGACCTCGGCGCGCGGCGGCCAGCCCTCGGGCAGCGGGACATCGCGCTGGACCGGGTAGACGTACATGGAATCGGGCAGCGCGGACTGCACCTCGGGGCTCAACATATAGTCGACGAGCTTGCGTGCACCGGTGGAGTTGCGCGTGCCCTTGAGGATTCCCACGTATTCGACCTGCGGGAAGCAGCTGTCGAGCAGGGCGCGGGTGTTCGGGGTGGCCGCGGGCGACGAGGCATAGGACAGCACGATCGGACGGTCGCCCTTGCCCTCGCCGGCGGAGAAGACCTGGTTGTACGCGATCTCCCATCCGGAGACGATCTCGGCGCCACCGGCGACGACCTGCTTCCAGTAGTCCTCCCATCCGTCGCCGAGCGCACCCACCGTGGTGAGCAGGAACGCGGTACCCGGCGACGACGTGGACGGATCGGTCAGCACCGCCTGCGCCGCGTACTCGGGCTCGGCCAGGTCGCGGAAGCTCTGCGGCGGGGCCAGCTTGCGCGCGGAGTACCAGGCGTCGTCGATGTTGAGGCAGACGTCGCCGCGGTCGACGGCGGTCAGCAGGTCCGCCGCCCCGGGCACCGCGTACTCGGACGCACCGTTCGCGGCCGCCGGCGACTCGTAGGCCTCGAGCGCCCCGGCCTCGATGGGCCGCGAGGCGAAGGTGTTGTCGATACCGAAGACCACGTCGCCCTTCGGCGCGCCCGGCGTCAGCGACACCGTCGACGCGAGTTGCCCGGCGTCACCGGACCTCACGATCTTGAGAGTCAGACCGGTCTGCCGGCGGAAGCCGTCGATGACCGATTCGGGTAGTTCGAACGACTCGTGGGTCAGCAGCGTGACCTCCCCACCCGTCGTCGACTCGTCGGCACAGGAGGCCGCGGCACCCACCACCATCAGCGCACCCACGGCCAGCGCCAGCGTCTTGCGCGCGATCCGGCCGACCGCGTCCCGGTGTCCGGCCGACCGTCCACCGGGTCGGTGGTGCCCTCCGGGCAGGTCGGCACGCTGCTGCTGTTCCACGTCAGGTCTCCTCGCGACTGGCGGCGGATGCGTCTGTCCCCCTTATCCAACCAGGTGGTGAAACCCGGCACGATTCGGCGGTCACGCAGTCACTTCTGTAACAATTGCATCAATAACCCCATACGTCACAGTCGCAACCGGGTTGCCTGCCTGGACACCGGGGGATTGCCGGGGCTTAGAATGACGCGACGTCCGGGGGTGGGAGGATCGTCAGAGACGTCCACCCGCCCGGACAGCTCACGAGAACGATCCATACGACCACGAGGCGCCCGAGGCCGCAGTCCGGCCGACGCAGCGCCACGACCGATAGGACACACCCAGTGCGATTCACCCGGCCGTCGAGGTTGCGTTCCACCGCCTCCCGCCCGCACCGGACCCGCCGCCTGATCGTCAGCGCTTCGGCACTGGTCGCCGCAGCCGGACTCGTCTTTCCCGCGGTCGCGCAGGCGGACCCCGCCCCCAAGGTCGACCAGCGCGTGCTGGATTCGTTGGGCGCGTTCGCACCGGCGATCATCGGCTCGGTCGCGACCCCGGGCCCCGACGGCAAGGTCAACGCCCAACTCCTGCAACAGGCCGAGCAGTTCGCCAACACCCCCGGCATGCCCGCCGAGGTCAGCAAGATCTGGCGCACGGTCGCCGATTTTCTCGGCGAGCCCGGACGTCAGCAGGCCGCCAAGCAGCTCGCCGCGGAATCGAAGAAGAAGGCCGAGAGCGACCCGGAGATCCCGAGCGGGCCGAAGGCCCCGAAGATCCAGGAGTTCCTGTACCCGACGTTCGGCCTCGGCTGCATTCCCGGCGGCGGCTCGCTCGGCCGCGCACTCGTGACCGCAGGCCCGCAGGAGGCCCCGGCGCCCGGCCCCAAGCGCGGTGAGGGCGGCTACGTCTACACCGCCCTAGGCACCGGCCCGGCGATCGACAACAAGGCCCAGCCGCTCGTGGTGAGCTGGCTCAACGTCGACACCGGCCGCTCGGGCACCCTGACCCTCAAGCGCAACGACAAGATCAACGTCAAGGACGGCCCGGGCACCTTCACCGGCATCGCCCGCACCGGCAAGGGCCGCGTGATCTCGGCGATCCACGGCAACGTGACCACGAAGACCAAGGGCAAGGTCGTGTCCTGCACGATCGTCCCGGTGATCGGCATCGCGGTCATCTGACACGCAGATCCGACGACGAAACCCCGGCTGCGGCCGGGGTTTCGTCGTTTTCGGGGCCGCCGCAGACCTCCGCCTGACGTGACCCGCACCACACGCCCCCGGTGACCATAACCGCAGGTCGTCGCGGACTCGGTATCCCGTCGGTCGCGCGGATGTCACAGGTCGGACTCGCAGCTTGATCGGGTGGCCCCTACCGTGCTCTTGTTTAACTCAAGTCCCATCTGTCACACCCGCCACACGATGGCGGGGTGTTCGGCTGTTCGAAGGAGTGCCATGTCCATCAGGTCTCGGTTCACACGTCGTGCCGTCGGGCGGCGCGGACTCCGACGCTGCGGTATGGGCCTCGCGGGTGTCGCCATGGCCGCCGCGGCGATCACCTCGACCGCACCGGCCGCCTCGGCCGCGCCGTCGCTCCCGCTGCTGCCGCCGAATCTCCTCAGCCAGTACTCGATTCCCTTCGACAGCGAACTCGCCGCCGGCATCCGCATGCTCAAGTCCGCCGGCGTGGATCAGCTGGCCGTGCAGGCCGCCCAGGCGATCCTGAGCAGCAGCGGCCAGCTGTCCGTGGAGAGCCTCGTCCAGCGCGCCGGCGCACTCCCCTACGATGCCGCAGCCCCGCGGCAGGCCGCGTCGACCGATCCGCTGGCCCTGCTGAGGCAGCTGGGCATCCAGACCCTGACCCCGTCGGTGGCGCCGTTCTGCACCGCACCGACCGCCGACAACCCGCTCGGCCTCGTCACCGCGGGCGCGGGTGCCGTCGCAGGTCCGTGGCCGTTGAAGACCGATCCGCTGACGCCGCTCAAGCCGCTGATCGACATGCTCCCCATCGCGAACATCCCGTCCGAGCTGAACCTGGTCGACAAGGGTGAGACCGCCTACGCATTCGTGCCCGCGACGACCCGGGCGGGCAGCGGCGGCCAGATGCAGGTCGCGTGGTTCAACACGAGCACCCTGCAGGGCGGTTTCGCCGACCTGAAGCCGGTCACCGACAAGACCGCGCTCACCGCGCTCCCGCTGCTGAACGGCGTCCGCCTGGCGCCGGTCAAGACCGGTGAGGGCACCATCCTGTCCGCGGTCTTCGGCACCGCCCAGAACGGCGCGCAGACCTGCTGGTTCCTGCCGGCGGTCGGCATCATCGAGGCCTGAGAGCCCCTCTCGCCGAACGTCATTCACCCATCTCACAGAACGACAGAACAACACACATGAACACGCACGGCTCCTCCCCCCGACGGAGCACCCCCATCGCCCGCACGGTCGCCCTCGCCGCCGCCCTCACGATGGGCCTGACCACCTTCGGTCTGGCCGCGCAGGCGGTCGCGGAACCGCTCACGACCACCCCGTCGACCGCTGCTCCCGCACCGGCGACCCCGTCCGCGGAGACCCCGGCCACCGATGCGGCCGACACCGAACCGGGGTCACCGGCCGACGCGAACGCGGGTGAGATCGACGCGCGGGGCCCCGGCCAGGCACCGGGGGCCGTGTTCGCCAACCGTGACCTGCCGCGCGCCCGCATGGTCGCCGGGTCGGCGGGCGGCAGCGACTTCACCTACTGGAGCACCGGCGCCGACGGCAAGGCGCACCTGTCCTCCGCGGTGGTGATGGTGCCGCGCGGTCAGGCCCCCGCCGGCGGATGGCCGATCGTCGCCTGGGCCCACGGATCGCGAGGCATCTCCGACAAGTGCGCGCCGTCGGAGCGGCCCACCAAGGACGACACCACCGAGCTGAGTTCCTGGCTGTCCCGCGGCTACGCCGTGGTCAGCACCGACTACGCAGGCGTCGGCACCCCGGGCACGCCGCAGTACTACGACCTCGAGGCAACCGCCCGCAACATCGTCGACGCGGTCAGCGCCGCGCGCGATGTCTCCGACAAACTGTCCACGTCGTGGGCCGTCGTCGGCGAGGGACAGGGCGCGGCGGCCGCGATCACCCTCGCCAAACTGGCCCCGCAACTCCAGCGCGGTGCGCTCGACTTCAAGGGGGCGGCGGCCACCTCGATCCCCGCCGAGTTCGGCGCCCTGCTCGCCAACATCGGCCCGTCGACGGCGAGCATGCCGTCGGGCATCGCCGCCGACGCGCTCTACACGCTGAGTGCGATCCGCAACGCCCGGCCGAACCTCGACGTCGACTCGCTGCTCACCGACACCGGCAAACGCTGGATGGCCAAGGCCGCGAGCCAGTGCATCACGGAGTTCCGCAAGCAGGTCGACGGCCTCAAGATCGGTTCGCTGTTCGCCAAGCCGGTCTCGTCGAACACCGAACTGACCAACCTGCTCACCAAGGCGACCGACCTGCCCACCCGCGGTTTCACCAAGCCGGTCATGATGACCCAGTCGCTGCAGGACACCTCGGTCGTCGTGCCGCTCACGCTGAAGTACCTCAACGAGGCACGCGCCGACCGCCAGGTCCAGCCGCGCACCTACCTCGTGCTCGACGCGGCGCAGTCGAAGAAGCTGTCCGACAACGACATCCGCGCATTCGTCGCGAAGATCCTGAAGTAGGCGGGCCATGGGTCCCCGACTGCCGAGCCGACGCGTGCGCGATCTCGCGTTCGCGGCGACCACCGCCGTCGCCACGGTCTCCGGCGCCCTCGGCCACCGGAGGATCGCGGGCCTGACCAAACCGCTGCCGATGCTGATCCTGGCGGCCGACACGGCCGCCGGGGCGCCCGGACGCGGTGCGGCGGACAACGCGGGGCTGGCCGGGGCCCTGGTCTTTTCGATGGCCGGTGACGTGCTGATGTTCCTCGAGGAGTTCGAGACCGAACCCGACGCCAAGGACCGGTATCTCCGACGCGGGGCGACGCTGTTCGCCGCCGCCCAGCTCAGCTACATCGCGACGATGTGGCGGGCCGGGGCACGGCCGTCATCCAAGCAGCTGCTCCCCCGCGTCGGACTCCTCGGCGAATCGGCGACGGTGCTCGCCCGCCATCGGCCGGCGCTGCTACCGGTGCTCGGCGCCTATGGCAACACCCTCGCGACGATGTCGGCGATGGCGAGCGCGATGCCCGACACCCAGCCGCGGCTACGGATCGGAGGGCTGGCGTTTCTGCTGTCGGATCTGGCGATCATCAACCGCCGCCACCTCGTGCGCGACCGTCGCCTGCGGATCGCCGGCGAGGCGTGGGTTCTCGCGAGCTACTTCACCGCGCAGTACCTGCTGATCTGCGGGCTCGCCGAGCGGTCCCGACGAGGTGGCCCCCAGTAGAACGCCGGTAGATCCGGCGCCTGGAGATCCAGCGCCGCCGACCGGCCGTCGGGTCAGGCCGTCGCACGCCCGGAGCACGACGAGTACTGCGGGTTCACCATCGGGTTGAACGCCAGTGCCCCGAGCTTCTGGAAGATGGTGAAGGCCACCGGACCGTGCCCCGGATGGATGTCCACCTGGTATTTCACGGTGAAGCCGCGGCCGGGCACGAAGACGGTGCCGGTGCGACCGGTCCGGAGATTCCGCCAGCGCACGGTGACGTCGTAGGTGTACTCCAGCGCAACGGGTTTGGCGCGGTCGGTCCCGATGAGCGCGATCGCCGGACCGGGCAGGCCGTCGGCCGGGAACCGGATGCCGTTGAATACGTCGACGCGGATCTTCACCGGACCGGCGGGCCACGGGTTCGCCGACGTGCAGTTCAGCGTGGTGACGTAATCGGCTTCGGTGTGGTCGGGGATCGCGTGCGCGCTCTGCGGCGCCACGACCCCCTGCCCCACGGCCCCGAGCAGCGTCGCGACCATGGTCACGACGACCGCGCCGATCGCCATACGTGATGTCCTGCGCGAACCCCGCCGTCCCGTGATGTTCTCCCCGCTGACCATGGGGGCAGTCTAGAGCGGCGCGTCGACCCCGTCTGCCAGAATCGGAGGCATGCCGAAGATCCAGATCGCACAGGAGCCCGCGGCCGACGAACTCCTCTCCACCGATTCGTTCGCCCTTCTCGTCGGGATGTTGCTGGATCAGCAGTTCCCGATGGAGCGCGCGTTCGCCGGCCCGGCCAAGATCAAGGACCGATTCGGCACGATGGACCCGGTCGAGATCGCCCACGCCGACCCCGAGGCGTTCGCCGACCTGTGCTCCACTCCACCTGCCATCCATCGCTACGGCCGCTCGATGGCGGGCCGCATCCAGGAACTCGCCAAGGTCGTCGCCGAGGATTACGGCGGCGACGCCTCCCGTATCTGGACCGAGGCGACCAGCGGCGCCGACCTGATGAAACGGTTGCGTGCGCTGCCGGGCTTCGGCGAGCAGAAGGCCAAGATCTTCATCGCGCTCGTCGCCAAGCAGCTCGGCGTGCAACCCGCCGGCTGGGAGAAGGCCGCCGGCGACTACGGCAAGGAAGGGTTCCGGTCGGTCGCCGACGTCGTCGATCCCGACTCGTTGCAGAAGGTCCGCGACTTCAAGAAGGCCGCCAAGGCCGCCGCCAAGGCCGCCAAGGGCTGAGCGCCGGGAATCGACGGGGTGAATCCGTCGGTCGAATTCGCCGGGGCCTTCTGCCCAATCGGCCCCGAGTGGCCTAGTGTCGGGACCATGGAGTCAGTTCCCGAACGAGGAGCTTCCCGCGGAACCGATCCGGCGCGCGCGCTCATCGAGGCGCCGTTCCGGCTGGGCTTCGCAGTCACGGGGGTCGTCATGGCCGCGGCGGAGTCCGCGGTCACCATCGCGCGGATCACCGCGGGCAGCGTTCAGCACGAGATCGCACAGGCCGTCGGCCTCGAGGACGACAGCGTCAACGCGGCGCGCACGCCGCTCGCCCTGCTCAACCAGCTGTCGGAGCTGTTGGGTCCCGACCGGCCGTTCGGCCGCATCCTCTCCGTCGGTGGGCCGCTGGACCGGCTGCTCACCCCGGGCGGCGTCATCGACCGGCTCACCGCTCCCGACGGCGCACTGGAGAAGCTCACCGCCAAGGGCGGGCTGCTCGACCAGATGGCCGACGAGCGCGGCATCCTGATGCGTCTCACCGCCAAGGACGGCCCGCTCGACCGGCTCACGCGCCCGGGTGGCGTCGTCGACCAGTTCACCGAGAACGAGGGCATCCTCGAACGCCTCACCTCCGAGGGCGGGATCGTCGACAAGCTCACCGCGCCCGACGGCATCCTGGAGAAGGCCACCGAGCCCGGCGGCCTCCTGGATCGCTTCACCGAGGAGGAGGGCCTGCTCGATCAACTCCTCGGCGAGGGCGGGGCCATCGAACGCGCCATCGCGCCGGGCGGACCGCTCGACCGCATCACCGAGCTCACCGAGGTCATCGGCCAGCTGGCACCCAACCTGCTCGCCATGCAGGACACCGTGCACGAGCTCGCCGAGACCGTCGACCTGCTGAACCAGACCGTCGCCCCGCTCGGCGGTCTCGCCGAACGTCTTCCGAAGCGGCTCACGCGGGGGTCGAAGAACTCCGGGTCGTCCTCGGACGGCCCGGCGTCCGCAGACAGCAACGGTTACTCGCGCCCCTGAGCAAAGGCCCTGCCCAGCAACTCCACGTACCGGTCCACGTCGGGCATCACATCGGGGCTCGTCGTCACCGACACCGCGACCCGGTCGCCGATGCCGTGCACTCCGTGGGTGAGTCCCTGTAGCGGCGAGAGCGCAGGAAATCCGGTGGTGAACAGCACCTTTCCGCCGTCGAGATCGAAGTCGGCGGCGCCGCGGTCCACCGACGACACCACGGTGACACCGGTGACGGTCTCCGGGCGGGCGGCGAGGTCGAATGTGCGGACGCCCCAGCGTGCGAGGATCGCCGGGGTGGCCTCGGTCGCCCGGCGCCGGGCCACGCGCACGGGATCGGCATCGGCGGCGCGGGCGGCGTCGATCTCCGCCCGGATGAGGCGGGCGCGCTCGTCGAGGTCGTCGACGTCGACGTGGAGATCGATCCCCACGTTGCGAAAGTTGTTGCGCGCACCGGATTCTCCTGAACGCCCGACCGTGAGCTCGACGCCCAGCCGACCGGCCTGCCCCTCGAGGTATTCCGGCAGGGCCCGAGAGATCGCCGCGAGCACCGCGACGGCCACCGGATGACCGGATGCGGTGAGCACGTGCCGGTCGAGCACGAGCACGCGCAGTGTCCGTCGCGGTCCGGGGTCGGTGTTGAGTCGCGTCAGCGGGTACCCGCGCTCGGGCTGATTCCCTTGTCCGGCAGCACGAGCGGCGTCGATTCCGCGCCGGAGGGTATGCACGAACTCGATCGGGAACCGGGCCGCGCCGGCGACGACGGTCACGGCGTCACGAACGATGTCGGGCATGCCCGACCCGGTACGACCGGACCGCGGGGCCGGCGGCGCGGTGAACAACTGCCGCGCGATCCGCGCTGCCCGACGTCCGTCGCCGAGCGCGTGCGAGATCTGCAGCACCGCAACCACACCCACCTCACCCGGCGCAGAGGTCGGCACCTCGGCCACCGGCCCGAACAGGTGGAGTCGCCACGCCGCCTCCGACGGCACGAGCGGGTCGCCGATGAGGCGGGCCACCTCCTCCGACAACGACGACCAGGTCCGCGTCGCGGTGTCGACGCGGACCTGGTCCCGTGTGGGTGCAGCCCTCACCCAGTACGGACGATCGGCCGCTGCCGGGACGTCGTGGACCCGCAGGCACAGATCGTCGACGCGCTGCGCCCACGCCCGTAGCCGCTGTGCGCATTCCCCGACCGAGATCGAGGGCGCCGCAAAGCAGTACACGAGGAACTGGTCGTTGGGGATGCGCTCGGACATCCAGTACGACGCGGCATCGGCCGCCGCCATGCGCTGCATGCGGCCAGGGTATCGACCCCCTACTTCTGTCCGGCGCTCCAGGCGTACGGCAACTCGCTGCCGTTGAGCAGATGGTCGCCGAGCGCCTGCAGCTTGAAGATGAGCGGGTTGTGGACCGAGATCACCCGGGCGTTGCGCCAGTGGCGGTCGAGGCGCAGCCGCTCGGAGGTGATCGACGCGCCACCGGTCTCGAAGAGCTGGGTGGTGGCGTCGAGCACCAGCGGGATCACCGTCGCCTGGGCGCGCGCGACGTCGAACTCGACCCGGTCGAGGAGCTTCTCGTCCTGCCAACCGGTGGCGGCGAGCTCATCGAGCCGGTCCGCGACGTCGAGGACGATGGTCCGTGCCGCGTAGGCGGCCGAGGTGAGCCGCCCGATGACCTGCTGCACCAGCGGATCGTGCCGCGGCAGGTCGGCGGTGGAGTGGGTGAAGGTGCGCTTGCGCTCACGAACCCACTCGGCCGAGTCGTCGACGACGCGCTGCGCGATGCCCGCCAACACCGACAGCTGCACCAGCTGCAGGTACGAGGTGGCGTAGGTGCGGCCGGCGGTGCCGTAGCCCGGCCCGAGGATGCGGTCCGCGGTGACCTCGACGTCGTTGAACTCGGTGGTGCCGCTCGCGGTCAGACGCTGCCCGAAGCCGTCCCAGTCGTCGTGCTGGGTGACGCCCTCGGCGGCGGCGTCGACGAGCACCGACACACGCTCGCCGTCCTTGTCGGCGGCGACCAGGATGTGATCGGAGTACAGGCTGCCGGTGCTGTAGTACTTGGTGCCGTCGAGCCGATAGCCGTCCCCCTTCGGGGTCAGCCGGGTCTGGTAACGGTCGATGGCGCCGGCGCCGGGCTCGGTGATGGCATTGCCGACCAGGGTGCCCTCGGCGACCTTGCGCAGCCAGCGCTCGGCCTCGGCGTCGGGCAGCGCGGAGAGCTGGTCCTCGACGAACGACCAGTGCACGCGCAGCGCCTGCGGGAGGTTCGACTCCGCGGTGGCCAGGTCGATGAGCAGACGGAACAACTGGCGCACGGTCGCGCCGTAGCCGCCGAGTTCCACGGGCACACGCAGCGCGCCGAACTTCGCCTCACGCAGCCACGCCACCTCGTCATAGGCGAGCCGGCGGTCCTCTTCGCGCGCCACCGCGCCCTCGGCGATGCGCGCGAAGATCGGGGCGAAGATGTCGTCGAGCCGCTCGTCGGTGGTGCCGGCGGAGGAGGTGCCTGCGGGCACGGTTGCGGTCATCAAAGGTCCTTTCACTACGAACGTGTAGGCCGACAGTTTCGTCGGCGCCCGTGGTGATCGGCCACGATTGAAACCGCACTGAACGCAGAAGTTCACAACCCGCCGTTTTCTCGGCAGACTCGGTGCGGGACAGCCATCGCGTGCCGGACCGGACCCGCAATGAGACGCTCATCACCTCTTTGTGCCATTGTGTGCATATGCCAATCTCGATTGCCGATCTCGATCCGCACACCCCCGTCGTCGTCGGTGTGGGCCAGGCCTCCGAACGCCTGACCGACCCCGGATACGAGGCACTGGGTGAAGCCGACCTCGCGGCGCGCGCCGTCACCGAAGCACTCGCCGACGCCGACGGCTCCGGTGTCGCATCCGCCATCGACACGATCGCCGCGATCCGCTCGTTCGAGATCTCCACCCCGTTGTCCGCCGCGCCCCTCGGCCGTCCCGACAACATGCCGCGCGCCATCGGCAAGCGCGTGGGCATCGATCCCCGACGTGCCATCCAGCCGGGAACCGGCGGGCAGACCCCGCAGACGATGCTGACCGAACTGGCCGCGGACATCGCGGCCGGCCGGTCGGACGGTGCCCTGGTGGTGGGCGCCGAGGTCATCTCCACCGTGCGTCACCTGCAGACCAGGCCCGAGGGTGAGCGCCCGAACTTCACCGAGGAGGTCGGCGGGCAACTCGACGACCGCGGATACGACCTCAAGGGCATCGTCACCGTCGCCGAGATGCGGCACGGCCTCACCACGGTGATCCCGCAGTACGCGCTGTTGGAGAACGCGCGCCGTCACGACACCGGGCTCTCGCGCGCGGAGTACGCCAAGGCCATGGGTGAGTTGTTCGCACCGTTCACCAAGGTCGCGGCGGCCAACCCGCACTCGGCCGCCCCCACCGTGCGCACCGCCGAGGAACTGGTGACGGTCACCCCGGAGAACCGACTCGTCGCCGACCCGTTCACCCGCTACATCGTCGCCCGCGACCAGGTGAACCAGGCCGCTGCCGTGCTGGTCATGTCGGTGCGCGCCGCACAGGCCGCCGGCATCGACCCGTCGAAATGGGTCTTCCTGC
Organism: Gordonia aurantiaca; assembly: GCF_039939235.1. Classification (NCBI taxonomy): domain Bacteria; kingdom Bacillati; phylum Actinomycetota; class Actinomycetes; order Mycobacteriales; family Gordoniaceae; genus Gordonia; species Gordonia aurantiaca. The sequence continues at coordinate 31,528 of NZ_JBDUUF010000002.1, read as the reverse complement.
ACGGCCACGCCAAGACCGTCGAACGTACCGCGCTCGCCCGCCCCGACCTCGGGTCCGCCCCCGCCGCCCCGGCCGCGGTCCGCCATGCGCTCGAGGTCGCCGGCGTCGGTCTCGACGACATCTCGTTCCTGGACATCTACAGCTGCTTCCCCATCGCCGTCTTCAACATCCTCGACGGCCTGGGCATCGCACCCGACGATCCACGCGGCCTGACCCTGACCGGTGGCCTGCCGTTCTTCGGCGGCCCCGGCAACAACTACTCGCTGCACGCGATCGCCGAAGTCGTCACGCGCGCAAGGAGATCCCCCGGCGAGTTCGGTCTCGTCATCGCCAACGGCGGTGTGCTCAGCAAGCACGCGGCCGGCGTCTACTCGACGACCCCTGTGCCCTGGCGCCCCGACACCAGCGGCCCCGTCCAGGCCGCCCTCGACGCGGTGCCGACGGTACCCACGATCGGCGACGCCGACGGCCCGGCGATCCTGGAGTCCTACACCGTCATCCCGTCCAAGAGCGGCAAGCGCACCGGCGTCGTGGTCGGTCGCCTGGTCGACGACTCCGCGCCGAACGGTCTCGGCCCGCGGTTCCTGGCCAACCTCGACTCCGACGATGACGAGTTCTTCGACCTGCTGCTGAACTCCGACGATCCGGTGGGCACGAAGATCTTCGTGCGCTCGTTCGACAAGGGCAACCGGGTCAAGCTGAGCGAGGCGGCGATGCGGGCCAAGTACCCGACGGTCGCCCCTGCGTTCAGGGACCGCTACGAACACGTCGAGATCCGGCGCGACGGCCACCTGCTCGAGGTGATCATCAACCGGCCCGACGCGCGCAACGCACTCAACCCGGCCGCCAATGCCGAGCTCGATTCGATCTTCGACGCCTACTTCGCCGACGACGACCTGTGGGTGGCGATCCTGACGGGCGCGGGCGACAAGGCGTTCTCCGCGGGCAACGACCTCGCCGCGACCACCAGTCCGGCCGCACTGTCGGTGCCGAAGAACGGATTCGCCGGCCTCACCGCGCGCGAGCACCTGCCCAAGCCGGTGATCGCCGCGGTCAACGGCTTCGCCCTCGGTGGCGGCTGCGAGATCGCGATGGCCTGCCACATCATCGTCGCCGACGAGAACGCGTCGTTCGGCCTGCCCGAGGTGAAGGTCGGATTGGCCGCCGCCGCAGGCGGTCTCGTCCGGCTGCCGCGCATGATCCCGCCGGCGCTGGCCCGCGACCTGATCCTGACCGGCCGCCGCATCTCGGCCTCCGAGGCCGCCGCCGCGGGCCTGGTCAGCCGAGTCGCCCCGGCCGGCAAGGTCATGGACCTCGCGCGCGAGGTCGCCGAGGAGATCCTGTCCGCCTCGCCCACCTCGGTGCGGGCGTCGATCGCGACGATGGAGCAGTCCGACGGCATCACCGACACCGTCGAAGCCGTCCGCGCGAGCACCAACGTGCTCGACTCGCTGATCGTCAGCGGCGACACCCTCGAGGGCATCATGGCCTTCGTGATGAAGCGCAAGCCGGAGTGGAAGGGCCGCTGACGCGCGGTCCCGTTCGGCGACAACCGCCCCCGAAATCACCCCCGCCGGCGGCGTCGGCGACCGATCGTCGTCGACGCCGCCCCGGAGGGTCGATTCCGGGGGCGCGGTTGTCTGCACCGGGACGGGCGCTTCGCCGGACCCGGCCCCCGCGCCCCGCTCACAGATCACACTGAGGGTGATCAGTGAGCCGGACTACTCTAACGAGCGATAATTCGGTAGATTGCCACTCGACCCAAATCTGACCACAACCGTTTACAGATAGGTTGCGCACCGCCATGGACATGAACTGGTCCCCCGAGGACATCGCGTTCCGCGACGAGGTACGGGCGTTCCTCGACGAGAAACTCACCCCTGACCTGCGCGCGGCGGGAACCCTGCGGACATCGGTCTACTCCGACCACGAGGCGTCGATGAGATGGCAGGCCATCCTGCACGAGCGCGGCTGGGCGGCACCGGCATGGCCGGTGGAGTACGGCGGCTGCGACTGGACCCTGACCCAGCACTACATCTTCAGCCGCGAGTCGATCCTGGCCGGCGCACCCGCACTGTCGCCGATGGGCATCCGCATGGTCTCGCACGCGATCATGGCGTTCGGCACCCAGGAGCAGAAGGACTTCTTCCTCCCCGGCATCCTCGACGGCAGCGTCTTCTTCTGCCAGGGATACTCCGAGCCCGAGGCGGGCTCCGACCTGGCCTCGCTGTCGATGGCCGCGGTCGACGACGGCGACGACTTCGTCGTCACCGGCTCCAAGATCTGGACCACCCACGCCGCCGAGGCGAACTGGATCTTCTGCCTGGTCCGCACCTCGCGCCAGGACAAGAAGCAGAAGGGCATCACCTTCCTGCTCATCGACATGAACTCGCCGGGCATCGAGGTCCAGCCGCTGGTCTTCGCGTCGGGCGAGCAGATCCAGGCGCAGGTGTTCTTCGACGGCGTGCGCGTCCCCAAGAAGAACGTCCTCGGCAAGATCGACGACGGCTGGACCGTCGCGAAGTACCTGCTGGTCTTCGAGCGTGGCGGCGGCGCCGCCGCACCGGCGCTGCAGGTCATGGCGGAGAACCTCGGCCGCGACGCCGCCACGGTGACCGGCCCGAACGGCGGGCCGTTGTCGGAGGACCCGGCGTTCGCGCACAAGCTCAACGATCTGCAGGTGCGCGCGAAGATCCTCGAGGTCCTCGAGTACCGGGCGCTGGCCGCGATGAGCTCGGGCAAGGACCCCGGGTCGATCGCGTCGATGCTGAAGATCCTGGGCACCGAGCTCAGCCAGGAGATCACCACCCTGGCGCTCGAGGCCGCGGGGCCACACGGCCGCGTCTTCCAGCCGCATGCCACGCGGCCCGGCGGCCCGATCTTCCAATACACCCCGCCCACCGACGGCTACGTCAGCGGCGCCGACTGGCAGGCCGTCGCCCCGCTGCACTACTTCAACGACCGCGCCGGCTCGATCTACGCGGGCAGCAACGAGATCCAGCGGAACATCCTCGCCAAAGCAGCTCTGGGTCTCTGACGGGAACAGGAGAAAACTCATGGACTTCACACTCACTCCCGAACAGCAGCTGCTGGCCGACGGCCTCAACAAGTTCCTCGAGGCGCGGTACGACCTGCAGACCAGCCGCGACGCCGCGAAGGTCGGCGAGGGCTGGCAGCCGAAGATCTGGAAGGCGTTCGTCGAGGACCTCGGTGTCGTCGGGGCCTGCCTTCCCGAGGAGATCGGCGGATTCGGCGGCGGAGCAGAGGAATTGATGGTCGTCACCGAGGCGCTGGGGCACGCGCTGGTCGTCGAGCCGTTCGTGGACACGGTCGTGCTCGGCGCCGGCCTGCTGCACGCCACCGGCAACGAGACCGCGCTCGCGGCGGCCACCCGCATCGCGGAGGGCGAGGCGCTCAGCGCCCTCGCCGCCCTCGAGGACGGCTCCGGCGGCGTGCTCTCGCGCATCGAGACCACCGCCACCCGCGACGGCGACGCCTGGGTGCTCAACGGCGCGAAGATCGTCGTCACCACCGCACCGCTGGCCGACTACCTGCTCGTCACCGCCCGCACCTCCGGCGTCCCGACCGACCGCGCCGGGGTGTCGCTGTTCCTCGTCGACGTCTCCGATGGCACGCCGCAGGGTCTCGAGCTGCACAAGCTGCGCACCATCGACGACCGGCAGGCCGCCGACATCACCTTCACCGACGTGCGGCTGCCCGCCGACGCCCTGATCGCACAGGACGCGATCGACATCCTCGAGAAGGCATGGGACACCGCGACCGCCGCTGTCGTCTCCGAGGCCGTCGGGCTGATGCGCAAGGTGTTCACCGACACCGTCGAGTACTCCAAGCAGCGTGAGCAGTTCGGTGTGCCCATCGGCAGCTTCCAGGTGCTGCAGCACCGCATGGTGGACATGCACCTGCAACTCGAGCAGTCGGTCGCCGCGCAGTACCTCGCGATCCTGTCGCTCGACAAGTCACCGGCCGAACGCGCCGCCGCGGTGTCCGCCGCGAAGGCCACGATCAGCAAGGCCGCCCGGTTCATCGGCCAGAACGCGGTGCAGCTGCACGGCGGCATGGGCATGACCGAGGAGCTCGCGATCGGTCACTACTTCAAGCGCCTGACCGCGATCGAGTACGAATTCGGCACGGCCGATGCGCATCTCGCGCGGTTCGCGAAGGCGACCGCGGAGACCGCCGAGGCCTGAGCCGTCCCGACGCCACCGTCGGTCAGTCCCACCCGTGGTGACCGACGGTGGCGTATTCACGCTTGGTCCACGACGAAACGGCCGCAGTCACCCCGCGACCGCCCGGGTGCGTCCGACGCAACCGCTCAGGTCGTTGCGTTGTCCCTCAGTTGTCGGTCCACACCGGTTCGCGCTTGGCGAGGAACGCCGAGATCCCTTCCTGCGCATCGCAGGTCATCGCGTTGTTCGCCATCGTCTCCGACATCTCGGCGTAGGCCGAATTCTCGTCGAGTTCGATCTGCCGATAGAACGCTTGTTTGCCGATCGACACGGTCCGCGCACTCGACCCCGCGATCCTCAGCGCGAGCTCGCGCACGGTCGTGGCGAGTTCGTCGTCGTCGACGACGCCGCTGAGCAGTCCCCAGTCCGCGGCGGTCTCGGCGTCGATCGGGTCGCCGGTGAGCAGCATGTGCATGGCACGTTTCCGACCGACGGCCCGGCTCAGCGCGACCATCGGCGTCGAGCAGAACAGTCCGATCCGCACCCCCGGGGTGGAGAAGGTCGCGCTGCGTCCGGCGACCGCGAGGTCGCAGGTGGCGACGAGCTGACAGCCCGCGGCGAACGCCATCCCGGCGACCTCTGCGATGACCGGCTGTCTGATCCCGTGGACGGTGCGCATCAGCTCGGTGCAGGTGTCGAAGACCGCACGTTCGTCGTCGAGGGTGCGGTCGACGAGTTCGTTCAGGTCGTGTCCGGCGGAGAACGCGGGCCCGAGTGCGCGGATCACCACGACCCGCACCGCCGGGTCGGCGTCGAAGTCCCGCAGTCCGGCGGTGATCGCCTGCATCGTGCTCGTGGACAACGGGTTCCGACGACGCGCAGCGCCCAGGGTGATGATCCCGAGCGGGGCGTCGACCTCCACCGTCACCGCCTGTGTGTCCGTCGCGGTCTCGCTCATCGATGAGCTCCTCTCCATGGCAGGGTCAGTCCCCCGGTATCGCGTAGCGCGGGCCCACGGTGATGTGCACGGTGTGGCCGAGGACGGCCACCAGGTAGATCACCACCGGGACGATCAGCGGCCACGATTCGATGCGGTCATCGCCCATCACGGCGAGTGCTGCGAGGATCCAGGCCATCAGCAGCAGGGTCCCCGCGCCGATCGCGGCCATGTCCTCGGCGACCATCCGGTCGAAGTCCACCCGGTTCGCCGGCCGCATCCAGTACTCCTTGCGGTGGCGGCCGGGCAGGTTCACCGCGGACGCCGGGACCCGCGGCATCAGCCGGGCCACGCCGCCGAACACGGCGACGAGCAGCACCGCCACCAGGCCGAGCCCGGTCAGCAGGCCCCACTTGGAATCCCAGCGGGTGACCTCGCCGTCGACGCCCATGTGGCCGGCCAGCTCGTCGGGCCCGAACACCGCGACCCATACCCAGACCACCGCGAAAACGGCCGCGGACGCCGGCAGCAGCATCCGACGCGGGTTCGGGACGGGGCCTGTCATGGACCTCAAGTTACCGTCGACAGGTTCCATCGACGGGAACAGCCCGCAGTCGTCCCCGTTGACTCCTGTTGTGGCCAGCACCGCTCCTGTTGTGGCCAGCACCGCTCTCTTCGCACCGATCACCCTCCGCGCCGTCACGATCCCGAATCGGGTCTGGCTGGCACCGATGTGCCAGTACAGCTGTTTCGCCGGTGACGCGTCCCCACCGACTGGCATCTCGTCCATCTCGGCTCCCGCGCGACCGGCGGTTTCGGACTCTTGCTCACCGAGGCCGCGGCCGTGGTGCCCGAGTGCCGGATCAGCCCCCATAACGCCGGCCTGTGGAACGACGAGCAGGCCGGGGCCTGGTCGCGCATCGTCGACTTCGTCCACTCCCAGGGCGCGGTGATCGGCACCCAGCTGGCACACGCGGGACGGAAGGCATCGGTGTTCTCGCCGTTCGACGAGCGCACGGGACCTGTGCCGCCCGAGGACGGCGGGTGGACTCCGGTCGGGCCGTCGGAGATCCCCTTCGAGGATCTCGCCACGCCGGACGCTCTCACCATCGCACAGATCGCCGCGGTCGTCGAAGCCTTCGCACAGGCCGCCCGACGTGCCGACGACGCCGGCTTCGACGTGATGGAAATCCATGCAGCGCACGGATATCTGCTGCACGAGTTCCTGTCGCCGTTCTCCAACACCCGCACCGACGCCCACGGCGGCGACTTCGCCGGCCGCACCCGGCTGGTGATCGAGGTCGCGGAGGCCGTGCGCGCGGCCTGGCCCTCCTCGAAGCCGCTGTTCGTGCGGCTGTCGGGCACCGAGTGGCGCGACGGCGGTTGGGACCTCGACGACACCGCGCGCCTCGCGGAGGTCCTGGGCGCCCGTGGCGTCGATCTCATCGACGTGTCGTCCGGCGGCAACGTGATCGCCGACATCCCCGTCGGGCCCGGGTACCAGGTCGATCTCGCCCGCACGGTCCATCGCGAGTCCGGTGTGCCGACCGCCGCGGTCGGACTCATCACCGAACCGGATCAGGCCGAGAAGATCGCCGGCGACGCGGACGTCACCGCGGTGTTCTTCGGCCGCGTCGCACTGCGCGAGCCCTCCTGGCCGCAGCGTGCCGCCCACGAACTGGGCCTGTCCCGCGAGGACGCGCCGTACCCCGCCGCAGTACCTGCGCGGCGCTCGGCGCTGAGAACCGCACGCCGCGATGTCAGTCGTCGCCCTGTCGTCCCATCAACGCCAGGCACGCCGAGGTGGCGGGTTCGACGATCTCGGTGAGCGGCGCCCCGGATTCCACGGCACTCGCGGTCAGCTCGCGGACGCCACCCCACAGGAACACCGCGCGCTGACGGCTGATCGGCTTGACCCCGGCCGCGGCCAGCGTGGGCGTCGAGGTGAGTCCGACGAAGAGGTCTACCCAGTCCTCCATGGCCTCGTTCTTCACCTGCGCCGCCGCCCTGCCGAGCGCGGGCAGTTCCCGAATCCACGACAGCATCAATCCGGGGTATCGCTCGCTGGTGGTGACATAGGCCGTGACCGCTTGACGCACCTGCGTTTCCGGGCTCGCCCCGGGGTCCACGCCGGCCGCGATCCGGGCGATCATGAATCGATTGGTCTCCCGCAGCAGTTCGAAGAAGCAGTCCTGCTTGTCGGTGAACTCCTGATAGAAGGTGCGTCGTGACGTCTGGGCCACGCGCACGATGTCGGCGATGGTGGTCTCGCGGTAGCCCGATTCGGCCACGCACTGGAGCATTGCCGCGAGGAGGCGTCCCCTCGTCGACATCGCACCGTTCGGCCACAGCTCCACAGAACTGAGGATATGCCCCTTGTGTTCCGACGGTACGCGTGAGTACCGTCGCTGGTACGCCCGCGTACCACTCACGGAAGGCGACGACGCCGATGAGCGCACCGGTCCTGAACGACGAGACCGTCCTACCGCCCGCGACGCGCCTGCCGTCGGCGATCCAGGGACTGGCCGCGGTGACGTCCCGACGCCTGTTCTTCGGACGGCTGCATGACCGGTTCGGCTCGGCTTTCACCGTCGATCTGCCGGTCTTCGGGCCATGCGTGGTCATCTCCGATGCCTCGCTCGCACGCGAGCTGTTCACCGCCGGCGACAAGGTCATCAACGTCCAGCCGAACCTCGGCCGCATCCTCGGGGCCGGATCGATCTTCTCCCTCGAAGGCCGTGAGCACCGGGCACGCCGCAAGCTGCTGACCCCGCCGCTGCACGGCAAACGGATGAAGACCTACGAGCAGATCGTCGAGGAAGAGGTCCGTTCCGAGACCTCGACGTGGCCGGTGGAGACCGAATTCGCCTCGATGGAACCGATGATGCGGATCACGCTCAACGTGATCCTGCGTGCAGTATTCGGCGCCGTCGGCAAGGATCTGGACCACCTCCACCGGCTGATCCCGCCCACGGTCGTCGCCGGTTCCCGCGCGGCGACCGTCCCCGAACTCCCCCGCGTGCTGAGCAGGGTCGACCCCAATCGACGGTACGCGCGCCTGCACGCGGAGTGCATGGAGTACCTCGCAGACCTGATCACCAGGTCCCGCAACGACCCCGCGCTCGACGAGCGCGACGACATCCTCGCCCTGATGCTGCGCAGTCGCTACGACGACGGGACCCCGATGAGCGACGCGGAGATCGCCGACGAGCTGGTGACCATGCTCGCCGCCGGGCACGAGACGACGGGGACGACCCTCGCGTGGGCGTTCGAGCGCGTCCGGCGCCACCCCGACGTCCTGGCACGCCTGGTCGCCGAGGTCGACGAGGGCGGCAGCGACTACCGGCACGCGACCATCTTGGAGACACAGCGCAGCCGGCCGGTGATCGACTTCGCCGCGCGCCACGTGGTCGCCGACCACCTCGAGCTCGGCCCGTGGCGCATCCCGCGCGGCTACAACGTCATGGTCTCGATCGCCCTGCTCCACGACGACAGCCGCGAGTTCGCCGATCCGGAGCGCTTCGACCCGGGACGGTTCCTCGACAGCACACCGTCGCCGGCATGGCTCCCGTTCGGCGGCGGCACCCGGCGCTGCATCGGGGCGGCTTTCGCGACGATGGAGATGGACGTGGTGCTGCGGACCGTACTCGGCGAGTTCGAGGTGCTGCCCACAGACGCCCGACCGGAACGCTTCTTCTCACGCGGGGTCGCCTACGCCCCCTCGCGCGGCGGACGCATCGCGGTTCGGAGGCGCTCGTAGCACTTCGCGCCAGCCGAGGCGCGTGATGTGAGCCACCCAGGCGATGTGACCTTGGTCATCGAACACGCTCGAACACACCCTGGGGACGTGCGCAACCGAATGGCGCCGTGCGCTGGGCTTTTGTCGCAAAGCTAACGGCGTTATCAGTGCGTGACCAAAACTCCGCAGGTCACGGGCTCGACGTGACCTCACCGTTATCAACCCGTATGGTCGGCCACGGTCCGAGATCAACCACCTTGCCGACCCCGGGTGGTGAAGGAGGAACAGAGACCATGCGTATGACCAAGACGCACCTGACCAAGCTCGTCACCCGTGCCGCCATCGTCGGCGCGCTGACCGCAGCCCCGATCACCATGCTCGCGTCCAACGCCTCGGCCTACTCGGGCAACTGGGACGCCGTCGCACAGTGCGAGAGCGGTGGCAACTGGGCCATCAACACCGGCAACGGCTACTACGGCGGCCTGCAGTTCTCCCAGAGCACCTGGGAGGCCAACGGCGGCTCCGGCAACCCGGCCAACGCCTCGCGCGAGGAGCAGATCCGCGTGGCCGAGAACGTCCTGGCCACCCAGGGCCCGGGCGCGTGGCCGACCTGCGGCGCCTACCTGTGACGCCCCGGGCACCTCGCGTGCCCTGAACAACTTCATACGCGAGGCCGGTGAGTCCATGACTCACCGGCCTCGTCGCGTCTGCACCGGTCAGTCGAGCTTGTCGGATACCGATTCCCCCGGTCCGTGATCCCCGTCGAAATCCTCGTCGAGCGCGCTGACGGCGATGCCGTACGGCAGGAATCGCACCTTGCGCCGCGGGTCGGTGTTGTTCTTGTTCGCGCGCAGGGCGTCGAGCTCGGTCGCGAAGACCTGCTCGACGCGCGCGCCGCCGTCCTCGTCGACGTAGAACACCGCCCAGACACCCGAACCCGCCTCGCCCGTCGTCTCCGGGCGTGGCTGCGTCCTGGTGCGGCCGCGCGCCGCCTCGTCGAAGAACATCGAGAAGGCCCCGGCGGCCGGCTGCCCCTCGAAGAGCTTGCCGAACATCTCGCGGAGCCCGTCGCCGGCCTCACGCGCGAATCGGTCGAAGTCCTCGGGGCCGAAGTTGAACGCTCCGCCCCCGAATCCGCTGTTGTCGGTCATGGTGCATCCCATCCTGGCGAGCCGTGCGGCCGACCGTGCGGCCGGCGTCGCTGTCCAGTCTGCTCAGAATCGGCCGGACGCGCCACCAACGGCGTCCGGGCCCACTCGGCACGTCTTCGGATGCCCACGTCATTCGGGTGCCCATGTCATTCGGGTGCCCATGTCATTCAGATGTCGTGGTCAATCGGATGTCGGGGTCAATCGGATGTCGGGGTCAATCGGATGTCGGGGTCTCCTCCGCCGCCTCCGCGAGCCTGCGGTGCAGCCGCTCGCGAACGTCGTCGGGCGTGTACGCCCTGCGCTGACGCCGGTCCCGCGCCACCAGTACGCCCCCGGTCGCGACACCGACCGCACCGGCCAGCCCGAGCCATTTCCACACACTTCGCATGCGGGCAGCTTAGGTCCGACGACGTTCTGATGGCCCGTCGGCGGCCATACCCTCTAGTCTTCGGGCATGCCCAGCCGTCACCGCCGCGCACCCGCGGACCTCCCCGGCCGTCCGGGCGGGATCTCTCTGGAGGCCGCTCTCGACGCCACGCGCACCGGCGACATCTGGCTGTTCCGGGGACATTCCGGGCCCAACCGGGCCATCCGCACCCTCACCAACGCACCGGTGAACCACGTTGCGATGGCGGTGTGCATCGACGACCTGCCGCCCCTGCTGTGGCACGCCGAACTCGGCGACAAGCTCACCGACGTGTGGACCGGGTCGCGGCACCGCGGGGTCCAGTTGCACGACGCGCGCGAAGCGGCCGAGCAATGGATGGTGCGTTACGAGCAGGCGTGCTGGCTGCGACAGCTCACCCCGGAGGTCACGCGCAAACAGGAGGACGGGCTGCTGCAGGCGATCGCCCGACTCGACGGCACCCCCTTCCCCACCACTGCGCGGCTGGCCGGCCGCTGGTTCGCCGGGCGCGTGCCGACGTCGGCCGACCTCGTGCGCGGGGTGCCGTTCCTCGGCCGCAGGATCCGCGAGCGCCGGGCCAGACGCGACGAGGACTCCGGCGCCGGTGCCGATCACGTCGGCCTCGAGACCGCGTACTGTGCCGAGGTCGTCGCGATCACCTACCGCGACATGGGAATCCTGTACACGGCCAAGGATCCCAACTGGTTCGACCCGGGCCGCTTCTGGAGTGGTGACCGCCTCCCGCTGCACGATCCTTATGCACTCGGCGAGGAGATCTCCGTACACCTGGAGTAGCGGGGTGATCGGGATCCGGCTTCGGATCAAAGGATTGACACCCACACCGCGATGCGATGAACTGACCGGCCGGTGCGGGCCACAAGCCGGCGCCGATCGCATCCATCATCAGGGGAAACACCATGCCCGAGATGATCGCACCGAGGGTACTCAACTTCGCGACGATCCTCGACGACACGACAAGTCTCAGGCACAAGCGATCTCGATGTTGCCGTTCGTTCATCCACATGTCCGCTGATCCCCGACGCCCACGCGGGGAACGGTTCGGCGGTCGGCACGGGCAGCCTCTGGCTGTTCCTTCACTCGGGCAGCCGTGGAGTGGGGAACAAGATCGCGCAGAAGCACATCCGGATCGCGCAGAAGTCGTGCCGGAGCCGGCACATCCGTCGTGCGCATCCCGACCTGGCGTACCCTCCGCGGACACCGATGAGTTCGGCGCCTATGGCCGCGAGTTGCGGTGGGCGCAGGCCTTCGCCTACGAGAACCGGGCCGAGATGATGGACCGGTTCTGATGGTGTTCGGCGAGTGGCTGGGCGACAACGCCTTCCGTCCGCGCAAGACGCTGGAGCAGCGGCGGATCAACTGCCATCACAACTACACCGAGAAGGTGGAGATCGCCGGCGAGCATGTGTGGCCGACCAGAAAGGGGCTCATCGACGCGAGCACCGGCACCCACGGACTCATACCCGGCTCGATGGGCGCCGAGTCGTACGTCGTACGCGGCAAGGGCAACGAGGCCCGCCCCCCTAAATGGTCATGGCCTCCCGCACGGCCGTCTCGGCTCCGGCGCCACCGGCACCCGACGAGGTGACCCGCCCGCTCTCGAGCACGTAATAGTGTTGCGCCGCTTCGAGAGCGAACCCGATGTGCTGTTCCACCAGCAGCACGCCGAGGCCGCCGCGCCGGGTCAGCGCGGTGATGGTCTCCTCGATCTCGGCGACCACCGAGGGCTGGATGCCCTCGGTGGGTTCGTCGAGGATCAGCATCCGTGGTTCGGTGATGAGGGCGCGTGCGATCGCGAGTTGCTGGCGCTGACCGCCCGACAGCAGGCCGGCGCGCCGGCCCAGCAGCTCCCTGAGCGCAGGGAACATGTCGAGCATCTCGTCGATCAGTTCCTTCCCGCGCTTGCGGCCGTCGGCGACGACCTGCAGGTTCTCCGCGGTGGTGAGCTGTGGGAAGCTCTGCTGGCCCTGCGGAACATAGGCGATGCCCTGCTTGATGCGCGCGCTCGGGCGCGCCCTGGTGATGTCCACCCCGTCGAACGTGATGGTTCCCCTGGTGGTCTTCACCAAACCGACCGCCGCGCGCAGCAGGGTGGTCTTGCCGGCGCCGTTGTGACCCATGATCGCGACCACGCCGTCGGCGGGGACCTCGATGTCGACCCCGTGGATGACCTCGGTCCGGCCGTATCCGGCGTGGACCCCGGATAGTTTCAGCATCGGGTTCAGCCCTTCTTCTCGATCGACACCGACGTGTCGCCCCCGGGGCCCTCCGTCCCGGCGGCGATCTCCTCGAGCTCCTCGCCGCCGGCCGCGGTGCCGAGATAGACCTCCTGCACCTTCGGGTTGGCCTGCACCTCTGCGACCGTGCCCTCGGCGATCACCTGACCGCGGGCGAGCACGGTCACCGACGTCGCGAACGCTCGCATGAAGTCCATGTCGTGTTCGACGACGACCACTGTTCGCTCACCACCGATACGGCGCAGCAGGTTTCCGGTCTCCTCACGTTCTTCGTGACTCATTCCGGCAACCGGCTCGTCGAGCAACAGCACCGACGCGTTCTGGACGAGCAGCATGCCGATCTCCAGCCACTGTTTCTGGCCGTGGGCCAGCACACCGGCCGGGGCGTCACGCAGATCCTGCAGGCCGATGGTCTCGAGGGCCTCGGCGATCGAATCCGGGATCCGGGCCGGACGACGGCGCAGCATCGTCCACACCGACCGACCCGCCCCGGCGGCGATGTCGAGGTTCTGCAGGACGGTGAGTTCCTCGAAGACGCTCGCGGTCTGGAAGGTCCGGCCCACGCCGAGACGGGCGATCTGGTGGACCTTCTTGCCGATCAGCTCGACACCGGACTTCTGGATCGAACCACTCGCCTTCGCCAGACCGGTGATGGCGTCGATGATGGTGGTCTTGCCGGCGCCGTTGGGACCGATCAGGAACCGCAGATCGCCTTGCATCAGTGTGAGATCCACGTCGGAGACGGCCGTGAAACCGTCGAACTCGACCGTGAGTCCGCGCACCTGGAGGTATTCGCTGTTCATGCCGGCGTTGCCCCCGGCGACCGGTTCGACGACCTCGGTCTCGCTTCCGCTCATGAGGACGCTCCTACCTTGGTGGTGGCGACTTCATCGATGTCACCGGTGGGTGCGGGGTCGGGCTTGTTTCCGCGCCGCCACTTGAACAATGCGCCGAGTCCGGCAAGCCCCGCCGGGAAGAAGCCGACCACGACGATGAACAGGATGCCCTGCGCGTAGGTCCAGCCGGACGGGAAGTTCTCCGACAGGCTCGTCTGTGCCCACGCCACCGCGATCGCGCCGAGCACCGGGCCGAGCAGCGTCGTCCGGCCGCCGATGGCCACACCGATCAGGAAGGCGATCGACGGGACGATGCCGACGTCCGCAGGAGAGATGATGCCGACGATCGGCACGAACAGCGCACCCGCGATGCTCGCGAACAGCGCCGCGACGGCGTACGCGACCACCTTGACGTTCGCGGGGTCGTAGCCGAGGAAGCGCACGCGTTCCTCCTGGTCGCGGACCGCGACGAGGAGTTCGCCGTACCGGCTGTACATGAGTTGGCGGGTGAGCGCGACGACGATGAGCAGTGTGGCCGCGGCGATGTAGAACAACAGGTGCCGGTTCACCGGGTCGTTGAGCGCGAGCCCGAAGAAGCTGCGGAATCGGTTGAGGCCGTTGCTGCCCCCGGTGGTCTGCTGACCGACCAGCAGGATCGCGAAGGCCGCGGCGAGTGCCTGCGACAGGATGGCGAAGTAGGCGCCCTTGACCTTGCGCTTGAAGACACCGAGGCCGAGCAGGACCGCGATCAGGGCGGGCACGAACAGGATCCCGAGGATGGTGACCACCGGCGAGGCGAACGGCTTCCAGTAACCGGGCAGTTCGCGGATGCCGGCGATCTGCATGAAGTCGGGCACGTCGTCGCCGCGCAGTTCGGCGTCGGAGATCTTCAGGTGCATGGCCATCATGTAGGCGCCCAGGCCGAAGTAGACGCCCTGGCCAAGGGTGAGCATGCCGCCCCGGCCCCAGGCCAGCCCGATGCCGACCGCGACGATGCCGAAGCACAGGAACTTGCCGAGCAGATTGAGACGGAAGTCGGAGAGGACCGTGGGCGCGACGCCGAACAGCAGGATCGCGGCGACGCCGAACCCCGCCCACACCTTCAAGTGGCCGTTGACATAGTCCTTCACACGAGACTCCTCGACTGGACCGTGAACAGACCCTGGGGTCGGATCTGCAGGAAGATCACGATGATCACGAAGACGGCGACCTTCGCCACCGATGCGGTCGTGCTGTATTCGATGAACGAGTTGAGGATGCCGAGGGCGATGGCCGCGATGACCGCGCCTTTGATCTGGCCGAGACCGCCGATGACGACGACCAGGAAGGCGTCGATCAGGTAGGTCATGCCGGTGTTCGAACTGGTCGAACCGATGAGGGTCAACGCCACACCGGCCACGCCGGCCAGCCCCGAACCGATGAAGAAGGTCGTGATGTCGGTTGCGCGGCTGTCGATTCCGCTGGTCTCCGCGAGATCGCGGTGCTGCACGACCGCGCGGATACGACGTCCCATCGCGGTGTACTTCATGACCGCGGCGACCGCGATCACCGCGACCACGGCCAGCAGCATGATGAACAGTCGGGTCTTGGGCACCACCGCGCCGAGGATGTCGACGCCGCCCGACAACCACGACGGCGCGGTCACGTCCACGGCGGGAGCGCCGAAGATGTCGCGGGCCAGCTGCTGCAGGATGAGGCCGACTCCGAAGGTCACCAGCAGGGTGTCGAGCGGACGGTCGTACATGCGTTTGATGAGGGTGACCTCGAGGATGACCCCCATCAACCCACCGACCAGGAAACCGATGACCAGCGAGACGAGCAGGGACACATCGGCATTCGAGACCAGGTACTCCTGTACCGAGTAGGCGGTGTACGAGCCGGCCATGATGAACGCGCCGTGCGCCATGTTGATGACACCCATCTGACCGAAGGTCAACGACAGGCCGAGTGCTGCGAGCAGCAGGATCGAGCCGAGGCTCAGTCCTGTGAAGAGCTGTCCGATAACGGTTTCCACGTCACCATCCGTTTCGCTGTGGGTCTGTGCCGGCGGGAATGTCCGTGGCCGGACTCGCCGGGGTGGGCTTTCCCCCGTCACGCAGGTGACCCGTCCCGCGGACGCGGGACGGGTCACCTGGCGATCAGCTGCCGAGACCCTCGGCCCAGGGGTAGTTCTTGAGGTAGGGGTCCGGCTCGATCGGCTGACCCGAATCCCACACCGTGTAGATCAGACCGTCGGGACGGATCTCGCCGATGCGGGCGGTCTTGGTGATGTGGTGATTGTCGCCGTCGATGGTGACAGTTCCCTCCGGAGCCTCGAAAGTGACTCCGCCGGAGGCCTTCTTGACCTCCTCGACGTCGAAGGAATAGGCCTTCTCGACGGTGTTCTTCCACAGGTACACCGAGACGTACGCCGCCTCCATCGGGTCCGAGGTGGGCTTGTTGGCGCCGTAGGCCGCCTTGTAGTCCTGGACGAAGGACTGGTTCTGCGGGTTGTCGACGGTCTGGTAGTAGTTCCACGCGACCAGCTGCCCGGCGATGTTCTCCACGCCGATGCCGCCGACCTCTTCCTCGGCGATCGACACCGACACGACCGGCATCTGCTGCGGCGTCAGGCCGACGTTCTTGTACTCGCGGAAGAACGCGACGTTGGAGTCGCCGTTGAGGGTGTTGAACACGGCGTCGGCGTCGGCGGCGCGGACCTTGTTGACGATCGTCGAGAAGTCCGTCGAGCCCAGCGGGGTGTAATCCTCACCCTTGACCTCGATGCCGTTGGCCGCCGCGTACGCCTTGATGATGCGGTTGGCGGTCTGCGGGAAGACGTAGTCACTGCCGACCAGGTAGAGCGACTTGACGCCCTTTTCCTTCAGGTACTCCAGGGCCGGCACGATCTGCTGGTTGGTGGTGGCGCCGGTGTAGAAGATGTTCGGCGACGACTCGAGGCCCTCGTACTGCACCGGGTAGTAGAGCAGCGCGTTGTTGTCCTCGAAGACCGGCAGCATCGCCTTGCGGCTCGACGATGTCCAGCCGCCGAACACCGCCGCGACGCAGTCGCTGGAGATGAGCTTCTCGGCCTTCTCCGCGAAGACGGTCGGTTCCGACGCGCCGTCCTCGCCGATGAGCTGGATCTGCTTGCCGAGGACGCCGCCGTCGTCGTTGATCTGGTCGACGGCGAGTTTGATCGAGTCACGCACCGTGACCTCGGAGATCGCCATCGTGCCCGACAGCGAGTTCAGCGAGCCGACCTTGATCGTGTCGCCCGAGGTGTCGACGCACGACGTCCCGCCCGACGCCGATTCGTCGCTCGCGGAGCTGCCACAGGCGCTCAGCGCGAGTGCCACGGCCGACAGGGCTGCAGGGATCATGATGCCGTACCGCCGACGGCGTGTGGGGGTGACGGCGGACGACAATGAACTGAACGGCATCCGAAGGCCTTTCTCAATACGTCTCGGGTCGGTACGGGATGGCCCAGACAGACAACGGTGCACCTTCGCACCGATGGAACCCCCCGCTCGGATACGCGACACCAGAAAAGCGGTGACGTCGCGTATGGGGGGTAAACGTATTGATGGTTTGTTACACCGGCATGACGTGAAGTGAATTCCCTGTTTCCGCTTCACGGCGGCTCACGCCGGATCCACGCCACCGAATTTTGTTGTAACCATGGCGATTTCAGCCCACGAAAGAACATCGACGACTACAATTCGCCGACCTCTCCGGGGCGGGAGACACGATGCCGGCGACCTCGATCCGCGCTCAGTGCGAGAAGGACGCCTCCACCTCGGCGCGGCTCATCTCGGGATCGGTGCCGAGCTCGTACCGCGGAAGGGTGTGGGGCACATCGGTTCCGCCTGCCACGCGACGCCTGGCGGCCCGGAACTCGGGCATCTCCCCCATCGTGAGATGGGCGGTGTTGATGACACTCCACACGAGGGAACGCCGGGCGCGACGCTCCACCGGATTGGGCGGACGGTAGGAGATCAGCTGCTTGGCCCAGCGCGGCTGGATGTCGCGGATCGCCCAATCCACCGCCGCTTGAACACGATTCCGCAGATTCGCGCCCGTGGCCATCGCATTGCCGTGCGTCAGGGCGAGCCGCGGTAGATATGACTCGAGGCAGCGCAGGGTCTCCGCCTTGGTGGCCGGCAGGTCGGTGCCGCCCAGCGCGTGTCCGACTCGTACGAATTCGCCGTAGTACCGGTCGAGTTCGGCGCCGCGGAGCGGACGCGGATGGTAGATCTCGTGCGCCGTCGCGATGCCCCAGACGACGGTCGCGTAGTTCCAACGCAGCCACTCCGGATCGTCGGCGTCGTAGGCCGCTCCGTCGGGGCGCACTCCCTTGATGGTGTGGTGCATGGCGCGAACCGTGCGGGCGAGCCGCTCGGCGGTCTCGGTCGACCCGTAGGCGGTGCCCATGAAGAAGGCCAGCGAATGCCCGAGCCGGGTCATCGCGCCGTCGGGGTCGATCGCCGTGGTGGGCGTCCCGTCCGCGCGCCGCCGGACGAGGCGCGAATGGTGCATGCCCATCCAGTAGATCGACGGATCGAGCCGTTCCATGTACGACGCGGCCTGCAACCCGAAGATCAGGGCCGGGGTGTGCGAATGCACGTACCAGGTCGCACTATCGGGACCGAACCACCCGGGGTCCCCCTCGGGAGCCCCGAACTCCATGCCGCGGAAGAACCTGGCCCGGACACTCTCGTCGAACTTTCCGTTCAGCCAGGAGCCGACCACTTCGTGCGGAAGGCCGAGCGGCAACCGGTCCGGCGTCGACAGCCGCCCGCGGTTCAGCCCGCCCGGCGGCAGCTTCACCGGCGCGAGCTTCAGCGGTGACAGCTTCGGTGACGACAGTTTCGGCGTTGGCAGTTTCGGCGTTGGCAGTTTCGGCGACGGCGATTTCACGGGCGGCAGATCCGCCGGAGCAAGGGACACGTTCATGGGTCGTCCTCTCCTCTGCACCGATCCCCCACCCGGTCGTGTGGACACGTCCGGGCGATGGGCGACGCAATGTGGTCACGGTTGTGTCCAGACTATCCTTTGGGTACGCATGTGACCAGACATCGCCCCGGGTCGGTTTCGGCGGATATGGTGGAGGAATGTCGAGTCCGACCCGATGGGCCGGCGTCCCGCTCGCGGACCGCCGCGCCGAACGCCGAGCGCGCCTGATCGCGGCGGCCTTCGACATCTTCGGCGGCACCGGAGGAGAGACCGACCTGTCGGTGCGGTCGGTGTGCCGTCATTGCGGCTTCAACACCCGCTACTTCTACGAGAGCTTCGCCGACACCGACGAGCTGCTCGGCGCGGTCTACGACACCACGGCGGCGGAGCTCGCCGAGGTCGTGGAGGCCGCGATGGCTGCGGCCGGGCCGTCGGTTCGGGCACGCACCCGCGCCGGCATCCGGGCGGTGCTGGGGCACGCGTCGGAGGACCCGCGCCGCGGTCGCATCCTCTTCACCGAGGGCCGCACCAATCCGGTGCTGGTCGAGCGCCGGGGCGCTACCCAGGACATGCTGTTCGACCTGGCGTTCGCCGAGGCCGACGCCCGGAAGACCGATCCGCTGACCGGTCGTGTGCGTGCGGCGATGTTCACCGGCGCGATGGCCGAGCTGGCGCAGCAGTTCCTCGCCGGGAACCTGGGCGACGACCTCGACCGGGTCGTCGACGAGGTGGTGGAGATGCTGCTCCCCGCGCGACGCCGGACCGCCGGCTGAGGCCGGGCCCGCGTCTTCCCCGTTGCGGGCCGCCCCCGTCGGACGCAGGTGCGGGGCCGCAAACGGCGACCGCGATACCGCCCGCCGCGAGCCGTCACCCTGCCGACCGCGGTCCCGTCCGCGCGAGGGCCCGGATCGACTCCGGCCCCATGCCGCGATCGAGCGCCGCGATCATCACCACGACACCGAGCCCCGACAACACCAGCGACGTTCCGAACAGCGTCGGGAATCCGAACAGGTCGCCGATCACCCCGGCACAGAAGCCGGCTGCACCCTGCACCCCCACCACGGCGCAGGCGAAGAGCGTGTAATCGCTTCCCTCGTGGCCCTTTTCGCAGGCGTCCATCATCAGCGTGAACACCGCGACGGTCGCGGCGCCGCCGAGCACGTGTTCGGCGAGACCTGCGGTCACGACGATCAAGAAACCGCCCGCACCGAATGCGGCGACGAGATAGAGGGCCAGACTCAGCGTCTGGGTGACCCCGCCGAACAACAACGCCGAACGTCGCCCGAACCGGAAGGCCAGCCAGCCGCCGAGTGCCGCACCCGCGAGCGCGCCCGCCGACGACAGCGCGCCCTCGATGAGCGCGATCTGGCCGAGCGAGAGCCCGATGTCGGACATGAACGGACCGACCAGCGCCGAGCCCATCGAGTTCCCGAATTTGTACGCCCCGACCACCAGGATGAAGACGAGGACGCCGGCGCGTCGGAGCCGGGTGAGCCACCCGGTGAGCAGCAGGCCGGGCGTGGGCCGGTTGGGGCGGGCCGCCGACACCGAGGCCACCGCGTCGGAGGCCTCGTCCGGCCGGGACCGCCCGACGAGGAACCAGACCGGGATCGTCACGGCGAACAGCATCAGCGACATCGCCACGAAGAGGGTCCGCCACCCCGCGAGAGAGAACAGCCAGAGCAGTCCGCCGCCGCCGACGATCATGCCGATCCGATAGGCGCCGACCTGAATCCCGTTGCCCGGTCCGCGTTGCCGGGGTCCGAGGGTCTCCACCGCCAGTCCGTCGGTGGCGATGTCCTGGGTCGCCGACGTCAGGTTGATGACCGCGATGCCCACGAGCATCCAGGCAAGGGTGCCGTCGAGGTCGCAGCACGCGAGGGCCAGGGCTGTC
Organism: Gordonia aurantiaca; assembly: GCF_039939235.1. Lineage (NCBI taxonomy): Bacteria > Bacillati > Actinomycetota > Actinomycetes > Mycobacteriales > Gordoniaceae > Gordonia > Gordonia aurantiaca. The sequence continues at coordinate 11,188 of NZ_JBDUUF010000002.1, read as the reverse complement.
GCGGCCGAGGTGAGCTGCATGGTGAGCAGCCATCGGCGGCGGGTGCCGTAACGGTCGACATACGGCGCCCACAAGAACTTCAGCCCCCACGGCGCGAACAGCAGTCCGTAGACGCTGATCTGGGTGAGCGAGTAGCCCTCCTCGCGGAGGATGACCGGAACGGCCTGGCTGAAGAACCCGTACGGCAGACCCTGCGCGAAGTAGAGGGCGGTGAGCAGCAGCAGGGTGCCGCCGGCCAGCGCGCCCGTGCGCGACGGAGTCGACATGGCAGACATCATGCCTCAGGCCGCGACCGCTCTCGGCGGTCACCGTCGGAGCCGACGATGGGATGGCGCCCGGGAGGACGGATCGGGACCAGGGTGCCGCTCTCGCGCGTGTTTCGCCGCCGAGTGCGGGCCGCGCTGCGAGTAGCGACACCGGAGGCGTCCCGACAAGGGCGCCAGAGGCGCTGTGCCAGGCCGGGCACCAGAGGCGCTGTGCCAGGCCGGGCACCAGAGGCGCTGTGCCAGAACCCGGAGGCGCGTGTCGGTGGCCGGGGACGGCGCCGCGTCAGGTCGCCATGGTGGGGAATGCCAGGGTCACCAGCATGAGCGCGAAGAGGAACCATCCCGCTCCCTGCCACATGGGCCAGGTGCCGCCCTTTCGGTAGCTGCGATAACCCGTGACGAGGGCGCCGACGCCGCCCAGGAAGAACACGCCCGGAATCAACGCCCCGACGACGACGCTGTCACGGGCGACGGACAGGAAGATCGCGCACACGACCGCCGCCACGGCGACGACGGCCAGCACATAGAGTGCCGCGGAGCGGTAGGTGCCGGTGTCCTGCCAGCGCTTCTCCACGTCGGCCCGCCCGCGGTCGGTGGGGTCATGAGCATCAGTCATGACCTGGGCGTACCCGCACAAGGTGGACAGCCAAACCCCGGCAGGAACCTCGACGGCGCCGGGGTCCACCCGGGACCGCACCAGGAAATCCCCACCTCGCCTGGGTAGGACTACTCATGTCCCGGCGGGCGTCGACGACCATCGTCGAACCATGACCACTTCCAGCAGTCCTCTCGGTGGTGCCCACGGCGCGGCGACGCTCGCGCGTCTCGCGTCCGAGTTCGACGCCATCGCCCACCAGATGTCCTCCGTGTCAGCGGACTTCACCGAACTCAAGCGGCTCCTCGAGCATGAGACGACCCGGCAACAGATGCCGGCGGCCGAGTCGGCTGCATCCGGCGAGCCCTCCCGGTCCGCAACAGGGCCGGCGGGGCGGCGGGCGTCGCCGTCGCGGCTCGCCCCACCCGCGGTCGACGCCCGGCCGGTCGTGCCGCCGCAGGCACCGTCCCAGCAGGTGTCCACACAGGCCGCGCCGCCGATGGCCGGGCCCACGCAGGCTTCTCCGTCACCGGCGGCCAGAACCCCCGACGCGCCCTGGACACCCGACTGGGGCGCGCTCGCGCAGCAGAGGCAGGGGCCGCACCCCGCGTACGCGCCGGTCCCGCAGCGACCGCCGGCCCCATCACCTCCGCGCCCGGCCACCCCGCCGGTGTCGGATCGGATCTCCGCCGCCGTCGAGCGCGGTCTGATCGGCAAGCTCCTCGCCGTCGCCGGTGTCGGCGTCACGCTCATCGGTGTCGTGCTGCTTCTCGTGCTCGCCGCGCAGGCGGGCATCCTGCGCCCGGAGTTCCGTGTCGCCGGTGGTGCGCTGCTCGCCGGAGCGCTCGTCGGGACCTCTATCTGGCTGCAGCGCAAGCGCGATGGCCGCATCGGGGCGGTCGCCCTGGCCGCCACCGGCATCGCCGCCGGCCATCTGGACGTCCTCGCGGCGACCAGGATCTACGAATGGCTGCCGGTCGTCGCGGGCCTGACCATCGCCGGCGTCATCGCCGCAGCCGGCCTGATCCTCGCATCCCGTTGGGACAGTGAACATCTCGGCGTTCTGGTGATCGTCCCACTCATCGCGCTGGCACCGGTCCTCACCGACGGCCTGGACATGACCCTGATCGCGTCCATGGTGATGCTCGCCGTCGCATCGTCGTGGGTACAGATCGGCCGGGACTGGATCTGGCTGCACACCATCCGACTCGCCGCGCCGACCGTGCCCCTGACCATGGTCGGACTGCACGCCCTGGGCCACGAGCGCAGTGCCTTCACCGGCTTGGGATTCGAATTCGCCACTGCGACAATGATCGTCGTCTTCCTTGGGTTCGCCCTCGCGGTGGTCGCGATGTCCACGACCCGCTTCCCAGAGGCGATGGCCGGCCTGGCCGCCGCGACGACGGTGCCGGCGTTGTTCGCCGGCGCGGTGATGGGCACGGCGGGCGCGGTGTCGCTGCTGGCCGTGACCGCGCTCCTCGTCATCGGCACGACCGTCGTCTGCGCGACGGTGAGGACCGAGCGGTTCGGCCTGCCCGACACGGTCGCCCCGATCTGGGCGGCGACGGCGCTCGTCCTGGTGTTCGTGGCGCTACTCGTGTGCTTCGACGGCCGGGTCGCGGTGTCGGTGATGCTGGGCCTGGCGATCGTCACCGCACTGATGGCGCGCACCTGGTCGGCGACGTCGATGGTGCTACTCGTCGGCGCGACCCTCGTCTGGGTCGTCGGATTCGGACTCCTGATCTCCGACATGGCTCCCTACGTGCTGGTCGACACCGGTCTCGTGGAATCCCGCGCCTCGCTCGCGGCCGTGATCGGCGCACTGTTCGCCGCCGTCGGCGCGATCATCCTCGCCGACGCCTGGATTCGGTTGACCGACCGGGACGTCGTCGGCCTCGCCTACACCGTGGCCGGCGTGGTCGCGGTCTACTCGGTCACCGCGATGAGCGTCACCACCGGTGTGCTGTTGGCCGGCGCGGACGGATTCCTCGGTGGGCACGTCGCCGCGACCACCTGCTGGGTCGCGATGGCGGGCGGGCTCCTCGCCTACGCACGACGCCGCCGCGGCGGTGAACGAACCGCCGCGGTCACGAGCGGGTTGGTGCTGGTCGCGGCGGCGATGGCCAAGTTGTTCCTGTTCGATCTCGCCACCCTCGACGGCATCTTCCGGGTCGTCGTGTTCATGGTCACCGGCCTGCTCCTCCTCGGGCTGGGCGCCTGGTACGCGCGGGCGCTGCACGACGATGCGGAGGCGAGGCCGCACTCACCCGCCCCGAACCCGGTTCCGAGGGTGTGAGGTTCCCGGCCCGCCGCCCGCGCCGACATCTCCCTCCCGCCAAGCGACTCCCGGTGGCGGGAGGGAGTCGCGTCGCGAGGATCGACTGTGACATTCATCCGCCACGCTGCCGAGATCGCCCACCGGCCCTACTGTTCGTCGGGTGACCACCGTTGAGCGTGCGGCAGAACGGCTTCCGGCTGCCGTGTACATCATGGCGTGCTGCACGTTCCTGATGTCGACCAGTGAGTTCGTCATCGCCGGACTGCTCCCCGACATCGCCGACGACTTCGAGGTCACCGAGGCCCGTGCAGGACTCACCGTCACGGTGTTCGCCCTCGGCATGATCGGCGGCGCCCCGGCGATGGCACTGCTCACCGCGCGCGTCCAGCGCAAGGTGACGCTGGCGTCGTCGCTGATCGTGTTCTCCATCGGCATGCTCGCGTCGGTGCTCACCGACGAGTTCTGGGTGCTCATCGCCGCACGGTTTGTCGCATCGGTGGCGACGAGCGGTTTCTGGACCGTCGGCGGACTCGTCGCGGCCGACCTGGCCGGACCCGCGCGCCGTGCCGGGGCGATAGCGATCGTGCAGAGCGGCGGGATGATGGCCAACGTGGTCGGCGTTCCCCTCGGGTCGTTCACCGGACAGATGTTCGGCTGGCGCACCGCGTTCTGGACGCTCGCGGGCCTCGCGGTCCTCGCCGCGGCGGTCGTGGTCACACTGATCCCGCGCGACCGGCACGAACGTGTCGACCTGTCGTTGCGCCGGGAGCTCGCGGGCGTGCGTTCGGTGCGCCTGTGGCTCCTGCTGGCCACCTGCGTCGCGGTCGCGGGCGGAACGCTGTCGGTGTTCGCCTTCGCCTCCCCGCTGCTCACCGATGTCGCGGGCCTCGACGACTCGCTCGTGCCGATCGCACTGGGTGTATTCGGTATCGGCGCGACCATCGGTCAGGTCACCGGAGGCCGGCTGGGCAACGCACGCCCGCACCGCACGGCCGCGACCGCGATGGCCACCACCGCGGTCGTCACCGCCGCGCTCGTCGCGTTCGCCGGGCAATCCTGGGCCGCGGTGGTGTTGTTCGGGCTTCTCGGCTTCACGGGAATGGCGGCGTTTCCGGTACTCATCTCGTTGTCGATGCATCACGGGTCCGAGGCGCCGTTGCTCGCCGCCGCACTGCCGATCGCATTCGTCAACGTCGGGATCACGCTCGGCAGCCTCCTCGCCGGCGTCGCCCTCGACTCCGGGCTCGCCGCCCGGGGTCCGCTGCTCGTCGGCCTCGGCGCGAGCCTTCTCGCACTGGTCCCGTTCGGGACGCTGCTGATCGCGAACGCGCGCAGCCGCTCTCTCGTTCAGGGCGATGCCGCCACCCGCACCGCCAGCAGCATCGACGCGTAGACCGCGGGTTCGGTCGGGTCGAAGCCGAGCAACTGCCGGATCTTCTCCAGCCGCTGATAGAGGCTCTGGCGTCCGATGTGCAGTGCCTGCGCGGTCCTGGTCGCGCTACATCCGTGCGCGAGGTGCACCGCGAGGGTCCGGACCAGGTTGCCCGACGACCTCTCGTCGTGCGCAACAAGCGGTTTCACGAGCGCCGACAGGTCGGTGCGCAGCCCCGGGTCGAGGGCGGCGATCGCCTCGTCGGCGAGGAGTTCCCGGCTCGTGAACACGCGTCGGCCGGTCTCCCCGCCCGACGCCGTGAGGGCCAGCTGCCCGGCGCAACGTCGAAGTGCGGCGGTGAGCGAGCGGGCGACGTCGACATCCGCGCGGTCCCGGTCGATGCGGACGGCGTCGCCGACGACGATCGTCGTGCGCCCCAGCCGTGTCCCCAGCATGGTCAGCGCGTTCGCGACGCGGTCGACGGGATCGCCGGCGGTCTCGAGGTCGACGGCGGGCAGCGCGACGAGCGCGTAGACCGTCGCGTCGACGATGCTGCGCGCCACCGCCTCCAGGGATCGGGCCGCGGCGATCGCGGCGTCGGCCATCCGCGGGTCGGGCGCCTCGGCGACGACCGGCACCAGGGCCGTGGGTCCGCTGATCGCGACACCTGCTGCGGCGAGGCGTGACTCGAGGTCGGCGCGCCGCATCGGCCGGCCGTCGACGAGGTCTTCGACGAGGCGCGCGGCCAGCGCCGATCCTCGGACACCGGTGCGCGTCAGCCCGACCGCGAGCAGTGCGGCCGCCGCCCGCAACAGTTCGGCCGCATGCGGAATGGGCCGGCCGGAACGACTCTCGCCGACGACCAGGCGCGCGAGCCTGCGGTCCTTGCTTGTCACCTCGGCCTCCGCGACCGCGCGGTCGACGACCCGCCAGGCCGACGGATCGTCGTCGACGCCATATGCGGAGATCAGCGCGCCGCCCGCGCTGACCAGGACGACCGGTGCGTCGAGCGCGGTTCCGAGATGTTCGAGCATGGGCGCCACCCCGGAGCCGGATGCGAGCGCGGCGTGCAACGCGTCGTCGAGTTCCGCGCGGTCCCTCAGGAGTCGGAGTTCGCGGGCGGCGATCGCGGTGTTCGCCGAGCGGCAGAGCTCGATGAACGGGACGACCTCACGGAGTTCGATGAGCGGCAGGCGGGACGCCGACGCGGCGCGCACCATCTCCTCGGGCACCTCGTCGAAGGTCCGGCCGAGTTCGATCGCGAGGGCGGCGACTTCCCGCTCGGCGAGATCGCGGACGTAGTGGCGTCGGGTGCCGGCGTCGAGGCCGCGCAGGCCGAGACCCGTGGTCAGCAGCAGTTCGCCGCCGGTCAGCAGCGGACCGATCTCGAAGATCTCGCTGGAGTGCACCCAGCGCACGGGCCGGTCGAGACGGTCGTGGGCGCACAGGACCCGTGGGTGCGCGGGCGCCAGGTGATCGTCGAGGACTTCCTGGAGGGTCGGCGCCCAGGCGGTCGAGGTGTCGCGGACGGTGGTCACGGAACAGGACAATATGCCCGAGCGATCGATCCTGCAGGGCGACGATCTGTCGGTTGTCGTCGCAGCGATGCGGGGGCACTCTCATCTCATGACCTCGACCCTGCACCAGCGCACCGGCCTCGATCTCAACGCGCTGCTCGACGTCGCCTACGAGCAGGCACGGATCGGTCTCGACGAGGGCGGCATCCCGATCGGCGCCGCCCTGTTCGCCGCCGACGGCACGCTCCTCGGCGCGGGCCACAACCGACGGGTCCAGGACGACGATCCGTCGGCCCACGGCGAGACCGACGCCTTCCGGGCCGCCGGACGCCAGCGCGACTACTCGTCGACGATCATGGTCACCACGCTGTCGCCGTGCTGGTACTGCTCGGGACTGGTCAAGCAGTTCGGCATCGGCACGGTGGTGATCGGCGAGCACGACTCCTTCTACGGCGGCGAGGACTGGTTGCGCGAGAACGGGATCGAGGTGATCGTGCTCGATGACGAGCGGTGCCGCGCGATGATGTCCGGCTACATCGCCGCCAATCCGCACGTGTGGAACGAGGACATCGGCGTGGCCGACGAGGACGCCGCAGAGGAGGAGCGGTGACCGACAGCCCCATCCTGACCGTCGACATCAGTGCCTGGCGCGCGGGAGGCGCCGCGCGGGAACTGTGCGCGGCCGTCGACGAATCGCTGCAGAAGGCGGGTTTCCTGCTGGTGACCGGTCACGGCATCGATCCGTCGTTGCCCGCCGGGTTGCGTGCCACCGCACGGCGTTTCTTCGCCCTGCCCGACGAGGTCAAGGAGAAGTACTCGGTCGGCGTCGGCGGCCGTGGCTGGATCGGCCCGGGCAAGGAGGCCAACGGTTACTCGGAGGGCACCGAGACCCCGCCCGATCTGAAGGAGACCTACAACTGCGGCGCGCAGACGCCGGTGGGCATCCCCGAGGTCGACGACTACTGGTTCGCTCCCGACGTGTGGCCCGACGAGGTTCCGGAGTTGCGAACCCTGTTCAACCGGTGGACTTCTCAGATGAAGGCGCTGTCCGACGATTTGCTGTCGCTGATGGCGGCGTCACTCGGCATGACCGGCGAGGACAACCCGTTCCGCGGCCTGGCGTCGAACCCGACCTGGACGTCGAACATCAATCATTATCCGCCGCTGCACGACGTGGGCGAACCCGAGCCGGGACAGTTCCGCATCGGCCCGCACACCGATTTCGGCACGGTCACCATCCTCGACCGCGAGCCCGGCGCCGGCGGTCTGCAGGTCTACAGCGAGGAGGGCGGCTGGGCCGACGCGCCGTACGACCCGAACGCGCTGACCGTCAACATCGGTGACCTGTTGGAGTACTGGTCCGGCGGTCGCTGGCCGGCGGGACGCCATCGTGTGCTGCCTCCGCAACCGGACGCGCCGGCCGAGGACCTCGTGTCCCTGATCTTCTTCTATGAGCTCGATCACGATGCGGTGGTGCACCCCCTGGGCGGTGGCGCCCCGGTCGTCTCGGGCGACTTCATCCGGGAACGGCTGGACGCCATCACCGTCGCCTGACGGGCACCCGAGTCCCCCGCAGGATCGCGGGCTTCGGCCCAGATTCGCGAGCTGTAACCCGCGCTTCTGTGGTCGAACCCGCGATTCCCCGATGGCGTGATCTCGCGGGGGAACCGGCGGCTCACGCGCGTTCGATCGGCATCCAGATCTCGGCCTCGGCATGCGACTCGTCGAGCGCCAGGTAACGCACGAACGTCGGCCCGGGACGCAGTCGCCAGGGATTCGACGGGAACCAGTCCGTGGCGGTCGCGGCCCAGGTTTCCTGAAGTGCATTCGGGAAAGGTCCGCTGGAGCGGAAGGTGACCCACGCGCCCGCGTCGGCGGTGATGCTCGACAGGTCGTCGGGCACCGCGGTGTCCTCACGTACCGCGACGCCGTGCAGGTAGGTGATCGGTGTGCCCTCCGGCGCGTCGGGCTCGCTGCCGTCGGTGATCGCGAGGATGCCGACCGGCTCGGTGTCGTTGAGTTGCTTGAGCCGGAGGTGTTCCTCGGGCGGGATCGAGGCGATGTGCTGCTGGATGTGCGGATTCACGCCCCGGTGGATCAGCGGCACCTCGGCCGCGTGTCCGACGAATGTGAGGGTGGGGCGTTCGGTGATGGTGACGTCCATGGGACGGCTCCCTTCGACGGTCAGGCGGAACCTGAGTACGGGTTGTGTCGCGAAAGGACCGCCATGTGTCCGCACCTCCGACGGCGAGGCGTCGTGCACGGACCGGAACGCGCGACCGAAGGCCTCGGCCGAGGAATAGCCGTAGCGCACGGCGATGTCCAGCAGACCCTCGTCACCGGTGGCGAGATCCGTTGCGGCGAGACTCATCCGGCGGCGCCGGACGTACTCCGAGAACGGCATGCCCGCCAGCGACGCGAACATCCGTCGCAGGTGGTACTCGGTCGTGCCGTGAGAACGGGCGAACCCCGCGAGGTCGACCGGTTCGGCGGTGTCCCCTTCGACGAGGTCGACGAGCGCGTTGAGCGTGCCGATCATGGCTCTCCTTTCGCCTACGATCGTGGCCGCTGCGCCCATCGTCGCACCCGATGATCCCGGGCAGGAACTGTCAGTACCCGAGCCCCCGACAACCGCGAGTTCGACCCAGGGGCGCGAGCTGCACGCAACCTGCGCGTCTGTGTCGAATCCGCGATTCTCGAGGGTCGTCAGCTCACCTCGTAGCTCAGCCGGTAGACCGCCTCGCCCTTGGTGAACCGGAGGATTCCCTTCTCGGCTCCCGGGGTGAGCTTCTCCGTGCCGAGGTCGTCGTGGGGGTTGCCGGGCGGGTCGTCGCGCTCGGTGATGCCGATCAGGGCGTTACCGGTGAACTGGAAGGTGGCGTCGATCTTGCGCCGTTCGCCCTCCCGGATCGTGATGTGCCTCAGGCACTTGCCGTTGCCGCCCCTCACACACATCGGGGCGCCCTCGACGCTGACGACGACCTCGTCCGCCTCGTTGGTGTCGGTCTGCTTCTCCGCATGCAAGGTGCCGATCCGCAGAGTGCCACCGGGGACGGAGGTCACGTCGGTGAGGTTCGCGACGTGGGCGCCGCGAATGATGTTGCGCGCCGGATCTTTCGCGCGATCGTCGAACTTGTGGGATCCGGACTCGTAGTTCAGGAACACGCGATTGTGCGCGGAGTCGATGGCGATGCCCTGGGACATGCTGGGGCCGCGAAAACAGCGGGGCCGCGCCTTGTCGAGGTTGGTCTCCTCGGCGCTTGTCGCGTAGAAGTTGCTGCGCACATTGCGATTCAACGAGGTGCTGAAGAACATCGTGTCTCCGGCCTTCGCGACGCCCTGGGTCCCCTTGGGCACCTCATAGCGCAGGTTCCCGCCACCGCCGGGTTTCGGATCGGTGGACAGTTCCCCCTCGGGACCGATCGTGTACCGGTACATCCAGTCGCGCGTCTTGCGATTGAACTTCCCCGCGTAGAGCTTGTCCCCGTCGGCGGTCATGAAGGACTGTCCGTAGACCTTGCGGTCGGCGCCCTTCGGACTGATCGATCCGTTGGACTTCAAGGCCTTCCGGACGTCGGCAAGGGCATAGTGACGGATGGAGCCGGCCTCCTGCGGCCCACTCAGGAAGAGCTGGCCGTTGCCGATCGCCATCCCGCCCGCGTGCGTCGGCAGTTCGTTCGCGGAGCGCTTGTTCACCATGACCCACCCGACCAGACGGTGGGGCACGGTCGCGTCGACCGCGATGATCTTCGCGCGGTCGTCGGCACCACCCTCGACGTAGGTGGCGGTGAGCAGGGCGTCCCGGCCGTTGCCGTCCCAGTCCTTCCAATGCGCGATCGCCTGCGGGGTGTACCGGCCGAGCTGTTCCTTGGAGAGGATCGGCCCCTCACGGAAACGTCGATCGTACAGGTACGACGCCGACTTTCCCTGATACCAGCCGCCCGGTGGCGGGTCACCGCTGCTGTCGGGCTCACATCGGACCGTGGTGGTCGCCTTCGGAGGTGCCGCCGAGGCGCTCGGAACTCCCGTCGCGAACACTCCCCCGAGTCCGATGAGGGCGGTGGTTCCGGTGGCGATGATCGGGCGAAAGCGGCGGCGGCTCACGTCGTCTCCTTCTGCGGTTCGTCTGCGATCGGGCGGTGGCGTGGGCGAACCCGTCCACTCTTGCCAGGTCGCGGGTCCCGGTGCCATCCCTCGATTGAGGGGGTCGCGTTTGACGGCACCCGCGGGCAGGGGTGACGGTGGAGACGTGGGCCCGGACAGATCTCCGACTGTTGTGCGACGGCGCCAGGACGAGTTGGTACGTCGAGTCGGGTCTGCGTCGAACGTGCGCGAGGTGTTCGACCTCGTGACGACGCGCCTGCCCGGAATCGTCCCGTACAGCAGCGCGGTGTGGACCGCAGCCGACCCGGACACCGGCCTGCCGAGTTCGCCGACGCTGTGGGAAGCCGAGGCGTCGAGTCGCGCGGACAGGTGGCGTCGGCAGATGGGACGGGGCGAGGTCCTCGACTGTGCGGCGCTCGGGCGGATGGCTCATTCCGCCGGAGCACGGCGCGCCCGGCCCCGGGAACTGCGTGCGGTCCTCGGATGCGAGGACGCCCCGTGGGCATTGGTCTCCCTCCGCCGCAACCGGGACGAGCAACCGTTCACCCCGGCCGACGAGGAACTCCTGGCACGACTAGCCGAGCCGCTCGGTCGCCAGGTTCGACGACTCGTCCGTGCCGGACTCCGGCGTGGCCCCGAAGGCCCCCTGCCCGCGCACCCCGGACTTCTCGTCTTCGACCGGGAACTCGACCTCGTGGCGACCGGCGACGCCGTCTCGCCGTGGTTGTCGGCGCTCGGCGACGAGGCCCACGTGACGAACCCGTTCGGCCTGCCGGTGCCGATGTGGATCGTCGCCGCAGCGGCACGGGCGTTGCAGTGTGCACAGGCGGGAGGTCCTGGACGAATCGGGGTCCGGGCGGCCACGGTGGGCGAACGATGGTTGCTCGCGCAGGCCTCCGTCATCCACGACGCCGACGGCCGACCGACCAGTGTCGGACAGTGTCCCGTGGGGTGGTGGACTTTGGGTCGGCGTGGGTTCACGCGTGGTGATCAACGAGTCATGGTGAATGCTAGGCGATTTGATGTTGTTTGGCCACGGGTTCAGCGGCGGCCTGT